>CAWJLJ010000020.1:0-16350 GCA_963843585.1 uncultured Acidobacteriota bacterium
ATCTCGATGTCCACGATGGAAACCTCGGCGGGCTGGTTCATCAGGGCTTCCTCGAGCGCAGGCCCGGACTCCACCACGCCGACCACCCGAGTATCAGGCAGGATGTTGAGCGCCTGGCTCAGCCCTTCGGCAAAGAGTTGATGGTCGTCGGCGATCATTACACGAATCATCGGTTGCCCCATTCCACAGTCACGGTTGTTCCTCCTCCGGGAGTTGGTTGAAAGCTGATCTTCGCCCCTATCTTGTCGGCACGTTCCCGCATGCCTGTTAGGCCGAAATGGCCATCGGGCTCGTAGGTCGGGTCGAATCCGCTTCCGTCGTCGATCACGTTGCAGACACCAAACGAGCGGTCGATCCTCCCCGACACGAGTATTTGCGATCCCCCTGAGTGATTGTGGGCATTTCGGGTGGCCTCGGTGATGATCGAGGTCAGATCGGCGATAACGGCTGGCCGATCCTCGACCAGTTTGGTCACGTTGGTGCGCAGGACTTTGAGGTCAGCGGACAGTTCCGCATGCTCCGCCTGTTGCATCGCTGCCATGTCCAGGGCCAATCCCAGCGAAGCGAGCGAAGGCCCGATGTCGTCGTGCATCTCCCGGGCGAGACGAATCCGCTCCTCGGCCACGGCGGAGCCGACGATGTTCTGAAGCAACTGAAGGTTGGCGAAAGCGATGCTGACGGGCTGAACGAACGCCTCGATATCGATCAGATCGGGCCTCAGAGAGTGATTGTGGCGTCAGGAGCTCCAGACTGCCCACGGAGGCGTCGGCAGTCGACAGCGGGACCTCATAGGGGTGTGGGCTCTCGGGAGGGACGCCACGGGAGGCGAGGACCACCGGTCCCTCTTCGTCGTCGAGAATGAGTCGCCCAGAAGACCCCGGGATTCGGGCCAGGATCGCCTCCAGTGTGTCGGCCGCCACCTCCACAGCATTGAGACGCCCGGCCGATATGTCCTCCGACAGACGGATGAGGACCCCATGGATTTCCTCGAGGTTCTCCAGCTTCTGCGTGGCCGATTCCGTTGCCTCGGCCAACTCTCCAGCCTGACGATGGGCGTCCTCCAGCAGCCGGCGGATGACAGTCACCAGAAGGACAAATGCCACGTACAGCCCCATGGCGGGTAGGACCACCAGGATCGCATCCGCTTCGGTCCCGGGTTCAGCTTGAGAGAGGCTGACGAGAAACAGCAGGGCCACCGAGAGAAATCTGGTCATCAACCCGGTGCGTAGCCCGCCATACATCGTGGCAAGGATCGGTGGTCCCATCGACAGCAAGATGTAAGGGCTGTTGGGTCCTCCGGTCAGCGTGATGGCGGTGATCGTGAGAAAAGCACCGATCAGTGTGATGGTCTCGGCTCCAAACCGCCGGCGATACCAGCTCTCGGGAACGGCTGCGGTGCCGATCACGTAGATCGTTCCGAGGGCCATCGCCAGGAGAGAGGCACCGTCCGGAGAGCCGACCTCGGAGATCAGATCGAACACGACGGCGTAGATCAGGACGACGAATTGCCCGATGGTGACACTCCGATGAAGGCGGAATTCCCAGGGGGCCGGGACGGAGACCGTCATGGGGGCAAGGCTACCGTCGGCGGTGATGAGTTCCTCGGACGGGCGCTGGCTGATCACGGGCGGGATCGGCTCCGGTAAGAGTGAGGTTCGCCGGCTACTGGCGGAGCGGGGCATTCACGCCGTCGACGCGGACGCCGTGGGTCACCTCGTTCTGGCCGGCGAAGGCTTGGCCGCGGTCGCCGAGCGGTGGCCGGACGTCGTCCTCGAAGGCCAGATAGACCGCAAGGCGCTGGCCCGGATCGTTTTCGACGACCCGGGAGAGCTCGAGGTGCTCGAAGCGATCACTCATCCCATGATCTTCGGCCGAATCGAGGCCGATTTGAAGGGATTTTCCGGTGTCGCAGTCGTCGAGATGCCGTTGCTCGAGACCTCGATGGGTTGGCCGACGATCGTGGTGGATGCCGACGACGAGACACGTCTGCGTCGGGCCGTGCAGCGGGGCATGAGCGAAGCAGACGTCCGCCGTCGAATGGCGTCTCAACCCAGCAGGGCAGAGTGGCTCGCGGCCGCTGACGTGGTGGTGCCAAATCACGGCGAAATCCAGCATCTGGAGGAGGCGGCGGCACTTGCTCGGCGACTATCTCCTTCGGGGATTGCGGACGGATCTTGTCCCAGGCCACCGGTAGCCTCCGACAGTGCCCGAATTCAAGATCGTGTCCGATTTCGCCCCGGCTGGTGACCAGCCAGCGGCGATCGCAGCCCTGGCCGAGGGAATCAACAGGGGCGACCGCTATCAGACCCTCCTCGGAATCACCGGCTCGGGCAAGTCGGCCACGATCGCCTGGACTATCGAGCAGGTGCAGAGGCCAACGCTGGTGCTCGCACCCAACAAGGCTCTCGCCGCCCAACTAGCCAACGAGTTCCGACAGTTCTTCCCTCACAACAGGGTGGAGTACTTCGTCTCGTATTACGACTACTACCAACCAGAGGCCTATCTGCCTCAGACCGACACCTACATCGAGAAGGACGCCACGATCAACGACGAGATAGACCGCCTCCGTCACTCGGCGACGGCGGGTCTGCTGGTCCGGGACGACGTCATCATCGTGGCCTCGGTGTCCGCCATATATGGCTTGGGCTCCCCGGAGCAGTACATGGGCCAACTCCTCCGACTGGTGCAAGGGGTCGAGTACCCGATGAAGGATGCCATTCAGCGTCTGGTGAACATCCAGTACGAGCGCAACGAGGTCAACCTCATCCGGGGAAAGTTCCGGGTGAAGGGCGACACGCTCGAGGTGTTCCCCTCATACGAGGAGACCATCGTCAGGGTCCAGTTCTGGGGCGACGAGGTGGAGCGCATCATCAGGCTGAATCCGGTGACCGGAGAGGTGGTCGAGGAGCTGTCCGAGCTGTTCGTCTTCCCCGCCACGCACTATGTGACCGAGCGGGAGCGCATGCTCAAGGCGATCGTCTCGATCGAAGAGGAGCTGAAGAATCGTCTCGCCGAGTTGGAAGGCAAGGGCAAGATGCTCGAGGCGCAGCGTCTCCGCATGCGGACCAACTACGACCTGGAGATGATGCGTGAGGTCGGGTTCTGCTCGGGGATCGAGAACTACTCACGTCATCTCGACGGGAGGACCGCGGGTGAGGCTCCGTACACGCTCCTCGACTACTTCCCCAAGAACTACCTGACCATCATCGACGAGTCACATGTGACCGTGCCCCAGATCGGCGGCCAATACGAAGGCGATCACTCCCGGAAGGAGGTGCTCGTCGAGCATGGTTTCCGTCTTCCGTCGGCCAAGGACAATCGGCCGCTCCGATTCGACGAATGGCTGGAGAAGGCAAACCAGATCGTGTTCCTTTCCGCGACACCATCCAACTTCGAGGTCTCTCGCTCCACCCAGGTTGTGGAGCAGATCATCCGGCCCACCGGTCTCATAGACCCGGAGGTGATGATCCGACCCACCAAGGGCCAGATCGATGACCTACTCCACGAGATCAGAGAACGTGCCCTCCGGGAGCAGAGGGTGCTGGTGACCACGCTGACCAAGAAGATGGCTGAGGACCTGACCGACTATCTGTTGGAGATGGGCGTCAGAGCCCGGTACATGCACTCCGAGATCGACACCTTGGAGCGGGTGCAGATCATGCGGGAGCTTCGACTCGGCGACTTCGACGTCCTCGTCGGGATCAATCTCCTCCGCGAGGGTCTCGACCTGCCCGAAGTGTCGCTGGTGGCCATCCTCGACGCCGACAAGGAGGGGTTTCTTCGTTCCGAGACGTCGCTGATCCAGATCATCGGTAGGGCGGCACGAAATGTGGACGGTCAGGTCGTGATGTATGCCGACAATGTGACCGAGTCGATGAAGCGGGCGATAAACGAGACCAACCGGCGACGCCGGGCCCAGTCCGAGTGGAATGAGGACGCACGGCATCGACCCGCAGACCGTGAGAAAACGGGTGTCCGACATACTGGAATTGGTTCAGTCGGAGGCTCCGAAAGGCGATAGGAGAAGACGCGAGGTCGAGCCGAGGAGGCCGATCGATCTCGAGGGCGACGATCTGACCAGACTGATCATGAGTCTGGAGGACGAGATGCATGAGGCTGCCAAAGAACTTCGTTTTGAATACGCCGCGCGACTCCGCGATGAGGTCAATGAGCTCAGACGCGAGCTTCGTGAGGTCGCCGAGGCGGGTTGACACGTCGGAGCCATCTTCGCCGTGCTCGCGGGCATTCCGCCGGAAGGCGTTACCGTCGGTGAACACGATCGAATCCTCCACGTCGCTTCGCGTGAGGTCACTAGGCTTCGCTCCTAGACAATCCAACGCTGGCCTGGCTGTTGTTGGTGGTCGGGCTCACCGTTCTGGCCAGACTGGCTTTCAGGGGCTGGATCCCTCATGACGAAGGTACTTTGGGTCAGGCGGCGACTCGCGTCCTAGATGGTCAGGTGCCCCACGTCGATTTCCACGACACGTATGGTGGGCTGCAGGCCTACGCCCACGCCGGGGTGTTCACCTTGATCGGCGAGAGCGTTCGTAGTCTCCGCGTCGCCAACATTGTGATCGCGGTTGTTGCCGGCCTTGCAGCTTTCGGGATCACGCGTCGTGTTCAGCCGATCGTGGTGGCGGCTTCAGTTGGGGTGGCGGCGATGCTGGTCGGGTTCGCGGTCTATCCGGCTTCGATGCCCTCATGGTGGAATGCCGCTTTGGGCCTCGCGTCCGGCTGGTTGGTCCTGCAGGTGGCTGGACAGCAGGAAATCGTGGGTTTTAGGAGCTGCCGGCGTGCTCACGGGTGTGAGTTTCCTTGTGAAATCGACGGGCGCCTTTGTTGCAGCTGCCGTCGCCCTTTATCTGATCATGCTGATCAGTCCCGATTCACCCAGGCGCCGGGTGCTGGTCGCGTTGGGCGCCCTGATCGTGCTCGCGTTCGGTGTGTTATTGGCCGGAGCTCCGTCGTTTCGATCAGTTGCATTGCTCTTTGTTCCCCTGGCCTGGCGGCGTTCGTCGGATTTCGAATGGAATCAGTGCCGAGGATGCCTGGCGGTCAGGCGGTACAGGTGAGCGCAGTCGCCATTTTTTCTCTTGCGGTAGTGGTGCCCGTCGGGACCTTTGCCCTTCCATACATCCTGTCCGGGAACGGCGATGCATTGATCTCGGGGTGGTTTCGATTACCTCAATTGCGGTTCGACTCGGCGGCCTGGAGCAGTTCGATCCCTTTGCTCCTTTTGCTATTGCTGGGCGCCGTGGGACTCCTGACCTTTTGGGTCTACCGATTAGTCAACCCGAAGTTGGTGTTGGGCGCATGGGTTGCGCTGATCATCGTCGTCGCTTCCACAGCCTGGCACTGGTGGTGGGATTCTGGCGATCGTGCTCATGATGCTGGCCCCATTGGCCGTTTCGACAGGGATGGCCGGGAGAGGATGGCGCAATCGGCTGACCACGGAACATCTTCTGTGTGCATTGTTGCTGGCTGCCTTCGCATTCATCCAGTACCCGGTGAGCAACAAGATCTACGCCTTGTACTTGGTTCCATGGATCGTCACCGCGCTTGGAGTTTGGATCGTTGGTCCGAATGGATCCAGGGCGCTTGCCGTAATTCTCTTGTTGACCGCGTCGATAGTTGCGATCAAGCTCGAGCAGGGTTACCTGTACGTGTCGACGCCACTTGCTGAACCGGTGGTACGAGTCGAACTTGACGTCGAGCGCGGCGGCATCGATGTTCCGGAAAGCGATGGGTTCTATTCGGAATTGGTCAATCACCTCGGGTCTTACGCCCCGCTTCCCATATATGCCGGTCCTGACTCGCCAGAGATCTACTTCCTGTCTGGTGCTGCCAATCTCACGCCCGTGTTGTTCGATTTCCTTGCGAATCCTGGCGCATCGGTGAACTGGACGCTGCCGTGCTTGAGGGGGAGCTGTCTGCCGTGGTAGTGAATCGTTCACCGGGCTTCTCGCCCACGCTGCCGCAGCCGTTCGTCGATATCGTTGGGACGGAATACCCCGATCGATCCTCCTTTGGATGGTTCGACGTATATGAGGACTTGGACAGCCGTGCCAACTGAGCAAATGGCCCGAAGTACAGGCGAGACGCTGCGACCATATCCGGCTGTTTCTGTTGTCATTCCGCTTTTCAACGAAGAGGACGTAGTCGAAACGACGGTTCGTACCGTGTTCAACGTGCTTTCGGGACTGTCCATCCCCGATCAGCATGAAGTGTTGTGTGTGAATGATGGGAGCCGTGACGCGACTATGCGAAAGCTCCTGATCCTTCGAGATGAGTTCCCTCGACTGGGAGTGATCGGGCTCTCTCGCAACTTTGGGCATCAGGCGGCGGTCACCGCAGGCATGGACCACGCGCGGTGGGGATGTCGTGTTCGTGATCGATGGCGATCTTCAGGACGATCCGACAGTCCTAGGCAAATTCATCGAGGAATACAGAGGCGGAGCGGACGTCGTCTATGCCCAGCGTATACACCGAAAGGAGTCGTTTCTGATGCGGGCGGCCTAGCGCTGCACTATCGGCTGCTATCGACCATGTCGAGTGTCGACATTCCAATCGACGCGGGCGACTTCGCCCTCGTGTCGAGATGTTGCCGACGTGATGTCGAGCCTTCCTGAACGGCAACGATATCTGCGTGGGCTGAGAGCCTGGGTCGGGTTCAAGCAGGTCGGCATTGCCGTCGAACGCAGCGACCGGGCCGGCGGTGCCAGCAAGTACTCACTCTCCGACCTGGTCGGCCTCGCTCTTGACGGGATACTTGCCTTCTCGGTTGTGCCTTACGCATCGCAACCGCGGTCGGCTTGTTTGGTTTGTTGGGAGGGCTGGTCTTCGGGGCTTACGCTCTGTTCGTTCGGATCGGCGACCGGAGCGGCACCTCAAGGGTTCACGGCGCTTGCATTGCTGCAGATCGGTTTTGGGGGAACTGTGCTCCTAATGCTGGGAGTTCTGGGTGAGTATGTGGGTCGCATCTATGAGGAAGTGAAGGCTCGCCCTATCTATGTCATCGAACGGACGTTTGGCGTCAACGATGGATGAGACTTATGTCCGCCAGAGCTATCCCGACCTCGAGCTGCATCATTTCTGGTGGAAGGTTCGGCGCAGCTCGTCGGTCAGCTCATCTCGAAGCGAGTCGATCTCACCCGATGCTCCGTGCTTGATATCGGATGTGGCTCAGGCGTGACGATGGAGCACCTGTCGGCCGCTGGCGGCGGCGAGCCGTGAGCGGGATCGAGATCGATCCTCTCGCTCTGCGACCTGACTCACCAATCAACGACCGGATTGTCTCGGGAGACATCTTCGACTTGGAGATCGATGAGACCTACGACATCGTGGTCATGCTCGACGTTCTCGAGCACATTGAAGCTGACACGTCCGCTCTAACCAAGGTCGCGGCCTGCTGTCACGCGACGGGCTATTGATTCTGACAGTGCCCGCTTATGGCTGGCTTTGGTCCAGCCACGACGTGACTAATGCTCATTTTCGACGCTATTCGGCGAAGCAGCTTCGAGGTCGTCTTGAGTCGTCGGGATTCAAAGTCGACCAGATCGGCTATATGTTTGCTGGCCTCGTGCCACCGAAACTGGTCATGCGTCGGCTGGAGATGGCCGGAGTCGACGTTGGGGACACATCGGTCGAAGCCGGTCGTCGATCGTTCCTCTCAGAGCTCGCATACCGCTGGTTCAGCATGGAGGCGGCGATAGCTGTTCGATTTGCGCGGATGTTGCCATTTGGATCATCTGTGGTGGCGGTCGCCAGACCATCGCGACATGGATGACTGAGGGTTCGTCCTAATCGATCTCGGTCTGGCGAGTCGAAAAGAGAATTCGGTCACGCAGCCGAGATGTGGACCATTTCCCAGAGTTCGATTCCGCCGAATGTGAGGTTGAAGGGCGAGATATCGCGGATTTCGAGCGTCTTGCTCACGAGGCTCCGCCACTCCGGAATGGATCGTGGAAACTCGCCCTGGTCGGCGAGAGCGAGTTTTCGCGGCAGCCCCCTATCTGCGAGGACGAGGTCCAGAATATGGATCTCGCCGTCGTCGGCGAGGAGCGAGGGCAAGGAACCTAAGAGGTGGGCGACGCCTGCCTCGTCGAGATGGTGCATCAGGCTGTTCATCAGGATGAGGTCGAACTTGGAGGAGCTCGGGATGTCAGATGTCACGTCCGCGACTCGAAACTCTCGGCCGTGGCGCTTTCTGGCGTATGCGATATAGCGCTCGTCGAGGTCGACACCCAGATACTCGGGTACTTGGCTGAACGAGCGAGTGTTGGTGCCTGGTCCACAACCGACGTCGAGAACTGAGCGAGCCCGACGAAACGAATCCGAGGCCACTACCGGTGCCATCTTCTGAGCGACAAATGGAGCCTGCCACAGCAAGTACACCGCTGGAATGTCGAGTATTTGCTTGACGCTCATGTCCTAGAAGAGGTCTCCTCGTCGTGGCCGTTCGGGTCAGCGGCTCGACAATCGTGCCAGCTCATCGGCCTATCGCCAGGGATTCTTGACGGACTCTCGCATCGGAGCACCGAGATTGATGTTTGTATCTATACATTCATACTTCGGCGACGTCCGTTGGTGCCGATAGTTAGAAGAGGCCCTCTGCCTCATATGCCCACTCTTTCAGTCCTGATGCCCGTGTACAACGAGTCGCGCACCTTGCGCACCATCGTTGAACGCGTCCTGGCCTCGCCGGTCGACTGTGAGATCGAATTGGTATGCGTCGATGATTGCTCGCGGACAACTCCCTCGAGATCCTCCAGGAGCTGGCCACACACGACGGCAGGATCAAGGTCATCGCGCAACCGGTCAATATGGGCAAGGGGAAGGCCATCCGGACGGCGATCGAGCATATGAGCGGCGACATCGGGATCATCCAGGACGCCGACCTCGAGTATGACCCGGAGGAATACAGCAAGGTCATCGCGCCGATCCTTGACGGGAAAGCCGACGCCGTCTACGGCTCCCGATTCGCATCGAGCGAGGTCCGTCGCGTCCTCTTCTTCTGGCATGCGCTCGGGAATCGACTGCTGACAGCCTTCTCCAACATGGCCAACGACCTGAATCTCACCGACATGGAGACCTGTTACAAGGCGGTCCGGGGGGACGTGCTGAAGAGGCTCCGTTTGACTTCGGACCGATTCGGCCTCGAGCCCGAGGTGACCGCCCGCCTGGCGCAATGGGGGGCGCGCATCTACGAGGTTCCGATCTCGTATCACGGCCGCACCTATGCAGAAGGCAAGAACATCGGCTGGCGTGACGGCGTCGAAGCGCTGTGGCTCATTCTCAAGTTTCGATTTGTCGACACACGTGCGACAAATGAGGATTCGGTAGTCACCCGTCAGGCGTTGGGAAGGGCGCCCAGATTTCGTCGCTGGATCCTGGAGCGATTCGACGGCAATCTGGGAGACCGAGTTATCGAGGTGAATGCGGGCCCGGGTCACACCACGTCACATCTCCTCGACCGAGACCGCCTGCTCGTCACCGACAGTGACCCTGTGCACGTCGAGACTCTTGCGCCGGAGATTCGGGCACTTGGAAAACCTCGACGTGGTCTTGAGCGACTTCGACGTAGCCCAACCAGATCTCGAGCGGTTCGATACGGCGATCCTCTTCGACGGCCTCCAACGTTCTCATGAGCCCAAGCAATTGCTGAGCCGTGTTGCCGGCTACCTCGACGCTGGAGGCAACGTGCTCATCCAGGTCCCGGCCGGGGCACATCTCTTCGGGCCCACCGACAGGGCCGCCGGTCATGTGAGGCGATTCGATCGGGAGGACATCGAGGACATTGTCAGATCGGCTGGATTGGAATTGGTCTCGGTCGAGTCCTTCAATCGGTTTGGAGGACTTGGCTGGCGACTTCATCATGCAATGGGCGCGGGGCGAATCTCTGCGACCCAGGCGAAGACCTTCGACCTCTTGGTCCCGTTGGCGAAGAGGATCGATGCGATCGGCGTGGGGCAGGGTTTGAGTTGGCTTGTCGTCGCCCGGGTTCCGTGACCGAATCCGCTCGGCCAAACGTGAGCAAAGCACTCGAGGGTGCGTGGCTCGTTGCCCTCGTTGCCCTCGTCTTCTCCAGCGTTCTGGTCGTCCGAAGCTTGTCTGAGACTGACTGGGACGCCACGCTTGTTCACTGCCTTCGGCGAAGAAGCCTTGCCGACTCGCGTTTACGCCGAGGAGCGTCTCGGCGATGTCTTCCTGCGTGCGAGTCAAGGCCACGACGGCAAGTTCTTCTTCGTGCAGGCGAATGATCCCCTCGTGCTCGACCCCGAGACGAATGCATCGGTGCTCGATCGGCCGCTCTATCGAAGCCAGCGAATGCTCTACCCGCTGCTGGCTGGTGGTGGGGGCTTCTTCTCACCTGAAACGATCGTCTGGGCACTCATCGTGGTGAATGTGTTGGCGATGGGAGCAGGCACGCTGGCCACCGCGAGTGTCGCCAAGTCCATGGGCATGTCGCCCTGGTGGGGTCTGACCTTCGCCTTCAATCTCGGCTTTATCAGCGAGATGAACATCTCCGGGGCAGGGATAGTTGCGGCGGCGGCCGCATTCGGCGCCGTTGCCATGTTTCTCCGAGACCGGCGCGCCTGGGGAGTGATCCTGCTTGCGCTTGCAGCTCTGTCACGAGAGGTGATGCTCATCGCCGCCGTGGGGTCTGCTTGGTGGCTTTGGAGATATCAGAAGAACAATCGCGACGCAGCCCTTGCCCTTGTAGTGCCAATAGGAGCGGTTGGACTTTGGGGGCTGTACCTCCGCCTGCAGATCGGATTGGAGTCGGGGGTGTCCCAGGTCCAGGAAATCGGGTTGCCTTTCGTGGGATTCGTGGAGGCCATCGAGGGCTGGGCGTCCGATCCATTGGATATGGCCGTCGGGGTGGCAATCATGTTGCTCTTCGTCCTCTACACCCGTCGTGTCTTGCTGTCGAAGCACCTGGTGGGCTGGGCGTTTCTCGGCTTCGTTGCCCTTGGCGTGGTGTTCACCAGGCAGGTGTGGCAGTCCTATTTCGACATCACTCGAGCCGTCGCCCCCGCGATAACGGCCTTCGTCCTGATGATGTTCGCTCCCCAAGAGCCTGTCGAACGAACAGGTGTTCGCAGCTGATCTGGATTACACTGTCGTAACTCAGGCGACCACCAGGCGGAGCGTGTCCACCGACTCGATTCTCATCAGGGGCGCCCGTGAGCACAACCTGAAGAACCTCACGGTCGAGCTGCCCCGCAACCAACTCATCGTCTTCACCGGTCTTTCCGGGTCGGGCAAGTCGTCGCTGGCCTTCGACACCATCTATGCCGAGGGGCAGCGCCGCTATGTCGAATCGTTGTCCGCCTACGCCCGTCAGTTCCTCGGGCAGATGGACAAGCCCGACGTCGACTTCATCGACGGGCTGTCCCCGGCGATCTCGATCGACCAGAAGACGGCCTCGCGCAACCCCCGGTCGACCGTGGGCACGGTCACCGAGGTGCACGATTATCTGCGTCTTCTCTACGCCCGGATCGGCATTGCCCACTGCCCCAACGACGGGACTCCTGTCGAGCGTCAGACTCCGCAGCAGATCGTCGACCGCATCCTCGAGCTTCCCGAGGGCACCAGATTCCAGGTCCTGGCTCCGGTGGTCAGGGGGCGGAAGGGTGAGTACGAGGGCCTTCTCGCCGACCTGGCCAAGGAGGGTTTTGCCCGGGCCCGGGTCGATGGCGAGGTCAGGGAGCTGACCGAAGAGATCAAGCTCGACCGATACCACCAGCACACCATCGAGGTGGTGGTCGATCGTCTCGTCCGCAAGGAAGGGATGGAGCAGAGGCTGACCCAGTCACTCGAGACGGCGCTCACCCTCACCGAGGGCACCGCTGACATCGAGATCGTCGACGGGGCGACCCTCACCTTCTCCCAACACCTCTCCTGTCCGAAATGCGGGCTTTCCTTCGAGGACCTGCAGCCCCGCAACTTCTCGTTCAACAGCCCTTACGGGGCATGCACGGTGTGCTCGGGGATCGGCACCAGGTATCAGGTCGATGCGGAGCTCGGTGATCGCAGACCCGGGCTTGTCGCTCGGTGAGGGCGTGATCCCGATGTGGTCGTCGAACCGGATGCGCTACTACCACCGGCTGCTCACCGGTCTCGGCGAGGTGTTCGGCTTCTCGATGGACACCGCATGGAAGGACCTGCCCGAAGACATCCAACAGAAGATCCTCTACGGCACCGGTCAGGACAAGATCACCATCAAGTACACCAACCGCTTCGGCGAAAGCGACAGTGGCAGGCCACCTTCGAAGGTGCCATCCCGTTCCTCAATCGTCGTCACGAGTCGGCCGAGAGTGAGTCGGCTCGGGAGTACTACCAGGAGTACATGGCGGAGGTCCCCTGTGAGGCGTGCGGCGGCGGCCGGCTCAACCCGATCTCCCTCGCCGTCACCATTGCCGATCGCGACATCGCCGAGGTCTCCGACCTCGCTCTCGGCCAGGCCAAGGAGTTCTTCGAGGATCTCGCTGAGCGACCGGGAGCGCGCCATCGCCGAGCGCGTGCTCAAGGAGGTCAAGGCGAGGATCCAGTTCCTCCTCGATGTCGGGCTGGACTATCTGTCCCTGAGCCGATCGGCGGCGACGTTGGCCGGGGGAGAGGCGCAACGAATCAGGCTCGCCACCCAGATCGGCTCCGGTCTCGTCGGTGTCCTCTACATCCTCGACGAGCCAAGCATCGGTCTCCACCAGCGGGACAACCAGCGTCTGATCGAGACCCTGCTCCGTCTCCGCGACCTGGGCAACACGCTGATCGTCGTCGAACACGACGAGGACACGATCCGGGTGGCCGACCACATCGTCGACATCGGTCCGGGAGCCGGCGAGCACGGGGGTCACGTCGTGGCCGAGGGCACGCTCGGCCAACATCACCGCCGAGCCTGACTCGATCACCGGCGACTATCTGGCCGGGCGTCGCCAGATCCCGGTCCCGTTCATCCGTCGGCAGGGAAATGGAGAGGCGATCACGATCCGCGGCGCCACCGAGAACAACCTCCAGGGGATCGACGTCGCGTTTCCGCTCGGGATGTTCACCGCGGTCACCGGGGTGTCGGGTTCGGGGAAATCGACGCTGATCGAGGAGATTCTCTGGAAGGTTCTGGCCAACCGGGTGAATCGGGCCAGGGTCGTGCCGGGCCGGCACAAGAAAATCGAGGGGATCGAGCACATCGACAAGGTGATCGATATCGACCAGTCGCCGATCGGCCGCACCCCGAGGTCGAACCCGGCCACTTACACCAAGCTCTTCGACCAGATCAGATCTCTGTTCGCCCAGACGCCCGAGGCGAGGGCGCGTGGGTACAAGCCGGGGCGCTTCTCGTTCAATGTGAAGGGCGGGCGATGCGAGGCATGTGCCGGTGACGGGACGATCAAGATCGAGATGCACTTCCTGCCCGATGTCTACGTGCCCTGTGAAGTGTGCGGAGGCAGGCGATACAACCGGGAGACCCTGGAGATCCTGTGGAAGGGTCACGACATCTCGGATGTTCTCGAGATGTCGGTCGAGGAAGCCCTCGGGTTCTTCGAGAACCAGCCCAAGATCGTCCGCGTCCTCCAGACGTTGTATGACGTCGGTCTCGGTTACGTGAGGCTGGGTCAGCCGGCGACGACCCTTTCCGGTGGCGAGGCGCAGCGGATCAAGCTCTCCTCGGAGCTGGGACGGCGCTCGACCGGGCGCACCTTCTACATCCTCGACGAGCCGACCACGGGCTTCACTTCGAGGACATCCGAAAGCTGCTCCAGGTCCTGCAACGTCTCGTCGATGCCGGCAACACGGTGGTCGTGATCGAGCACAACCTCGACGTCATCAAGTCTGTCGACCATGTCATCGATCTCGGTCCAGAGGGGGGCAGCGGCGGGGGCCGGGTGCTTGCCATCGGCACTCCCGAGGAGGTCGCCCAGGTGGGGGAGAGCTACACCGGAAAATTCCTCCGGGAACTCGTTGGGGGCTGAACCTTCCGGTAAACCTGCTCACCGCATTGCCGATATAGCCTGATACCGCTTTGGAAGGATCTGACGTGTTTGACATGCGCCGCTCGGCGTTTGGTGGCTTCAGGGAGCTGGAGGGAAAGCACGCCGTGGTCATGGGGGGCGCTGGCTTTCTCGGATCACATGTGTGCACCTGGCTGGTCTATTCCGGCGCCCAGGTCACCTGCATCGACAACTTGATCACCGGGAACGCCCAGAACGTGTCCCATCTGATGGGCGACCGGAAGTTCCGCCTCATCGACTATGACGTAACCGACTATCTCCACGTTCCGGGCGACGTCGACTATGTCCTGAATTTCGCCTCACCGGCATCACCGGTCGACTACCTGAAGTGGCCGATCCACACCCTCAAGGTCGGTGCGTTCGGAACCCACAAGGGCCTCGGTCTTGCTCATCACAAGGGAGCGACGTTCTTCCTGGCATCTACCTCGGAGGTGTACGGAGATCCTCTGGTCAACCCCCAACCCGAGACCTACTGGGGCAACGTCAACCCGATCGGGCCCCGGGGGGTCTACGACGAGGCAAAACGCTTCGCCGAGGCCATGACCCTCGCCTACAACCGGGAGCACGGTGTCGACACCAGGATCGTCCGCATCTTCAACACGTACGGTCCTCGGATGCGCGGCCGACGACGGTCGAGCGGTTCCCGCCTTCTTCAAGGCTGCGCTGCAGAACCGACCGCTGCCGGTGTTCGGCGATGGGTCACAGACCCGCTCTCTTTGCTACGTCGATGACGAGGTGGAGGGCATTCTCCGGCTCCTGCTCTCCGATGAGACCGGCCCGGTGAACATCGGGAATCCCGAAGAGGTGACGATGCTGGAATTGGCCGAGACAGTCCAGGACGTCGTCGGAAACCACCCAGGTATCGAGTTTCACGACCGACCGACCGACGACCCCATGGTCCGGCGGCCAGACACCACCAAGGCGGAGCTGGTCCTCGGCTGGAAAGCCACAGATCTCGCTGCGGGAAGGCCTCGGGCGGACACTGCCCTGGTTCAAGGACGTCCTCAGCGACTGACGGCCGTCTTGAGCGGCGTCGTTCCAAAAGGCACAGTGGGATCGTGCCATCGGGAGCAGCACGTCTCGATCTCTACAATGGCCTGAGCGAGCTCCTCGACCGGAGCGAGCGGAGACGCTGATGGCATCATTGCCCAACTTCGGCCCCAACGGTGTGGCCACGAGCGCCGACATCGGGGTATTGCAGGCGCGCATGGAGGGTCTCGGGGCACGGATGGACGCACTCGAATCCGGTCTTGGGGCACGTTTGGACGGCCTCGAGACTCGGATGACCTCGATCGAGTCAGCCGTCGTCGCCTTGGGTCTACGACTCGACAAGATGTTCCTCGCGATGTTGGCAGGCCTTCGCGATCGTGGCCGCCCTGGTCGGCGTGATCATCGCCGTCTGACCAGCTCGCCCGCATCGCAATCGAGCGACGAATATGGACCGATGTCGTGGTCCGATCCTGTCCGATTGGTGGGTTACCGAGATCGAAGACGACCCCGCCTACGAGGCGGTGGTCAACCCGATGCTTCTCGACGTCCTAGAGCCCGAAGCCGGTCGGACATATCTCGACCTCGCATGTGGCGAAGGGCGCGTCATGCGGGCTCTGAAGGGATCCGGGGCGACCGCACACGGCGTCGATTTTATCCTCGCCCTTGCGCGACGAGCCGCTGATTCGGGACCTGTCGTCCTTGGACGGCTACCGATCTGGCTCCTCTGCGTCGATTCGATTACGGGTCATTTTGTGTTTGGCCTCGAGCAGATCGAGGACGAAGACGGCGATTGCGGAAGCTGGACGGGCGGTCGACCAGTGGAGTCTTCGGACTGGTGATCAATCACCTGTTTTGGACCGCCCCGAGCCACTCCGATCACTGATTCCGACGGGGTACTTTGTGGTGGCTGGTCGATACTTCACCTTGGGGATCACATTGGAACTGGCGGCGAGGGCCAGATGCTGTTCGATCATCGGACGACAGCCAGAATCTCGAGTCGGCCGCAGCCGTCGGATGGGATCTGGAGCGATTGTCGAGGCCCTCGATCACGAACTGGACGACGAGGCGGGGATTCCGAGACTGCGGGCTCGCCGTTGGCGCCTCCTACCTGAGAAGCGTGTTCAACGATCAAAACCATCGGAGAGACTGGCCAACCCGGCGCCTACATCTTCTGTGACAAGACGGAAGTGATCTACGTCGGCAAGGCCGAGAGTCTGCGAGGTCGTGCGCCGTCTTACTTCGGCGTGGGCCTTCACCCGTGTACTCAGGCGATGGTCGACGACGCCCAATCGGACGAGTGGATCATCACCGGTCGGAAGTCGCTGCGTTGATGCTCGAGCTCTCACTG
>CAWJLJ010000021.1:0-34216 GCA_963843585.1 uncultured Acidobacteriota bacterium
CCGGGGCCTCCCGGGGGTGGTGATCACCGCTTACCTGAGGTACGTGGGGCCAGATATGGGCCTAGGACGACAAAGAAGGGGCTCAGTCGGCCGGTGCGAGGATCAAAGTCCCCTCGGCTCCATCCTCGACCTGCGCCGCGGGTCCAACGCATCGGGTGGTGGGCGCCGTCGGTCCACGAGTCGAGCATGTCGTCGTAGTGGGTGTGAAAGGCGTGCCCGGACTGCCCGGTGGTGTTGACCGATGTCGACCCAGCCAGATCAGACAAGTCCACCACCATCCGCATCGACGGTATCCAGTCGACCACATACCCGGCGGGCGGGTAGAACCCGACCGCATTGACGAGATCGGCGCTGCCCCCGACCCGGTCAGGGGCGGTGCGATTGAAGAGCCACTCGATGGGCGCGATGCCGGACTGGCCAAATGTCAGGTTCTCGAATGACGCAATGTGGAGGTCGGCCCATCTCCACGCGGCGACATCCTCGCCGAGGAGGCCTACCAGTTCCTCGTGGGCCTCGAGCATCGCTTGCTCCAGAATGACATCACGGTCCTCCACCGCGTCGGTCCGGGTGTCGTCCCAGAATGGGTCCTCAGGGTTCTCGAGCAAGCCGCGGACCACCTCGAACCAACGGCTCCCGCCGTCGGGCCAATAGTCCTCCGGGATCTCGTCGTGGAAGGCGAGCCGAAGAAGATGGGTCCAGACCGCCTGATAGGCGGCGCATCCGGGTGAGTCAGGCCCGGCCTGAAAGGCGCTCGGGCCGGTGGACCACGGTTCGATCACTCCCTGCATCGCTGTCACCGCGCTCTTCTCCGACTCGATGGCGAGGAGATGCGGGACGAGGTTGGGCGCCCCGCCGTCCTGGCCGTCGATCTGGATCTCCTGTGCGGAGCCGACCGAAAACCCGGATGGTGTGCCCTCGATCATCTCTTCGATTCGGGCCGCCCGATATCCGTAGTCCGAATCGATCGACAGGAATGGCGCAGTCCCGGGTGTGAGCACCGGGTTGTTGGCGGTTGCGATGTAATCCCGCGGCGGGTTGAAGAGGCGAGGCAGGTCGTCGAAGGGGACGACACCGGTCCACTCGTTCTCCCCGGTCCATCCCTCGACCGGCCATGATCCATCCCCTCCGGCGCGGATCGGCGCCTCGCCGGTGGCTTGATACGCGATGTTCCCGTCCGTGTCGGCATATACGACGTTCTGGGCGGCAACGTCCCACTTCGACAGGGCCGTACGGAACTCCTCGTAGCCGGTGGCCCGGTTCAGGCCGATGATCGCGTCGACCAGCGTCGAAGGTTGGAGGGTCTGCCAGGCCAGCGACACGACGTAGTCCTCGGGCAAGTCGAGTTCGGATCCTGCGAATGGCGGTTCGTCGAAATAGGTGTCGGAGATGACCGGGCCGTGCCGCGTGACCATCACGTCGTACTCGATGTCGTCCCCGCCGGCCACGACGATGGTCTCCGGCCGGACCTCCATGTCGACCCACTCACCCTGGTACTCGTATTGAGAGGGATTGTCGGGGTTGACCTTCTCGATGAAGAGATCCTGGGTGTCCACCGACTGGTTGGTGACGCCCCAGGCGATCTGCTCGTTGTGCCCGATGACCACGCCGGGAGTGCCCGGGAAGGAGAACCCCATGAGTTGGTACGGGCAATCGTCTGTCGTCTCCGTGCAATGGAGCCCGTTCTGATACCAGATGGAGGGCATCTGGATGGCCAGGTGAGGGTCATTGGCCAGCACCGGGAGGCCCGATTCGGTATGGGAGCCACCGACCACCCAGTTGTTGGACCCGATGCCCGAGAACCCGCCCCCGGTGAGGTCCCATACTTCCTTGGCCCGCTCGCCGGAGTCGGCCAGCGCCGACAATGCCGCCGCGGGGATGGTCGTCGTCGGGTCGAGGGCCGCGGCAGCCAGGTCGGTTGAGACGATCACGGGGTGATCGTCGGGGTAGTCGGGATAGAGCTGTTCGACCCGCTCCAATGGGAGCCCGGCGCTCAGGACGGCACGGTCGATCTCCTGCAGCATGTTCCAGCTCAGGTCCCACGACATCACCTTGGCCCAGGTCAGGGTGTTGATCGGGGTCCACGGCTGGATCTCGTATCCCGAGGCCTGGAGGGGGAGGATGGCGTACTCCAGGCTGATCTGCGACGGAGACCTGGCCTCGATGGAGGCGTTCACCCCTTCGGAGTATGCGTCGAGGATGGCGCGCTGGTCGGAATCGAGCATCGCGAGCTCCTGCTCGGCAATACCGGTGAAGTCGAGGGAGCGGAGGAACAGATCGGTGTCCACCTGACTGTCGCCGAACATCTCGGAGAGCCGTCCGGCGCCGATGTGACGCCAGAAGTCCATCTGCCAGAACCGATCCTGGGCATGTACGTAGCCTTGGGCGAGGAAGAGGTCGTGCTCGTTGCCCGCATAGATGTGGGGAACGCCGTCGTCATCTCTAACGATCTCGACATCACCGGCCAGGCCGGCAGCGGGAATTTCGCCATCGACCTGGGGGAAGGAGCGTCGGACCAGGAAGAAACCGACGATTGCAATAGCGGCCGCCAGCACGAGTAAGCCCACGAATATCCGCCGTACCCATCGCATGCCCGGAGCCTATGCCCGGAATCCTCGATTGGGCGGGCAGCGATCTAGCGTTCCGGCGATGCGAACCAGGATGGCGATTCTGACGGGAATCGTGCTGCTGGTCGTCGCCTGTGGTGGGGGCGACGCCTCTACCACGACGACCTCGACCACAACCACGGTCTCAACTACGACCACCGAGCCGACGACGACCACGACGATGGCGACCACGACTTCGACGGTCGCCGAGACCACCACCACCGCCCAGACGATTGACGTTTCCATCGAGAGCGGCGAGGTCGCCGGGCCGACGACGTTCAGCTTCACCGTGGGGGATGCGGTGTCGATCTGGGTGCTGTCTGATGTCGATGCCGAGATCCACGTCCACGGGTACGACCTCTTCTTCGAGGCAATGGCCGGAGTCCCAATCGAGATCGCATTGACCGTCGATGTGCCCGGGATCTGGGAGGTGGAGCTGGAGGAGACTCATGTCCCTCTGTTTGTGCTCGAGGTGACTCCTTGATTCGACGCTTCGGCGTCGTCTTCTTTCTGGCCGGCCTGGCCGTCTTCGGCGCCCCGTCGGTGGCGAGAGCGCATGGGATCGGGGGACGACTCGACCTCCCGGTGCCATTGAGTTACTTCATCGTCGGAGCAGGCGTGGTCCTGGTGATCACCTTCATCGCCCTGGCAGCTCTATGGCCCGAACCTCGCCTCCAGGAGGGCCCCCGTCACGAGGCCGCCCGGCTTACGGTGCGCCGGGGCTGGTTATTGCCACTTCTCGGCGTGATGGCGCTCTTCCTGGTGATCGGGCAGTTGATCCCACCCCTATTCGGCTTGGAAACCGATCCCACCCGCCCGACCATCGCCCCGGTCCTGGTGTGGGTCGTGTTCTGGCTTGTGGTCCCGTTTGCAGGCGCCATCATCGGCGACTGGTACACCGACATCAACCCGTGGCGATCGCTGGCCCGGGTGCTCAGGGTGGGACGCGGCGAGCGGACGGGGCTCCTCGACACTCTCGGAGTGTGGCCCGCTGCAGCCGTGCTCGTCGCTTTCACCTGGCTGGAGTTGGTCAGCCCAGATTCGGGCGATCCGGTCACCCTTGGCACGGCCGCGCTGGTCTACACGCTCGGGATGCTCGCAGCGATGGCCTATGCCGGTCGGGAGACGGGCCTGGCCGTCTTCGATGGCTTCACCCCTTACAACCGGCTCCTTTCCGCCATCTCGCCCGTAGGGAGACGTGGTGACGGCCGTCTGGTCTGGAGAGGCTGGCTGCGTGCTCTGACCGTCCTTCCCGCCTGGAGGGGGCTACCCGCCTTCGTGGTGGTGGCCATCGGGACGGTCACCTACGACGGAGCCTCGGCGACGGAGTCGTTCCGCAGCTTGATGGGGGACTTCGGGCAGACCATGTTCGGAGAGACCGTGCTGCTTTTCGGATGTGTCCTCGCCGTCGGTGCCGCCTATTGGATCGCTTCGTGGGCGGCGGCCCGCATGGTGGGCGGCTCGTGGACGACCTCCCGAGTGGCGATGCGTTTCGCCCACACCTTGGTCCCTATCGCCCTCGCCTACGCCCTGGCCCATTACATGACACTCATTCTCTTCGAGGGGCAGCAGCTGATCGCCGCCGTATCGGACCCGTTCGCGCTCGGCTGGAATCTCTTCGGCACTGCCGACCGCAAGGTCGATTTCTTCATCACCGCCGCCGAGCCTGTGTGGTACGCGCAGGTGGCGGTGATCGTCACCGGTCATGTGCTCGGGGTGATCCTGGCTCACGACCGGGCGCTCGGAGACTTCGGGACTGAGGCCGTTCGCTCTCAGTATGCGATGCTTCTACTTATGGTTGCCCTGACCACACTGGGCCTGCTCATCCTCGCGGGGTGAACGTGACATTTGCGCACTATGGGGGCATCGACGAGATCGGCATCTTCGTGGTGCCTGCAGTGCTGGCCATCCTTGCCCTGCGTTGGGCGGAGCGGAGGGCAAAACGGGCCGCGGCCGAGAAACAGACTGAACCGGAGATGGAAGCGGTGTCGACAGAAGAGAGCAGTGATGACGACTGACGGGCATGAGATGGCCATCCCGTTGATCACAGACCCCACCGCTGCGGGCGTGTCGGCGAGATCCAAGGTCGCCTCCTATTTCGCACTCACCAAGCCGCGGATCATCGAGCTTCTGCTCATCACCACGGTGCCGTCGATGGTGCTGGCTGCCGGTCGGTGGCCCGGGCTCTGGCCGGTCCTCGCCACTCTGATCGGGGGATCCCTTTCCGCCGGTGGGGCCAACGCTCTCAACAACTACGTCGACCGGGACATCGACCAGATCATGAAGAGGACTCGTTCGAGGCCACTTGCCCGGCACGAGGTGACTCCGTCGAACGCTCTCGTGTTCGGGATCGCCCTCGGAGTCGCCGGATTCGCCTGGCTCTGGGCCACCACCAACTTGCTTGCCGCCGCAATCGCTACCGCAGCCCTTCTCTTCTATGTGTTCGTCTACACCATGAGGCTGAAGCGAACTAGCACTCAGAACATCGTGATCGGCGGGGCGGCCGGGGCGGCTCCGGCTCTGGTCGGTTGGGCGGCTGTGACCGGCTCGCTCGACCTCTCTGCTTGGGTCCTATTCCTCATCGTCTTCTATTGGACGCCACCTCATTTCTGGGCCCTCGCCATCAGGTACCGGGACGATTACGAGAAGGCGGGGGTGCCAATGCTCCCGGTGGTGGTCGGGGTCGAGGCCACCACCCGCAAGATGCTGCTCTACACCGGCCTCATGGTGGCGATCAGCCTGCTCCTCGTGCCGGTGGCCGGGATGCGCTGGATCTATCTCGGCGCGGCCATCGCCCTCGGTGCCTGGTTCCTGTGGGATACCTGGCGCGTCTTTCGCCGCCCGGAGGATGCGATGCGTCTCTTCACCACTTCGACGGTGTATCTCGCCGCTCTCTTTGGAGCGGTGATGCTCGACGTGCTTGTGCGATGAGGCGGATTCTCCCGGGTCTGCTCGGCCTGGCGATGTTGTGCGCCGCCTGTGGCTCCGATGAGGTGGAGCCTTTCGCTCTTGTTGCCTCGAGCAACGGGAGCATCGGGCTCGGCGAGCAACGGGTGCTGTTCGGGCTGGTCGACCCAGAGACGGACGAATTCTTGGCTTCCGCTGACCGGGAGGCAACGGTGACCATCCGTGACGAGAACGGCTCGCCACTCGACACCTACCCGATGGAATTCATCTGGACCATCCCCGACGTCCGTGGCCTCTACGTCGCCCATGTGAACATCCCGGAAGCGGCCACCTACCAGGCCACCATCGACGCCGAGGGCCTGGCCACTGCCGGGCCGGCCGGATTCGTCGCCTACGACGACCCGCCGGTCGTCGAGCCCGGTGACGAAGCCCCCGCATCGGAGACCAGGACCTCGGCCGAATTCCCCGACCTGTCTGTGATCAGCTCCGACCCCGAGCCCGACCCGGCGATGTACGAATCCAGCGTCGCTTCGGCCGTCACTTCTGGCGCCCCGTCCGTGATCGTCTTCGCGACACCTGCCTTTTGCACATCCCAGGCCTGTGGGCCCCTCCTCGACCAGGTCAAGACTCTGAGACCGGCCCACCCGGGAGTGGAATTCGTTCATGTCGAGATCTACGAGGATCTCCAGGTGGCCACACCGGACGACCTGACGGTTGTGCCTGCCACGAGTGAGTGGGGACTGCCGTCCGAGCCTTGGGTATTCGTGGTGGATGCCTCCGGTGTGGTCTCCGCGGCGTTCGAGGGCGCCGCGTCCGACGACGAGCTGACGACCGCGATCGACGCTGTGAGCCCATAGTTGGTCGGGGGTTTGGCGAGTCCGTATGATGCCAAACCGATGGTCCGGTCCCGTCACCGCCTGATTCGCCTTGGCGTCCTTATCGGCGCCGTCGTGTTCCTAGGGGCCTGCTCCTTCATCGGGAGCGAGGATCAGCCTCTCACTACTTTCGAGCCGGCCGGCCCCTTCGCCGAGCAGATCAACAACCTCTTCTGGCCGGTCTTCTGGATCGCCGTCGCTGTGTTCATCCTGGTGCAGGGAGCGATCCTGGTCGCCGTATTCATGTTCCGCGATCGCGACGGGTCCAAGGAGGCCAAGCAGCTCCATGGCAGCCCGAAGCTGGAGATCGCCTGGACCATCATCCCCGCCCTGATCCTGGCCGGGATCGCGGTCCCAACCACGGCCGCGGTCTTCGAGCTGACCGAGTGTGATCCAGACGCGATCGAGATCCAGGTGATCGGGCATCAATGGTGGTTCGAATACCACTACCCCGACGCCGAGATCGACACCGCCAACATCATGGTGATTCCCGCCGGCCAGGAGGTCTGTGCCGTAATGACGTCCGACGACGTTCTGCACAACTTCTGGATCCCCGCCCTCAACGGCAAGCGCTACCTGGTGCCAGGCCAGACGACATTGCTCCGTCTGCAGGCCGATGAGCCCGGCACATATTGGGGTCATTGTGCCGAGTTCTGCGGTCTCTCCCATTCCCTGATGCGGGCCAGGGTCCAGGCTGTGGAGCCGGCCGAGTATGAGGCCTGGTTGGCCGAGCAACAAACGGCGGCTGCGACCCCCGAGGAAGGCGGCGTCGGGTTTGAAGGATTCGAGTTGTTCGGGGCCAAGGGCTGCACCCAGTGCCACAACGTGCGACTCGAGGACGAGGTGCTCGGTCCCACTGATCGTGCATCCTTCAACGGTCCCGACCTGACCCATTTCGCATCGCGGCCCGTCTTTGCCGGGGCGATCCTCCCCGCCGAGGGCCAGAGTCGGGACGAGGCCCTCAAGGATTGGCTGGCCGACCCGCCTTATATCAAGCCCGGAAGCTTCATGCCTGACCTCGCCTTGACCGAGGCCGAAATCGATGCTCTCATCGTCTGGCTGGACACTCTGGAATGACCGCCACCGCCGAACGCCCGACCACCACGATCTTCCGGCGCCCGAGCTCCACGAAGGGGCTCTGGTCGTGGATCACCACCGTGGACCACAAGCGCATCGGGATCATGTACGGGTACGCCGCCTTCACCTTCTTCATCATCGGTGGCATGGAGGCCCTGCTTCTCCGAATCCAGCTCTCCCAGGCCAACGGCGAGTTCCTCACCGCCGGCGCATACAACGCACTGTTCACGATGCACGGGACGACGATGATCTTCCTCTTCGTCATGCCTGCGTCGGCGGCGTTGATGAACTACATGCTCCCGCTGTTGATCGGAGCGAGGGACGTCGCCTTCCCCCGGCTCAACGCGTTGTCGTGGTGGATCTTCTTCTTCGGGGGGATCTTTCTCTACTCGACCTTCATCTTCGGCACCTCGGCGCCACCCATTGGTGTCGACGGGATCGGGGGAATCGATGGGAATCTGGCCCCAGGAGGTGGGCCCGGCAGTTTCAACTTCCTCGCCGATTCCCCGGATGGCGGCTGGTTCGGCTATCAGCCCAACGCCGGGCCCCTCTACTCCCCGGGCACCGCGATGGACTACTGGGCCCTCGGGCTACAGATCATCGGTCTCGCCTCACTGGTGTCCTCGGTCAACTTCCTGGTGACGGTGCTCAACCTGCGGGCCAAGGGGATGCGTCTGCTCCGCATGCCGGTGTTCGCCTGGATGACGACGATCACCTCTTTCCTCCTCCTGTTCTCGCTCCCGATCATCGCCGTCGCCTTGTTCATGGTGACCTTCGACCGTCAATTCGGGTCGTTGTTCTTCGCCGCTCAGGCCGGGGGGGATGTGATTTTGTGGCAGCACCTGTTCTGGTTATTCGGCCACCCCGAGGTGTACATCCTCATCCTCCCGGCCATGGGGATCGTCTCCGAGATCCTGCCCACCTTCTCCCGAAAACCGCTCTTCGGGTATTCGGCCGTGGTGTTCGCCGGCGCCGCCATCGCCTTCCTCGGTTTCGGGGTGTGGGCCCATCACATGTTCGCTTCCGGCATCACACCGGTCGCCCAGGCCGCATTCGGCCTGGCCACGATGACTATCGCCATCCCAACGGGGATCAAGATCTTCAACTGGCTGGGCACGATGTGGATGGGAAGGATCCGGCTTTCGACCCCGATGCTCTTCGCCATCGGTTTTGTCGCGATGTTCACCATCGGTGGGCTCTCCGGGGTCACCCACGCCGTCGTCCCCTCGGACTGGCAGCAGACCGATACCTACTACATCGTTGCCCACTTCCACTATGTGATCTTTGGCGGCGCAGTGTTTGGGCTGTTCGGTGGGCTCTACTACTGGTTCCCCAAGCTGACCGGCCGGCTCATGAACGAGCGCTTGGGGAAGGTGCATTTCTGGCTGATGTTGCTCGGGTTCAACCTCACCTTTGGGCCGATGCACTGGCTGGGCCTCCAGGGAATGGTTCGACGCACCTGGAAGTACGCCCCGGAGACGAATCTGGAGCCGTGGAACATCGCCGTCACCATCGGCGCCTTCATCATCGCCTTCTCGATATTGATCTTCATGATCAACTGGTTCACCAGCAAGCGCCGGGGCGAGGCGTCGGGTCTGGACCCATGGGACGCTCGCACGATCGAGTGGATGTCGCCCAACCCGTCGCCCGAGTACAACTTTGCCGTGTCCCCGGTGGTGACCAGCCTGGATCATTTCTGGCACTTGAAGTACGACGAGGATGCCGAGGGCCGCGCCGTCCGCAAGGAGGACGGTGACGAGATCGTCGCCAACATCGAGCACCAACAGCTCAACCCGGCGTCACCAATCCATCTCCCCAACCCCTCCTACTTCCCGTTCTTCTTCGCCATGGGTCTTCCGCTGATGTTCTACGGCGTGATCTATCACCTGGAGATGTGGGGCAAAGGCTTGATCGTGGTCGGGCTCATAATCGCCCTCGCCGCGGTCATCGGCTGGGCCATCGAGCCACTCGAGGAGCCGCACGGTGGGCACGATGAGGAGGAGGATGAGGACGAGATTTCCCCCTCCTCGCCTGCGGCGGTACTCCCCACTTCGGGGGGAGAGATGGAGCCGGTCGATGACTGAGCTCATCCACGAGGCCGACCTGGAGCACGCCCACCCGGAGCACGAGGGGACGGGTGTCGAGGACCGCAAGCTGGGGATGTGGCTCTTTCTCAGCTCCGAGTTCCTCTTCTTCGGTGCCCTGATCTCGAACTACCTGCTCTACTCGCAGCGGCCCGGCTTCCCTCAGCCTTACCCGTCGCAGATCTACGACATCCCCTTCACCTCGGTCAGCTCGTTCGTCCTGTTGATGAGCTCGTTGACCATGGTCCTCGCCCACAACGCACAGACGCGCGAGGATGCAGACGGGGCCAGGACCTGGCTCTTCGCGACAGCCGCCCTGGGTTCGGTGTTCCTCGCCGGTCAGGTTTTCGAATTCACCGAGTTCATTGTCGAATTCGACATGAAGCTGTCCACCAATCCGGCCGCGTCGGCCTTTTACCTCCTCACCGGCTTTCACGGGACCCACGTCGCCATCGGGGTGATCATGCTTCTGTCCCTGTGGGGGATTTCACGACGCCGGGGTGGGTTGAGCGACCGGCAGGGCCTCAATCTCGAGCTCGTCGGCCTGTACTGGCACTTCGTCGACATCATCTGGATCATCATCTTCACCGTCGTCTACTTGCTCTCGGAGCCACCGGTGTGACCACCCCCGAGCACATCCATCACCCGACTCCGGCTCAGTACTGGAAGATCGCAGTGGTGCTCGCCGTGCTCACCGCAGTCGAAGTCGCCATCTACTACATCCACAGGGACCTCGACCTCGGCAACTTGAACACTGTGCTCCTGATCGGGCTGGCCGCTCTCAAATTCGTGATCGTCATCGGGTGGTACATGCATCTCCGCTTCGAGAATCGAGTGCTGAGCCGGTTCTTCACCGCCGGTTTCATCCTGGCCTGCGCCTTGTACACCATCATCCTCAGCGCACTCGGGGCAATAGCCCTCACGAGTGGTTGAGATGATTCCCCCATTTCATCCCCATTACGACGTGTGGGCGCTGGCCTTCGCCCTCGCCTTCGGCTACTGGTACGCAGACCGCAGGCTGCGCCCGGTGCTTGCTCCCGAGGCGCCACCGGCGACCACCGGGCAGAAATGGCAGTGGTATCTGGCGGTCGTTGCCCTATGGCTGGTTTCGGGCTGGCCAGTCCACGACATCGGCGAGACGTCGTTGTTCACGGTGCACATGGTGGAGCACATGGTGATCGCACTGGTGATACCGCCTTTGATGCTCCGGGGGACTCCGAGATGGCTGGCCGACGCGACCATTGGTCACCCCAAGGTCGCCCGGTTCATCAGGCCTTTGGCCAAACCCGTGCCCGCCTTCGTCCTGTTCAACACCACATTCATCGCAATCCACTGGCCCGACCTGGTGGCCCTCATGGTGCAGGGTGGCCCGCCGCACCTCCTGGTCCACGCCTGGCTCTTCGGCGTTTCCGTCCTGATGTGGATGCCCGTTTTCTCGCCGACGACGGCCATCCCCAGACTCCCGCCGCCTGGTCAGATGGGCTACCTCTTCGCCCAGTCGCTGCTGCCCACCATCCCCGCATCGTTCCTGACCTTCTCGACGGTTCCGCTCTACCCGGTATATGGCGATGCCGCCCTGGCGTTCGGGCTCGCTGCGGTGGCCGACCAGACGATCGCCGGGGTCATCATGAAGCTGGGTGGCGGGCTCCTCCTCTGGTCGACGATCGCAGTGATTTGGTTTCGCTGGACGAAGCAGGAGCGCGAGTGGGAGCGTCTCGAGTCCACGCTTCGGGCATCCTGAAGTCGATCATCGTCGTCGTGATGACCCTCGGATTGGTCGCCTGTAATCAGACGGAAGGCACAGCGCGCGGCGTGGTCACCTCGGTGGACGGCAGCCTGGAGGACGTCACTTCGTTCGTGGTCCTGGTCGAGGGGTCTGAGCTCGAGTTCGTTCCTACCGCCGACGGCGACTATGACTTCCCCCTCTCCCACCTCAGGGAGCATCAACGGACGGGTGAGCCGGTTCTCGTTGGGTGGGAGATCGTGGGTAGCGTGCGGTACGCACTGAGCCTGGCTGACGGGTAGAGGGCGCCCAACCGAGTACGAGGAGCACATGCCGATCGACCTACCGCCAGGTCATTTCTTCCTACCCGGTCCCACCGAGGTCCATCCCGACGTGCTCGCCGCCCAGGCTCGCCCGATGATCGGTCACCGGGGCCGGGCCATCGAGGCGTTGCTCGCCCGTCTCCAGGACGGGCTGAAGCAGGTTTTTCTCACAGAGCAGCCGGTCATCGTGTCCACCTCGTCGGCTACAGGTCTCATGGAGGCTTCGGTGCGAAATGGAGTGGCCGGCGGCAGGGTCTTGAGCCTGGTGAATGGCGCTTTCTCCTCGAGGTTCGCCGAGATAGCCATGGCTTGTGGCCACGACACCGAGGTCTGGTCGGTGGATTGGGGCCTCGTTCACGATCCCGCCGAGCTCGACGCCAGATTGGGGCAGGGAGGGTTCGATGCGGTCACCATGACCCACTCCGAGACCTCTACCGGAGCCCTCCAGGATCTCGAGGCAATCGCCTCCGTGACCCGGCGGCATGAGGGTGTGATGCTGCTTATCGACTCGGTTACCGGAGTGGCCGGAGCCGAGATCCGCACCGACGACTGGGCTCTTGACTTCGTCCTCACCGGGTCGCAGAAGGCGTTGGCCCTGCCTCCGGGCCTGGCCTTCGCCGTCGCGTCGCCGGCGATGCTGGATCGCTCCGCCCAGGCCATGAACAAGGGCTACTACTTCGACCTGTTGCCGCTCATGAAGTCTTTGGAGGCATTTCAAACGCCATCAACACCAGCGATCTCGCTGCTCTATGCCCTCGAAGTCCAACTGGAGAGGATCATGGCCGAGGGCATCGAGCAACGCTGGGAACGGCACGCGGCGATGCGTTTGGCCACGATCGAGTGGGTCGGGGCCATGCGGTCCGAAGGTTCCGAGATCGCTGTGCTCGCACCAGAGGGTCACCGCTCACCAACGATCACTTGCATCAGCCTGCCGGAGGGCCGATCCGGCCCTGAGGTGGTCGCAGCGATGAGAGAGCGGGGATGGGTGATTGGCGGCGGCTATTCGAGGCTGAAGGAGTCGACGATCCGAATCGGCCACATGGGCGATCACCAACCCCAGGTGCTCGGCGAGCTGCTTGGCACCCTCGGTGAGGTCTTGGGTTGAGCATGCCGTATCGGGTGGTGGCCACCGATCGGGTGTCGAAGAAGGGCCTCGCACCGCTTCGCGAAGATGATCGCTTCGACGTGGTCCTGATCAAGGATTCCTCCGACCCGGAGTTCGTTGCCGGGTTGAAGACCGCTGCGGGTCTGATCGTCCGCAGCGCCACTCGTGTAGATGCCTCGCTGCTGAACGGGGCGCCTGGCCTCAAGGTGGTGGGCCGGGCAGGCGTCGGCGTGGACAACATCGACGTAGCCGCGGCTTCCGAGCGAGGCGTGGCGGTGATGAATGCCCCGGGCGGCAACACAATCTCGGCCGCCGAGCTGACCATGGCGCTGATGCTGGCGGTTGCACGGAGAGTGACCGTGGCCGACAGGTCGATTCGTCAAGGCCGATGGGAGCGCTCGAGCCTGCAGGGCGTCGAATTGAGGGGGAAGACCCTGGGCGTCATCGGGGCAGGTCGGATCGGATGGGAGGTGGCGCAGCGTTGCCGGGCTTTCGGCATGGACGTGATCGTTTACGACCCATATCTGGCCGCCGAGCGAGTCGGCGAGCGGCACCTGCGTCTGGTATCCCTGGATCGTCTCATCGAGAGCGCCGACGTCATCACTCTCCATGTCCCGCTGAATGCCGAGACGAGGGGTCTGATAGGAGAGGGCACATTGGACCGGATGAAAAAGGGCGCGTTCGTGCTGAATGTCTCGCGTGGTGGCGTCGTCGACGAGGCGGCCCTGGCCAACGCACTCAACAATGGACGGATCGCAGGAGCGGGTCTCGATGTCTATGAGCACGAGCCGCTGTCGCCGGACAGCCCATTGCTCGATGCCCCCAACCTCGTGCTCACTCCGCACCTCGGCGCATCGACGAAAGAGGCTCAGATCCAGGTGGCTCTCGAGGTCGCCCGGAGTATGCGTACCGCCCTCGCTCAGGGAGATCTCTCCGCCGCCATCAACGCGTCGGACCTGGCCAACGCTGCCGGTCTGAGCTGATTCCTCCCCCAGGAGCGAAGCGACGTTGGGGGAGGTGGCCAGAAGGGCCGGAGGGGGTCTTTCTCAACCGATAACGAGTGTGATCGCTGCCTCGGGCTCGGCCGCGGGCTCCTCCGATTCCTCGTCGGGGCTCCGGGCGAACATGACCGCAAGGATGAAGACAACGATCGTGCCGATCCCGATCACCGCGACCATCACCTCGCCAAACGAGAGCTTGATGTTGGGCTTGGTACCGGCGAGCGCGGCGAAGCCGAGGATGCCGGATGCGACCAAGATCCCGATGAGGGCGGCACTGCCTCCACTCAGATGATGCGATTGGATGAGGGCCCAGGCGAAAGGGAGGACGAGGATGAGGAGCAACAGGAGTGCGGTGAGAGGTATGCCGAAGGCATAGCCAAGTCGTTGCCTGACCGTGGTCGATCTCTTCTCCGGACCCTTCGGGCACGGCAACCGGCACTCCGATTGCCTGGGTGACCGCTGCCGTGAGACCGCCGAGGACCGCGCCTCCGATCGCCATCACGCCGATGGTGGCGAGGACCGGTAGCTGAACGACACCTTCAGCTCCTTCCACCGGGATCCCCAGGCCGGTGAGGACCGCACCGGCCACCACCCCAAGGAAAAGGCCGATCAGGGCGCCGATCCAGGCGGTGGAGCTCGGTGAGTTGCTGAGCTGCATCCCGGGATTGGCCCATGACGCCGCGGCCCGTGAAAGCGAGGCGATCACAGCCCCGAAGACGACGCTGATCAGCGCAGCACCGATGATCACGCCGTTGGAATTGACCTGGATGACCGGGATGAAGGACTCCTCGCCGGTGACGGTGGAAGTAGCGGCCCACCAGTTGCTGGCCACGACGAAGCCGATCAGTCCGAGCCCGGCACCGGTCCAAGCCCCCACTCTCACGGCGGTCCGCACCCGGCGTCGCAGCGATACGGGCTCGAGGACGACTTCCGGCTCCGGCTCGACAAGTACTGCCGACCGCTACCGGCGCTACCTCGGGTTGAGCAGCCGATTCCGGCTCGGGCTCTGCAACAGGGGAGGGGGCGGGCTCAGTCGATTCGTCCGCCTCGGGCGCTGGCTCCTCGGCAGGCGCGCTGCAGGTGCCGGCGCCGATCCGGCAGCCGGGGCGCCTCCTGCCCACGCGTTCAACACGTCGTCCACCGATGTGCCGTTGGCCGTGGCCCTGGCCGCCGCCGATCGTTGCACCAGTGTCTCGGGCACATTCAAAGCGTCGGCGGCTGCGGTCAGCAGTTCACTCACTGGGCGCGATAGTAATTGGATCCACCCGAGACGACCTCCGCCCCATCCACGGCTCGCACCACCCACGCGTCCGTCACGGCTCCCGGCTCCGCCAAGGCGATGACGCAGCCGCCGAAGCCTGCGCCGGTGAGACGGGCACCGTAGACACCGGGAGTGGAGACCAGTGTCTCGACCGCGGAATCGAGGTCAGGGGTGGATACCTCGTAGTCGTCGCGCAGACTGATGTGGCTGGCGGTCATCAGGTGGCCGGCGGTCTTCAAATCCCCTGATCTGAGCGCTTCGACGCATTGGCGCACACGCTCGTTCTCGGAGACCACGTGGCGGGCCCGTGCGAGCAGGACAGGATCACTGAGTGGTGAGAGATCCTCCATCCCGGCCAGGCGAAGTGGTCCGATCACCTCTTCGGCGGCGTGGCAGGCCGCCACCCGATCCGAATAGGGGCTCCCGGCAACGGTGCGGTGGGAGATGTACTTGACGACTACTCTCGGCGCCCTCGGGCAGCGGGACCGGTTCGACCGTCAGATCGTGGCAGTCGAGTAGCACTGCATGGCCATCGAGCCCGTGGAGGGAGGCCATCTCGTCGAGGATGCCGGCGGGGACCCCCGTGGCGGCCTGCTGGGCTCGCTGGCAGAGAAGAGCGACTTCGAGCCGTGAAAGGTCGGCATCGTCGCCCAAAGCGAGGGCAAGGGCGACGCCGAGGGCACCTGACGAGGAGAGCCCGGCGCCGATCGGCACCGTCGATTCGACCGACCCATTGAAACCATTCTCCCGCCCCAACTCGGCAGCGATGGCCGCGACTCGTCTCGCCCACGGCGGATCGATGTCAGCGATCCCGGCGACCGGGAGCGGGATGATTGCCGGGACGGCGTCCTGGTCGGAGGTGAGAATGATGACGGGCTCATCGCTGTCGACGCCCCGGACCACGATCTGACGATCGATGGCTAGAGGCAGGGCGAGACCACCGGTGTAGTCGGTGTGATCGCCGATGAGATTGACCCGACCCGGTGCCCGGACCTCGACTCGATTGCCGGCCGCTGACATCAGCGGGAGGCTAGAAGCTCAGATTCTGGGTCCAGGTACTCTGCTCTCAGCATGCTCGCCGTCATCAGCTATCCGCCCGATCCCGATCTGGGATATCGGACCCTTTCAGTTCTCGTTGCACGGGCTTTTCGCCGCCCTGGGCTTCGTCGCCGGGGCGTGGTTGGCCAACAAGGAGATGGGCAAGCGCGGGTTCGACACCGCCAAGTACCAGTCGGTGCTCACCTGGGGGCTGATCGGCTCCCTGATCGGCGCTCGCTATCTCACCACGCCTGCCCAGTTGATGACTGGTGTGCCCTTGGTGGAGGCGTTGAACCCGATCTCGGGCAATTTCTCGATCATGGGCGGCTTCGCCGGAGGCATCATCGCCGGTTGGATACGGATGAGACAGGTGGGGCTCCCGGTCCTGCCCACCCTCGACATGTCGGCTTTCGGTCTGGCGCTCGGAACGGTGGTCGGCCGCATAGGCGACCTCGCGATCGTGGAGCATTTGGGCAAGAGCACCACCGCCTGGTGGGGCTACGGGATCCGGCCAGGCTACGACGTGGCTCCCCAACACGACGCTCTCGAGTGCGTAGCGGCCGACGTCGGGGAGGTGTTTTGTGGCGTGTATCACCACGTGGCCTTCTACGACATGATCGGTGCCGCTGTGCTGCTCGGCCTGCTCTATTTGCTCTATGACCGCATCGAGCTCCGTTACGGCCAGCTCTTCTTCGCCTGGGTCACCTGGTACGGATTCCAGCGGTTCCTGCTCGACTCGCTGCGGTTCGGGAGCGGCGACGCCGAGATCGGCGCACTCACCTGGAACCAGCTGAGCGGCCTCCTCGCCGGGATCGCCGGGCTGATCGCCCTGTGGTGGCTGGGAAAGAATCAGCGAATCGTCTCGGAAGAGGCGGACCGCGCTCTGATCAACGCCTGAGGCGCAGGTTCCGTCAACCTCCGCTGGTCTGCGACATCGCCCTGACTGCTTCGTCGATCGTGTCGTAGATCTCGACCGAGCCTGCGTCGTCGGACCCCGGCAGCAGGTCCCTCACCTGACCGATGTCCTTGGCCAATCCCAGCCGGACTCCGCCCCTGCCCAGCTCTTCGGCCAGCTCGGACAACATCTTCACCGACGTCACGTCTACGAAGGGAACGGTCTCGGCGTCGATGATCACGGCCTTCGCATCCTTACTCGCCGCCAGTGTCCTGACATGGGTGCGAACGAAATCGGCGTTGCCGAAGAAGAGCCCGCTTTCCACCCGCAGGATCTCGATGCCGGCTGATGTCGTGGCCTCCGGGTGACGGTCGGTGTCGACATACACACTGGTGCCAGGCTCGACGCCAAGCCGCGCGATGTTGGGCTTCGAGATCCGGTAGACCATCAGGAACAACGACATCGCGATGCCGATGAAGAGACCAGGCAAGGTGTCGAAGATCAGAACGCCCAGCATCGCGGCGACCGCGGCGATGAAATCGGGGCGGGCGGCGAATCCGTAGATGCGGCCGAGTCTGTCGCTGTAGGCGCGATACAGCTTGCGCAACGAGTCGATGTCGACCAACTCGACGATGGCGGCGATCACGACGGCGGCCAGGGTTGCCTCGGGGAGGTCGGCGAACAATGCCGTGAGGAAGAGCAGGGTGACGATGGTGAGACCGGCGACGACGATGCCCGACATCTGGCTCTTCGCCCCGGCCGAGCCGTTCACTGCGGTCTTGGAGAGACTGCCGTTGACGACCATCCCGCCACTGATGCCGGATCCGAGGTTTGCTGCGCCCAGACCGATCAACTCCCGATTGGCATCGATCTCGTAGTGATGTCGGGCGGCATATGTCTTGCCGGCACCTAGACCCTCGGCAAAGCCCACCAACATCACCCCGAGCGCAGCCGGGGCTATGCCCAGGTAATGGTCCAGAGTTGCATCGGGCAGCCCCAGCGAGGGGAGACCGGACTCGATCTCGCCGACGATGGACACTCCGAGTGCGTCCAGGTCGAACAGGGCCACGGCTGCGATCCCGAAGATGACGGCGATCAGGGGGCCGGGTGCCCGGGGCAGATACTCACGACAGGCGAAGACGATGGCGAGGGACACCAGGCCCACCGCCAGTGTCGGAAGATGGGTCTCGTCCAGGTTGGTCAGCCATGCCCACAGCTTCTCGAAGAAGTCGCCTTCGCCCCCTTCGATGCCGAACAGCTTGGGCAGCTGCCCCACGATGATGGTGAGGGCGAGACCGATGATGAAACCCTTGAGCACCGGCTCCGAGATGAAGTTGGCCACGAAGCCCAGACGGAGCAGGCCGGCGATGAGCGCGGCCAGACCGGTTACCACTGCGAGAACCACCGTGAACGTGAGGAAGTCGGCGTCGTCAGTCGCCAGGTCGGCGACAGCTGCTGCCGACAGTGCCGCGGTGGCGGCCATCGGGCCGGTGACCAGATGCCGGGAGCTGCCGAAGGCTGCGTACAGGATCAGTGCGGCCGGGGCGGCATAGAGCCCGATCACCGGGGAGACGCCGGCGATGGTGGCGTAGGCGAGGGACTCCGGCACGAGCACCGCCCAGACCGTCAGACCGGCGATCAGATCCCTCGTCAGCCACTCGCGCCGGTAGCCACGCAGGGATGCAAACAACCATGGAGTCTTCGCGGTGCTCGCGACATCCGTGCTCATGCTCGAAATCCTCTTCCGGTCATCGAGGTCGTGACACCATGTCGCTCGATGAGTGCGGTTCTCGCTGTCGATGCCGAGACTCTGACCACCACCACGATCGACCCCTGGAACGCGGTTCTGGCGGTGGCAGTCGCGATCGTGGGTTGGATCCTTTCCCGCATCACCCGCAAAGCAGTGGGCAAGCTGCTGACACGGCTCCAGGGTCTCTCCGACGAGTTGCGTGATCTCACCGCCCGCGCGGCCGGCTATGTCGTCCTCTTCGTCGGGTTCGGAGTCGCCCTGTCCATAATCGGCGTTCCGATTCAGCCACTGCTCACGGCGGTGATCGTGATCGGCGTCATCCTCGCCCTGGCGCTCCGCGGCATCGCCGAGAATTTCGCCGCCGGGGTCGTGCTCCAGACGCGGCGACCGATCGAGGTCGGTGACGAGGTCGATTCCCTCGATTACGTCGGCAATGTCGTCGAGATGAATGGCCGGGCGGTGATCATCGAGACATTCGACGGCCGTCGGGTGCACCTCCCCAATTCCGAGGTACTCAACAACCCGCTCGTCAACCAGACCGATCGAGGGGCGCGTCGGTCGGAGGTCGAGGTGCGCATCAGGTCCAGGGAACTCGAGGAGACGGTGCAGGATCTGGCTGCGATCGTGGCCGCGGTGCCCGGTGTGCTGCCCGAGCCCCCGCCGGCCGTCTATCTCACCTCGGTCGACCCGGTGCGGGTCACAGCCCTCGTTCAGTTCTGGCATCAGCCGTCCGACGGCCTTACGGTTCGCACGGAGGTCATCCGGGCGGTTGCAGTGGCGCGACAGGAGCGAACCGAGATGGCGACCATCGTCACCCCGCCACCGGCCGTGCCGCTCACTTCGTCTCCCTGGATCTGATATCGAGAACCACTACGCCGGTGCGGCCGAGGATCAGGTCTCGAGCACCCCGGACCGGGCGATGGCCCAGATGACGAACACATCCACGGCGATGATGAAGATGGCCCACAACGGGTAGTACGGGATGAAGCCGAAGTTGGCGATGGCACTGAGCACCGCCAGGACGAGAGCGAAGATCGCCGCCGCCCTGCTCCCGGAGAAGAGGGACATGCCGGCGATCACCACCAGGATGCCGAAGACGAGGTGGATCCAACCCCAAGTCGACACGTCGAGGGTCACGACGTAGTTCGGAAGCGTCACGAAGAACTCGTCGTTGGCAATCGCGGAAATTGCCTGGAAGACCTGCATGATCCCGCCCACGATCATCAGGGTGGCGGCGAACATGACGCCGATCCCGGCAGCCAGCTCTGATCCTCCGATGGGGAGTGGCTCTTCTTCCCTGTGTGCCATGCCGTCCTCCTCTCAGTCCCTCGCCATCGCCGCGGCCAGGAGCCGCTCGACGTCGACGTAGGCGTCGTCGGCCACGTCGAAGACCACCTTGATGATCTCGCCCCCGGTCCACTCGAACTTGGGCGTGTACTCCGAGCTCACCGTGTCGCCGCTGTCGTAGCCGATGCACAGACCCTCGCCACAGAGCGCATAGAACGCAGCAATGGTGCGGATCTCGTCTTCGGCGACCACCTCGTCGTCGATGTGCAACGTGGCGGTGCCAATCGTCTCGAAGTTCTCGCCCATGCGGTCCTTCACGAACTCCACGCCGACGACATGTCGACCGGATTTCGGCGCAGGGGCCGAGATCCGTTCTTGCTCGGGCGGGATGCCGAGGAAGTTGAAGACTACGTGAGGGGTCTGACAAATGGCGGGCCATGGCGATCCGGTAGCGCTCCTCGGGGGAGATGAGGTGGTCGGCGTCCGTCGGCGTCCTCGCCGAGGTCGATCTGCACCCACTTCACCCGACCGGTGAAATGGACATCCTTGGGGCCGAGGTCGTCGGTTACCGGCGTGGCGGTGTCGGTGCCCGACATCGGTGGTCTCGTCCGCGGAGAACGACCATGGGGACGGTGGCAGTCGACCCGCCTTCGCCCACCTGTGCCCCGTCGACGAAGAGCTCTGACGTCGCCACCCTTGCCCAGGCCCCCACCGTCGTAGGTGAACTCCATCCGGACCTGGTGCTCCCCTGCCGGGAGCAGCTCGTCGCCGTACACCTTGAACTGCTGCAGCCCGAAGAAGTTGTAACAAAGGCAGGCCTGCCCTCGTGGGCGTAGAGGGACAGCCCTCCAAAGGCTCCACCCTGGGAGACGATGGTGCCGCTGGCTCCGCCTTCGGGGACGACGATCTCGGACGTGATGGCGAACGACTTGTTCTTCATCACCACGACCGAATTCTCGCTGAGCCGACCCATGCCTCCGAACAGGATCTGGGTGTTGCCCTGGATCAGCTGTGGCCGCCCGGCGAGATCAGGGTTGAAACGCTCTCGACACGCCGGTCGTCGAGGGGAAGCACGTTGTATTTCCCGGCCTCGATGAGGAACAGCCGTTGCAGGTGGGCCAGCTTCTCCGGATTCTCCGCTGAGAGATCGTGGGCCTGGGTCCAGTCCTCGGGCCCGTAGAGCTCCCAGACGTCATCATCGATTGCCGAGCAGTTCTCGACCATCTACCCAGGGTATCGAGTGCCGGGTGACCGCGGTCCAACCGTTGTGATAGATGCCCCGGTTGACGAACATCTCGAAGTACTGGGTGGTGTGGGTGTCCGCCGCCTCGGCGTCGTCGAACGAGTAGTTCATCGCGAACCCCTCGAGCGGTGCCTGCTGGATCCCGTTGACGAAAGTCGGTGCGGGGATTCCGGCGGCTTCCAGGATGGTGGGGACCACATCGATGACGTGATGGAACTGGTTGCGGACCTCACCTTTGGCTTCGATCCCATTGGGCCAGTGCACGATGGTCCCGTTTCGGGTCCCACCCCAGTGTGAGGCCACCTGCTTGGTCCATTGATACGGGGTGTCCATGGCGTGGGCCCAACCCACCGCATAGTGGTTGTAGGCGGTTGGGGTGCCGAACTCGTCGATCTTGGAAACCACGAACTCGGTGGTCTCCAGGCCGGCGGCGCCGTTGAGCACGATGAGCTCGTTGAAACAACCCGAGCGGCGTGCCCTCGCGCCGACGCACCGTTGTCGCCGATGATCACGTAGATCGAGCGTGTCGTCGAGGACTTCGAGCTCCTCGAGGGCGTCGAGGAGACGGCCGACGTGGTGGTCGGTGTGCTCCATGAACCCGGCATAGACCTCCATCTGACGGGCCAGCACCGGCTTCAGATCGTCGGGCATGTCGTCCCAGGCCGGGATCTCCTCGGGTCGAGCGGTGAGCTCGGCATCTGGCCGGGATCACACCCAGCTCCTTCTGCCTGGCGAAGGTGCGCTCGCGTTGTGCGTCCCAGCCGTCGTCGAACTTGCCCTTGTACTTGTCGCTCCACTCCTTGGGGACGTGGTGCGGGGCATGGGTCGCCCCCGGGGCGTAGTAGATGAAGAAGGGCTTGTCCGCCATCAGCGCCTTCTGCTGGCGAACCCAGTCGATGGAATGGTCGGTCATGTCCTCGGTGAAGTGATAACCCTCCTCCGGGGTCCGGTCCGGCTCGACGGGCACCGTGTCCCGATAGATCGCCGGGGCGTACTGGTTGGTCTCGCCCCCGATGAACCCGTAGAAGTGCTCGAAGCCGTTACCCGGGCTCGGCCAGCGGTCGAACGGGCCCATCGGGCTGGTCTCCCACACCGGGACCTCATGGCACTTGCCGAAATGTGCGGTCGAGTAGCCGTTCAGCTTGAGCATCTCGGCGATCGGTGCCTTGTTCCTGGGGCGCATCGAGCTGTAGCCGGGGGCAGAGGTGGCGATCTCGGTGATCCCGCCCATTCCCACCGAGTGGTGGTTGCGACCACCGAGCAGGGCGGCCCGGGTCGGGGAGCAGAGGGCGGTGGTGTGGAACCGGGTGTACTTCAGACCGTTGGCGGCGAGACGCTCGAAGTTCGGGGTGTTGCATGGCCCGCCAAAGGCCGAGCTGGCGCCGAAGCCCGACGTCGTCGATGAGGACGACGAGGACGTTGGGTGCGCCGTCCGGTGGGCGGATCGGCTCGATCGGGGGGAACTTGGTGTCTGGATCCTTGGCGTCGTAGGTGGTGACCCCGACCCACTGCGGATCGGGGATGGGAAGGTTGTGCCGGGCTGGTCCGTTCGATTCAGTCATGCCACCGAACCTACACAGCCGCTCTGGTCGTTCTCACCCTGTTTGGGTGATCAGGTCCGGCGAGATTCCTCGAACGCGGAGACAGCCGATGCGACCGTGGGGTGGATCTTCCCCGACCCATACCAAGGCTCCCACATCTCGGTACGCCTCGCCTTCTCCAACGCCCGAGTCGGGATATTGGCGACCCACAGTGACGACCCCATCCGCTGCAAGCATGTGGTCGGTCTCGAGCCATCACGTCCATCACGGTCACCGAGGTGTCGGCGGTTCCGCCGACATCGAGGAGCACGACTTCCGGGTATGGGCTCGACCGCAGCGCGCGCTCGAGTATCTGGGTCTGGACACCTCTGACGTTGAGGGTGTAAAGCCCGCCCTCGATTCGAAGGACCAGCAGTCCCGGGACGGCCTCATCCCCGTCACGCGCCGGAAGAAGCTCCTTAGCTGGTTCGGAGCGCGCTTCAGCTCGACCACGACGGGATGGTTCAGGGTGCGCAACACGAAGTAGATGGTGAGGAAGACGCCGACCAGGACCCCGATCAGGAGATTGAAGGCGAGGGCGACGAAGGCGGTGATGGCTGCGATCCAGAACTCGAGAGGGTCGATGACCCCCAACCGACGCATCTCGTCGACCTTGATCAATCCGAGGACCGCGACCACCACGATCGGCCCCAAGGGTGGCTTCGGGGAGGTCACCGAGCACCGGGGCCAGGAAGAGGGCAACTGCCACCGCCAGGACCACGGTCACCAACTCGCTCACCTGGGTCCGGGCCTCGGCATTGGTGTTGACCTGGGTCTGGGAGAACCCACCGGCAGGGGGGACGGTGTGGAAGAAGGAGCCGACGATCGTCGCCAATCCGGTCGCGACGTACTCCTGGTCGTTGTCGATGGGGGGTCGTCGGGCTGTCGGGCGATCCGTCCCGCGGTGACGGTCTCGAAGTAGGACATGAGGGCGATGGCGAGTGCAAACGGGAGCAATGCCTCCAGATGCTGGAACGGCGGAATCGCCGGCAGCGGAAGACCGGTGGGGACCTCGGGGATGGTGGCCACTCCGCGATCGGTCACCCCGGTGAAAACCACGAGGCCGATGCCGACTGCCAAAGCCAGCAATGGCCCGGGGATCTTCGGCTTCCATGCCCTGAGAACCAGGAGGAATGCGATGGTGATCCCTCCGATAAGGACCGTGGCGAAATTCGCCTCCGGGAGCTGCTCGATCGCGTTCCAAACGTCGCCAAAGAAATCACTCTCGGTCGAGGGGATGCCGAGGAGTTTCGGGAGCTGGTCGGCGATGATGGTCAGCCCGACCCCGACCTTGAGCCCGGCCAGGGTGGCCTCGGAGACCGCCTCCAGCATCCAGCCGAGCCTGATCAGTCGAAAGACGATGAGCAACACCCCCGACCATCAGGGTCAAAGTGGTGGCGGTTCCGACCAGATCGGTCGAGCCGGGATCGGCGGCGGTGATCGCGAGCCCGGTGAGGGCCACGATCGTCGAGGTCGTGCTGAAGGAGAGTCGGCGCGCGGTCCCGAACAAGGCATAGATCAGCATCGGGAAGATGCAGGTGTAGAGACCGATCTCGACGGGAAGGCCCGGCAACCGTGGCATAGCCCATCGCCTGCGGGATGACCACAGCGGCCGCGGTCGCCCCCGCCAGCAGGTCGGCGCCGAGCCAGCCCCGGTCGTAGCTCCGCAGCCAGCCCAAGGCGGGGATGTACCTGGCCAGTCCGACAGGCTTGGACCCGATGGCGGTCAGGCGAACACCTTGCGACCAGTCGTTCTTGATGCTGATCACGGTCCAGCCCTTGTCCGCCGCCCTGGCCAGGGCATCCTCCGCCCCCGCCGTGTAGTCGAACTCTCGCTCGGCATCGTCGTGGAGAAGAAGTGTCCTCAGCGCCGGATGCCCGGGGTGGTTGGCGAACCGCAGCATCTGGATGTCCCCGTTGGAATTACCCCCGGCCATGATCGGCCGTCGCCCGATCCGGCTCCAGATGCGGACCGGTTTGGTCGGCCCGTCGTCGAAGAACTCCATCTCCGACTTGTAGAGGACGTCATTGCCGTCGTCTCGCTCCTGGAAGTCGAGAGCCTGGGAGCTTCCGATGATTCGCTCTGGGGGGATCCCGTAGATGTGGCTCGCAATCGGTCGCATGAAGTCCCGATCGCCCCCGGATGCGATGTACGGGGTGAACCCGTTCTCCTCCAGATAGCGGAGCAGCTCCACCATCGGGGCGTATCCGCAGATCGGTAGGGCCGTTTGAGGACCGGGTGCTGCCGACTTCTCGAAGAAGGTGGTGACCTCCCGGTGGTAGTCGTCGATGCTGAGGTCGGCGATGGTTCGCGGCACCGCCCCCATCAAGCAGTCCCAGGTCTGCGTCGTCGCCGTGATAGTGCTTGACCATCGCCTCGCCCAACCACTTCATGTCCTTCTCGAACGCCGCCTTCCAGGGTTGCTGGTCCTGAAGTGATGGGTCGGCCTCCGCCATGGCGGCCATTCGGTGGAGAGCGAAGTCGAGCTGGATCGGAATCGGCTTCTCGGACCACAACGTCCCGTCGTTGTCGAACACGGCGATCCGCTCCTCGGGCGGCACGAAGTCCGGGCCGTCGGTCGTGACCGACTGCCACGATACGACTCGATCGCCGCCCGCGTCGGAGTGTCGTTCCAGGAGTCGAGCATGACGGACCTCCTAGTGCCCCGCGATGGCGGCGTGCATCTTCTCCATTGCCTGGTCGATGGTGAAGCTGGGCGCCTCCTGCCGCGGCGGGAATTCCTTGAAGCTCTCCAGGAAATCGATGACGACGGTGTTCCCGGCCAGGACGAGGTAGGGGTTCTCGATCATCCAGCCGAAATAGGTGTTGGAGGTGATGTCAGCCCGTTCGTAGGGATCGGTCCGCAGATTGAACAGCTTGGGGACCCGCAGGGGAACGAACGGCTCCATCCAGACCTGGAAGGTGCCGGGCGCCCGCTGCTCCATGAACACGACCTTCCAATTGTCGTATCGCAATGCGAGCACGTCACCGTCGTCGGAGAAATAGACGAACCCCTTGCGGGGGCTCTTCTCCTCCTCACCGGTCAGATATGGGAGCAGGTTGAAGCCATCGATGTGGACCTTGTAGGTCTTGTCTCCGATGGTGTGACCGGCCTTCAGCTTCTCCACTGATGTCCGGCTCACCGGCGGCGGCGAGGAAGGTGGGGAGCCAGTCGTGATGCTGGACGATCTCGTTGGATACCGCACCGGCCTCGATCTTGCCCGGCCAGCGGATCAACTCGGGGACACGGAACGCCCCCTCCCAGTTGGAGTTCTTCTCGTTGCGGAACGGAGTCATCCCCCCGTCGGGCCAGGTGTTCATGTGCGGCACCGTTGTCGGTCGAGTAGATCACGATGGTGTCCTCGGCGATGCCGAGCTCGTCGAGCAGGTCGAGCAGACCGACCGACGACCTTGTCGTGGTCGATCATCGTGTCGTGATACGGCGACTGCCAGCGGCCCGCCTGGCCAAGGCTCTCCGGCTTGGGGTGGGTGAAGCAGTGCATGTGAGTCGTGTTCACCCAGCAGAAGAAGGGCGTGCCCGCCTCGTGCTGCCCCTTGATCCACTCGGTGGCGGCGGCAGCGAACTCGTCGTCACAGGTCTCCATCCGCTTTGCAGTCAGCGGTCCGGTGTCTTCGATCCGTTGCTTTCCGACCTGCCCGAATCGGCCGTCATCGGTGTCGTCGTCTTCATCCGTGGCCCAGGTGTGGAGGACACCGCGGGGCGGAACATCTCGTTGAATCTCGGAAACTCCTCGGGAGACGGCCAGTACGGTCGCTCGGGCTCCTCCTCGGCGTTGAGGTGATAGAGGTTGCCGAAGAACTCGTCGAACCCATGGACGGTGGGGAGGAACTCGTTGCGGTCCCCGAGGTGGTTCTTGCCGAATTGCCCGGTGGCGTAGCCGAGTGGCTTGAGCAAGGTGGCGATGGTCGGGTCGTCGGCGCTGAGCCCAACGGGCATTCCCGGGACACCGACTTTGCTCAACCCGGTGCGATAGACGCTCTGACCGGTGATGAAGGCGGCCGCTGCCCGCGGTGCAGCTCTGCTCACCGTAGGAGTCGGTGAATCGCATCCCCTCGCTGCGCGATCCGGTCGATGTTGGGGGTCTGGTAGCCCATGCAACCCGTCGCTGTAACAGCTCAGGTTGCTGATCCCGATGTCGTCGCCCCATATGACCAGGATGTTCGGTTTGTCAGCCATGAGTGGTCTCTCCTTCTTGTTCGAGGCTCGTTGTCGCGGACGATGCATCGGAAACCGAGATGCGACATCGACGTGTCGATCATCTGCGGCTGTCGGGCTGCCGGCCGGTAACGCAGGCAGTAGTTGGGGGCGCAGAGATGCGACCCGCCCTTGATCACCCGGCGGGGGATGTGCTCACCGGGTTGCCCCGGGTTGTAGCTCTGCTCAGGTGAGGTGACCCTGGGATTGGTGGGGACACAACAGGCATGCTCTGCCTGGATCGGGGTGACGTTCGGGTGTACCAGTCGCTGGTCCATTCCCAGACGTTGCCCGTCATGTCGTGGAGGCCGTAGCCGTTGGCGGGGAAGCTGCCCACCGGCGAGGTTCCCTCGAACCCGTCGACCTGCAGGTTCTGCCAGGGAAACTCACCCTGCCAGCTGTTGGCCATGGCCTTGCCATCGGGGAAGTGCTCGTCGCCCCAGGCGAAGATGGCACCCTCGAGTCCACCCCTGGCGGCGAACTCCCACTCTGCCTCGGTGGGCAAGTCTTTGCCCACCCACGTGGCATAGGCCTCGGCGTCTTCCCAGGCGATGTGGACGACCGGGTGGTTGCCCCTGCCGTGGAAGGTGGTGCCTGGGCCGCCCGGGCGCTCGCCAGTGGGCGCTGGGGACGTACGCCCACCAGTTTCGATAGTCGTTCAGGTCGACCGGGCCGCTGGTCTTTCTGGAACACAAGGGATCCGGGCACGAGCAGATCCGGGTCGGCGTCCGGGTAGTCGGCCGGGTCGAGCGGTCGCTCGGCGACGGTCACGTAGCCGGTCTCCTTGACGAACTTGCGGAACTCGGCGTTGGTCACCTGGTGCCGGTCCATCCAGAAGCCGTCGACCTCGACCTCGTGCACCGGGCGTTCCTCGGGGTAGAAGTCTTCCGAGCCCATGAGGAAGCGGCCCCCCGGGATCCGACACATGCCATCGCGGTTGCGTCCGGCCCGGGGAGATGTCGATTCGCGTCTCGCTGCCCTGGCCGGTCACTGGGCCAGGATCTTCGCTTTCTCGGCGGCGAACTCCTCTTCGGTGAGAACTCCCTGAGCCTTCAGCTCAGCGAGCTCCTTCAATTGGGCCACCGGGTCGGCGGCCGCTCGGAGCGGGCGCCGCGGCTTGAGCTGCGGCTTGCTGCGCCGCCGCGTCCATCGCCGCCTGCTGCTGTTGCTGCTGGTAGGCGGCGGCATCCGCCTGGGTCTGCGCCTTCTCCTGTTGGTGATGGCTCACGCCGCCGACCACCGCGGTTGCGGTCCCGGCGACGACCGCGGTGCGGGCGGCCGTTCCGATGAGGCTGGGCCTCCCAACTCGACCTACTGCTCGTCTTCTCATGTTCAGCTCTCCTCACTCATCGCCATGGCCGCATTCACGGTCTCGGCATCCAGTCTGTCGTGGGCCAGCAGCTCGCCTCCGGCGTCGCGAATCGCACCAACGAGCTTGCGTGCCCACGTGTTCTCCCAGACGATGAGGGCGGCGGTATTGCCCGGCTCCAGCAGCTGACCGGCCGTCTCGATGTCCTCGGCGCTGAGCAGTCCCATCACTTCACCATCGAGCTCGTCGAACATGCCCCCGTCTTCCATCTCGCCGATCTCGAGCGAGACGACGTCTCCCTCATCGGATTTGCTGATGATGAGCAGATCGAGGATGGCGACGACCCCCGAGTCGACCAGGTCGGCCAGCGCAGGGACGATCTCCCCCTTGAACTTGCTCCCCGGGAAGGCGATCGCCGCCAACTCCACCGAGCCCCTCGCTTCCTCAGCCATTTCCGTCTCCTTTCGTAGACATCAAGCGAAGACCACCTGCATCCCACTCCCGATCAACTTTGCCCCGATCACGACCATCAGCACGGCCATGATCGTGGCGTTGTTGATCGCCAGCCAATGCCGGAGCCCGGCAAGGGTTTCTGCGGCCGTGTCGCCGCCGAGGAAGTAGACCCCGATCGGTATCCCCAGCCCGATAGTCCCTATGACGACGAAAACGCCGAGCACGATGTAAGAGTCGGAGCTGGAGAGCCCGGCCGCAGCGATGGAGGCGGCGGCGGCCAGCGTCAGGGTCAGGTTCTTGGGATTGAGGGCAGCGAGCAGGAAGCCCAGGCCAAGTGACCTGCCCGGGGTGAACTGATCGATGGCTGACATCCACTTTGGCATCGGGGGCTCCTCGTCGCCCCGAGGGCGGCCGTGCCAGGATCTGAACCCGATGAGGACCGCCAGCAAACCGAGGACCAGAAGCAGCCAGCCGACCCACATCGCCGGTCCGCCGTCTTCACTCGCCCCGGCCGGGTCGGCGACGAGCAGCACGATCACCCCAACCAAACCGAGCCCGATCAGCCAGCCGAGCAAGAAGGCAAGACCGTTGCCCTTGCCCTTCGGGGTCGACAGCATGAGAACGACTGCGATGATCGGGATCGGGCTGATCGCCACCCCGACGGCCAAGGGGAGGATCTCACCTATCGCAGAACCCATAGACCGGCGAACCTAGCGCGCCCGCGGTAGCGTGATTCCAGTACTCGCGGGAGGTAGGTCTTGGAAGAAATCCTGGTCGGGATCTTCGCCTTGATAGTCGGCCTCGTCTTCTGCTTCTCCGGGTACTTCGCGCTGCGTGTCGTCATCCCGATCTGGGGCGCATTTGCCGGCTTCATGCTCGGTGCCGGCCTGGTGGACAACTTCACCGACGAGGGCTTCCTGGCATCGGCGCTGGGATGGGTCGTGGGCTTGGCCGTCGCCCTGGTTTTCGGGGTGCTGGCCTACGTGTTCTACGAGATCTCCGTGATCATCGCCATGGGCGCGATCGGATTCGCCCTGGGGTCGACACTCATGGTGGCGCTGGGGATCACATGGTCGTGGGTGATCGTCCTGGTTGGCTTGGCAGTCGGTGTGCTGCTCGCCATCCTCGCCGTGGTCGGGGACATGCCCATGATCGTGCTCACCGTGCTCTCCGCCCTGGCGGGAGCGAGCGCGGCAACGACCGGGATCATGTTGATATTCGGCGCTATCTCGCTGAGTGACTTCGACTCGGCGGCCACCACCGACCGGCTCAACGAGGATTGGTGGTGGTTCGCCATCTACGCAGTGCTGGCGGTGGCCGGCCTGATCGTCCAGATTCGAAACACCACGCGTCTGCGCGCCTCGATGCGGGAGGCATGGGCCCAATCGGGCGGCGGCCAGCTCAAGACCGCCGCTACCTGACCAGATTCCGCTCGTCTCGCCAGGCGATCCATTCGCCAAGTGGCGCCAGGTCGTAGTCGTCTCGACCGTCGAACGACAGCGTGAGCAGGGTGGCCCCGGCCTCGAGATAGCCGTCACCGGATTCGGGCTTGGCCGGGTTGGCGCCTGAGGAGCGCTCGATCTCATCCGGGTCGCGGCCCTCACGGGCGCACCAGTCATCCAGCACCTGGTTCTTGTGACGGATCACATCGGGGCGACCGAAACCGTGCCAGATGTCGGCATGACGGGCGGTGTAGCGCAACGTCCGGCGTTCGCCACCCCCACCGATCAGTATCGGAATCTCGCGCACGGGAGGAGGATTGAGTTGCGCCCAGCGGTTCTCGATCCGGGGCAGTGCATCACGTAGCGCGCTCGAGCCTGGTTCCTGGCGTCCCGAAGTCGTAGCCGTATTCGTTGTAGTCGCGTTCGAACCACCCAGCGCCGATCCCAAGGATCAGGCGGCCGTTTGAGATGTGATCGACCGTGCGGGCCATGTCGGCGAGGAGATCGGGCTTGCGATACGCCACAGCCGAGACCAGAGGCCCGATCTCGACCCTTTCTGTGACCTCGGCGAAGGAGGCGAGCATCGTCCAGCACTCGAAATGCCTTCCATCGGGGTCGCCGCTCAGAGGAAAGAAATGGTCCCAGTTGAAGAGGATGTCCACCCCCATCTCCTCCGCCCGTACCGCGGCAGCGCGGGATCTGGGCATAGTCGGCGTGTTGTTGCTGGAGGTCGACTGCAACCCGTACCGGTCTGCTCACCAGCCGGAACCTATCCCCTCCGGGCGAAGACGATGGCGAGCAGCCGCAGAATCTCGATGTAGAGCCAGATGATGGTGACCATCAGCCCGAAGGCGGCGAACCAGGAGAACGCCCTCGGCGCTCCCGAAGCCATGCCATGCTCGATGACCGCGAAGTCGAGGAGGAGATTCAGGGCGGCCACGATCACCACGAAAATGCTGAACACGAGGGCGCCGGTGCCGACCCCGGTGACCAGTGGCACGTTGACGCCGAAGATCGACAGGAGCAGGGTGGCGAGATAGAAGAGACCTATACCGACTGTGGCGATGATGATCACCGATCGGGTCTTCTGAGTCACCTTGATTATCCGGAAGACATAGAGGAGAAGGGCCCCGACGAACACCGCAACGGTGGCCGTGAGGGCGAGAAACACGATGCCCTCGTAGAAGGTCTCGTAGATCTTCGAGATCGACCCGACGAGGGCGCCCTGTCCCAACGAGTAGACGATGCCGGTGATCGGCGCCAGGCGGGGGCGGGCCACAGTGGCGAAGACCAGCACCAGCAGGGCGATGATGAACAGCCAGTACCAACGCTGCACTGCTACCGCGTTGGCCCATCCATAGGCCGCTCCCGCCACGACCAACAGCAACAGGAAGAATGTGGCGGCGGCCACCGAGCCGATCGTCATCCTCTTCTCGCCGGTAGAGGTGGTTGCAGGAGGCGGCGCGGTCTGGAGGGCGGCGTCGGACGCGGCCGGCTCTCCGAATTGCTTGGTCAGGACTGGATTGGCCATGGAGACAGACTATGGCTTAGGGGCCATGCTCCGACGGCGGGTTGTCAGCCTTGCCCTCCCAATGTCTGCAACGTCAGGGCCTGCGCAATGATCAAGCGTTCGATCTCGTTCAGATCCACGCTCTCGTTCGAGGCATGAATCTTCGCCTGGGCGACGTCCTCTGCTCCCCAGAGGATGACCTCGGCGTTCGGGCTGATTCCCTGCAGGCGGGCGACCAGCGGGATCGAACCGCCGCTCCCCATGAAGCCGGCATCGGTCTCGTAGGCCGCGGCCATTGCCTCCATCGCCGCCTTGACAGCAGGACCGTCCATCTTCGCTGCGAACGGGTAGCCGACCCGTATCTTCTCCACCTCGACTTGCACACCCCACGGCGCCACGTTCTTCAAGTGCTCGATGAGCAGACCTACTTCATTTTCGGAATCGGCGCCGGGCGGGATCCGCATCGAGATCTTGGCGGCGGCCTCCGGGATCACGACGTTGGCGGCATCCTTGACCGTGGGTGCGTCGATCCCGATGACTGACGCGGCCGGGCGGGACCAAAGCCGGGCACCGACGGTGCCCGAGCCGATCAGCTCGCGCTCCGTCGACCATCCCCGCAGCCTCACGGAATGCATCGGGATCCATCTCACTGCCCGACCACTCGAACTTGGCCAGACCCGGGACGATGGTGTCGCCGGCGTCGTCATGGAGTGATGACAGGATCTTGATCAATGCGAGTAGGGCGTCCGGTGCCGCCCCGCCGAAGAGACCGGAGTGCGCCGGGTGGTGGAGGGCACTCACCTTGACCACGCACGACAACATTGCCGCGAAGGGTGGTGGTCACCGCGGGCACACCTGCCGCCGGGTTGCCCATGTCGGCGATCACATATGTATCCGCTTGAAAGAGCTCAGGATGGGCGTCGACATAGGGCCCGATGTGGCTGACCGTCTCCTCCTCGCCCTCGATGAGGATGCGGAGATTGACCGGGAGGTCCCCTTGGAAGACCCCGAGGGTCCCGGCATGGATGATCACGCCACTCTTGTCGTCCGCCGCCCCGCGTCCGTATAGGCGACCGTCCTTGAGCTCGGCTTTCCAGGGATCGGTGTCCCATCCGGCCTCGACCGGTGCGGGCTGCACGTCGTAGTGGGCGTACAAGAGGACGGTGGGGGCGCCCTCGGGCCCCGGCATGTCGCCGTAGATGGCGGGCTTGCCCTCGCCGAGGTCGAGCTCACGAACCTCGGCCCCGTGCTTCTCGAGGAGCTCCATCGAGGCCCGGCGCATGTCGTGAACCGGCTCCTCCGGATAACCCGGGAACGAGCACGAGGCGTGGCTCACCAGGTCCTTGAGATCTTCGGTGAGACCGGGCATCAGGGCCTTCGCTCGCGATCGAATTTCATCAGTGGTCAGCATCATTCTCCTTTTCTGGATGTCTACTCCGTTGCAGGAGTGCCCTGGCGATTGCGGAACACCGCGCTCCAGAAAAGCTGGAGCACGACGGCAAGACCGAGGACCACGATCATGTCGACGAACGTCGCGACGCCGCGCCCGCGAACGGTCATGCCGCCGGAGCGGGCTTTTCAGATGCGGTCATCTCGACTTGGGATCAGTAGAAGATCACCCCGATCAGGGCACCGACCACGACAGAGACCACCGTCATGATCAGCATCGGGACGAAGAAGCTGTGGTCCAGCAGCTTGGTCCCAGCTTCGTCGACCCGGTGAGGTCGAAGTTGGCCGCCGCGATCTGGGTGCCGTTGGCGGGCAGGGTGTAGACGCCGCCCAAGGCACCACCCCACATACCGGTGACCAGACCAGGGGCCAATCCCGCAGCGAGACCGATCGGAACGATGGTTCGGGTTGCTGTCGACTGGCTCGTTGTCAGTGCTGCGACCAGGAACACGGCGAGCGCGAAGATCCACACCGCTTGATTGACCCATCCACCGATGGTGGTGACGATGAATTCCTCATGGGCGGCGATGAAGGTCGCCGTGAGCCAGGCGATGCCGAACAGGGCGATGGCCGAGACCATTCCCGCCTTGAACACCGAGGCCCCAGGGACCTCGCTCACGTCGGGCTTCGACATCAGGATGATGAGGACACCGACCGTGAACATGACCAGCTCGATCGTCGTGGTCATGTCGATCGTGACCGGTTCCCCTTCGACGTCGAAAGCGGGGCGCAGATCGGGAAAGAGGCCAAGGATCACGATGGCGAGCACGCCGAAAAGGAAGATGATCCCCGCATCGGCGACCTTCCTTGGTCGACGTCGACTCGATCTTCTCGCCCGGACGTCCCGGGGCTGGCCAGTTCGCCTGAGGCGATCTTGGCCTGAATCTCGGGATCGTCGTCGATGTCCTTGCCCATCCGCCCCACCACCAGGGCGGTGACGATGATTCCGATCGATGCCCGCCGGGATGGTGATCGACAGGATCTGCGCCAGGTCGAAGTTGTAGGGCTCGACCGCGGTAAGGGTCACCATCGCCGCCATCGCCGCTGAGACCGGTGACGCAGCCAGGGACATGCCGGACTGGAC
>CAWJLJ010000022.1:0-79596 GCA_963843585.1 uncultured Acidobacteriota bacterium
GCTCCGAGCGTTTGTGGGTCATCGCCTGCCTGAGTCGGTCGGCCTGGCCCCCGTCGAACCCGGCGCAGATCCGGGCCAGTTCCATGAGCTGCTCCTGGAAGATGGGGACGCCAAGGGTCTTCTCGAGGATCTCCTCGGTCGAGGGGTGGGGGTATACGACCGGCTCCTCGCCGTTGCGCCGGCGCAGATAGGGATGGACCGATTGCCCCTGGATCGGCCCGGGGCGGATCAGCGCCACCTCGATCGCCAGGTCGTAGAAGGTCTTCGGCTTCATCTTGGGCAGGGTGGCCATCTGGGCCCGGGACTCGATCTGGAACAGCCCCACGGTGTCGGAGCGAGTGATCGAGCGGTAGATGGCCTGTTCTTGTGGGATGGCGGCGAGGTCGACGTCGATGCCGTGGGTGTCCTCGATCAGGTCGTGGGCGAGATGGAGGGCATTGAGCATCCCCAGACCGAGCAGGTCGAACTTGACGATCCCCACTGCCGCCGAGTCGTCCTTGTCCCATTGGAGGACAGTGCGGCCTTCGAGTCTCCCCCATTCCAGTGGAACCACCTGCCACAGGGGCCGGTCGGCGATCACCATTCCCCCGGAGTGGATCCCGAGATGGCGGGGGAAGCCGTCGAGACGCCAGCAGATGTCGTAGATCATCTCGGCGGTCATCCCCTCAGGCAGCGGGCTGTCGAGACGGATCTGGGCCGGATCCCGGGTGTCCACGTACTTGGACAGCCCGTCTACCTGGGCCTGGGTGAACCCGAAGGTCTTGGCCACGTCACGGAGCACCGACCGTGCCCGGTAGGTGATCACGTTGGCCACCATCGCCGCCCGCTCCCGACCGTACTTGCGGTAGCAGAACTGGATCACCTCCTCCCGGCGATCGGCCTCGAAGTCGATGTCGATGTCGGGTGGGCGGCCCCGCTCCTCGGAGAGGAACCGCTCGAAGGGGAGATGGAGCCGGATCGGGTCGACCCGGGTCAACCCGAGACAGCGGCACACCGCAGAGTCCGCCCCCGAGCCCCGTATCTGGCAGTAGATGTCTTGGGTGCGGGCGAAGTCCATGATGTCCTTCACCACCAGGAAGTAACCGGGAAAGCCCAGGGACTCGATGATGTCGAGCTCGTGCTCGAGTCGGCGCCGGGCACCGGGGTCGATACCGTCTTCGCTCCCCGGGTACACGTCCCGTGCCCCTTCCCAGGTGAGATGACGCAGATACTCCATCTCGTCCCGGAAGTGGCCGGGCATGGGGAAATCGGGCAGATTGGGCGCCACCAACCCCAAATCGAAGGCGAGCCGACGGCCCAGCTCGGCACTCCTCGCCACCGCCCCGGGATAACGGGTGAAGCGCCGGGCCATCTCGGCGGGATGTTTCAGGTATCGCTCGTCGCTGGCCGGGCGGAACCCGTCGGCGACTGCAAGGGTGCGGCGGCCTCCGATGGCGGCCAGCACCTCGGAGAGGTCGGCGTCTTTCGGGTCGTGATAATGGACCTGGTTAGTGGCGACGGCGGGGAGGGAAAGCCTCTGGGCCACCTCCCACATCAAGTCGTTGCGAGGGTCGTCCTCCGGCATGCGGTGATGCCAGAGCTCCAGATGAAGCCGGGTACCGAATAGCTCGCGGAGACGGGAGGCCTGCCGCATGGCGTCGCCTAGATCCCCTCCGGCTGCGGCCTTGGGCACAGCGCCGGCATGGCAACCGGTGAGGACATGGAGATCGTGGTCGAGCGCGGCGGCGGCCAGGTCGTCCCAGCTGTAGATCGGGTGGCCCTTTTCACCCCGCATCTGAGCCCTCGTCACCAGATTGGACAGAGTCCGGTACCCGTTGGGGGATCCGGCGAGCAGAACCAGATGGTCGGTCTCGGGGAGGTTCGTCGGCTTGGCGCCATGCGAGCGCACACTGCGCCCTCGACGCAGCCGCCCTTGACCTCCCTTGGCCCGGGCGTGACGATGCTCATCCCATTCCTGAGCGGCCGCCACCGGGTCACCAGGGCCGGCGGGATCGGTCTCGAGCCCGATCTCCACCCCGTAGATGGCGGGCAGACCGGTTTCCTTTGCCGCCTGCCAGAACCTCGACACTCCATAGAACCCGTCGTGATCGGTGACCGCCAGTGCCTCGTAGCCGAGATCGATGGCCCGATCCACCAGGTCTTCGGGATGCGAGGCTCCATCGAGGAAGGAGAAATTGGTATGACAGTGCAGCTCGGCGTACCCGCTCACCCGCTCACTATATCGAACGTATGTTCGACTGGTGCCTGCTCGATCTAGGACCGAATGCGTCCTAGGTTGGACCTACCGTCGTTCTCATGGCCACAGAGATCAGTTCCTTCCGCATCGACATTCCCCAAGAACAGCTCGATGACCTGCATCGGCGCCTTGACGCCACGCGCTGGCCCGACGAGGCCCTGGTGTGGGATGGGCACAGGGCATCCCACTCGACTACACCCGGGAACTGGCCGACTACTGGCGGACTACTTCGACTGGCGGACCAGCCCGATTCGTTCCCGCAGTTCCGCACCCAGATCGACGGCCACAGCACGTCCGCTCGGCAGAACCCGATGCATTGCCGTTGGTGCTCACGCACGGATGGCCCGGGTCGATCGTGGAATATCTCGAGCTCGGGCCGCTGACCGATCCCGGAGCGCACGGCGGCCCGCGGAGGACGCGTTCCACGTCGTCGTGCCGACCATCCCCGGATACGGCCTATCCGGCCCCGCGGTGGGCTGGTCGACCGCACGAGCAGCGCGGCGTGGGCCGAGCTCATGAGCCGCCTCGGATACGACCGTTACGTCGCGCACGGCGAAGACACCGGCGCGGCCATTTCACGCGAGTTGGCGGTTATCGATCCCGAACACGTCGCCGCGCTGCATCTGACGATGATCGCCTCGGCCACCGTGACGGCCGACACGGCCGACCCCGACAATCCCGCCGAACAACGGGCCGTCCAGATCGCTCTCCGCACCCAGTACCAACTCGGCGCGTATGCATTGCTGCAGGCCAGCCGCCGCAAACTCTGTCCTATGCGCTCACCGACTCGCCGGTGGGTCAATTGGCCTGGATCGTCGAACGATTCAAGGACTGGACCGACTCCACCGACGCACCCGAGGATGCCGTGGACCGCGACGCCATGCTCACCAACGTCATGATCTATTGGCTGAGCGGCACCGCCGGCTCGTCGGCCCGGTACTACTACGAAGGCGCGGCCACCTGGGGCAGGCCCTGAACCCGACATCCGTGGCCGTCGTGGTCATGCCCACGACATCGGCCACCCCGTCCGCCGCATCGCCGAGCAGAACCACAACATCGTGCGCTGGACGGAATTCGACCGGGGCGGCCATTTCGCTGCCATGGAAGAACCCGACCTCATGGTCGCCGACCTGCGTGCCACGTTCCGCGATTACCGCAAGTAGACAGTGGCTCTGGGCATCCACGGTGGAGGCCCTGGCCCAACACGAGACTAAGTTTCAACTCATGGACACTCGGTCCAGAGTCATGGAACTGGGACACGGCACTGCGCGATTCGGATTGGGAGAAGGCCAGGTCTCTCCTGTCCGACGACGCCACCTACGCTGCCTCGGACCCACCGATCAATTGCTCGAGTGCAGACGAGATCATCGATCTGATGCGGTCATTCAAAGGCGTCAACCCCGACGTCGAACTGATCGATCTCGAGGCGATCGGCGACCACGCCGTCGTCAGCCTCAGACAACCAGCCTGGGATTGGGAGTGGTTTCAGCTCATCACAGTCGACGGCGAACACATCGTCTCTCTCGAGGACTTCGTCACCCGGGACGCGGCTCTGGCTGCCACCGAATGAGCTCGACCCATGGCGCCTCACCGCGGTGACGCTCGATCTGGAAACTCCGTCAGCCCGATAGACGTTCAAGTCCTAGAACACATCTCGAGGGGGACCGGAAATGAGATCCTGGGCATTGCTTGCGGCAGGGATCGCTGTCTTGATCGATGAGCGGTGCCTGCGCCACGGAGACCGCGACGACGACCACAGTGGGAGCCACTACGTCGTCCTCTTCGCCGACCACGGAGGACACCGCTGTCCAAACGACCACATCGACGGTGGTCACGACCACAGTTCCTCCCACGACCACAGCCACCACTGCTCCGGCTCAGCCCTCCACGACGCTCCCCGCGTTTCCGCCGGCTCGACAGGATCTGGAGCACGGCGGCTCCACATGGGTCGTGGTCCTCGCCGGCTCCGCGACGCCCGACGACCCGGTGTTGGCCGAAGCGATCCTGGCTGCAGAGCAGGCCGGCTATACAACCGGTGCGACGGATTGTGACGATGGTGCCCCCGAGGCATTGGGCCAACCCGACGGAACTTCGACCGTGAGCGTCTATCTCGAGAGCGAGGCCGACGCCCATGCCGCTCTTCTCGCTTTCGAGGCACGCGGAGTCAGCGGGGTGGTAGCGGAAGTGCAGACCTTCTGCCTCGACTGAGGTTCAGCTGCCGCTCAGGGAGAAATGCATCCAGTCCTTGAGTGAGCTCCAGTGGCCTCCCCAACCCCAGCCGATCTCGGCAAAGGACTCGGTGGCGACATCGCCGGGCACGATCATCCCGACCCGGACGTCCTCCCGGTCGACATAGGCGGACGCCAGCTCGGGGAGAACCAGATCGCCCTTCAGATAGGGATTGTGGAACGGGTTGATGTCGATCCCGGTGCCGTATGCATGCTGAGACCACGACGTCGAACCCACGGCAGGACGGCACACGAATGACGTGGTGTCGTTCCAGTCCCCGGTCGGGTGGGCATCTATCTCTTCCTTGGTGATGACCCGCATCTGCTCGATCGGGAACCGCGCCTCGTGCAGTCTCCGGAAGATCTCAACCACCTGTTCCGCGACGGCGGCGTTCACGATCATCTCCCCGGTGTGGAATCGCTGGTCGAATCCAAAATGGGTCATCGTCAGGTAGGAAAGCTCGTCGAGGGTCACCGGGCACTCCGGAACCCAACTGGAGCGAGCCAGGACATCGGGCGGGATCGGCTCGATCGTCGCCTGAAACTGATCGTCGGACGGCGCCGGGAGCAGATCCAGCGTCTCGAACTGCCTGTCCTGCATCTCCGGGGGTGTCGGCTGCACCACCCCAAACTCATCGGGCCGAAGGGGCAGGAGCCTGGTGCCCATCCAGTCGGGCCGGGCATAGGGGTTGGTCGTGGTGGTCGTGGCCATCGTGGTCGTGGTCGTCGGGGTCGTCGTGGTGGACGTGACCTGAGTTGTGGTCGTGGGGACGGTCGACGTGCTGGAGACAGCCGTGGAGGTGGGTGCACACCCGGCCACGAGGACCAGGACGGCAACGAAGCCCCGTCGCATGGCATCGACGCTAACCGGGCCGAGAGCGCAATCGGCGGAGACGTAGGATTGGCCGATGACTGCGGTCAGCCAGGCTGTTCGGGACTTTCTCGCCACCGGCCCTCTGGGTCACGTGGTGACACTGAATCCCGACGGCACACCGCACGTCACGCTGGCCTGGGTTGGCGTCGATGGTGACGAGTTGGTCTGGTCCACCTTCTTCGATCAGCACAAGCTCGAATCGTTGCGGGCCGACCCGAGGATCACGATCTCCTTCCAGGCCAACGAGCACAGTGGCGAAGGGCTACATCCGTACCTGGTGGCCAGAGGCACCGCCCGCATCACCGAAGGCGGGGCGATGCCCGTGATGGACCGGCTCGCCGAGGCGTACATCGGGCCGGGAGCCGTGTTCCCCAATCGGGACATGCCCGACGGTTTCACCATCCATGTCGAAGTGGAGCGGATCTACGGTCTCGGCCCCTGGGCGCAGCGGTAGTTTCCGGACGAGGAGGAACCGCATTGTCATCCATCACCAAAACCATCAGGCTCTCGGGCCAGGCCGCCGACTCGATCGAAGATGCCGTCAGGACAGTCCTGGCCCGGGCGGCCTCCACCATCTCGGACATACAGAACTTCAGGATCGTGGAGGTCGGAGGCTCGGTGGACGACTCAGGGGTGCCTACCCAATTCAGCGTGACCCTCGACATCACTTTCGGGATCAAGGACCCGGTCGAGCATGGCTGATCCGATTCTCACCGACCACGAGATCAAGACCCTGGAGCCACAGTCGAGTCTGGCTGTGCGAGTTCGGGTTCCGATGGATCAGCTCGATCTGGGGGCGCTATTCGCCACCCTTCTCCCCCGTCTCCATGCCGTCGCCGCTGACGGCGGCCCACCCTATGGCAGGTATCACGAGTTCGGCCCAACCCAGGCCGACGTCGAGATCGGAATCCCGGTCGGCGACGTCTCGCCCGATCTCCCCGATCAAGGGGTCGGTGAGCACCCGATAGAGCCGTCCGAGCTCCCGGGAGGCCCGACAGCCGTTGCCATCCATCACGGGAGCTACGAGACACTCGGTCCCGCCTACGACCGGCTCCACGATTGGATCCATTCTCAGGGTCACGATGAAGGCCCCGGGCCGTGGGAGTCGTATCTCGACCTTCCCGATCAGGTTGAGGACGAAGCAAGCCTTCGGACGGTGTTGCACTGGCCTCTCCTGGAGAGATGACCGCGCCGAGGCGCCGGATATGAATGTCCCCATCCCCGAGCCCGCGTCACTGGGCCACGGGATCCACCTGATCCCGGCACCACTTCCCTTCAAGAGCCCGGCCTGGGTCAACACCTACGCCATCGAGGCAGATGGGGGGATCCTCCTCCTCGACTGTGGGACGGACTGGGAGCCGGGACGGGAAGCGATTCGTGATGGGTTCCGGCGGCTCGGTCTGGACGAGTCGGCGGTGCACACGCTGGTCGTATCGCATCTCCACCTCGATCACGTCGGTATGTCGGCCCGACTGGTCAGCGAGTTGGGCTGCCGGTTCGTGATGCACGAGAGGGCCGCCAAGCTGGTCGATCGTTACAACGACACGCCCGGATACGTCGATCGGCTCCTTCGCATCGGCCGGACTCACGGCGTCCCATCTCGTGCGCTTGGCTCGGTTACCGGCGACCTGGCCACCCGCCCCGAGTACATGCCGCTAATCGATCCGCCGGATCACACGGTGGCCGACGGTGAGCGGATCGACATCGGCGATGGTCGCTCGCTCGAGGTGATTCACACCCCAGGGCACGAGCCGGCCCATATATGTCTGCGTGACTCGAGGACGGGGATCCTCTTCTCCGGTGACCACGTGTTGCCCCGCATCTCCCCGGTGATCATGTGGGACGAAGACCTCGGCGATCCTCTCGGCAACTATCTGGCCAGCCTCCAGAAGCTCCTCGCGAATGAATCCGCGAATCACCTACCCGGCACATGGCACTCTGATCGACCGGGGCGACGAGAGGGCACGACAGATCCTTCTCCATCACGATCGCCGGCTGCTCGACATGGCCGAGCTGGTCCGATCAGCCGACACCACCGCATGGGAGGTGATGCTCAAGTCCTTCCGCCCCAATCTGACCCCGTTGGAGGCGAGGCTGGCCTTCTTGGAGACCGTCTCCCACCTCGAGCATCTGAGGATGACGGGGAGACTCCAGACCGAGCAGCGCGACGGGACCGTGGTGTTCCGCCGCTGAGGGTTTCTCGCTTCAGCGCGACGGGTAAATCAGGTCAACGACAACGGAGGAATGCATGCCCGTACATCGTGGCAAGGACGGCAAAGGGCCCCTATTACCAGTGGGGCGACTCAGGCAAGAAGTACCACTATCAGGCCGGCGAGAAGAAGAGCCGAGAGTCCGCCAAGCAAAAGGCAACGAAGCAGGGACAGGCCGCCAGGGCATCCGGCTACAAGGGCTGAGCATTTTCTCCCCCTGAAGGGGGGAGTGCCGGCGGAGCCGGGAGGGGGATTCATCCCTCGAGCAGGTGGACACCGTAGGCGACGACGAAACCGACCACCGTCAAAACGCCAACCGGTCTGCCCGCGTGCTCATATGCCTCTGGCATCATCGAAGTGGCGAGCATCGTGAGCACCGCCCCACCGGAGAAGGCGAAGACGAACGAGATGACGTCGGTCGACGCGCCGTCGAGGAGTAGATAGCCGGCCGCGGCGGCGAGGCCACACGCCAGGACCACGGCACCCCAGATCTCGAGAACCACCGAGCGCTTCCAGCCACCTTCGACCAGGGTGGTGGTGGCAGCGATCCCCTCGGGCAAGTTGGAGATGAAGACAGCCACCAGCATCGCCACACCGATCTCGTTGGTCTGGAGCAGCGTCAGGCCGAGCACCGCGGTCTCCGGTACTCCATCGAGCAGAGCGCCGAGGAGGATCGACAGCCCGGCTCCCTCCTCCGCGTTCGGCATGGCGTTGCCCTGACGTCGTCGCTGGAATCGCCCGATGAGCATGTCGCCGAAGGTGAAGGCCGCTGCCCCGGCGAAGATCCCGAGCACCACCGACCAGGGGCCGCCGCCGACCTCGGTCGCCTCGGCGATCAGTTCGTACGCAACTGCGCTGAGCAGAACACCGGCCCCGAAGGCCATGATGAGACCCAGGGTGCGGCGGTGTGGTGGGCGACCGAGGGCCACCAGGGCACCGATCAGAAGCGAACTGGCAGCAAACAAACCCCAGAGAAATGCCTCGGCCACGTCAGTTGGCGCTCAGCACCGCTTCGACCGCGAACTCACCCTCGGAGTACAGCACCTCGCCGGCTCGAGCTGCCGCCTTCAGATCATCCTCCGCCTGCCGCACCAGCTCGATCGACTCCGGACTGGCCGAGACCGACACCGAATCCACCTCGGCCCGCATCGAGACCTTGGCGTCGGATTTGGCCTTACGCACCGCGGAAAGGACGGCACCGGTCTCGGTCAGGACGGCAGGGTCCCCGGAGTAAGGCGCAAGCTCGTCGACATTGGGCCAGCTCGCCCGATGAACCGAGCCCTCTCTCCACCAGGACCAGACCTCCTCAGTCACGAAGGGCAGGAACGGGGCAAAGAGCCGCAGATACACCCCGAGCGCCATTTGCAGCGCGGCATGGGCCGATGCGCTCTCGCTCCCACCGCCCTCGTACGCCCGCCCCTTGACCAGCTCCAGGTAGTCGTCGGTCCAGGTCCAAAACGATCGCTCGACGATCTCGAGAGCACGGGCATAGTCGAACGCATCGAACGCCTCGGTCGCCCGCTCCACCACCCTGGCGAGGGCGGCCAGCATCGAGCGGTCGAGTGACACCGAGATGGCCGATGCATCCACGTCTTCGGCGAACCCGAGGGCGAAACGTGATGCGTTCAGGATCTTCGTGGCGAGACGCCTCCCGATCCTCATGACACCGTGGTCGACGGCGGTGTCGGTGCCGGGACGACCGTTGCAGGACCAATAGCGGACGGCCTCCGCACCGTGCTCTTCGATCAGGGCGTGGGGTGTGATCACGTTTCCCTTGGACTTGGACATCTTCTTCCTGTCCGGGTCGAGCACCCAGCCATTGATCGTGGTGTGGGCCCATGGCAGGGCATCGTGCTCGTAGTGCGAGCGGACGATGGTCGAGAAGAGCCACGTGCGGATGATCTCCGGGCCCTGCGGCCGAAGATCCATCGGGAAGACCCGGGAGAAGAGGTCTGGATCGTCGTCCCAGTGCCCGGCGATCTGGGGAGTGAGCGAAGACGTGGCCCAGGTGTCCATGATGTCCGGATCACCCACGAAACCTCCTGGTTGGCCTCGCTGCCCCTCGTCGTAGCCGGGGGCGGTGGCCGAAGTGGGGTCGACGGGCAGTGACGCCTCGTCAGGGAGGATCGGGTGGTCGTACTCGACCGCCCCGTCGGCCCCGACCGGGTACCAGACCGGGATGGCCACGCCGAAGAACCGCTGCCGCGAGATCAGCCAGTCCCCGGTCAACCCGTTGACCCAGTGCTCGTAGCGCACCTGCATGAAGTCCGGCACCCAGTCCAGCTCGGAGCCGCGTTTCAGGAACTGCGACCTCAGCTCTTGGTCCCGGCCACCGTTGCGGATGTACCACTGCCGGCTGGAGACGATCTCGAGAGGGCGGTCGCCGTTCTCGTAGAACTTGACCGGATGGGTGATCGGACGCGGCTGACCATCGAGATCGGCCGACTCGGTGAGGAGCTCCTCCATCCGCTTCTGGGCCTGATTGGGGTAGAGCCCGGCGATCTGCCGGTATGCCTCACGACCCGACTCGGAGTCGATCCAATCCGGCACTTCCTGATGAAGACGACCCGTCTGCTGGATCAGGGCGCGGGTGGGCAAATCGAGCTCACGCCACCAGGTCACGTCGGTGGTGTCGCCCCATGTGCAGATCATGGCGATGCCACTCCCCTTCTCCGGGTCGGCCAGATGATGCGATACGACCGGAAGCTCGACCTCGAAGAGCGGGGAGGTGACAGTCGTTCCGAAAAGCGCCTGATACCGCTCGTCCTCGGGATGGGCGACCAGGGCGACGCAGGCGGCGATCAGCTCGGGTCGCGTGGTCTCGATGAATAGCGGGGACCCGTCCGGTTTCCGGAAGGCCACCCGGTAGTAGGCGGCGGGACGTTCCCTGTCTTCCAGCTCGGCTTGGGCGATCGCCGACTTGAAATCGATATCCCAGAGCACCGGTGCCTCCTGGGAGTAGGCCTCACCCCGGGCCAGGTGGTGAAGGAATGCCTTCTGGCTGGTGCGCTGGCTATGGAGATCGATGGTGGCATAGCTCTGACTCCAATCGACGGACAACCCGAGCGTGCGCCACAGGTCTTCGAAGACCTTCTCGTCCTCGGCGGTGAGACCGTGGCACAGCTCGATGAAGTTCCGTCTGCTGATCGAGAGCGGTGGATCGGATGGCTCATCTGGTGGGGTGAAGTCAGGGTCATAGGGCAGGGTCGGGTCGCAACGCACCCCGTAGTAGTTCTGCACCCGCCGCTCGGTAGGGAGACCGTTGTCGTCCCAGCCCATCGGGTAGAAGACCTCGTTGCCTTTCATCCGGCGGTACCGGGCATGAGCATCGGTCTGGACATACCCGAAGACCGATCCCATGTGGAGCGAGCCGGAGACGGTCGGGGGCGGGGTGTCGATCGAGAAGATCTCTGAGCGCTCCTTGGAGCGATCGAATCGATAGGTTCCCTCGTTCTCCCAGCGCTCCATCCACTTCGCCTCGAGCCCTTCGAGGGCAGGTTTCTCCGGGATGTTCCTGGTCATCGGGGGGTGAGGGTACCGGCCGAACGAGGATGGATCCGCGCCGGCAATGACGGTCGTAACGCTTCGGGAACGCATGTCGCGGTAGCTTCATGACGTGAACGAGGCGACACCCAATGCGGTCTGGCATCGACGGCTGGCGATCGGCGCCGCCGCTCTGATCGCGGCCTTCTATCTCGGCTCGTTGCTCGCTATTCGGGAACGCGGGGCCGTGGGTGTGGGCAGACGCTCTCGGCTTCTCCGCTCTGGATCTTGTCGTTCACCGTGGTGGGGGTGATCATCGCCTTCCATCGCTCCGGGAAACCCGGATCGCCTGGATCTGTCTCGGATTCAGCGGCGTCTGGTCGATCTGGATCTTCCTCGACGGGCTCCTCGCCTATGAAGCCGCCAATCCCGGCTCCTTGAGCCGACCTGACCTGATCGCCGCATTGGCCTATCCGTTGTGGGTGCCAGGAGTCGGTCTGATCGGATTCCTTCTCTTGTTGTTCCCCGACGGGCACCTTCCCTCGCCTCGCTGGCGGCCATGTCGCCTGGCTGCTCGGCTGGCACCATTGCGCTCCTCACCCTCACCGGTTTCTTCCTTCCGGGAGTGATCCAGGAGACGGAGTATGTGAACCCGCTGGGCATCGAAGCGTTGGAGACGTTCGATCAAGGAGCAGCCTGGTTTCGCCCTCGTGGTGATCCTCGTCTTGTGCATCGTGGCTTCGGCCGTCTCCGTCGTCGTCCGCTATCGAACGGCGGTCGGAAGCTGAGCGCCTGCAACTGAAATGGATGATGGCGGCAGGTGTGGTGGCGGCCGCCGCCTATGCGCTCCTCTTCTTCTGGGACGAACTTCAACATCCAACTGGTGTGGTCGCTCATCCCGATCGCCATCGGGCTGTCAATGCACCGCCACCACCTGTATGACATCGACCGACTGATCAGCCGGACGATCGTCTACGCGGTCGTGGTCGGCGCCCTGGCAATCGTGTTCGCCTCGGTCATCTTCGTCCTTCAAGTGGTGTCGCCCTTCCAGAGACGATTTGGCGGTGGCTGCATCGACATTGGCGGCGGCCGCTGCTTTCAACCCGATTCGAAGCAGGGTCCAGGAGCGGGTGGATCGCCGATTCAACCGGTCCCGCTACGACGCCGAGAGAGTGTCGGTCGAGTTCGCCACCGGTCTGCGCGACGAGACCGACTCCGACCAAATCTTGGACGGATGGGCAGGCGTGGTGACCCGAGACCATGCAGCCGACGAGCATGGGCATCTGGTTGAAGCCAGACTGAGAGTTGCCATCTCCTGCCAGGCGCGTATGCTCATATCCGACATGAACCGGCTTTTCGCCCACGGCCATCATCACCATCACCCTTCATGGGTCGGATGACGATGGCCTGAGGCAGAGAAGCCACCAACGCAAACGCCGACCCAAGCGGTCGGCGTTTCTCGTTTACGAGGGCGATATCCCGGCCGCACGGCGGGAAGGAACCCCGACATGAGCATCGAGCCACCGACGATCCACCTGGCCCTCCCCAAGGGGCGAATGGAGACAGGTGTCTTCAACCTGCTCTCCGCCGCCGGCATCGAGCTCCACGTGGGACAACGGGGTTACCGACCGGTGCTCTCCGAGCCCGGGTTCGAGGTGAAGCTCCTCAAACCACAGAACATCGTCGAGATGCTGGCGGTCGGGACCCGCGACATCGGATTCGCCGGCGCCGACTGGGTGGCCGAGCAGCAAGCCGATCTGGTCGAGTTGCTCGACACCGGTCTCGACCCGGTTCGCATCGTGGCTGCCGCCTCGGAGAGCCTGCTCGATGAGGGCGGCAATCTCCCGAATCGAACACTCGTCGTGGCCAGTGAGTACGAGCGGCTCACCCGGTCCTGGATCGCCAATCGACAACTCGACGCGTCCTTCGTTCGATCGTACGGGGCGACGGAGGTCTTCCCACCCGAGGACGCCGACGTGATCGTCGACAACACCGCCACCGGGGAGACCCTCGCCGCCAACGGGTTGGCCGTGGTCGATGAGCTGATGCCGTCTTCGACCCGCTTCTACGCGAGTCAGGGCGCCGTGGCCGATCCCGACAAGAAGAGCGCGATCGACGGGCTGGTGTTGAGCCTGCGCTCGGTGCTCGATGCGCGGAAGAGAGTCATGCTCGAGCTCAACGTGTCGCTCGCCGACCTCGACGCTGTCATCGACGCACTGCCCGCCATGCGCGAGCCCACAGTGGCCACACTCCATGGTGGTGCCGGTATGGCGGTCAAGGCGGCCGTGCCCCGAAACGAGCTCCCCCGACTGATCCCCCGGTTGAGGCAACTCGGCGCCACAGACATCGCAGTCTCGAAGCTGGAGCAAATCGTCCCATGAGCTCACCCGCTACCTATCTCCCGCCGGGCTTCGGCGTGCCCATCGATCTGGACCTCTCCAAGAACGAAGGGCGAAGCCGGGCCGAGGAGCTCCTCGATGCGATAGACGACCCCCGGCGATTGGTCGGCCGTTACCCGGACACATCTCCTCTTCGGGCCCGGCTTGCCGCCCTGCACGGGGTGTCCGAGGATCGGGTCCTGGTGACAGCCGGGGGCGATGATGCCCTTTCCCGTTGTTTTCTTGCACGCGTGTCCGAGGGCGGCGAGGTGGTCAGCACCTATCCCACTTTCGAGATGATTCCGCGCTACTCCGAGCAACGAGGAGCGACGTTGTCGGAAGTGCCCTGGTGGACCGGCCCCTTCCCTGTCGATGAGGTCCTGGCGGCCATCGGCGACGACACCGACGCGGTATTCATCGTGTCGCCCAACAACCCGACGGGTGGTGTAGCGACCGAGATCGACCTCCTCAAGGTGGCCGGTGAAGCGCGATTGCTCGTTCTCGACGCCGCATACGTGGAGTTCGCCGAGTCCGACCCGACGCCCGCATTGCTCGAGCTCGGCAACGTGGTCGTGACCCGGACCATGTCGAAGGCCTACGGGCTCGCCGGTCTCAGGGTCGGGTATCTGCTCGGGTCCCCGGAACTCGTCGCGGCCATCGGGGCCTTCGGCAACCCGTACCCGGTCTCTGCACTCTCTGCCGCCCTGGCCGAGACCCGGCTGGACCGTCCCCTCTTGGAGCTGACGACATTCGTCGACGAAGTGAAGAGGGAACGAGTCGTCCTGACCGGCACCCTGACCGGTGTCGGCGCCCGCCCGCTCCCATCGCAAGGCAATTTCGTCCTCGCCGAGTGCGACGACGCCGAATGGGTGATATCGGCTGCTGCCTCACTTGGCGTCGGGCTGCGCCGGTTCCCGAGCCGGCCCGGGCTCGAGTCGGCGGTCAGGATCACCGTCCCCGGCGACGCCGACGATTTCGACCGGCTGGTGACGACCCTCGGCTCTGTGTTCGACCCGCAGGCGATCGTCTTCGATCTCGATGGGGTGATCGCCGATGTCAGCGGCTCCCAGATCCACGCCATCATCGAAACGGCCCGTAGCTTCGGAGTAGTGATCGAGCCCTCGGACATCGAAGCGGCCAAGACCGATGGCAACAGCAACGACGACTGGGAGCTGACCCGACGTCTGTGTCTCGAACGGGGCGTGGACGCTCCGATCGAGGCGGTCACCGAGCGGTTCGAGACCCTCTATCAGGGGAGCGGATCCGAGCCCGGGCTCAAGTCGGCGGAGACATCGCTGGTTGACACCGGGACCTGGCAAAGGTGGGCCGCTAGCAGGCCCCTAGGCATCGTCACCGGGCGCCCTCGCTCCGATGCGGTCGAGTTCCTGGAACGCTTCGGCCTCACCGATGGGCTTGCTGCCCTGGTGACACGGGAGGATGCCCCACTCAAACCTGACCCGGCGCCGGTGCTGAAGGCTCTCGAGATCATGGGAGTGACGCGTGCCTGGATGCTCGGGGACACGCCCGACGATCTGGCGGCGGCACGGGGGGCCGGAGTGGTGCCCATCGGGGTCATCGCACCCGGCGACGACCCGGCACGGGCCAGGGAACGCCTGCGACCCGCGGCCCGAATTCTCGACAAGACGATCGACCTGGAGGAGATGCTGCCATGACACGACGATCAGAGATCCAACGTGAGACCACCGAGGTCACCATCCGTGGCCACCTCGACATCGACGGGACCGGCACCTCAGACATCAAGACGGGACTCGGCTTTCTCGACCACATGCTGGCGGCCCTGGCAAAGCACGGGCGATTCGACCTGACCCTCACCGCCACCGGCGACACCGAGGTGGACGACCACCACACGGTTGAGGACTGCGCCATCGTCCTCGGGCGCGCCTTCGACGAGGCACTCGGGGATCGCACCGGCATCGCCCGCTTCGGATATGGCTATGCCCCCCTCGACGAGTCGCTGAGCCGGGCGGTCGTCGACCTCTCCGGACGCCCCTGGCCCGAGGTGTCGATCGATTTCACCCGGGAAACCATCGGCGAGGTTGCCACCGAGAACATCATCCACTTCCTCAGGTCATTCGCCATCGAGGGTCGGATGGCGCTCCACGTCGACCTGTTGCGCGGAGACAACGACCACCACAAGGCCGAGTCGGCGTTCAAGGCACTGGCGATCGCCCTTCGAGCGGCGGTGACCGCCGACGGCGACGGTGTGCCCAGCACCAAGGGAACACTGACGTGAGACTGGTGACCATCGTCCCGACCGGGACGGCCAACACCGCTTCGGTCGTCGCTGCCCTGACCCGCCTCGGGGCGGCGGTCGAAGAGGCGGCTTCGGCCGGCGACGTAGAGACCTCGCCGGGCGTGGTCCTCCCCGGGGTTGGCGCCTTCGGGTCGGCCATGGACAGGATCGACTCGCTGGGTCTCGCCGCCGCGATTCGGGAGAGGATCGAAGCCAATCGTCCCACCCTTGCAGTGTGCGTCGGGATGCAACTCCTCAGCCGGGACAGCGAGGAGAGCCCGGGAGCCACCGGCCTGAAGGTGCTCGAGGAGACGGTGGGCCGTTTTGGTGATGGGGTGACGGTGCCCCAGATGGGATGGAACCGCGTCGAGCCCGGACCCGGCTCCCGGTTTGTCGAGTCGGGCTGGGCCTACTTCGCCAACTCCTACCGGATCGACCGGCTCCCCGAGGGATGGGTGGGCAGCAGCACCGACCACGGTGGCGAGTTCGTCTCGGCGCTGGAGAAGGGTGATGTCCTCGCCTGTCAGTTCCACCCCGAGCTCTCCGGCGAATGGGGCGCCCGGCTCCTCGACCGCTGGCTCCAAAGAGTGGAGGCGGCATGACTCTGGCATCACGCGTCATACCGTGTCTCGACATCAAAGACGGGCGCGTCGTCAAGGGGGTCAGGTTCCAGGGTTTGCGGGACGCAGGCGATCCGGTGGAATGTGCCGGTCTGTACGAGCGCCAGGGAGCCGATGAGATCGTGCTCCTCGATGTGTCGGCCACACCCGAGGGCAGGGGCCACGCGCTGGAGACAGTGCGGGCAGTCCGCTCCGAGCTCTCCATCCCCCTGTCTGTCGGCGGAGGGGTGAAATCGCCCGACGATGCCGGGCGTCTGCTCGAGGCAGGCGCCGACAAGGTTGGAGTCAACACCGCTGCCGTGTCACGGCCCGGGCTCATCGGTGAGATTGCGGAGAGATTCGGGACCCAGTGCACGGTGCTGGCCGTCGACGCCGCCGCCGGCGAAGCGGGCTGGGAGGTGGTGGTGGAGAGCGGCAGGACGAGGACCGGGCTCGATGTCGTCGAGTGGTGCCGTAAGGCGGTGGCGATAGGCGCCGGCGAGATACTCCTCACGAGTTGGGACCGCGATGGGACCAGGTCGGGCTACGACCTCGACCTGATCGCGTCGGTCTCGTCTGTGGTGACCGTCCCCGTGATCGCCTCAGGTGGCGCCGACCGGCCGGGCCATCTGGTCGCAGCGATCGAAGCCGGGGCCTCGGCTGCGCTGATCGCCTCGATCCTTCATGACGGCGACACGACGGTGGGAGAGCTGAAAGCGGCGCTGCGTGAGGCCGGGATAGTGGTGCGGCCATGATCATCCCATCCATCGACATATCAGGCGGGCAGGCGGTCCAACTGGTGGGTGGCGAGACGCCGGCTATCGAGGCCGGTGACCCACTCCCCATCCTGGAGCGCTTCGGCCTGGTCGGCGAGGTCGCGGTGGTCGATATCGATGCCGCTCGTGGCGAAGGCGACAACGCTGAGCAGATCACCGAGCTGTGCCGCCGGGGCCGTGTCCGGGTAGGGGGCGGGATTCGGGACCTTGCCGCCGCCAGGCGCTGGCTGGACCTGGGCGCCGAGAAGATCGTGATCGGGACCGCGGCAACACCGGACTTGCTCGGCGAGCTGCCCCGCGACCGGGTGGTCGTCGCGCTCGACTCGCGAGATGGCGAGGTGTTGACCCATGGCTGGAGACAGGGAACAGGGACCGGCGTGCTGGAGCGGATCCAGCAATTGAGGGGACTCTGCGGTGGGTTCCTGGTCACTTTTGTCGAGAGGGAAGGCCGACTGGCCGGGACCGACATCGATCGGGCCGCCACGGTGATCGAGGCTGCGTCGCCGGCGAGGGTCACAATCGCTGGGGGCATCACCACCCCCGACGAGGTGGCCGAGCTCGACCGGATGGGCGCCGACGCGCAGGTGGGCATGGCCCTGTACGGCGGGCAGCTCACCCTGGCCGGATCACTCGCCGCAATGATGCATTCCGACCGCCCCGACGGCCTATGGCCCACTGTGGTGGTCGACGAGCTGGGGACCGCGCTGGGGCTCGTCTACTCCAGTTCGGAGAGCCTGGACCGGGCGTTCGAGGAGCGGCGAGGCGATCTATCACAGCCGCACACGCGGGGTCTGGGCCAAGGGTGAGACGTCGGGCGCCACCCAGGACCTCCTGGCGGTAGACATCGACTGCGATCGAGACACGCTCCGTTTCACCGTCAGACAGAGCGAGCCCGGGTTCTGCCACACCAGTCACCGAACCTGCTGGGGAGAGGACTACGGCGTGGGGCGGCTGGCGAGACGTCTCGGTCAGATCGCCGTCTCCGATGACTTCGCATCGAACACACGAAAGCTCTTCCACGATCCAGACCTGCTCGCGGCCAAGTTGAATGAAGAGGCGGCGGAACTGGGAGCCGCTCAAACCAGCGAAGAAGTGATCCACGAGGCCGCCGACCTCCTCTATTTCCTCCTGGTGAGGGCTCGTGCCGCAGGTGTGGATCTCGACGAAGTGGCAAGGGAGCTCGACCGGCGCGAGCGCCGAGCCACCCGTCGGCCGATGACGACGAAGGAGAGCCTGCCATGAGATCGCTGCCCCGCACCGAGGTCTTGCCTGCTGTCGTTCGCCGCCCTGCCGACTTCGATACAGGGACTCTCATCGACGAGATCCTCGAGGAGGTGCGTACGGTCGGCGAGCCTGCGATTCGCCGGTTTTCTGAGCACTTTGGCGACCTGGCCCCGGGTGATCAGATCGTTCACGACCGGGCAGACCTGAAGAAGGCCCTCGATCGGATTGGCGCCGACGAGCGCCAGACATTGGAGAGAGTGGCTTCGCGGATCAGGCATTTCGCCGAGGCTCAGCGGGAAGCCCTGATCGATGTCGACGTCGAGGTGACCGGAGGACGAGCCGGGCATCGCTGGGTACCGGTGGCATCGGTGGGCGCCTATGCGCCGGGAGGGCGGTATCCCCTGCCCTCCTCGGTCCTGATGACCGTGGTACCGGCATGGGTCGCCGGAGTGAAGACGGTGTGGGCCGCCTCACCACGCCCGACCGACGTCACACTGGCCGCAGCCGCCATCGCCGGGGCCGACGGCTTGCTCGCGATCGGGGGCGCCCAGGCCATCGCCAGCTTGGCCTTTGGCGTTTTGTCCCCTGCTTGTGATCTCATCGTGGGCCCGGGGAACAAGTACGTGACAGCCGCGAAGAGGGCGCTATTTGGTGAGGTCGGGATAGATGGCCTTGCCGGCCCGAGTGAGATCCTGGTCGTCGCCGACGACCGGGCCGACCCCGCGTTGGTCGCCGCCGACCTGCTTGCCCAGGCGGAGCACGACATCGACGCCCTCCCACTCCTGGTGACGACCAGCCTGCGTCTGGCCAATGACGTGGATCACCAGATCGAGCTTCAGCTTGCCGACCTGCCGACCTCGTCGGTTGCCCGGCAAGCACTGACCAATGGCTTCTCCCTCGTGGTCGGCTCGTTGGATGAAGCCGTGTCCGCTGCCGAGCTGGTGGCACCAGAGCATCTGGCCCTGCACGTCGAGCAGCCCGGGGATCTGTTGGGGAAGCTCACGTCCTACGGCTCGGTGTTCCTCGGTGGCCGGAGCGCCGAGGCGTTCGCCGACTATGGAGTCGGCCCCAACCACGTCCTCCCCACTGCGGGCGGAGCCAGGTACCAGTCCGGGCTCTCGGTGATGACATTCCTCAAGGCCCCGACCTGGTCACGGCTCGACGACCCGGCTGAGTTGATCGATGACACGGTCCTCCTCGCCCGTCTCGAGGGTCTCGAGGGTCATGCGCGCGCCGCGATGATCCGTGTCGAGCCGTAGTGCCATCTGCCTAGGGTGGGACGCCCGACGAAAGGAGAGCAATTGTCGGGTGAACTGGCCTTCGTGGAGTTCGGTGTCGAGGACGTCGACAAGGCACAGGTCTTCTACTCGGGCTTGTTCGGTTGGAAGTTCGAACCTGGACCGTCGGGTCAGGGTTATGTGATCTCGTTGCCCAATGTGGGGGCCGGCATCCATGGAAGCGATCCGGGCGCCGCCCCGTATCTCTTCTTCAGGGTCGACGACATCGACGCCGCCGCCGAGAAGGTCCAGGAGCTGGGCGGATCCATCGACGATATCGACGTCGAAGGAGACGAAGAATCGATTGCGACGCTTCGGCCGATTCAGGCTGTGCAAGGACGACCAAGGCTCACCATTCGGCCTGCATCAGGCCGCCACTGCCCATGTAGTCACATATTGCGTCGGTATTGCCCGCCGACCTCGTAGAGGGCGTTGCTCATCTGCCCCAGAGAGGCCACCTTGGCCGTCTCCATGAGCTGGGCAAAGATGTTGCCTCCCGAGACTGCGGTCTTCTGCAGCTCTTCGAGGGCTCTCGGTCCGGCGTCTCGGTTCCGGTCCTGGAAGGAGCGCACATTTGCGATCTGGCGGTCCTTGTCTTCGGTCGTCGACCTGATCAGTGCTTGGGGGATGACGAACGGAGACCCCTCCTTCGAGATGAAGGTGTTGACCCCGACCACCGGGTAGACGCCGGCCTCCTTCTGCTGCTCGTAGTAGAGCGACTCCTCCTGGATCTTGGTGCGCTGGTACTGCCGCTCCATCGCCCCCAGCACTCCCCCGCGGCTGTTGATCCGATCGAATTCGGCAAGCACCGCCTCCTCGACCAGATCGGTGAGCTCCTCGATGACGAAGCTGCCCTGAAGCGGGTTCTGGTTCTTGGCCAGCCCCAGCTCCTGATTGATGATGAGTTGGATGGCGAGGGCTCGGCGCACCGACTCCTCCGTCGGAGTGGTGATCGCCTCGTCGTAGGCATTGGTGTGGAGGCTGTTGGTGTTGTCGTAGATGGCATACAACGCCTGCAGCGTGGTCCTGATGTCGTTGAACGAGATCTCCTGGGCATGGAGGGACCGCCCCGAGGTCTGCACGTGGTACTTCAGCTTCTGCGATCGCTCGTTGCCCCCGTAGCGCTGCCTGATCGCCTTGGCCCAGATGCGACGGGCAACACGGCCGATCACGGCGTACTCGGCGTCGATGCCGTTGGAGAAGAAGAAGGAGAGGTTGGGGGCGAAGTCGTCGATGTCCATGCCCCGGGCCAGGTAGTTCTCGACGTATGTGAACCCATTGGCCAGCGTGAAGGCGAGCTGGGTGATCGGGTTGGCCCCCGCCTCGGCCATGTGATACCCGCTGATCGACACCGAGTAGAAGTTTCGGACGTCGTTGTCGACGAACCATTGCTGGATGTCCCCCATCATGCCGAGAGCGAATTCGGTGGAGAAGATGCAGGTGTTCTGGGCCTGATCTTCCTTGAGGATGTCGGCCTGCACGGTGCCCCGCACCCGGGAAACGGTCTCGGCCCTGATCCGCTCGTAGACATCCGCCGGGAGCACCTGATCTCCCGTTACTCCGAGGAGCCGAAGCCCGAGCCCGTCGTGACTCTCCGGAAGGTCCCCGGTATAGACGGGCCTGGGTCGATCGCCATAGATCTCGTCGATCCGGGCCTCGACCTCCTCCCACAGGTCGTTGTCGGTGATGTGACGCTCACAGGCCTGATCGACGGCCGCATTCATGTAGAAGGCGAGGATCATCGGGGCGGGCCCGTTGATGGTCATCGAAACCGACGTGGTGGGGTCGGACAGATCGAAGCCGGAATAGAGCTTCTTGGCGTCGTCGAGGGTGGCTATCGAGACCCCGGAGTTGCCCACCTTGCCGTAGATGTCGGGCCGCTCGTGGGGGTCCTCTCCGTATAGCGTCACCGAGTCGAATGCAGTCGAGAGCCGCTTCGCCGGCAAGCCCGCCGCCAGATAGTGGAACCGGCGGTTGGTCTGCTCCGGGGGGCCCTCACCGGCGAACATCCGTGCCGGGTCCTCTTCCGCTCGCTTGAAAGGGAAGACGCCTGCGGTGTAGGGAAACTCACCCGGGACGTTCTCCTGAAGCAGCCATCGGAGCCGGTCACCCCACGACCGGTAGCGGGGCAGCGCCACCTTCGGCACCCGGGTGTGGCTCAGTGTCTCCTCGTGGAGCGGGACCCTGATCTCACGACCCCTGACGTGATAGATGTACTCGGTGCCCGAGTACTCGGCGATCATCGCCTCCCAGCGCTCGAGAGACCTGCGGTTCTCAGGATCGAGTGCCTCCTCGACCTCGCCGACCAGCTCGCCCACGTTCGGCGCCCCGTTCGCGAGCTCCCTCGAGCCGGTACAGAGTCTCTGCGATATCCGACTGCGCGGTAGCCCAGGTGTCGTATTCCCGGTTCGCCTCCACTATCTCGGCCAGATACCGGGTCCGTTCCGGGGGGACGACGTGCTGTTTGGCCTCGTCGTGCAAGGGGAGATCGAGGCTCGACTCGAGGGCGAGGCCGTGTCCGGCCAGCTCGCCGAGAAAGGCCTGATAGAAGCGGTTCGTCCCGGGGTCGTTGAAATCCGAGGCGACGGTCAGGTGGACCGGAAGCCCGTCGTCGTCGGCGGTGAAGGCCAGGCGGTTCCGCTTGTACTGCTTGCGGACGTCTCGAAGCGCGTCCCGGGCGCCTTCCTTGTCTGCCTTGTTGATCGCGACCAGGTCGGCGAAGTCGAGCATGTCGATCTTCTCCAGCTGGGTGGCGGCCCCGTACTCGGGGGTCATCACGTAGATCGACATGTCCGAGTAGTCGACGATCTCCGTGTCGGACTGCCCGATCCCGGATGTCTCCAACAGCACGAGGTCGAACCCGGCGGCCTTGACCACTTCGATGGCGCGCTGCACATGCGGCGAGAGGGCGAGGTTGGCCTGACGGGTTGCCAGCGACCGCATGTACGCCCTGGGGTGGGGAAGGGAGTTCAGCCGGATCCGGTCACCGAGAAGGGCTCCTCCCGACCGCCGCTTCGACGGGTCCACCGAGATCACGGCGACCTTCAGATCCTCGAAATCGAGGAGGAACCGTCGCAGCAGCTCGTCGACGAGGCTCGATTTACCCGAGCCACCGGTGCCGGTTATCCCCACCACCGGGGCGGAGGAGGTCGCGGCCCGGGCCTCGATCTGCTCGAAGACGTCCTGGTATTTCTCGGGAAAGTTCTCCGCTGCCGAGATGAGATTGGCCACCATTCGGGTGTTGCCGGCTTCGAGGTCGTCGAGATCGAAGTCCTCACCCAATTCCCCGGTGGCGAAGTCGGATCGGGCCAGCATGTCGCTGACCATCCCCTGCATGCCCATCTCGCGCCCATCGTCGGGCGAGTAGACCCGGGTGATCCCGGACGCGGCCAGCTCCTCGCCTTCGTCGGGAAGAATCGTTCCGCCGCCCCCACCGAAGATACGGATGTGCCCGGCGTCCCGTTCCACGAGCAGGTCGCGCAGATAGCGGTAGAACTCCATGTGACCACCCTGATAGGAGGTCACCGCGATGGCGTGGGCATCCTCCTCGACGGCCGTCTCCACGATGTCGAGACCGGTCCGGTTGTGACCGAGATGGATGACTTCGGCGCCTGAGGCCTGAAGAATGCGGCGAAAGATGTTGATGGAGGCGTCGTGGCCATCGAACAGCGTGGTGGCGGTCACGAATCGGGCCTTGTTGGCCAGATTTGGCCTGTCGAGGGAGGCCTCCGTCATTCATCCCTTCCGCTGACTAGCTCAAACTGTACCCAGGAATTGGGCGTTCTCTCCCTTGTTCCCACTTCATGCAAACGAGTAGATTGACGTCGGGATGTATTACACGGGGCGGCTAAAAGCACAAAGACTCGAGCCGACCGCGGTCACGATCGAGGTCACCGAGGGCAGATTCCGCGTGGTCGCCGGGAAACGGCACCTCGGCTCTTGGCCCATGGACACTCTCGAGATCCACCGGACGTCGGTTTATCGCTTTGCCTTCGACATCGAAGGGGACACCTTCGAGTTCTTCCCGGAGGACCCCTCTGCCTTCGCGAATGCAGCCGGGGCAATCATCGATCTGACCGAAACCAAAGGCCGTTTCGGGCTCAAGGCGCGGATCCAGGACGCAAGCAGCGCCTGAACCAGGATTTCCCTGTAAGAATTGAGGGATGGTCCCCCGTCTTCTGATACGTGGAGTCACCGCCGGCGCCGTGATCCTCGGCGCCGAAGTCTCTGTACGCGGCGCTCCAACCTGCTCCCCGTCAGGCCGAGTTCGATCCCTCCGGTGTCTTCGGTGACCCGAGCCATCCACCCTTGCGAATAGCTGTGTTGGGAGATTCCTCGGTGACCGCTCCGGGTGTGGCCGGACCGGAGGAGATCTGGGTCAGCATCATCAGCCAGAGAGCAGCTCAGAATCGCCATGTCACCCTCCGCTCCTACGCGGTGAGCGGGTCACGCGCCGACGATCTGCTGCGCGACCAACTCGAGCCGGCAATCGCCTTCGATCCCGACATCTTCCTGGTCTCGGTCGGCGCCAACGATGTCATCCACGGAGTCGGCATTCGCGTGTTCGAGAGACGGCTGGACGAGCTCGTCGCCGCGTTGACCGACACCGGATCACTTGTCATCCTCAGCGGTGTCGGCGACATCGGCACCATCCCCAGGCTGAAGCCACCTCTGCGCAACCTGATGACACAGCGCTCGGCCCGCTTCGATCGGGCGCATCACCGCGTGGCTGCACGTTATGGCGCCCATGTGGTCCCGCACAGAAAGGACGACCCGACCATCTGGTACACGGACCGGGACCTCTGGTCGGCCGACAAGTTCCATGTCAGCGCGGCCGGCCACCGGCGCTGGGCGGAATCGACATGGCGCACTTTCGAGCCCCTGCTCGAACAGCATGGATGACGCCGAGGCGCTGCAACGACTCGCCGCGGCGCGAGTGGGCCGGTTCGCCTCGATAACACCAGACGGCCGGCCGCATGTGGTCGTTGTCACATTCACCGTGATCGGGCTGAACGTCGTTCACATGATCGACGAGAAGCCGAAATCAACGCACCACCTGCAACGACTGCAGAACGTGGAGACGCTTCCTGTCGCTTCGCTGCTGGTCGACCACTACGACGAGGACTGGCACCAGCTCTGGTGGGTCCGCGCCGACGGCGAGGTCACCATCGAGAAGGATGGGGGCAATTGGTGGGAGGCGAGGTCACGTCTCAAGGGGAAATACCGGCAATACCGCAATGCCCCACCGAGCGGCCCCGCCATCTTCCTCTCGATCGACCGGCTCACCCATTGGGAGCACAGCTGATCACCCCTTCTTCGGTCGCCAGCCAGCCAACCCGGACGTCATGCGCTCTCGACCGGCACTGCGTCTACCAGCCGCGGTGCAGGTGCGATCCCGATCGCAGCTGTGTCGCCGCGGGCCGATGAGAGGATCCTGTCGTAGTGCCCCGCCCCGTTCCCGAGCCGACCACCGCTCGGGTCGAAGGCAAGACCGGGGACGAGGAAGACATCGATCTCAGGAATGGGGATGGCCGGCCCCGAATCGCTGGGCTGCTCCATCCCGAAGGGATGGGTCTCACGAGGGACGGCGACATCCCTGAACGTGACCGAGCGGTCGTCCTCGACCCGAGGCAGCACCCATCGCCAGCCCGGGAGCATGTCAAACAAGGGGCGAAGATCCACCTCACCCTCCATCGGGAGGAAGGCCGAGATGGTCCCGGGGAGACTGGGAGACAGCCAGGCGAACAAACCGGCGACGATCCCCCGGCTCATCTGCGTCGGGATAGGGCCCACTTCTCGCATCCGAGTCCGAAGGGATGCCTTGTCCATGATGGGCCAGGGTAAGAGACCGATCGGTACTCTCCGTCCATGCGGTTGTTCATCGACGTGCCCAGGACGATCATCACCGTGGTCGCCGGAGTGACCGCCACCATCGTCGCCGTCGCTCTCATCGCGGTCATGGTCGTGATCAACGACAGCTCGCCGATGATCGAGAAGATCATCAGGGGGTGGAGCCGCGTGTGGCTCGCCGCCTCTGGGACGAAGCTCGAGATCGAGGGGGCCGAGAACATCGATCCGAATCGGTCCTACGTCGTCGTTGCCAACCATCTGTCGGCTCTCGACATCATGGCGTGCCTCCTCGCGGTTCCCCTGCCGATCCGATTCCTCGCCAAGAAGGAGCTGTTCCGGGTCCCGGTGCTGGCACAAGGGATGAGGATGGTGGGGATCATCGAAGTCGACCGCGAAGCCAGAGGTGCGGTGCACTCCGAGGTGAATCGTCAGTCGCGAGAGCTGATCGAGAAGGGTCGAAGCCTGATCATCTACGCCGAGGGGACCAGGCCCCGCAACGGGGTGATGAAGCCGTTCAAGAAGGGCGCCTTCACGATGGCGATCAGATCGGGGCTTGCCGGTCCTCCCCCTGTCGATTCACGGTTCGTACGAGGCCTGGCCTCCGGGCACGCCCGTTGGTCAGGGGCGGGGTGATCAGCAGTCGTCCTCGACAAGCCAATCGAGACCGATGGCATGTCCACTTCGGACACCGGCGATCTGCGTGACCAGGTCCGCGAGGTGATCGCGGGCCGGGTGGAGGCACTTGGGCGGGGCAGTCGGCTAGCAGAGGAACATCGGCTGGCTCTCGAAACGTGACACACTGGACACGAATCGAATTCGATTCGCCCAACAGAGAGGCCCGAAGTGGCTAACAAAGACAAGGGTGGCAAGAGCACCAAGAAGGTGGCGGCCAAGGACTTGAAGGAAAAGCGCCAGGCCAAGAAGGACAAGAAGGCTGTTGCCGCATCGGCCAGCCGCGTGACGCGCTAGACGAGCCTCACCCCGTCAGTAGAGGAACATCGGCTTGCCCAGGACGTGTCGCACCTTGGGCAGATAGGTGTCGAGGTCGTAGAGCTCGTCGACGTCGACCCGTTTGACGCCTTCCTTGGTGACACCGATGGGGACGTGGGTGTAGGTGCCACCCCTCAACGCCACCATGCGGCCATGACTGTTCTCGACGGCCAGATCGGCGGCCATCACCGCGTAGTTGGTGGCCACCATGAGGTCGAGTGAGTCGGGCGCCCCCGATCGCATGAGGTAGGCCACCTGCTGGTAGAGCACCGGCTCCCCGGTTCGCTCCTTCAGCAACTCGCCGGTGAGGGCGCCGATGCCACCCAACTTGCGGTGGCCGTACGCGTCCTCCTCCCCGGCCAGCATCATGTCCCCCTCCTGGAGCCGGGCGCCTTCGGAGATAGTCATCATGGCGTAGTTCGACGGGTTCGAGGCTCGATCAGACAAGAGCATGCCGGCGAGTTTCTCGACGTCGAAAGGGACCTCGGAGATGATCGCCCTGTCCACCCCCGACAGATAGGCGGTCACGAGTGAGGTCTCGCCGCTGTACCGGCCGAAGAGCTCCACCACCGCTATTCGTTCGTGAGATCCGGCCGCCGTGCGCAGGCTGTGGATGAACTGAACCCCGCGTGTCACCGCCGTCGAGAAGCCGATGCAGTAGTCGGTGCCATGGACGTCGTTGTCCATCGTCTTGGGGATGGCGACCACCGGCACCCCCTCCTCGTGGAGACGAAGCCCGTATGACAGGGTGTCGTCGCCACCGATCGGGATCAGAACGTCGATCTTCTGGTCTTCGAGGACTCCGAGCACGTGGGGGGTGATGTCGACAGTCCCCTCCTCGCCCGATTTGTCGCCGAGGAAGGTAGGAACCTCCTCCGGTCTCATCTTGCCGGGATTGGTCCGAGACGTATGGAGGAAGGTTCCACCGGTGCGATCGATGGTTCGGACCACGCCGGGATCGAGTGGGATCAGCAAGTCAGCGTTCGATTGGGCGTCCTCGGGGTTGAAATGAGCCAACCCGCCCCATCCACGGCGGATCCCCACCACCTGATGTCTCTCTTCGGCAGCCCGGTTCACCACCGCCTTGATGCAGGCGTTGAGCCCGGGCACGTCTCCACCACCAGTCAAGATTCCGATTCGCATGGGGCGGCAGGGTAACGACCGTCGCGAAGGGCGACTACCGCCTCACGTATGCGAGGTACACGGCCCCCGAATCGAACACCTTCTGGTCGACGAGCTGGAGGCTCAGCTCTCTCCCCTCCGGGAAGAACGGCTTACCCGAGCCGACCACCCCAGGCAGGACAACCAGCCGGAACTCGTCGATGAGATCGATCAAGGATGCAGCGAGACCGGCGCCGCCCACGGCGAGTGGGCCTTCGGTCTCGTCCTTCAGACTGCTGACCACCGCCATCGCGTCCCGGCTGCGAACGAGCTCGACACCCGATGGGACGCTCTCCAGCGTGTCGGAGAACACGAAACGCGGCGTGTCGACATAGGCACGTGCGAATTCTGCCTCGACGTCGGGTAGGTCGTCCTGCATCGCCGCCGCCGTCCAATGCTCATCCATCACCTCGAAAAGCCGGCGCCCGTAAAGAAGCGCGGCTGCCGCCCGGGTATGTTCATTCCAGTGCCGGTGCACGTCGTCTGCAGGCGGCCCTGAGAACGCGATACCCCCACTGGAATCCTCGATATAGCCGTCGATTGACACATTCATTCCATAGATGACCTTGCCCATTGCTCTGCTCCTTCGTTCATCCCGTCATTGCGCGGGTGACATAGAAAAAGACCATCCCGACCGCCAGGACGCCCCACAGATTCCGCCGGAAGACTACGGCGCCGATGACACCACCCAGAGCGGCGGCCAGGGCCGGGGTGACGGCGGGCTCCCCTCCCGGAGCCACCAGCCCGGTCATGGCGATGGCGATGAAGAGGGCAAGAGGGAAGACATCGAGAAATCGGCCCAACGCGCCTTCCGGCACCGGACGGGGGCGGAGCAGGAAAGCCACTCTCGTTCCGTAGGTGATTGCCGCCACGGCCAGGACGAGCGTGAGGTCACTCACCGACGAACACCCCCGCCAGGGACGCCACCACCGCGGCCACGGTGATCTGCCATGCGGTGGGAAGGACAGCAGTGGCGACGACGGAGGCCACCACCGCTGCGCCGGCCACGAGGAGATCTTTCCGGCTCTTGATCATGGGTGCGGCGAGACCGAGGAACAGCAATGGGAAGAGGACTCCGATCCCGACCGCTTCGGGATCGATCGAGCCGCCAAACCAGGCGCCGATCGTGGTCCCGACGACCCAACCGGAGTAGAGCATGAGGTCTGCGGCCGTCTTGTACGCCACGAGGTCCTCCACACCGGCGTCGGCGGCTCGAACGGTGAGACCGAAGGTCTCGTCGACGAGGATGAATGCGAGCCTCAGCCTGGTGCCCAGTGGTCGGGCGCCGATCATGTTGGACAGCGATGCAGACATCGGGATGTGACGCAACCCGAGACCGGTCGCTGCCAACAGCACGGCGACGGGACCGGAAGCCAGGAGTCCGATCATGGCGAACTGCGCCGCCCCGGAAACGATGATCACCGACGAAAAGACGGCGAGCCAGGGCGGAAACCCGGCCCGTACTGCCAGAACGCCGTAGGCCACGCCGAACCCGGCGACGGCGAGGATGATGAGGACCGAGTCCCGTATCCCCTGGCGAAACGACGGGTTGTCGAGCACGCAGGCACGGTACCGGGCACCCGGCCCGGCTCATCTCAGGGGAAGGTGCGGGGAACCCGCTGCACGTTGATCCAGCGAAGCTCGGTGAACTCGTCGAGGGCGGCCTGCCCACCGAATCGCCCGTAACCGCTCCCCTTCACTCCACCGAAGGGCGCCTGGGGCTCGTCGTTCACGGTTTGATCCCCGATGTGGACCATCCCGGTCTCGAGACGCATCGCCATGTCCAGAGCCTGGGTGAAGTCGTTGGTGAGGATTCCCGACCGACAAGCCCATAGTCCGAGTCGTTGGCCACAGCCAGGGCTTCCTCGGCGTCGTCCACCACGACTATCGGGGCCACCGGCCCGAAGGTCTGCTCCCTGAACAACTGCATGTCTGGCTTGACGTCGGTGACGACCGTGGGGTGATAGACGAGGTCGTCGTGCTGCCCGCCGGTCACCAGATTGGCTCCTCCGGCCACGGCCTCCTCGACCTGGGCGTGGACCTTGTCCACGGCGCGTTGGTTGATCAACGGCCCGATCGCTGTGGCCGGATCGGTCGGATCACCCATCGGAAGCGACTCCGCACGCTCCTTGAGCTTCTCGGTGAACTCTTTGGCGATGCTCTTCTCGACGATGATCCGCTCGGTCGACATGCAGATCTCGCCCTGATGGAGGAAGGCCCCCCACGCCGCCGCGTCGATGGCGTAGTCGATATCGGCGTCGCCGAGGATGATCAAAGGGTCCTTGCCGCCGAGCTCTAGCACGGCCCGCTTGAGATGTCGGCCGGCCTTCTCGGCGATGACCCTCCCCACCTCGGTGGACCCGGTGAACGAGATCCGTCTCACGGCCGGATTGGCGATCATCTCGTCGCCGATCTCCTCTGCCGCCTCCCGGGTGCTGGTGACGACGTTGAGAACGCCCGGCGGCAATCCCGCCTCCTCGAAGATCTCGGCGAGGAGCAGCCCGCCGGTGAGCGGCGCATCCTCGGACGGCTTCAACACCGCCGTGTTCCCGTAGGCGATGGGCAGGGTGAACGACCGGCTCCCCAGGATGTACGGGACGTTGAACGGGGCAAAGCAGGCCACGACTCCGGCGGGCTGCCGCATTGCCATGAAGAAGGAGTTGGCATGGTCGGCCGGGATGATCTCGCCCTTGACGTCGTAGGCAGCGGATGCGGCCATGCGGAACAGACCGGGAACGAAGCCCATCTGGAACATCGAGATGCCGATGGTCCCCCCGACCTCTTCCATCATCGCCTGAACGAGGTCGTCCTGACGACTCTCCATCACGTCGGCGGCCTTGAGGAAGATCTGACGTTTGGCGGCGGGAGGTGTCGCCGCCCATTCGGGGAAGGCGGCCTTGGCGGCATCGATGGCGCTTCTGGCGTCCTCGGCGTTGCCGGCCGGGACGTTGGCGTACACGTCGCCGGTGTACGGGTTGTGGTCCTCGAAGGTCTTGCCACTCGAGGAATCGACCCACTTCCCGTCGATGTACATCTTGGGGCTCTTGGCGGGCATGTGTCCTCCTGAGGTGGGGACCGGGAAACCTACCCCTCGATGTCGTCGGGTAGGACCGCCATCCCCGCCGGTGTCATCCGCCCCTCTTCGAGCAATCTGCGCACAACACCGCGGTTCTTGGCCGACCAGTTGGAACCAGGTCGCCGCGGGGTGAATCGAATGGCCCAGCGCTCGTCGTCGATCCGCTGGCCGAGATTGTCGATCCAGCCGTGACAGATAGCCGTGGCCTGGAGATCGTCGAGAGTCACGGTTTGCCGACCGGACGATTTCTTGTAGATGGCGACGACAACCACCTGCTCGCTCTTCCCGTGCTTCCTCAGCCAGGCATCGAATTCGGCGTCGGTCGAGATCGGGATCGCTTCGGTGATATCGAGTGGGCTCATGAGGAGGAATTGTCGGGGCGGGGGAAGGGCGCCCCTATCGGGGTCGTTTCAGTCTGACCCTGGATGACCCCGAGTCCGGATGATCTGGAGGCCTTCGCGGTGTACGGATACGTGATGGTGAAACCAGCAGAGGGTGATCAGATTGTCAGCATCGGTTCTTCCCCCATGTGACCAGGGGATGACATGATGGACCTCGAGCCGATAGTTGAACGGGCAGCCATCGACGGTGCAGCCTCCGTCACGGTGGAGGACATGACGTCTCAGTTTCCGGTTCACGGTCCGTGATCGGCGGCCCAGATCGAGCGGTTTGCCCATTCTCGGTGATGCCGATCAGGTCGACGTTCCCGTTGCAGATGATCTCTTCGAGGGCTGCCCGGTCCCAGTCGCGGTCCGGCCAGGACTGACACTCCGGTTCCACCGTTCGTCTCCGCCGCGGTGCGTGCGTCGACGATCACCGCCACATCATCGGTAGCTGCTGCTTCTGAGTTCGATCCGTCCTGATAGAGACTGTCCTGGCAGGATGGAGACCAGGGCCAACGCTCTTCGTTCTGCCACCGCCAGCCTCTGATCGGCGGGAATGATCTCGTCGGCTCGTTGGTCGACCGCTTTCTCCATGATCCGGGCGTCCAACCCGGGAAGCTCACCCCAATACGAGGTGGCCAGCTCATCGGAATGACCGAAATGCAGAAACCCATTCCCGGTCTTGCGTTCCCGTTTCCGGGTCAACCGTTTGTGATGAGCCACCAGACGACGCAACCCGAGAGATGTCATAACCCTGATGACCGATCCCGATGCTCATCCGGCAATCGGGCGAGCAGTTCAGCCCGATCGAAGGAGATGTCCCCGGCCGCTAGCTGTTCGGCCACTTCGGGAGCATCCTGGAGACGGGTCGCAGTCCAACACAGGCTTCGAGCCGTCTCATGAGAGACATCGGCTCGAGCCGCCGTCCAATCGACGATGGACCGGTAGCCATCAGCCAGATGAGACTTGCGTCGACGCTTCTCGGCGATCGCGGCCATCTCCACCACCCGCCAGCGCGCCGATCTCGGACTCAGCCCGGACAATCAGCTGATCCAACTGATCCTCGGAGTAACTCCCCAACTCCATGATCCCAACGTACAACCCGGCTGTGACAAGAAACTCTTCAGTCGTAAACCCCGGCCAGGAATGTCTGGCCACCGGTCACCACGCAAAGGAAGGCGCCAACTGAAGTGACCAACTGGTAGCGGTCGGCGTCCTCCTCCCCCGCCCACCAGCGGCCGGCGAGCCGCCACGGCCCGCTCCAGGTGAGCACCGGCTCCCATCGGGTGCCCAACCGGACCCGGGAAGGCATGCCGCCGTCCCATTCCACCTCCAACGGCTCGGGACCGGGCGGGACAAGTGCGGGACTGGGCGAAGGAGTGGCCCCCGGCCAGGGAGCCGACTCGTCCCGCTCCCGATCGGATGGCGGCTCCCCCCAACGGGACCAGGCCACTCGTTCCCTGGGTAGCCGGCCCCCTTGAGCCCGACCCTGAAGCACCCCGTCGGGACCGAGCAGGGCCTGGGCCCGGGCCAACGCCCGCTCCGCCTCGATCCGCGAGGTCTCGTCCTGGAGCAACCCGAGCTGTCGGCCCTCATCGGACAGATCTGCCGGGGCAATTCGCAAACGGGAGATCCCGCCGGGGATGCCCCCCGACTCGATCCATGCCCTCAGCTGCCACCACACCCGATCGGACAACGCCTTCTCGGTGAAGGGGTCGGCCGATCGCCAGATCCGCTCCCTCGACCCTCCGGCGGCATCCTCGGCCATGATCGAGACACGATGCGGCGCCACCCCCGACACCCTCAACCCTCGGAGCAGCCGCTCCGCCAGGGCACGGGAGGCAAAGGCCACTGCGTCGAGGCTCTCCAATGGCTCTTCGAAACTCGCATCCACCGCCAGGTCGGGCGGGATCTCCCTCGGGTCGACGAAACGGTCCTCCCCCGCGGCCAGCCGATGAGCGAGCAGACCATGATTCCCGAAGCGGGTGGCCAGAGCGTCTCGGGGAAGACGGGCCAGGTCACCCAGCGTGGCCACCCCGAGCCAGCGGAAGGTGTCGATCAACTCGTCGGCGTCGAGACCTTCTCTGAGCGCGGTCAGATCGAGCCGGGAGAGAAAATCGATGGTGTCTGTCACCACCCGAGGCCGGCCGACCTCGGATGTGGCTGCGGCCCAACGGGCGGCGAATGGCCCGTCGGCGATCCCGATGAGCGCCTGCCCTCCCCGGTCCCGGCCCACCATCCTGTCCAATTCCTTGGCCAGTCGCTCGGCCAGAGCATCCTCACCCCCGTAGAAGCGAACCGCTCCGGCAACCGGGACGAAGACCAGACCGGGCGCCACCACCTCCACCCTCGGGATCAGGTCCTCGATCGACTCGACCACCGGCTCGAAACGTCGTGACTCCTCCCCCAGGTCACGGGTCAGGACTGTGGCGAAGGGGGCGAGGGCCTCGGCCTCCCGTCGGGGCATGCCCAAGCTCACCCCCGCCTCCAACACCTCACTCGTCGCCGCGGAGACCCGATCGCCGACGATCAGGACCGGGTCATCCAACGGCGCGTCTGGCCTCCCCAACGACCACATCGGAAACCACACGCACAACGTCCGAACCTTCATCCTCCACCTCGAATCGCCGGGTCATACCGGACGCACCCTTCCCCGACGCCTCCAGCATGAGACGCCGCCTACCCAACCGGCCGTGCCCCTGATCCGCCCCCTCCCAGGTGACCCCGAGGGCCCTGAGCCGGAGATGGGCAACACCGCTGGGCAGACCCCTGCCCATGGGCCGCATCGCCACCGCCACCTTCCTCGCCCGGGCCAGGGCGGCGAGACGGCGAAGGTCCTGCTCCTTGACCCCGGCCGGCACCTCGGCATAGAGGGCGCGCACCCCCTCGAGCAAGGCGGCGGCGACCTTGGGCCAGATCCCCGGCTGGTCACAGCGCACGATGACGAAGCTCTCCGGGACGACACCGGTCTCCCATGCGGCCTCAGGCGAGATCCAACCCCGGGTGTCGAGAGCCACCACCGGAGCCGTCTGCGAAGGGCCGGCCAGCAGTCTCAGACCGAGACGGGTGAGCCCGGTGCCGGGAATGCCGAGCAATTCGGTCACATGTCCCGGCCTCAGTTGGAGAAACCCCTCCTCACGATCGGCGAGATCGATGAGAGGCACGGCGGTGACAATGTCTGCAGTGATGACTTCTTTGAGGCCCAAACTGGCTCCGCGGTCGGGCGTTCCATCTTATCGAACATATGTTCGATGTAAAGCGACCTACCCCTCCTCGAGCTCCTCGATCGTCTTGGGCCAGTCGTCCTTGAGGAGACGGGAGAGGGAGCGGTCGGCGAGCAACTTGCCCCCGGTCTGACAGGTGGCGCAATAGTTGGACTCGTTGGCGGCGTGGACGATGCGCTGCACCTTCGACCCGCAGCGTGGACAGGGCTGGCCGAACTTGCCGTGCACCGCCATGTCGTCACGGAAGGCGGTCACCTTGGTCGGCCAATCCTCGCCCACCTCGTCCCGGAGCCGCTCGGTCCATTCGGTCAGCGACTCGACCACAGCCTGCCGTAACTGCTCGACCTCATCGTCGGTCAGCTGGGAGGTCCGCTTCACAGGTGACATCCGGGCCTGCCAGAGGATCTCGTCCGAATAGGAGTTGCCAATGCCCGAGAAGATGCGCGGGTCGGTCAGGGCCCGCTTCAAGGTCCGGTTTTCCTTCCTGAGGGCGGCGCCGAACTCCCCGGCATCGGCATCCAGCGGTTCGACCCCGCCCCGATCGAGCTCGGCCACGCCCTCGAATCCGCGGCTCAGCCAGATCCCGGCCCGTTTGTGGGTTCCCTGCTCGGTGAGGATCAGGGTGCCAGTGTCGAAGTCGATGGCGGCCAGGCCGACCTTCTTCGGGATCGGCTTCTTCGGCGGCTCCCAGCGAAGACGACCCGCCACCATCAGATGGATGACGAGATAGAGATCGTTCTCCATGCCGAAGACGATCCGTTTTCCGACACGTTGCAGTGTCTTCACCTCGAGCCCCACGGGGGCGTCGTAGGGAGGGTCGTAGGTGCGCAACACTGACGGAGAGGCAATCCGCACCCCGCGCACCACCTCACCGAGGACGCGCCGTTCCAGTGCCTCCAGATAGACCACGATGTCGGGAAGCTCCGGCACGAGGCGGAAGCTACCGGTCGGTCCCGGTTAGTCGGGCTCCCCGAACGATCCCGCGGCGATGACAGCGATCCCGACCACGACTCCCCCGGCGATGAAGCCATACGCGAGCAAGTGGTCGGCATCGGGTGTGGCGCTGCGAGCGGCGAGCCCGAACACGACCACGAGAGCTGATACGGCGATGATGGCCGCCATCCGGGACCATTTCGTCCTTCGGGCGATGGCAAGGGCGGAGCCCACCATGAGGAGGCCGCCGAGGACGAACGCGAACCAGAAGTTGCCTCCCGAGCCCAATCCCTGGCCGGCAGAGGATTGGGCGGCCGCCAGCGTCGGGTCGTCGCGGAGGAGCACACCACCGGCAAGGGCCATCACCCCACCGAGCGCGAATGCAATCGCTCCGAGGTTGGACTTGATCACCAGCGGCTCGGGGTCTGCCGTCGACGGGACCTCCTGATTCTGCGAGGCGGCCACTTTGCGAGCCAGACGGGGCGAGGCGGCGACGATCCCGATCTCACGGGCCAGGCCGACGTCATCGTCGGTCTTGAGCACGAATTCCTCCCCTTCGGCCCGGATGGCGAACCCATCGTGAAGAGACTGGATGCCTATGTCACCAATCTCCCAGTCCCCGATCAGCTCATCCCGGTGAAGGAGGCTGATCCGAACTCCGTCGGCGAGCACCTCCACCTCGACACCGGGAGTGCTCTCACCGCGCATTTGCACGATGCCCCGCGTCTCAACAGCCAATTCCTGCCTCCCCTGGCCAACCTTGGTGGGGATGATTTTATGACGTCCAGCCAGACAAACCAGAACCAAAAGGGACGGGCAACGCCCGTCCCTTTTGCACGAATGAGCTAGCGTAGTTAGCGCTCGCTGATCTCCTCGAACACCTCGTCGAAGCTCTGAGCGGCACGACGCCGCTCGGCACCCGACTCAGCCGGCACCGGCTGGGGCGGTCTCGACGCTGCTGGGGCTGGGATCACGATCCCGGCTCCCACGGTCACGATCACGTCCGCCACGGTCGCCGCCACGATCACGGCCCCGTCCGCCACGGTCACGATCACGGTCGCGTCCGCCACGGTCGCCGCCATCCTGACGGGGAGCCTCGGGCTCGGGAAGGGTTGCCCCCTCCAGGGCCTCGACCAACTCGAGGCTGACCTTGCCTCGATCGATCTCGCGGACCCTGACCTTCAGCTCCTGGCCGTCGACCAGATAGTCCTCGACTCGCTCCACCCGCTTCGACCCGTCGAGGCGGGAGATGTGGAGCAGCCCGTCACGCCCGGGGAGGATGTTGACGAATGCGCCGAACTTGGTGATGTTCACCACCTTGCCGTCGTACTCGGTGCCCAACTCCACCTCCGGCGGGAAGGCGATCTGCATCACCTTCTCCTTGGCGGCGGCCAGAGCCGAACCGTCGTTGGAGGCGATCCTCACGATGCCTTTGCCATCGGTCTCTTCGATCTCGATGGCGGCTCCGGTCACTTCCTCGAGCTCGCGAATCACAGCGCCCTTGGGACCGATGACCTCACCGATCTTGTCCTTGGGGATCTCGATCGACTCGATACGAGGAGCGAATTCGTTCATCTCGGAACGAGGCTCGGCAATGGCTTCTGCCATCTTGTCCAGGATGAACAAGCGGGCGACCTTGGCCTGATCGAGTGCCTCGGTCAGCACCTCGGAGGGAAGGCCTTCGAGCTTGGTGTCGAGCTGCAAGGCCGTGATCACGTCCCTGGTGCCGGCCACCTTGAAGTCCATGTCACCGAGGGCGTCTTCCGCACCGAGGATGTCGGTGAGCGTCACGTACTTCCCGTCACGGTGAATGAGCCCCATGGCGATACCGCCGACCGGCGCCAGGATCGGAACTGCGGCGTCCATCAGCGACAGGGACGATGCACACACCGACGCCATCGAGGTGGACCCATTCGAGGACAGGACCTCGGAGACGAGCCTGAGGGCGTAGGGGAATTCTTCCTCGGTGGGGATGACCGGGAGGACTGCCTTCTCGGCCAGTGCCCCGTGACCTATCTCACGACGCTTCGGGCCACGCATGAACCCGGCCTCACCGGTGGAGAATGGTGGGAAGTTGTAGTGGTGCATGTAGCGCTTGGAATCCTCGAGGGCGAGGGTGTCCAGCATCTGCTCCATCTTCATCATCCCGAGCGTGGTCAGGTTGAGGACCTGGGTCTCGCCTCGTTGGAAGAGACCGGAACCGTGAGTCCTCGCCACCACGCCGACCTCGGCGCTGATCGGCCGGATGTCGGTGGGGCCACGCCCATCGAGGCGTATGCCGTCCTCGACCACCCGCTTGCGCATGAGGTCCTTGAGGACCGACTTGAAGGCGCTGCTTTGCCTGGCCACGACCCTCGTCGTCGTCCTCGGCAAGACCGAGCTCTGCCACGACCGCCTCCAGGACCTCGTCCTCGGCGGTGTTGCGCTCCTGCTTGTCGGCGATTGTGACCACCGAGCCGAGCTTCGGCTCTGCGATCCCTCGGACGCTCTGGTAGATCTCGTCGGAGTAGTCGGCGGCGACCGGCCACTCGACCTCTTTCTTGGTCACCTTGGAGGCCAATTCGTTCTGGAGATCGATGAACTCACCGATGTAGGTCTTGGCCTCTTCGAGACCCCTGGCGACGGTGGCTCTCATCCGACGGGGCATCGCCCGCCGCGATCAGACGCAGGCCGTTGGGCGTCGAACCGGCCTCGACCATGATGATGTCGATCCCGCCCTCGGCGTTGCGACCACCGGCGACCACCAGCTCGAATACCGACTCGTCGAGATCGGCATGGGTCGGGAAGGGGATCCACTCCCCCTTCTTGAGACCGAGACGAACGGCGCCGATCGGTCCCTGGAAGGGGATCGGGCTCACGCTCAATGCAGCCGAGGCGCCATTCAACGCAATCACGTCGAAGGGATTCTCCTGGTCCACCGCCAGCGAGGTGATCACGACGTGGGTCTCGTTGCGATAGTTGTCGGAGAATGACGGGCGCAGCGGGCGGTCGATGAGCCGGCAGGTGAGAATCGCCTGCTCGGAGGGTCGACCCTCACGACGGAAGAACGACCCGGGGATCTTGCCCACCGAGTACATGCGCTCTTCGAAGTCGACGGTGAGAGGGAAGAAATCGACTCCCTCTCTGATTTTCCTATTTGCAGTGGCGGTTACCAACATCTCGGTACCGCCGAGTCGGGCGACCACGGCTCCGTCGGCCTGACCGGCGAGTTTGCCGGTGCTCAGGACGAACTCTTTGCCGCCGATGGTCCCCGTTACGGAGATTTCGGGCACTAAGTGCTCCTTGTGTATGGGAGCCGCACCCGTTGGCAGTAGTCATGTCTCAGGTGAACCGAGACATCGCCACTGACAACCGGCAAGGCTCAGTGTGTATGTCGGCCCCGGCCGTCCGGCCCGGGCCATCTCATGAGGAACGCTAACCGCTCCTCAGGAAAGCAGTGTCAGCGACGCAGCCCCAACTTGGCAATCAGGGCCCTGTATCGCTCCACATCCTCCCTACGGAGGTAGTCGAGGAGACGACGCCGCTTACCGACCATCATGAGGAGCCCGCGCCGACTGTGATGGTCGTGCTTGTGCTCACGGAGATGCTCGGTCAAATGGTTGATTCGCTCGCTGAGCAAGGCGACCTGCACTTCTGGGGAGCCGGTATCGCTCTCGTGGGTGCCGTACTCGGCGACGATTTCGGTGGTTGTCTTCATTACGCGTCAAACCTGGACTGTTCCGGGGGGACAGCAGAAACTCTAACAGCCCACTCGTTGGTAACCACAACCACGGACACGACAACCACGCGGCCTCCCCCCTTGTTCCCCTTCACCGCACCTGCCCGTCACCATAGAGCACGTACCGCTCGGACGTAAGGGACTCGAGACCCATAGGGCCCCGGACGTGAAGCTTCTGAGTCGAGTTGCCGATCTCGGCGCCGAACCCGAATTCCTCGCCGTCGGTGAAACGGGTCGATGCGTTCACCGCCACGACCGCGGTGTCGATCGCGGCGACGAAGCGGTCGGCTGCGACACGGTCGTCGGTGACTATGGCCTCGGTGTGACCCGTCCCGTACCGACGGACATGCTCGATGGCGACATCGATGCCGGGCACGACACGGACCGCCATGATCAGGTCGAGGTACTCGGTGGCCCAGTCCTCCTCGGTCGCCTCCCCCATCTCGGGCACCAGCTCACGTGCATGGTCGTCGCCCCGGAGTTCGACGTTTTCCGCCATGAGGGCGCGAGCTGCCTCACCGAGGAACTTCTCGGCCACGGCCTCGTGGATCAAGAGCGTCTCGGCGGCGTTGCAAACCCCGGGACGCTGGACCTTGGCGTTGACCACGATGCCAAGCGCCTTCTCGAGATCGGCTGAGGCATCGACGTAGACATGGCAGTTCCCCGCACCGTCTATGACGGTTGGCACGGTGGCATCCGCCTGGACCGCAGCGATGAGACCAGGCCCACCCCTTGGTACGAGCAGATCCACCCATTCGGTCGCCTGCATCAGTGCTTTGGCTCCCTCTCGGCTGGTGTCCTCGAGGAGTTGGACCCCGTCGGCAGGGAGCCCGGCAGCGGTGAGCGAGCCCCGTATGGCACCGGAGATGGCCATGTTGGAGCGGAGGGCATAGGAGGAGCCACGCAGGATGACGGCGTTGCCGGATCGAATGCAGAGCCCGGCGGCATCGGCCGTCACGTTGGGACGGGCCTCGTATATCACGGCGACGACGCCGAGTGGGACGCGGACGCGGTGGAGTTGCACCCCGTTGTACAACGACCAGCCTCCGGTCTCGCGGCCCACCGGATCGGGCAAGGAGGCAACGCTGCGGAGACCGGTGGCCATGGCGGAGATCCGCCTCTCGTCCAGTCGGAGTCGGTCGATGAGAGCGCCGGTGATCCCTTCACCTTCCGCCTGTGCCATGTCGGCCCGATTCGCCTCGAGCACGGCCGGGGCGGCTTCTTCCACCCCAGCGGCCATGCCGAGCAGGGCCTGCCGGCGCGACTCGCCGGTCGACTGACGCAGAACGTGTGAGGCCTCCCGGGCTCGGCGGCCGATCTCGTCGATCATTGGCTCAGGTTATCGGCGGATGGGACGGTGGTGAGAACGACGAGGTCGTCGCGGTGGACCACCACACCACCCACCTCCGAGCTGTGGCGGCCGATCGATGTGCGGACCTCCTCGGCCGTCATCGCCACCAATCCTTTGCCGATGACGGCGTTGTCATCGCCAGTCACCTCAACGGCGGATCCGGCGTCGAAATCGCCATCGACGCCTGTTATCCCGACAGCGAGGAGAGATCGCCCGCCATCGAGCAAGGCCGAGGCCGCGCCGGGGTCAACAGAGAGGCGTCCGACAGCGGGCAGACCGAACGCGATCCAAAGCTTGCGGGCCGGGAGCCTCGACTCGTGGGGCGTTACCCACGTCCCCACGGCCTCACCGGACACGGCACGAGCGACGACCCCGCTCTCCCTGGCATCGGCGATGACCGTGGGGATGCCCGACCAGGCGGCCATCCTGGCCGCCATCACCTTGGTGGCTGGACCGCCCGAGCCGAAAGGTCCAGGGGCGCCACCGGCGATGTGGTCGAGTGCGGCGTCGCCGGAGTGGACCGCCGAGAGCAGCTCGACGTCGTCCATGGTCCTTGGGTCACCCGAGTAGATGCCCCCGAAGTCGGTCAGGATCACCAGGATGCCGGCAGAGACGAGGTGCGACACGATCGCCGCCAGCTCGTCGTTGCCGCCGAGCCGGAACTCGTCCACCACAACGGTGTCGTTCTCGTTGATGATCGGGACGACTCCCAGGGAGAGCATTCGCTCCAGGGTGTTGCGCGCATTGAGGTATTGGGACCGGTTGGCGAGCACGTCCTTGGTCAGCAGCACCTGGCCAACCACCATCCCCCGGCTCTTGAACAAAGCGGCGTATCGCTCCATGAGGAGCCCCTGGCCCACTGCCGCCGCAGCCTGGAGGGCGGGCACATCTCTGGGGCGCCCGCCGAGACCGAGCGCCGGAATGCCGGCCGCTACCGCGCCAGATGAGACAAGGAGGGTCGGATGACCTCCATCCCACATCCCGGCGACATGTTCGACCGCCTGCTCGAGACCCTCGGGATCGAGCTCACCGGTGGGACGCACCAAGCTCGAAGAACCGGCCTTGACCACGACCGGTCTCCCGGCATCGATGGGCCGGCGGCCGACTGAGTCCGTCATGGACCCACCACCGGTCTCAGGTCGGCACCGGAGCCGTCTTCAGCAGGCGGCGCACCTGTGCGACGTCGTCCCTGATCGCCGCGACGAGGGCATCGGCGTTCTCGAACTGGAGCTCGGGGCGAAGCCTGTCGACGAATTCGAGGGTGAGAACCGATCCGTAGATCTCCCTGTCGAAATCGATGATGTGCGCCTCGATGAGTAGCTCGGTCCCCCCGAAGGTGGGCCTGACCCCGACGTTCACCGCTGCGGGCAGGATCTCCCGGCCGAATCGAGCCCAGGCCGCATAGATCCCGTTCCCCGGGATCACCTTTCGTTCCGGCGGTCTCAGGTTGGCAGTTGGGAACCCGAGGCCTTTCCCCCTCTTGTCACCAGGGGTCACCACGTTGGAGAGCCGGTAGAGGTTGCCGAGGAGGTCGGCCGCGTCCGAGACGTCTCCGTCCTCGATCAGCCGACGGATGCGGGTGGACGAGATGACGCCGTTCGACTCGACCAGGCCGACCACCTCGACCTCGAACCCATGACGGGTTCCCGCCGCGATCAGGAATTCGCAGTCACCGGCTCGATCACGGCCGAACTGGAAGTCGGCACCCACAACCAGATAGCTGACCTCGAGCTTGTCCACCAGCACCTGGGAGACGAACTCCTCCGGCTCGAGATGACGGATCTCAGACAGGTCGAGCACTCCAACGGTGTCGACGCCGAGAGCGGCGAGCAAGGCAATTCGCTCGTCGATGTCGGTGATCAGACGCGGATTGGTCCCAGGTGAGAGCACCTCGGCCGGATGCGGGTCAAAGGTGAGCACCGTCGAGGGATGAGGGTTGGCCACCAGCCGGTCGAGGATCACGCGGTGCCCGATATGAACCCCGTCGAACACACCCACCGTGACCGCGTTCGGCGGAGTCTGCGCCTCCCAGCGCTCCAAGGGGCCTCGAAGGATCTTCACGAGGCGAGGACCACCTCGGGTCTCGCCTGGTCTCCATCCCGCCGGTACACGGCGATCAGGTCGCCTGCCTGGTCGAGTACGCGGATCACCGAGTGGTCCGGGGCGGCAACCATCTCGCCACCGACGAATTGCATGCCGTGACACACCCCGCGGGCCGTCTCCTCGCTCACGGTGACTGCGGGTAGATCGCCGAGAGCCTCCGCAGGCGTGAGGAAATGAGCCTCCCATTCGCCCAGATCACCGATCTCGACGCCGTGTGTCTCCACGTCGAGAGACCCGGTGCGGGTGCGGCGGAGAGCGGTGAGATGGGCCGACCCGCCGAGCGCCGCGGCCAGATCGTCGGCCAACGAGCGCACATAGGTCCCCTTGCCGCACACGACACGGAACTCCACCTCCGGATATGGGCCGGCGCCCACGGCCCCGATCTCCAACTCGTGGATCTCCACCGGCCGTGCCTCCCGTTCAACCACCACGCCCTGACGGGCCAACTCGTAGAGACGCCGGCCCTGGTGCTTGAGGGCGGAGACCATCGGCGGCACCTGGAGCACCGTGCCGACGAAAGCGGCTGGCCACGGCTTCCAGTTCCTCCTCGGAGAACTCCATCGGCTCGCGGTTGAGAACTGCTCCATCCGAATCCAGGGTGTCGGTCGAAACCCCGAACTGGGCGGTCGCCAGGTACTCCTTCGGCTGTTCCTGTATGAATCGGATGAGTCTGGTCACCGGGCCGACCGCCACCACGACGACGCCGGTAGCGAGCGGATCGAGGGTGCCGGCGTGACCCACCTTCTTGATGCCCGTGGCACGCTTGACGCGGCTGACGACATCGTTGGATGTCATCCCCCCCGGCTTGTCGACCACGAGAAACCCACGGGTCATCTGTGGGCCTCGAGCCTTTTCCGCACCTCGTCGATTGCCTTCTCCGGGTCTCCGTCAAACGTGAATCCCGACGCGAGGCGGTGCCCGCCTCCGCCGAGGTCGGCTGCGAGCGCACCCACGTCTGTTGCACCCCGGGAGCGCAGGCTGACCTTCACGTGACTGTCTGCGTTGACTTTCGCCAGCACCGCCACGTCAGCCTCCTCGGCAAGTCTCAGGGTGTTGAGCAGGTTGTCGATGTCGCCCCAATCCACACCTGCTTCGTCGAGGTCCTGGTGGGTGATGATGGTTGAGACCATGCCCTCGTCGGTGTCGAGCACGGCTCGGGCCAGGGCCACCCCGGCTGCCTTCAGATATCCGAAAGGCGCTTCCTCGTAGACCTTCTGACTGATCTGCTCGGGTCGCGCCCCGGCCGCGACCAGTCGAGCGGCGACCTCCAACGTGGGGGCGGTGGTGTTGGCGTACTGGAAGCGGCCGGTGTCGGTGACCACGGCGGTGAGGAGACAGGTTGCGATTTCGGCCGTGATTGGCCATCCCAGCGCGTCGAGCAGGTCGACCACGATCACCCCGGTAGCCGCCGCGTCCGGGTCGACCAACGGAATATCACCAAAGCCCTCGTTGGTGACATGGTGGTCCACCACCACCAGGGTCCCTGCGTTCCCCGCCGGACCGCCCAACTCGGCAAGGCGGTCGGGTGACCCGGCATCGAAGACGACCATGGTTTCGGGGCTCTTGGGGAATTCTCCTGGTTCTACCAACAGGTCCGTGGGGAGGAATGACAGATTGGCGGGGACGACGAACGGCGACCCGAACCCCGCCACCACTGTCTTCCCGGCGGCGCGGGCCGCGGTCCCGAATCCGAGCATGGAGCCGAGGGCGTCTCCATCGGGGCCGACATGACATGCCAGCGCCAACTCCTCACTGGCGGCAATCGTCGCGGCTGCCTTTTCGATGAGCTGTCGTTCGATCATCCGGGTCTCATTCCTCTTCTTGCAGGGACCGCAGGATGGCATCGATTCTCTCGCCACCGCTCACACCGGGGTCGACCGCAAACTCCAGGACCGGCGTGTACTTCATCCGGACCTGGCGGGCTATGACCGATTGGAGACGGTGTGAGGCGTGATCGAGGGCTGTGAGGGCGTCGGCGGGATCGGCACCGAGGAGGTCGATGTAGACCACTGCATGACGAAGATTGGGGCTGGTCTCGACACCTGTGATGGACACCATCTCGAGGCGGGAATCGCTCATTCTCTCGATCTCTTCTGCAAGGACTTCGCGGAGGGTGGAGTTGACCTTCAGCATTCGGGGGCTGGCATCTCTCATTCGGGCTCCTCCAACTCGCTCATGCGCACGTCGAGGACTTCGACCTCCAGTTGCCCATCAAGGTAGCGGCGCAACTTGGAGACCTGCATGGCGAGGCTCTCGCCGTCAGGGGCGGCGATGGCGACTCCGATCGCGGCCCGCTGCCACTTGTCGTGATAGCCGACTTCGGCGACGCTGTAGGAGCCGAGGCGCCGCAGACCCTCGATGACCGGCCTGAGCACGGCTCTCTTCTCTTTGAGCGACTGGGAGGCGGGCAGATGTAGCTCGACCCTCAGGGCCGCGGCCCGCATCAGGCGGCGTTTATCAAGTTCGGGCCACCTCACGAATCAGGTAGGCCTCGATGTTGTCGCCTTCCTTGATGTCGTTGTAGTTCTCCAGCCCGATTCCACACTCGAACCCGGAGGCCACTTCGCGCACGTCGTCCTTGAATCGCTTCAGCGATGAGATGACGCCGTCGTGGATGACCACCCCGTCACGGATGAGCCGGGCACGAGCCCCGCGCTGGACGACACCCTCGATGACGTAGCACCCGGCCACGGACCCGATCCGGGGGACCTTGAAAACGGCCCGGACCTCGGCGGTGCCCAACACCTGTTCGTGCTCCTCGGGGGCCAACTGACCGACGAGCAGCTGCTCGACCTCGTCGAGCAGCTCGTAGATGATCCCGTAGGTCCGGATCTCGACCCCGGCCTCCTCGGCTGCCTTGCGGGCCTTTGGCTCGGGACGGACGTTGAAGCCGACGATCACCGAGTCGGTCACTTCGGCGAGTGTCACGTCGTTCTCGTTGATCCCACCGACTGCACCGTGCAGCACCTGGATCTTGCCGCCCTCTCGCCCGATCTTCGAGATCGATTCCCGCAGGGCCTCGAGTGACCCATGCGCATCGGCCTTGATGATGACGTTCAGAGTGGCGTCCTCGGTGCGCAGCTGGTCGAGCAGTGTCTGGAGTCGGTCGCGGGCCGAGGGCATGGCCTGGCTGACCGACCTGAGCTCCTCCTCGCGCTCGGAGGCGATGCGGCGCGCCTCCTTGTCGCTCTCGACAACTGTGAAGAAGTCGCCGGCCGTCGGGACCTCGTCCCAACCCATGATCTGGACGGGTGTCGACGGACCTGCTTCTTTGACCTGATTGCCATTCTCGTCCATCAAGGCACGGGCGCGCCCGGAGACTGGCCCTGCCACGAAGGGATCACCAGTCCTCAGTGTGCCCCGCTGGATGATGACAGAGGCGACAGCGCCCTTGCCCCGCTCGAGCTGGGCCTCGACAACGACACCGGACGCCTCGGCTTTCGGGTTCGCCTTGAACTCCTCGAGCTGGGCGATGAGGTCCACCACCTCGAGCAACTCGTCGACGCCGTCACCGTTGATCGCGGAGACCTCCAAGCTGGGGACGTCTCCGCCGAGCTCTTCGGTGAGGACGTCGTACTCGGTCAGTTCGGTCCGCACCCGGAGCGGGTCGGCTCCGGGAAGATCGACCTTGTTGACGGCCACGATCATCTTCACCTCTGCCGCCTTGGCGTGTGAGATGGCTTCGATCGTCTGGGGCATGACGCCGTCGTTGGCAGCCACCACGAGGATCACGATGTCGGTGATGTTCGCTCCGCGTGCTCGCAGGGATGTGAATGCCTCGTGGCCCGGCGTGTCGATGAATGTGATGGGATGTCCGTTGACATCGACCTGGTAGGCGCCGATGTGCTGGGTGATCCCTCCTTGCTCTCCGTCGACCACGCTGGTCTTGCGGATCGAGTCGAGAAGTGTGGTTTTGCCGTGGTCCACATGTCCCATCACGGTCACAACAGGCGGGCGAGGGGCGAGCTCCGATTCTGCATCTTCGAACACCGGACGCTCGGCAACCGCCGGAGGGGGCGGTGGCGCTTCGATGTCGACGATGAACCCGAACGACTCGGCCACACCCTCGATCAATTCAGGGGGCATCGTCTGGCCGGCTCCCACCGCCTGGCCACGGGTCATGAGCTGGGCAACCACGTCCTTGGCCGGAACCCCGAGTGCGTCTGCGAACTCGGTGACCGAGGCGCCGGACGGGACAGACACGATGTCGAGCTCGACCTCGGGCTCGGGGGCCGGCTCGGGAGCGACCTCTTCGGCGGCTTCTGACTCTGCCTCGGGCTCTGCCTCGACCACCTCCGGCTCATCGCCGGCGACGGCGAGACGCAGAAGCTCTGCCGACTCGTCATCGAGCCCGGATGAGGCAGTCTTCACTTCGATCCCCAGGTCATGGGCCTGCGCGAGCAACTCTTTCGAGTCGATCCCCAGGTCCTTGGCCAGCTCGTAAACCCTCACGCCAGAAATCCCCTATTCGCTCTCGTCATCCGTGTCGTCGGTTGCCACCGCATCCTCATCGTCGGACACGGGCACGTCGGCGTCGACTGCTTCCTCGACCGACACCTCGTCTGCGGCAGCTTCATCCGTGACTGACGCTTCTCCATCGGCTCGGGGCGGCTTCTTCGGCCGGAGCGGCTTCTTCGACCGGGGCGGCTTCCGGCACCGCCTCCTCGACCTCGACGCCTTCCATGTCGGATCGGATGTCGACCTTGTAGCCGGAGAGCCGGGCAGCAAGCCGGGCATTCTGACCCTCCTTGCCGATCGCCAGGGAGAGCTGGTGCTCGGACACGACCACGTCGGCGGTCTTGGTCTCCTCGTCGATGTGGACTTCCTTGACCTTGGCCGGGCCCAACGCCTCGGCGATGAACTGGCCGATGTCGTCACGCCACTGGACCACGTCCACCTTCTCGCCACGCAGCTCGTTCACGACCTGGCGGACACGGGATCCCCTGGCGCCCACGCAGGCTCCCTTGGGGTCGACGTTGGGATCGTGGGAGATCACGGCGATCTTGGTGCGGTGACCCGGCTCGCGGGCGATGTTGACGATCTCGACAGTGCCATCGGTGAGCTCCGGCACCTCGAGCTCGAGCAGACGTCGCACCAGGTCGGGGTGGCTGCGTGAGACCACGATTTGGGCGCCCTTGGCCTCGTTGCGCACCTCGAGGATGAGCGCCTTGACCCGGTTGCCACGCTCCAGACGCTCGAACGGAATCCGCTCGGAGCCGGGGAGGATCGCCTCGGCGTCGCCGAGATCGAGGATCACGGACCGGTAATCCACCTGCTGGACCAGCCCGGTCACGAGGTCGCCCTCACGACCTTCGTACATCTCGAACACGTGCTCGCGCTTCGCCTCGCGCAGCTTGTGCTGCATCACCTGCTTGAAGGACTGCGCGGCGATGCGGCCAAAGGCCTCCCCCTCGGGGGTGTCTTCCCACTCCTTCACGACGTTGCCGTCCTCGTCCAATTCCTGGGCGTAGACGATGACTTCGCCGGAATCGGGGTCGATGGTGACCCTGGCCTCCTCTGCCGCTCCCGGGCTCCGCTTGTACGCGGCGACAAGGGCGTTGGCGAACGCGTCGAGGATGGTGTCGATGGCCACTCCCCGTTCCCGGGCGAGTACCTCGATTGCCTCCATCATCGTGTCGAGCTTCATGATTCTCCTTCAGTGGCCCGGCTTGGGGGCCTTTTCCCACCTGAACACCGTCTTGGCGGTGAGCACGTCTTCGTAGTCGACTACCCGGCGCTCTTCATCGCTCTCCACGGTGAACGCCGAGTCACCGGCGTCGGCCAGGACTCCTCTGATGGTCGTCTTCTGGTCGCCGTCGGCGATCTTGACCACGACCTCACGACCGACCGACTTGGTGTAATGCGACGGGCGACGGAGAGCTCTCTCCAGACCCGGCGAGGTCACCTCGAGCCGGTACGCCTCGACCAGTTCGGTTTCGTTGTCGAGCAACCGCGACAGGCCGCGCGAGACATCGGCGAGACGATCGATGTTGACGTCCTCGCCGTCGACAACGACACGGAGGAGTGTTCCCGGCCCGCGGCCGAGCAACTCGACATCGTCGAGCTCGAGCCTCTCGGCGGCGAGATAGGGCTCCACCACCGTCCAAATCTCTGCAGCAGTCGTCAAAATGCCTGCTCCTGGCGCCGTCCTGCCATCGCAATGACAGTCATCGCGCAAAAAATACAGGCGGGTGCCAAAGGCGCCCACCTGGTTCAAAGCGTCCTGTTGTCCGTTCGCATTATAGGCGAACCGGTCACTCTGTCGGCCGGGGTGCGTGGAGCGGTCTCAGCCAGTGCGCGCGGACGTCACCAGCTCGGCCAGCTTTCCAACCACGTCGGCGATCGCCACTTCTTCCATGCTCAGATCCCGACGGGTGGTCAGCTCGACGATGCCCTGCTCCACACCGCGGGGCCCCACAGTCACCCTGTAAGGGATGCCGATCAACTCGGCGTCGGCGAACTTGACGCCCGGCCGCTCCTCACGATCGTCCAGCAGGACCTCGACACCGGCTGCGCCCAGTTCCGTGTAGAGCCTCTCGGCCGCGTCGAGCGTGGGTTGATCATCGGCCCTGACCACGGTGATGATCACCTCGTATGGCGCCACCGAGACAGGCCAGATGATCCCCTTCTCGTCGTGGAAGGTCTCCACAACTGCCGCCATGCCCCGTTCCACGCCAATGCCATAGGAGCCCATGATGATCGGGTGGCTGTCACCCTTCTCGTCCTGGACGTACACGCCGAAGGTCTCCGAGTACTTGGTCCCCAGCTTGAAGATGTGACCGACCTCGATCCCCTTCCAGAGCTCCAGCTCGCCGCCGCACAACGGGCAGGGCTCCCCCGAATGCACCTCTCTGACATCGGCCCATTGGCTCACGTCGATGTCGCGGCCGACATCGACGCCGGAGTGATGCCAGTCGTCCTCATTGGCCCCCGTGACCAGGTTGAACCGGCCCCGTAGCGCTTCATCGGCGATGATCCTCGGACCGTCGACACCGACAGCGCCCAGACTCCCCGGGTCCGCCCCGAGCAGCGGCCTGATCTCTTCGGGAGTGGCGGCGCGGGCTTCGACCGCGGCCGTCGCATCGAGAAGCTTCTGCTCCTGGAGATCGTGGTCACCCCGGAGCAACACCAGCACCTGCTCGCCGTCGAGGACATAGACCAGGGTCTTGATCTGACGCTCAGGAGTTGCGACGTCGGGATGAGCCTCGGCCAGAGCCTTGATCGTGCGCAATCCGGGTGTCGGGAAGCGGTCGAGGTCTGCCGGATCACCATCGTCCACTTCCGCCACCGCCGAGATCGCCCTCTCCACGTTGGCCCGGTAGTCACAATTGGAACAAGTGACGATCCAGTCCTCTCCGGCATCGCTGCGCACCATGAACTCGACCGATTCCGAGCCACCCATCGCACCCGAGGAGGCCTCGACACCGAGTGCGTCGAGGCCCATGCGGGCGAAGATGCGCTGGTAGGCCCCACGGTGCTTCTCGAAGCCGGCATCGAGCCCGGCACGATCGATGTCGAGGGTGTACGCGTCCTTCATCGTGAACTCGCGGACACGGAGCAGACCTGACTTCGGGCGTGCCTCGTCCCGGAACTTGGTGTGCATCTGGTACCAGATCTGGGGCATGTCGCGATACGAGGAGAGCTCCATGGCCGTGATGGCGAAGATCTCCTCCTCTGTCATCCCCAGGACGAGATCAGCCCCTCTCCGATCGACGAGCTTGTACAGGTTTTCACCCATCAACTCGTAGCGGCCCGACTTCCGCCAGATCTCGGCGGGATGGAGCGTCGGCGGCATCATCTCCTGCCCGCCGATGGCGTTCATCTCCTCGCGGATGATGTTGGCCACTTTGAGCCGGACCCGTTGGCCGAGCGGGAGGATGGTGTAGGAACCGGCCGCAAGCTGCCGGATGAAGCCGCCCCGCACGAGGAGCACATGGCTCACGGCTTCGGCGTCCGCGGGGGCATCACGGAGAGTTGGGATGAAGGCTTCAGACCAGCGCATTTGTTCAGTCAACTACCAGGTTTCGGAGCGGGCGACGGTAATAACCAGTCAATCGGACTTGGCGACCTCGGCGACCTTCGCCCGACGGTCCTGGGAGCGATTGGCATCACCCTGGATCTGGATCAACTCCTCGCGGGTAGCGGCGGCCAGTTCGGCGGCGTTCGCCTCGGCGTGGGCAAGTCTGCTCTCCACGCCCTCCTCGACCAGCTTTCGAGCCTCGTCGAGAAGCGCCTCGACCATCTCGGACTCTGGCACGACCCTCACCACCTGGCCTTTTATGAACAAATGGCCTCTCCCCCGGCCGGCGGCGATACCGATGTCGGCCTCCCGCGCCTCCCCCGGGCCGTTGACGACACAGCCCATGACGGCGACCTGGATCGGGAGGTTTTCCGCCTCCAAGGCGGCCTGAGCCCGGGTGGCCACATCGATGACATCGACCTCTGCTCGTCCGCAGGAGGGGCAGGCGATGAGGTCGAGGCCCTTCCGCTCGCGAAGACCGAGGTTCTCGAGGAGCTGACGACCGGCCTTGGCCTCCTCGACCGGGTCGGCGGTGAGGGAGAAGCGAATGGTGTCGCCGATCCCTTCGTTGAGCAGGGTGGCGATCCCCGCGACTGATTTGATCAGCCCGGCCGGTGGGGGTCCCGCCTCTGTCACCCCGAGGTGGAGCGGGTAGTCGACCGTCTCGGACAGGAGCCGGTAGGACTCGATCATCGACGGCACGTTGGAATGTTTGACCGAGATCTTGATGTCTTCGAAGTCGACATCCTGGAGATAGCGGATCTCGAGAAGGGCGGAATCGACCAAAGCCTGAGGCACCGGGCTTCCGTATTTCTCGAGGAGATCCTTGTCCAACGAGCCGGCGTTGACCCCGACACGGATCGGCACTCCGCGGTCCTTGGCCTCGCGGGCAACAGCTTTGATCTGGTCTTCCTTGCGGATGTTGCCGGGGTTGAGCCGAAGCCCCTGAACACCCGCCTCGAGTGCGGCCAGGGCGAGCCGGTACTGGTAGTGGATGTCGGCGATGATCGGGACCGGCGATCTGGGGACGATCTCGGCCAGGCCTTGTGCCGCCTCCACCTCATTGCAGGTGATGCGGACGATGTCGGCGCCGGCCCCCGCCAGCGCATACACCTGGGCCAGGGTGCCGTCCACGTCGGCGGTCTTGGTGGTGGTCATCGACTGAACCGAGATGGGCGCATCGCCCCCGACAGCGACGTTTCCGACATGGAGTTGCCGGGTCCTGTGGCGGGTGATCATCCCGATCAGAGACTTATCGGGTTGACGATGTCGAGAACAATCGCCACGAACCCGAGGAAAGCGAACAGCCCGATCACCGCGGCCGCCACCGGCGCCAGCTTCCGGACATTGGCCTCACGGCCGCTGACCTTCTCGTAGGCGGCGACGGCGAAGTGCCCGCCGTCGAGCGGGTAGAGAGGTAGGAGGTTGATGGTGGCCAGGATCACGTTGACGAAGGCGAGGATCCCGAGAAAGGCAGCGGCCGATTCGGTCTGGGTACCGATGTTGACGATGCCGATCGGGCTCACGGGCCGGATCTCCTCGTCGACATCGGTGTCGCCGGCGAGAACTCCGAGGTATTGCGCCAGGCTGGAAGGCTTGATCATGTCACCGATCGCTTGGAAGGTGAACCCGATCCCCTCCCACACCTGGGTCCCGGCCACACCGATGGCGCCGATTATCCCCGGGTCATGCGTCGCGATGACCGGGGCGACCCCGAGGAATCCGGAACCTTCGTCACGCTCGACCAAAGTGACCTCGAGACTGCGGGGCAGGCCGTCGCGCTCGACCACCACCGTGGTGGGGCCTTCGCCGAGTGCGGTCAGGGCGTCGGGGACATCGGACCATTCGTCGATCCTGTGGTCGCCGATGGACACGATCACATCATCAGATTCCAGCCCGCCGGCGGCGGCCGGCGTGGGGACAGTGTCCTCACCGACCAGGACAGTGGGCACCACTTCGTCGACGATCGGCTGCGGCTCAGAGACGCCGTTGGCGAGCACGATCCCGTAGAAGAGAAGGAAGGCGATGAGGAAGTTCATGCCGACCCCGGCGAGCACGACCACACTCTTCTCCCAGAATTTCTTCTCCCGGTAGGTGCGGCCGATGTCGGCCGGGGAGATCTCCTCGAGGGGGTTCATGCCGATGATGCGCACATATCCCCCGAGAGGGATCGCCTTGACTCCGTACTCGGTCTCGCCGCGGCGCCAAGAGAAGATACGAGGCCCGAACCCGAAGAAAAACTCGGTCACCTTCATCCCGGTTGCCTTCGCCGCAAAGAAATGGCCGGCCTCGTGGGCGGTGACAAAGAGAATGATGGCTGCGGCCGCAGCAAAGCCTCCGAGCATGCGGACACGCTACCCGCGAATCGCCGTTAGTCAGCAGGCTCCTGCGATAAACGAGGCTGCGATCTCCCGGCCCTCCCGGTCGGCAGTGATCACATCGTCCACGGTCTCCAACGTCCGCCAATCCGACGTCTCGAGGGTGGCCGAGACCACCTCGGCGATCCCGAGAAAGCCCAGGCGGCCATCGAGGAAGGCCGCTACTGCGACCTCATCGGCTGCGTTGAGCACCGCGGGAGAAGATCCACCTTCACGCCCTGCCTCGAAGGCCAGGTCCAGGGCAGGGAACGAGACGGGATCAGGAGCTTCGAACGTCAGGTCCATCCCGGCCAGGTCGAAGGGGCGGGCCAGCGAAGGTGCCCGCTCCGGTGAGGTCAGCGCGTACTGGATCGGGATCCGCATGTCGGGTTGGCCCAGGTGGCCCTTCCACGACCCGTCGACGAACTCGACCGCCGAGTGGAGGATCGACTGCGGGTGGATCAGGACGGCTATCCGGTCGTATTCGATGTCGAACAGATGATGGGCCTCGATCACCTCCAGCCCTTTGTTGAAGAGGGTGGCGGAGTCGATGGTTATCCGGGGCCCCATGTCCCAGGTCGGGTGGGCCAGCGCCTCGTCTGGCGTCACCCCGGCCAGTGAGTCGGCGGATCGGCCCCGGAACGGGCCACCGGAGGCGGTCAGGATCAGACGTGCCACCGATTCCGGCTCCTCGCCGGCGAGGCACTGGAGCAGGGCCGAATGTTCGCTATCGACCGGGATCAGCTCGCCGCCGTGCTCGGCCAGCGCCCGCTTCACGACAGGCCCACCGGCCACCAGACTCTCCTTGTTGGCCAGCGCCACGCGGTTCCCGCTCTCCAGACCGGCCATCGTCGCTCTCAGCCCGGCACTTCCGACGATTCCGTTGACAACGATGGAGCCCGGGATACGTGCTGCGTCGATGACCGCATCGGCGCCGAATTCGACGGACCGCCCTACGACACGTGTGAAATCCTCGCGCTCCTCGGAGGATCCACCCGCCACCAGAACCCGCGCCTCGGGATGGGCCGACGCCAGCTCCGCGAGCTTTGGCGAAGGCGACCTTGCGGCGAGGGCGGCGATCTCCAACCCGAGAGAGGTGGTCACCTCGATTGTCTGGGACCCGATGGACCCGGTCGCCCCCAGAACGACCACCGGGCGGGTCACAACAAACCGAACCCGCGGAACAGGAAGTAGATGGCCGGGGCCACGAACAGGAAGCCGTCGATCCGGTCGAGCATGCCGCCATGGCCGGGGAGCACCGATCCCATGTCCTTGACACCAAGGGAGCGCTTGACCATCGACTCGACGGCGTCGCCCAGGGGCGCGATCAGGCCGACGACGGCACCTGCAACCAGGGCCTTGGCGATGCCGATGGTCTCCCAGGCGGGGAAGGTGGCGAGGATCGACGCAACGACCAGCCCGGCGATAAAGCCCCCGATCAGGCCCTCGACGGTCTTGTGAGGTGAGATCACAGGCGACAGCTTCCGACGGCCGAGGGATCGACCCACGAAATAGGCACCGGTGTCGTTGGCGGCGACCAGGAGGACTACGAACAGGATGTAGGCGACCGGGTGGGATCCCTGAGCGATGAGGATGGCGAACGAGAGGAGGCCGACCCAGACCATGCCGCCGATCGTGACCGAGGCGTCCTCCAGGGGCTGGCGTCGGGGGGACAGAGTCAGGAAGAGGATCGTGACCACGGCAAACGCGGCAGCCCAGCCGGCTATGGCAGCGGCACCGGTCAACTGGGCGCCTACTCCCATGAAGACGACACCGAGCAGGCCGAACAGGGCAAGCGGGCGGGTCTCCTCGGATCTGACCGTGGCGTAGAACTCGCCGGTGGACACGACCATGGCCAGGATCACGAAGGCTGCGAACCACCAGCCACCGAGCAGCAGGCTGCCGAGGAACAACCCGAAGATGACGACCGCAGACCCCACCCGCATGGCCAGATCGCTCGAGGCGGCCTGCTCGGAGGCTTCGAAGTCCTCTTCGGCGTCGGCGCGGGAACCGGTGACGTCCTCGAACCCGACCAGACCGTGGTCTACCCCGGGAACCGTGGCCGCAACGGCCTGCTGCTCCCATTCCTCTTCGGCCGCCCGACTCACCTCCTCGGCCAAACCCTGATACTCCTGAGTGGTCGAGCCGGTGTACTGGTTGGCCTGATAGTCATCGAGATCCTGAGGAAAGCTCATCCCCTCGTAGTCGCCCTTTGCCCCGGGCTCGGAGGCCGGCTCACCGTCGGCGGCTTGTCCCGGATCCGCGTCATCGGCCGAATCGCCCTCCCCCGCATCGTCCTCCTCGAGCAGAGGGGGAAGACTGAACACCTCGGCGTCCTCCTCGCCCTCGTCCCAGAGGCGGCTCGGCTCGTTCTCGTCTTCGGGGGTTCGCTCGCTCAAATCAGACCTCGAGAAGCTCTTCTTCTTTGTGGCCGAGGAGCCGATCGATCTGCTCGACGTACCGGTCGGTCAGCTTCTGCAACTCGTCCTCGCCCCGGCGAATGTCATCGTCGGAGATCTCGCCGTGCATCGCCTCCATGTCGGCCTTGGAATGACGACGGATGTTTCGCACGGCCACACGTCCCTCTTCAGCCATGTTCTTGACCACCTTGATCAGGTCCTTGCGCCGCTCCTCGGTCAGAGGCGGGAAGGCGATCCGGATCACATTGCCGTCGTTGGTGGGGTTCAGGCTGAGCTCGGAGGTCTGCAGTGCCCGCTCGATGTCACCGACGGTCGACTTGTCGAAGGGCTGGACGACCAGCAAGCGGGGCTCAGGCACAGAGATGGATGCGAGTTGCTGAAGGGGGGTCGGCGACCCGTAGTACTCCACGGTTATCCGCTGGAGAAGCTGGGGATTGGCCCGCCCGGTGCGGACTGTTGAGAATTCCGAGGCCACGTGGTCGGTGGCCTGGTCCATCTTGTGCTCGGCCTCGGTCAGGAGGTCGCTGATCACTGTTCCTCCTCGTCAGTGGATCACGGTGCCGATCTTCTCGCCGTTCACCGCCTTGACGATGTTGCCAGGTGTCGTCATGTCGAACACGACTATCGGCACACCGTGCTCCTTGCTCATCGTAACGGCGGTGGTGTCCATGACCCTGAGCTCGTCCGAGATGAAGTCCATGTAGGACAGCTCATCGAGGCGCTTGGCGTCGGGGTGGGTGGCCGGGTCGGCGTCGTAGATGCCATCCACCTTGCTCGCCTTGAGAAGCGCATCGGCACCGAGCTCGACCGCTCGGAGGGCCGCAGTGGTGTCGGTTGTGAAGAACGGGTTGCCGGTCCCGGCGGCGAAGATCACGACACGCCCCTTCTCCAGATGGCGGATGGCGCGGAGGCGGATATAGGGCTCCGCCAGCTCCTGCATGGTGATGGCGCTCTGGACCCGGGTAGGCACGCCAGCCTTTTCCAGTGCGTCGCGAAGGGCGAGGGCATTGATGACGGTGGCCAGCATCCCCATGTAGTCGGCCGATGCCGGGTCCATGCCTTTCGCTGCCTGGCTCACTCCGCGAAAGATGTTGCCTCCGCCGACGACGACGGCGATCTGGATGTCGTCGGAGTGCCCTTCGGCGATCTCCTCGGCGACCCTGACGACTGTCAGCGGATCGATGCCGTATCCGATCCCCGGATCGGCAAAAGCCTCACCGGACAGCTTGAGGATGACCCTTCTCACCGGGGGATTGGACAATTCGCCTCCTACTCGCCGACGGCGATCCGGGAAACCCTGCGCACCGAGATGTTCTCACCCATCTTGGACGCGAGGTTGCCCACCATGTCGCCGACAGTGCCGTCGAACTTCTCGGCGTTGACGAATTTCTGGTCGTAGAGGACGTTCTCGGCGAACCATGACTCGATCTTCCCGTCCACGATCCGCTCCACGACGTTCTCCGGCTTGCCCTCGGCCATGGCCTGACGTGAGATGAGCTCGCGCTCCTTGGCCAGCGCATCCTGGTCCACCTCGTCACGGGTGACCCACGTGGGCCGCCCCCAGCTGATGTGCATGGCGATGTCGTTTGCCGTCTGGCGGAACTCGTCGCTCTTGGCGACGAAGTCGGTCTCACAGGCCAGCTCCACCAGGACCCCCATGACCGGGCGGTCGTTCTGGATGTGGATGTAGCTGCCGATGGTTCCCTCGTTGGCCTCCCGGTCGGCCCGCTTGGCCATCTTGGCCTGGCCCCGCTCCCGAAGCAGCTCGAACGCCTTCTCCAGGTCTCCACCGGCGTCGGTGAGTGCCGTCTTGGCGTCCATCATCCCGACGCCGGCGTCCTGCCTCAGCTTCTGGATGTCCTTGGCGGTGAACTCAGCCATTCTCGACCGTTTCCGTCTTGGGCTCCGCGCCGGCATCGGCTGTCACAGCGGCGGGAGCAGGCTCTTGCTCGAAGTCCGGAATCGACTCGTCGACCGTGGGCTCGAAGTCTGCGGACTCGTCATCGGGACTGTCACCCTTGGACGCCTTGGCACCGGCCATCCTCCGCCCCTCGAGGGCAGCATCGGCGATTGCGCCCGCGATGAGATCGGCGGCGCGGATGGCATCGTCGTTCCCGGCGATGACGTAATCCACCCGGTCGGGATCGCTGTTCGAGTCGACGAGGGCGATCACGGGCATGCCGAGACGGGCAGCCTCGGTGACTGCTGTGGCCTCGGTGTTGACGTCGACGATGAACACGGCGTCGGGGGTCTTCTGAAGATCGACCACTCCACCCAGGTTCTGCTCCAGCTTGGCCAGCTCACGCCGCAGCTTCAGACGCTCCTTCTTGGGAAGGTTGTTGATCTCACCGCTCGCCTCGAGACGTCGCAGCTCGCGCATGTAGAAGATCCGCTTCTGGATGGTCTGGAAGTTGGTGAGCATGCCGCCGAGCCAGCGGTAGTTGACATACGGCATGCCAGATCGGGTGGCGTGCTCGGCCACCGCGGCCTGAGCCTGTTTCTTCGTGCCGACGAAGAGGACGACGCCCCCGTCGGAGGTGAGGTTCTTGACGTAGTCGGCGGCGGCGGCGGTCTGCTCCACCGTCTGCCGGAGGTCGATGATGTGGATTCCGTTGCGCTCCCCATAGATGTAGGGGCGCATCTTTGGGTTCCATCGGCGGGTCTGATGCCCGAAATGGACACCCGCCTCCAAGAGTTGCTTCATCGAGACAGCCAAAGCTGCTCCTTTCTGGTTGTTCCTCCGCCTGCCGGCGAGTGCCTATCCGTTTTCACGGATGACCCTCTTTCGGGACGCGCCCGACCAGTGAGGGTCAGCAGACGTGTGTGATGGGCTGAATGGTACGGGCGTAGAAGCGTAAAACGTAAAACGCTAGAGCCTGACTGCCAGGATGGCTCGCCGAGACGATTGCGAAGCGACATCATCGTCTTGGCGTGGATCTGGCAGACCCGTGACTCCGTGACGCCGAGCACATCACCGATCTCGGCCAGTGTCATGCCCTCGTAGTAATAGAGGGTGACCACGAGCCGTTCCCGCTGGGGAAGGCGGTTGATGGCGTCGACCAGCCCATGACGTGTCTCCTCGGCCTGGAAAGCGGTCTCTGGCGACACCCCGGTGGGGTCGGCAAGCATGTCGCCCACAGACGTCGACGAGTCGGACCCGACGAACTCATCGAGTGCTGCGATACCCGAGCGCCCGATCTCGGCCAGGGCGCCCTGCAAATCGCCGACATCCATCTCGAGAGTGTCGGCCAGCTCCTGGTCGGTCGGTGCCCGCTGCAGTGTGTGCTCCAACTCGGCCACGGCGGTCTCGATCTGGCGGGCCCTGGAACGCACCGAGCGCGGCACCCAGTCGAGGGCTCGGAGCTCGTCGAGAATGGCTCCCCTGATGCGGTTGATGGCATACGTCTCGAACTTGAAGCCCCGTTCGAGCTCGAACTTGTCGATGGCGTCGATCAATCCGAAGAGCCCGTAGCTGGCGAGATCGTTCTGGTCGACCGAGCGCGGCAGCCCGGCTCCGATCCGACCCGCCACGTACTTGACCAGGGGCGAGTAGTGGAGGATCAGTCGCTCACGGGCGTCGGCGTCGGCCGATGCCTTGAAGCGCTCCCATAGGGCATCGACCTGTCCGGTCTCAGGCCCTCGGGTGGCTTCGGTCATAAGTGCCTCTCAGGTGCTGACGGGTGACGGCAGTGTAGATCTGGGTCGTGGCCAGGTCGGTGTGACCGAGCAGGTCCTGGACCGAGCGAAGATCGGCGCCGCCTTCGAGGAGATGGGTGGCGAAGCTATGTCGGAGGGCGTGGGGGAAGGTGGCGACTCGCTTTCTGACCACAGATCGGATGCCACGCGTGCCCAGCGGTCCGCCCCGCAGCCCCACCCACAGCGAGTTCCCGGCGGCTGCCCCCGCCAGCTCTGGCCTCCCTTGACCGAGATAACGGCGCACAGATTCCTGGGCGGGCCTGCCAATCGGGACACGACGGGTTTTCCTCCCCTTGCCGACAACGGTCACCATGTCACCGCCCACGTCGTCGACCGACAGCGAAGCGAGCTCGGAGACCCGGAGACCGGTCGAATACAGGGTGTCGATCAGGGCACGGTCGCGGAGTCCTTCAGGGGTCGTGGGATCGATGGTCTCGATGGCATGCACCACGGTCCGGCTGGGAAGGGCATGGGGCAGCGGCCTGTCGAGCCGGGGTCGGGAGACACCCTCGAATGGGTTGACCGTCGCCGAGTTCCGGCGACCGGCATCGTTGTAGAAAGATCGAACGGCAGATGCTTTGCGTGTCATCGACCTCTTCGAGTATCCCTGAGCGGAGAGGGAGCCGAGATAACGGCGGGCGTGCTGTCGGCGCACCGCACCAATCGAGTCCACCCCTTCGTCCCCGCAGTAGGCGAAGAACTGGGCCAGGTCGCGCCGGTAGGCCTCGAGGGTGTGTGGGGAGAGCTCTCTCTGATCACGCATGCGATCGAGGTATCCGTCGACGGGCCTGACGGCCCAATCCGGCATCGGAGGGATCCTCACAGGCCAGATGCTATTGGCGGAGCTAACCCCGGTCCGGTCAACCCGAGCCCGGGAGCACCACGCCGCCCACCCGGCGCGCCTCTCCCGCGATCTCCATCCTGGCGAGACGGGCCAGGGCCTCGGCAGGCGTGCAATCCCAGATCGAGGGCAGATCGTCTATGGCCAGACCCGTCGCCGGGATGATGCCCGCTGCAGCGGGCGTTTGGTTGGGCGGCTTGCCGAGGATCAGCTCGAGCTCGGCCAGGAGGTCGTCGACTCCAAGGACCGGATGAGCTCCGTCACGTATGAGAAGGTTGCACCCGACCGAGGCGAATCGGTCGACATCACCAGGAACCACCAGGACCGGACGCCCCATCTCGGCGGCCAGGCGCGCCGTGATCAATGCCCCGCCCTTCACCCCGGCCTCGACCACCACGACGGCCGAGGAAATGCCGGCGATGATGCGGTTCCGTGCCGGGAACCGCCAGCGGTCGGGCCTGGTCCCCGGTGGGTACTCGGACACGATCGCCCCGCCGCTCGCCAGTATCGACCGATAGAGATCGGTGTTCTCGACCGGGTAGACGACATCGACCCCAGACCCCAGAACCGCCACGGCGCTGCCCTGCCCCCGGAGAGTTCCGCGATGGGCCGCAGCGTCGATCCCCCTGGCCAGACCGCTCACCGTGGTCCATCCCGCCCGGGAAAGGGCGTGGCCGAAGGCCTCGGCCAGATTGAGGCCATAGCGGGTGCACTTCCTCGTGCCCACGACGGCAACGGCTGGGGCGGTCGTGGTGACGCCGAGGACATATAGGGGTGGAGGATCCTCCAGATCGTGCAGACCCACGGGGTAATCCGGTCCGTTCGGGGCGATCACCCGTAGGTCATTCATCCCGCCACTCGCCGCGCAGGCCGACGGCCTCGGCCATGTGGTGCTCCTCGACCTGGTCTGCTCCTTCCAGGTCGGCAATGGTGCGGGCTACTCGACGGACGCGGTCACCGCCTCGGGCGGTGAGCACCGCGTTTCCGACGGCCATGGCCACCAGACGGCGTGCTGCCTTCGATTCCTGCCCATCCCCCGCCTCGAGATAGCGGTTGATCTGCCCCCGTTCCAACTGAGCGGCCCGCGCCTGCTCGACCCGATGGGCGACCGAGGCGCTCGTCTCGCCTTTCGGCCCCGAGTACTCAGTGGCCTCGACCCGGCCCACGCGGACGATCAGGTCGAATCGGTCGACGAGTGGGCCGGAGATCCGGGACCGATACCGCCCCAGGATGGCCGGGCGACAGTCACACGGCCGGCGGCCGTCGCCGAAATATCCGCAGGGACACGGATTGGTCGCAGCCAGGAGCTGAAACGAAGCCGGGAAATCGAGGGAGGAGCCCCGGCGGGCCACGGATACGACACCTTCCTCCAACGGCTGGCGGAGCGTGTCGAGATGACTGCGAGGAAATTCGGCCAACTCGTCTAGAAAAAGAACACCCCTGTGGGCGAGGGACACCTCACCTGGGACCGGATTACCACTGCCGCCGCCGACGAGGGCCGCCTTGGAGGCGGTGTGATGGGGAGCACGAAATGGTGGAGTGACGACCAGGCCCCGGCGCCGGCCCGCCGCAGCCCAGAGCATTGCCGTCTCAACCGCCTCTGCGATCTCGAGTGGTGGGAGGATGCCAATGATCCGCCGGGCCAGCATGGTCTTGCCCGATCCCGGCGGGCCATGCATCAGGAGGTGGTGGCCGCCGGCTGCCGCCACCTCGAGTGCCCGCCTCGCCATCGGCTGGCCCCTGATATCGGCGAGGTCTGGTGCCCGCTCCTCGGACATGGGGGCACCTGGTCGTGCCGGCTCGACGGTCTCCAGACCTCCCCTGAGAAGGTCCACCGCGTCCGCCAGGCTGGCGACCCCATAGGCGGTGGCTCCGGGGATCGATGCCGCCTCACCGACGACGGCGGTGGCGACGAGGCACGGCACGTTCTGCCTGGCACTCAGCACGCCGGCACCGAACGCGTGGGATCCCGCTCTGACGGCGCCGTCGAGCGCAAGCTCGCCGACGACGACGGCGTCGCGGAGTGGCGGGATCTCCTTGCTGGCAGCGAGGATGCCCAGGGCGATCGGGAGGTCGTAGTCCGTCCCTCCCTTGGGGAGGTCGGCAGGTGCGAGGTTCACCGTGACCGTCCGATTGGGAAAACGGATCCCGGCCGAGGCGACCGCGGCCCGAACCCGGTCTTTTGCCTCTCGCACGGCGGTGTCGGGGAGACCGGAGAGCTTGAATGCCTCGCTCTGACGCCCGACATGGGCTTCGACGCGGACAGGTCGCGCCTCTCCCCCCACGAGGGCCACCGAAGTGGCTGCCGCGTACATGGCTCGAACGTACGAGAGGCCCGGGGTCGTTGGAAGGGGTGCGTGCCGAAGGTGCGCGACTAACTGTTAGGTCAGGTTTACCGTCTTTCCGGCACGTTTCGTGCGATCGTCATGACTCACAACCCTGCTATCAAGACGCCAACCCGCGGTGCGCCGCCGAAGACACGTCGTCGTCGCTACAGCCGAGGGCAGCGGTGGACCATCCGAATCCTGCTCTTACTGGTGCTGGCAGCCGCCACGCTGGTCGCGCTCACCTTCCTGGCCGACTTTCAGATGGAGGACGCCGGGCCGATGCCGTCGCTGGCAGCAGGTGACGGGGTTTATCTCATCGTGGGCAGCGACAGCCGGGAGAACCTCCCGGACGATCTGGAAGGGAGCTTCGGTGACTTCGCCGGCGCCCGCGCCGACGTCATCATCCTGGCCCAGGTGGTGGATGGGCGGAGACAGCTGCTGTCGATACCCCGCGACCTCAGAGTGGAGATACCTGGCCAGGGAGTGAACAAGGTCAACGCGGCCTACGCCTTCGGTGGCCCTGATCTCCTCGTGGACACAGTCGCCAACGCCACCGGGGTGCGGCCGAATCACTATCTCGAAGTGGAATTCGGAGGGTTTGCCGGGATCGTCGACGCATTGGGTGGTATCGAGCTCGACATCCCCTACCCGGCCCGCGATGCCAAGTCGGGGCTGGATATCGGGGCCGGGGTGCAAACAGTCGATGGCGCGACCGCCTTGGCGTATGCCCGTTCGCGCAGTTACGAGGAACAGATAGATGGGGAGTGGGTGGCTCAGGGTGGTGGCGATGTCGCTCGTGCCGCCCGTCAACGCGAGGTCCTGACCAAGATCATGGCTGCGGCGTCGTCACCTTCAGGTCTGGTCCGCAGTCCTCTCGTGGTGACCGCGGTTGGCTCTCATCTCACCGCCGACTCCGGCCTGACCGTCTTCGATCTGGCGAGGACAGGGTGGGGCATGCGCTCTGCCGGTGTCACCGAATCGATGACGCTCCCCGTCGTCGGCGCCGAAGAGGGCGGCGTCTCCTATCTGGTGCGATCCGAGCCGGCCGCGACCGAGGTGCTCGACGCCTTCGCCGCCGGTCAGCCACTGCCCGCCTACCTAACCCGGCTGCGGGGGCCCGCTCCGCAGCCAGGCGATCGTCTCTTCAACCGGCTCGTCGTCCAGATCAGGCCCGCTGAGAATCCAGGTGGCACCCGCCTGCTCGAATGCCTCGACGTCGGCAGTGGGCGGCCCACCGATCACGACGTCGTAAGGCTCATCGCCCTGTCTATGGATCTTGACGTAACCGGCGATCATCGCCACATCGGAGGGGTCCAGCGGCTGCTCGTCGCTCCGCATCGGAACCACACCGTCGAAGCGTGCCGCACGACGCAGGGGTCGCAGGTTGGGCAACATCCCGGCCACCCAGATCGGGATCTTGCCAAGTGGCCGAGGGGCGAATCGGTTTTCGGCGATCGTGTAGTGCTCCCCTTCGAAGTCGAAGGCCTCGGCCGACCACACGGCCTGGATGATGGTGAGAGCCTCGTCCAGCATGTCTGCGCGTTCTCTGGCATCGGTCGGATCGCCGAAGGTGCCGAACTCGACCTCTGGCCAGTACCCGATACCGACACCCAGGATCATTCGCCCTTCGGTCAGCCGATCCAGCGTCACGGCTCGCCGGGCCACCTCCCAGGGACGGTGCCGGGGAGGGCGGCCACCATCGGGCCGATGTGCACTCTGCTCGTGGCCTGTCCGATCGCCCCGAGCAACACCCACGGATCGGCCACCGGCATGCCGTCAGCGACGACGATGTGGTCCCAGACGAAGAACCCGTCCCAGCCTGCCTCCTCGGCGGCGATCGCAAGGTCAACCAGCACCCGGGCTCCGCGTACAGTCCGAAGTTCGGGAAGTTGAGGCCGAATCGCACCCTGCCGAGGCTATCGTCGGGAGACGCGGTCCACCAACAGTCCCGATCGTCCGATGCCGGATGCCTCCGAGCGATACACCCCGGTTCGTCGCCGAGATCTACGGGGTCGGGCACGTACCATCTCCACGTGCCCGACCCGTTTCTCGACGCTGCCATCGACGAGGCCGGGCTCGGTCTGGCCGAGGGCGGGATCCCGATCGGGTCGGTGCTGGTTCTCGACGACCGGATCGTCGGTCGGGGTCACAACCGACGGGTGCAGAAGGGCAGCCCGATCCTCCACGGTGAGATGGATGCCCTGGAGAATGCCGGCCGTCTCGTCGCCTCCGAGTATCGGAGATCCACGATCTACACCACTCTCTCTCCGTGCCCCATGTGCACCGGTGCGATCCTGCTCTACGGGATCCCCAAGGTGGTGATCGGGGAGAACCGAACCTTTCTCGGCGCCGAGGACCTGCTCCGTGCCAACGGCGTCGAGGTGGTCGTGGTCGACGACCAGCGATGTGTCGACATGATGACCGGGTTCATCGAAGCCCGGCCAGATCTGTGGAACGAGGACATCGGAGAGGTCTAGAGCGGAGGCCGGGGCGGTTGCCCCTAGGTTCGTTGTCCGACGAGTTCTCGGAGTCGGGGGTCGAGTCCGGGTCGGATGGGTGGGTAGACCTGTCCGTCGGGTTTCCGGAAGACGGGTTTGTCGTATCCGTCGTTTTCGATGGTCCATCCGTGTTCATGTAGGAACCGGTGGTGGTAGCCGCAGAGGAGGATCAGATTGTCCAGATCGGTGGGTCCTCCATCGGCCCAATGGGTCTTGTGGTGGGCGTGGAGCCAACCTTTGAACGGACAGCCCGGCCACCGACAGCCTCCGTCCCGATGCCAGAGCTGGTGACGTAACCAGGCCGGGATGAGCCGGGAACGACGACCGATCCCCAACACTTTCTTGTGGTCATAGACAGTACATTCGACGATCGGATCACAGGAGAGTCGTGCGGGCGGTCTCATTGGCGATGACCGGACCACCCTCGATCTCGGCCACCCCGGTCTCTGAGTTCTCGATCAAGGCTTCCAGATCGGCGTGGACCACGATCTGGGTCGGAGCCGAACCGTTCTCATCACCGGTGGTGGAACAGAGTTCGACCAGATCCGTCGGCCATCCGCTGCGGATACGGATCGAACAATCCTGATTCGGGGTTGACCGGTATCCGATCCGCTCTCTCTCGGATCGCTGATTCCACCAGGACTCATTTCCGTCCCGGGCAGATCAGCGTTCAGATGGCCTCTGATCCCGTCCAGGGTGTATTGGATCGACAACCACCGCTCCCGCCAGGAATCCGACTGCATCCTCAGTGGACGGCGGGTTGGCTCGCCGAGCGGCACGATCCAGGGCCGCATTCGACAAACCCAGACACTCTGCAATCACCGCCTCCTCGGTCTCCGCAGTGGCCAGCTTCGAAATCGCATCGACCTGATCCAGACGACAACTCACCAGCCGCAAACCGGGAACGCAAGACAGGCAGATCCTCCAGCCTCCTCGCCACCCGAACCAGCTGAGCAGCAGTCGAATGACGAAGACCAAACCGGGCCGACACCCACTCCGGAAGATTCCGAGCCCCATCCGCCAGGAAGAGTTGACCCCGATCCGCCTCCATCAGATCCACTCGCAGATCTCGGCCGCCAGAAGCCGCCGCCAGAAAGACTCAGAAAATGGCCGATCCCCGCATCCACCTGATCACTGCGAAACAGTCCCTCTCCATACTCCCAAACGTACGAAACCGGTAGTGACAGAATCCGGGTCAGAAACCAGCAATCCGAAAGAAAATCGAGAAATTTCTGTCGCCCCTAACGGCCCTTCCATTCCGGGTCCCGCTTCTCGAGGAAGGCGAGCAATCCCTCGGCGGCATCCTCTGTGCCGAGGGCGACGGACTGAGCCTCACCCTCCCAGGAGAGGGCATCGGCGAGCCCGATCTGGAAGCTGGCGTTGAGGGTCTGCTTGGCGAACATCTGGGCCACGGGCGCCCCGGCCAGGAAGCCATCGGCGATCTCGGTGACCCGATCTTCGAGGACATCGACCGGGACGACCTCGGTGACCAGCCCGATCCGCTGCGCCTCATCGGCCTCGACGATCCGCCCCGATAACGCCAGGTCCTTGGCCCGTTGCATGCCGACGATCCGTGGCAACAGCCACGACCCGCCAAAGTCCACGGTGAGCCCTCTCCTCACGAAGATCTCGGAGAATCGGGCCCGCTCGGTGGCGACCACAACGTCACATCCGAGGGCGAGGTTCAAACCGGCCCCGACTGCAACCCCATCGACAGCAGCGATGGCCGGCTTCGTCAACCGGTGGAGGGCCATGGCGGCGCCGGCCACCTCCTTCATCCGTGAGTGACGATCCTCTACGGATTGGAGCCGATCCACCCGCGATGGGTCCAGGTCGGCGCCGGCGCAGAACTCGCCGCCGGCGCCGGTGACGACAAGCACTCGCTGCCCAGACGCCTCGAATCCCTCGAAGGCGATCCGGAGGTCTGGCCAGCCATCGAACGGGATGGCGTTCTTGCGATCGGGACGGTCGATCGTGAGCCAGCGCACCAGTCCGCGATCGTCGGAATGCAACCAGCTCACCGCGATGACGGTAGACACCGCGAGGCGTGGTTACCGTTCCAGGCATGGGGTTCAACCCGTTTCGCGATCACGAAAAGAGCACCGCCGACATCGTCGCGGTGGTGGTGGCGTTCGCGGCGATATTCGCGGTCCTGGCGTGGGCGATCTTCTCGGGGTGACCGTCTCCCCGGTGCAGCCCTACGCGGCGCGGAAGGAGTACATCTGCCCCGGCTGCTCGACGATCATCCCACCCGGCACGTTTCATCTGGTGGTCGTGCCCGACCACGAGCCCGACCTACGCCGGCACTGGCATCACGGCTGCTGGCACAAGGAGATGCGTCGTCGGTTCGGCGCTCGGACCTAGCGCCGATGAGAGGCGAGGCCTTCCTGCTCGTCCATAGCCCGCTGCTCGGACCGTCCTGCTGGGGCCCCTTCGGGAAGGTGGCATCCAAAGCCGGCCATCCGATCGCGATCCCGGACCTGACGAGCGCCAGTACCGCGCAACCACCCCACTGGGAGGCTCTCGTCGAAGCCGCAGTCGATGCCGGGGAAGATCTCGGATCGGCGCCGGTCGTGATCGGCCATTCGGGCGCTGGCGTGTTTCTCCCCGAGATCGCCCATCGACTTGGAGCAATCGCACTCCTCTTCATCGATGCCGTGGTGCCGCCCCTTCAGGGAGTGCACCGGACATCGCCGTCGCTGGCACGACTGCTCGACGATCAGGTCGTCGACGGGAAGCTCCGTCCATGGATCGAATGGTGGCCGGCGGAGACGGTCGCCGACTTGCTTCCCGAACCGGAAGACCGCTCACGCTTGTCGAGTGACATGCCAATCGTGCCGAGGTCCTTCTACGACGAGGCAGTCCCCGTCCCCGAAGGTTGGTCGGACCGCAACTGCGGCTATCTCCGGCTGAGCGCGGCCTACGACGAGGAATATGCCGAAGCCGGGAGGCGGGGCTGGGCTCGTCTGCAGTTCGATGGGGACCACCTCAGCATCTTCACGCGGCCCGCCCCGGTCCTCTCCGCACTGGAGGGGCTGATCGCCGCCTTGTGAGGCGCGCTCAGGCGTCGCGGCGGTGAAGACCCCACCAGGTCAGAAACAGACCGAGAGCGGTCCAGCCCAACATGATCGCCACCGCGTGAGGAAGTGACAGGTCTGTCCCGGGTACGAACGCCCCGAACCCGCCGGGGATGTCGATCTGGAAGAGGGCGCTGCTAGCTGCAGACAGGGAGACGGTCTCCCAAGGTCCCCACAGGCCGAGAATCGGGTCGATGAAATAGAGAGCGAGCGCTGCTCCGATCGCCGGCCCGACCGACCGGAGCATGGCCACGGCTCCCAGCCCAATCGCCGTCCACGCCAGCTCGATCAGTCCGACCTTCCACACCAGGTTCAGCCATTCCTCGACGCCGGGACCACCTTCTCCCGGCACAGCGATCGCTGTGACAATCGACCACCCGGCGATGCCGGCGGCGATCGCGAGCAGCGAGGCGAGGGCGAGAACCAAAAAGCGGGCCGAGATCTGACTGACCCGACGCGGATCCCTGGTCAACGCCGTCGCCCACACCGTGCTCCCGAACTCGCTCCCCAGCATGACGACCGCCAGGATCAACGGGAACCAGGTCTGCCCGGCCACCTGCTGGGCGCCAAAGACGTAGGCGACGGGTTTCCTCAGCAGCGGCACGTCTTCGGCCAGCTCGGGTGCGATCTGGGCGAAGATCAACAGGAAGAAGGCGAGCAACCCGACCAGTGCGGCCAGGATGATCACCATCATGTAGTAGAGCCTCCGACGGCTCAGCTTCAGGTACTCGGCATGAAGGAGACTCATTGGTCCTCCTCGCCGGTCATGCCGAGGAACACGGACTCCAACGTCGACCGGGCAGGCCTGACCTCCTTTGGATAGATCCCCGCCTCGGCCAGCACCCTGACCACCCGGCTCCCGTCGTTCTCCTCGACGATCAGCCCACTGCCGTCCTGCCTGACGCCGATGCCGGCTGCCGAAAGGGCGGCCACGGCGGCAGCCGCTCCGTCGGTGACAACCCGTGTCGCGCCACCGGAGAGCATCTCCTCCAGAGGTCCTTCTGTGACCAGCTTCCCGCGGTTCAGGACCACCACGTAGTCGGCCAGGGCCTCGATATCCGCCAGGTCATGGCTCGAGACGACGACGGTCTGGCCGCTATCGGCGATCTCACGGAGTCGTGCCCGGAAAGCCATCTGCCCGGCAGGGTCGAGACCGTCGAGGGGCTCATCGAGGAGCAGGAGCTGAGGATCTCCGATCAGCGCCGCGCCCAGGGCGAGACGCTGCCGCATCCCCTTCGAGTACTCGTCGATCTTTCGCCCGGCGTCGGCCTGTAGGCCGACGAATTCGAGCATCTCATCGATGCGATCGTGGCCAAAGCCGAGCTGGTCGGCCGCCACCTGGAGGTTGACCCGCCCGGTGAGTGCCCGGATCAGACCCGGCTCCTCGATGATGGCCCCGATCTTCTTCGTCACGTCCACCAGGCCACGTGGGATCTCCTGACCGAGGACGACGATGCTCCCGGCGTCGGTCCTCGTGAGACCCAAGAGCGAGCGGAAGAGGGTCGTCTTGCCTGCCCCGTTAGGCCCGAGCAACCCCGTTATCGCTCCCGAGGGCACCACGCAATCGAATCCGTCGAGCGCGGTGGTCGACTTGTAACGCTTGACCAGGCCCTCGATCTTGATCGCAGGATCGGCGAGGTTCACGTGACGGGGCGATCAGGCGACATGGCCGGGCAGTCAACCACAGCCCGGAACCCAGTGAATCACCACGTCATCGGGCCCGATCCGGACACCGAGGAAGTCGACGCGAGAGGCGCCTGCCGCCCCGGCCAAGCGTTTGACGTGTCTTCGCTTGCCAGGGCCGATGGCATCGATCGGGTCTCGATTGGCGGTGATGGCCCTCACCTCGACGACGACGCGTCGTCCCCGATCCAGGGCGAGGAGGTCGAGCTCACCGCGACCGACCTTGACATTGCGGCCGACGACATCGAGCCCGTGGCTGGCGAGAAATCTGGCGGCGATTCGTTCGCCTATAGCCCCCACCACCGCCCGATCGGTCAGATCGAGATCTCTTGCTGCTCCAGCTCTTCGACGTTCACGTCGCGGAATGTCATGACCTTGACGTGCTCCAGGAACCGGGCCGGACGGAACATGTCCCATACCCATGCGTCTTTCATCTCGACCTCGAAGAAGACCGATCCGTTGGCCTCACGCACCTGGAGATCAACATGATTGGCGAGGTAGAAGCGGCGCTCGGTCTCCACGACATACCGGAACATCGGAAGGACGTCGTGGTACTCCTTGTAGATCTTGAGCTCAACCTCGGATTCGTACCGCTCCAGGTCTTCTTCCATGCTCTCCTCTTCACACAGGCCGACAAAAGATCATATGCACGGCTCGTTACTTAACGGCTAACAATCCGGTGTGACGTTTTTCAGAGACCGCCGATGTGTGAAATGGGCCAGATGGTGACAAAGGCCTTCCCGATGAGGTCCTCGAGCGGTATGGGGCCGAATCGCCTGCTATCGAAGGACGCGTCGCGATTGTCGCCCATCACGAACACCTCGTCGTCGGCAACGGTGATGGCGGGCTCGTCGGGCATGAAGACCTCGGGCAGATAGGGCTCCTCGATCGGAGTCCCGTCCACCACGATCTGGTTGTTCGTCACCTCGATCGTCTCGCCCGGCAGACCGATCACACGTTTGATCAGATCCTCGTGACCCCGCGTGCGGATGCCGACCGCCTCCAGGACGGATCGGATCACAGCTTCGGGGATCGACTCCTCGACTTCCTCTTCGCGAGGGTCACGGAAGACGACGATGTCGCCACGCTGAGGCTCGCCCCATTGATAAGCCAGCTTGTTCACCATGACCCGGTCGTTGACCTCGATGGTGGGAAGCATCGACTCCGACGGAATCCAGAACGGCTGTATCAGGAAGGTCTTGATGATGACCGCAATGGTCAGTGCGGTCAGGAGCAATCCGGGCAACTCGGCGAGGAACGAACGCCGGCGTTTCGGCGTCTCGGGGACCGTCTCCTCGTCGATGGGGCTCGTATCGTGCGAGATCAGTCGCGAAGCTCCTTGATGCGGGCCGACTTCCCGACCCGATCGCGCAGGTAGTAGAGCTTGGAGCGACGAACATCGCCGCGACGGATGACCTCGATCTTGGAGATGATCGGGGCATGAACCGGGAACACCCGCTCGACGCCCACCCCGAAACTCAACTTGCGGACGGTGAAGGAGGCCCGTGCCCCCGCCCGGTTCCGGGCGATGACAAGGCCCTCGAAGATCTGAACGCGCTCTCTGCCCCCTTCGACCACGCGGACGTGCACTTTGACGGTGTCGCCGGCCCGGAAATCGGGGATATCGTCGCGGACGTGCGCGCTCTCAACTACGTGAAGATCGTTCATGGAGGACTCCTAGAGGCGCCGGGAGTAGCTCGGTAGTCCCGGCCGGGGCGAATTGTATCAGGTCTCTGAACTCTCGCCATCCGGCAGCAGGTCGGGTCGGCGCTCTCTGGTGCGCTGCACCCGTTGCTCCCTTCTCCACTCCTCGATCACGGCGTGATTGCCGGAGAGGAGCACCTCGGGCACCTCCCATCCCTTGAAGTCGGCGGGCCGGGTGTATACCGGCTCCTCGAGCAAACCATCCCGGAACGACTCGCTTTCAGTCGAATCGGGATTCCCCACGACGCCGGGCAGCAACCGGGCAATTCCCTCGATCGCAAGCGCCGCGGCCACCTCGCCACCGGCGACGACAAAGTCGCCCAAGGACGTCTCCTCGTCGATGTAGTTGTCGACCACCCGCTGGTCTACTCCTTCGAAGCGACCGCACACGAACGTGATCTCTGGCATCGCCGCCCAACGGTCGAGCGTGGACTGTTTCAGCGGCTTCCCGGCCGGGGTGAACAAGACGCGGTGAGTGCCGGCCAGCGGCTCCAATGCGGCCGCCAACGGTTCCACCATCATCACCATCCCCGGCCCACCACCAAAGGGGGTGTCGTCCAGTTGGCGATGCCGGCCCAAGCCGTGCTCGCGCAGGTCGAGCAGCACGACTTCGAGCATCCCGGCCTCGATGCCCCGGGCCACGATCGAGACGCCGAGCGGGCCGTCGAAGAAGCCGGGGAACATGGTCACGACGTTGATCCGCACGTCGGGAAGGCTAGGACCCACACCGGGAGGTAGCCGATGAGACGGTATCCTCCGCCGCGACGCAGGACCTCACTGCGCCGCATCCCGAAGGGTTGACATGTCCATCGACCACAGCCTCATACCGTGACTGTCGAACACCTCCCGGTCGACAGCATCCTGCTGGTCGCGGCCGGGCTCATGGTCATCGGTGTCCTCATCGTCGGAGCGTCCGATCGGCTCAGGGTGCCCGCTGCCCTTCTCTCGCTCGGGATCGGCATCCTCTTCGGAAGCGACGTCCTCGGGTTGGTCGAAGTCAGCGACATGGCGATGGTCAGGGACATCAGCGTCATCGCCCTGATGATCATCCTCTTCGAGGGCGGCCTCACCACCAAACCGTCCGTCTTGCGGGAGTCAGGCGTCCCGGGTTTCGTCCTGGCCAACGTCGGGGTCCTGGTCAGTGCCGGGGTGGTCGCCGCCGGCGTGCAGCTTCTGTTCGACACCGGATGGGAGACGGCCCTCATCATCGGCGCGGTTGTGGCCTCTACCGACGCCGCGGTCGTGTTCGACGTCGTGCGCCGGACGCCCATCCCGAAGCGGCTGGCCGGCATCCTCGAGATCGAGTCGGGTGTCAACGACCCCTTCGCCATCCTCCTCACCATCGGGCTCATCGAGGTCACCAGGTCGAATCCCGGAGTCGAGGACTGGCTGGTGTTCGGTGCCCGGCAACTGGTCGGGGGCATCGCGGTGGGCCTGCTCGGAGGCTGGATCGGCTCCAGGCTGCTCCGGCTCCGGCTGAGATCTTCCGGCCTCTATCCGCTGTTGGCTCTGGCCATGGCCGGGCTCACCTTACGCCGTTGCTGCCTACATCGGGAGCTCGGGATTCCTGGCGGTCTATATCTGCGGGCTCATGATCGGTGCCCTGGCCCCGCGTCACCGCAGAGTCGTGCGGAGCTTTCACGCCAGTCTGGCCAACGGGGCGGACATCGCCCTGTTTCTCTTGCTGGGGTTGCTCGTCTTCCCGGCCGAGCTGCCCGCAGTCGCAGTCCCAGCGTTGGCCGTGGCCGCCATCCTGTTGCTGGTTGGCCGGCCCTTGGCGGTGGTCCTCGCCATGCTCCCGTTCAGATTGTCCTGGAAGGAGATGACGTTCCTCTCCTGGGCAGGGCTCAGGGGCGCACTGCCCATCGTCCTCGCCACGTTTCCGGCCACCGCCGGAGTCGCCGCCGGCGACACCATCTTCAACATCGTCTTCTTCGTGGTGCTCGTGTCGGCTCTTCTCCAGGGCACCACGATTGGGCCGCTGGCCAAGCGTCTCGATCTCGTGGTCGATCGGCCCGCCTGGCAATCGATCGCAGAGGCGGTGGAGCTGGAAGACGTGGACGTCGACCTCATCGAGATCGAGGTGACCGATGACCTCGCCGCTGGTCGGCACCAGTCTGAGCGAGCAACCCGCCCCCGGATGGAATGCTGATCACGACGATGATCCGCGATCACAAGGCGACCATCCCCACGCCGGACACGGTGTTCGCCTCGGGTGACTTCCTCATGGTGGCAGTGAACAGCGGCCACGACCGGGTGCGAGAGGTGACGGCGTGGGCCCGGGGAGAGACAACCGGTGCGGCCAGATAGCACCGGATCGGCTAGTTGAGGCGCTCCACGATCATCGCCATCCCCTGACCGCCGCCCACACACATGGTCTCGAGCCCGATGGTCTTGTCGAGGGTCTGGAGGTCGTTGATCAAGGTTCCCATGATGCGGGCGCCGGTCATCCCGAACGGGTGGCCGAGGGCGATCGCACCGCCGTGCGGGTTCAGCCGATCCATGTCGATGCCCAACTGATCGGCGCTGGCCAGGACCTGGGCGGCGAATGCCTCGTTCATCTCGATGACGTCGATGTCATCGAGTTCCATGCCGGCCTGTGCAAGGACGGCTTTCACCGCAGCGACCGGGCCCATCCCCATGTATTCGGGCTCCAGGCCGACGACAGACGAGGCGATGATCCGGGCCATGGGCTGCAGCCCCAACTCCGACGCCCTATCCGTGGACATGACCAGGACCGCCGCCGACCCGTCGTTGAGCGGGCACGAGTTGCCTGCGGTCACCGTGCCGTCGGGCTTGAACACCGGTGGGAGCTCGGCCAGCTTCTCGATGGTGGTGTTCGGGCGCGGCCCGTCATCGGCGGCAATGGTGCGACCGTCGGGCACCTCGATCGGAGTGATCTCCCGGTCGAAGAAACCGTTCTTCTGTGCCTCGACCGCCCGATCCTGCGATCGCTTGGCGAACTCGTCCATGCGCTCCCGGGTGATCCCGTACCGCTCGGCGACGTTCTCGGCGGTGTTTCCCATGGGGATGTAGACCTGGTCGATGAAGTCGTCGCGGCCCTCGTCCGTGAATCGCGGGTTGAGGTCGTCGCTGTCGAATCCCTTTCCATAGGTCCGGGTCACCGAGTCGACGCCTCCGGCCACATAGGTGTCTCCTTCGCCCCGCTCGATGGCATGAAAGGCCATGCGGATCGTCTGCAACGACGAGGCGCAGAAGCGATTGACAGTGGTGGCGGGGACACTCTCCGGCATCCCACCGAGTAGAGAAGCGGGGCGCGCCACGTTGAATCCCTGCTCGTGATGGGTGAGGGCGCATCCAACCATCACATCGGCTACCGAGGCTCGGTCCACCTCCGGAACCTTCGACATGAGGGCATCGATGGCGAAGCCCGCCAGGTCGTCGGCGCGGACATCGATGAGTGATCCTTTGTATGCACGGCCGATCGGAGAGCGGGCGGTGGCGACGATCACTGCTTCGGGCATGGTGTCCTCCAGTCGAGGATTTTGATCACGCACTCAATTTAGTGGTGGACGGACCGTGTCAGCCCGGCTCGATCAATCCCGGGATCGAGTTGATCTCGACCCGACGTGCCTCGATGTCGACCACCGGGACCAACTCGTCCACGAATGGGATCTCGAACCTGGCCCCTGCCTCGGTGGCGATCACCAGCCGATCCTGCCCGGGCCCGAATACGACCCGCTCGACGACCCCGATGAGCTCGCCCGACTCGTCGAAGACACTCAGCCCCATCAGATCCTCAGGCCAGAACTCGCCATCCCCGAGCGATCGACGCTCATCGACCGAAACATCGGAGCCCCGGATCTCTTCCGCAGCCTCCCGGCTGCCGATGCCCTCGAATGCAACCTGGAAACCACGGTCGACGCGACGAACCGCCCGCACCACATGCGGACGGTCCTCCAGATAGACGGTCGAACCGGGTTGGAGGCTGACGGTGTCTTCCTCGTCGACGTAGATCCCTAGAAACCCATCGAGCCCGTGAGGCCGCCCCAGCCTCCCGATGACGAAGCGCTCGGGATCAGTCGAGGAACTCGACGCCAGCGTTGATGCCCTCTTCGTCCCCTGCGGCACCGGCGGCGGCACGGATCGCCTTGGCCACCCGGCCCCTCCGTCCGATGACACGGCCCATGTCACCCTTGGCGGTGCGAACCTCGGCCACCACCTCGTCAGGCCCTTGCTCGACCATGGTCACGGAGACCTCGTCGGGCTCCTCCACGATGCTCTTGACCACATAGGTCACCACTCGTTCGACGATCTCGCCTTTGGCCAAGATCACTCCTCCTCGTTGGACGTGTCGGCTGCTATCTCCTCGGCAACCGGCTCGTCGGCAGCCGGTGTCTCGGTGACGGCTTCGTCGGCAGGCGCCGGCGTCTCGGCGACCGGCTCATCTACCGCGGCAGGAGCCGGAGCGGGCTCTTCGGCTCCATTGGCGGCCTCCTCGGCCGCGGGGCGCGTGGAGCCGACGGTGTGGATCTGGCCGGTGCGGACCTTCATCGTGTTCATCGCACCGGAGATGTTGAGGAGCTTCTCGACGGCCTCGGTGGGCTGGGCACCCTTCGAGAGCCACGAGGCGGCCTTCTCGTTGTCGATCTCGACGAGCGACGGGTCTTGCTGCGGGTCATAGCGCCCGATCTGCTCGATGTAGCGGCCATCACGCGGCGCACGGCCGTCGACCACCACCACGCGATACGAAGGGGTCTTCTTCTTCCCCATCCGCATCAATCTCATCTTCACGGCCATCGATTCACCTCTTGGTTCGCTGCGCCGGGAAGAGACCCTGCAACGAGGGGGTCCCTTTGCCGCCGGCCAGCATCTTCATCATCTTCTGCGCGTCGACGAACTGCTTGAGCACCCGATTCACGTCCTGGGGCCTGGTGCCCGAACCGGACGCGATGCGGCGCTTTCGGCTGCCACCGATGAGCTTTGGGTTCCGGCGCTCTTCTGGAGTCATCGACTGAATGATCGCCTCGACGCGACGCAGGTCACGGTCGTCGACATCCACCTCGCGCATGAGCGAACCGGAGCCCGGGATCATAGCAAGGATGTCCTTCAGAGGCCCCATCCGCTTCATCGCTTGAAACTGGGCAAGAAAGTCCTCCAGGGTGAATTCGCCCTTCTGCAGCTTCTTCGCCGCTTTCTCCGCTTCGGCCTCATCGAAGGTCGCCTCAGCCTTCTCGATGAGGCCCATCACGTCGCCCATGCCCAGGATCCGGGAGGCCATGCGGTCGGGATAGAAGGGCTCGAGGTCGTCGAGACCCTCGCCCACGCCGGCGAACTTCACCGGCGCCCCGGTCACTTCGCGCACCGAGATCGCAGCTCCACCACGGGCGTCACCGTCGAGCTTGGAGAGGACCACACCGGTGAGCCCGACGCGCTCCTGGAACCCGGAAGCGACGTTGACTGCATCCTGACCGGTCATGGCATCCACGACGAGCAGCACCTCGTCGGGGTCGGCCGCCTTGCGGACATCGTCCAGTTCGCTCATCAGTTGTTGGTCGATCTGAAGACGGCCCGCGGTGTCGACGATCACGACGTCTCTACCCGACCGCGTCGCCTCCTTCATGGCTGCCTTGACCAGACGGGCGGGCTTGCCCTTGCGGTCGACGAAGACCGGCACATCGATGCGGCCGCCGAGTGTCTCCAGCTGATCGATCGCCGCCGGACGCTGCAGATCGGCCGCCACCAGCAATGGCTTCTTGCCCTGGCTCTTGAGGAGGAGGGCGAGTTTGCCGGCGGTGGTGGTCTTTCCCGAGCCCTGGAGCCCGACCATGAGGATTGTCAACGGCGGAGCAGTCTTCTTGAGGGGCACCGCCTCCGACCCGAGAGTGGTCACCAGCTCCTCGTGGACGATCTTGATCACCTGTTGGCCGGGTGAGAGCGATTTGGAGACATCCTCTCCCATGGCCCGTTCCTTGACCCGAGCCAGGAAGTCCTTCACCACCTTGACGTTCACGTCCGCTTCGAGCAGGGCGAGACGGACCTCGCGCAAGGCAGCGTCGATGTCCTTCTCGGAGAGGCGCCCTTTTCCTCGCAGCGAGGCGAAGACGTCCTCGAATCGTTGGGTCAGGCTGTCGAACATGTCCTGCGAACGGTAGGTGGCGAGTGACCGCTAGGTCATGTCGCGTCGGCGGAAACCGACCAGACCGGCGGCGACCAGAGCGCCGGCCACGACGAGGAGGACGCGCCAGGGGCAACACCTCGATGTCATCGCCGAACACCGGGATATGCGTGAACGGGGACAGGTTCAGACTCCACTGCGGGAAACGAAGAATCTGGCCGAGCTGACCCAGGATCAGACACGCCACCAGCACCCCCCAACTCAGGGCCACACGTTTGGGGGCGAGGCCGTACAAGGCCATGGCGGTGCCGGTCAGGATCCAGACCGCCGGGAGTTGAAGCATCGCCGCGCCGAGCACCCGCATGGCCTGGTCGGCGACATCGCCGACGATCGCCCCGTAGGTCGCACCGGCTACCAACCCGGCGACCGCAAGGATGAGGACCGGCACTGCCAAACCGAAAATCAAATGGCTCCAGGCAAATCGAGAACGTGGATGTCGCAGTTGCGAGCACCCACTCGGCGCGCATGGCTTCCTCTTCCACATCGAGACGGAGAACGGCTCGAATGGCGTAGGCGGAGGTGATGAGGGCGATGATCCCGACGACCGTGGAGAAGAAGGTGTCGGTCAGGCCCTGTGCACCACCCATTTGCTCGAAGATCTCCTGCAGTTGAGGATTGCCCTCGAGCATGCCCTGAATGCTGTCTCCGGCGGTCCCATAGACCGCCCCGAGCACCGCCAGCCCGATAGTCCAGCCCATCACGGAGCCGCGGTGCAGACGCCACGCCAACCCGAGCGGGCTGCTCAATCCCGGTGCCGCGTCGGCAGGCCCGGGCCGGGGTGGGAGGGCACCTGCCCCCACGTCCCGTCTGGAGGCGACCAGCGCGGCCGTCGTGATGAGGAGAGCGGAGAGGCCCAGCCAGAGCACGAAGCACCCACCACTCCTCACCGGCGAAGGGCCGCAAACGGCTGAACCATCCGATCGGAGAGAGCCACGCCACCCATTCCGTCGCCTCCCCACCCGAGTCGCCTGCCATTCGGAGGAGAAAGGTGACGCCGGCGACACCGACGCCGATCCCGCGCGCCGTCGAGGACGCCTCGGTCAGCTGTGCGGCGACAGCGCCGACGCCGGCAAAGACCGCGGCGACACCGGCGTACCCCAGCCCGAAGGCGAAGGATCCCGCCAGTGGAAGGCCCACTCCGGCCAATCCTGCAGTGAGCAGTCCGGCCACGAGGAGACCCGCCCCGATGGTCACGGCCAACGCAGCCACCAACGGGGCGTGACGTCCGACCACGGTGGCCCCCAGCAACTCACGCCTGCCGGTCTCCTCCTCCTCCCGGGTGTGCCGGATCATGGTCAGGATCGCCATGAGTGCCACGAAGAACGCACCCAGGGTGCCGGCGCGCCAGGCGGTGAGGCCGCCGATGCTCGAGTCGTACAGCGGTCCGAGAAGCGCCGTCAGCGCCGGGCTGGAGGCAACTGTCGCCGCCAGCGCCTCGCGTGAGGCCTGGTCGGGGTACAGGTCGATGAATGCGGTTGCCGTGAAGACGGGGACGATCACGAGGACCACCACCCAGATGCCGAGGCGGAGTCGCTCTCGGCGGAGGATGAGCCGGATGAGCTTCCCCGTCCCTGCCAGGGTGGTCACGCCGGGACCTCTTCGTCCTCGTAGTGCCGGAGAAACAACTCCTCCAGAGTCGGCGGATGGCTCACCAGGCTGCGAACGCCGAGCGGAGCGAGGGTCCGGACAACTTCGTCGAGACGATCGGAGTCCACTTCGAACTCCACCTTGTGATCGTGGAGCCGGAGGTCGTGAACGCCGGACAACCCGGCCACCGGAGATGGGTCAGAGCTCAACTCGGCGCTGATGGTCGTGCGGGTCAGATGACGCAGGTCTGATAGCGTGCCGCTCTCCACGGTCTTGCCCTTGCGGATGATGCTGACCCGGTCACAGAGGGCCTCGACCTCGGCGAGGATGTGACTGGCCAACAGCACGGTGCGCCCGGTGGCCCGATCTTCCTCGATGCATTTGCGGAACTGTTCCTCCATGAGCGGATCCAGGCCGGCAGTCGGCTCGTCGAGGATGAGGAGCTCGACATCCGAGGCCAATGCGGCGACCAGCGCCACCTTCTGACGGTTGCCCTTGGAGTACGTGCGGCCCTTCTTGGTGGGGTCGAGGTCGAATCGCTCCAGCAGCATCGCCTTCCTCGACTCGTCGAGGCCTCCCCGAAGCCGCCCGAGGAGATCGATCACCTCACCCCCGGTGAGCTTGGGCCAGAGCGTCACGTCCCCGGGGACATAGGCCAGCCGTCGATGCAGCTCGGTTGCCCCTGCCCAGGGGTCACCTCCGAGCAAGGTTGCTGTGCCGGCATCGTGACGGATCAGGCCGAGCAGGACGCGGATGGTCGTGGTCTTCCCCGCCCCGTTGGGACCGAGGAAGCCGTGAACCTCGCCGGTGGCCACCTCCAGATCGAGCCCGTCGAGGGCGCGGACATGCCCGAAGTTCTTGACGAGGCCGGAGACAGAGATTGCATTGGTCATGACACCCTGATCGTAGGTTCGGGTCA
>CAWJLJ010000023.1:0-335012 GCA_963843585.1 uncultured Acidobacteriota bacterium
TCGCTGCCGAACAGGCGTCGGCTGGCCGTGCCGACGAGAACCGGATGCGAGCCCACGACGTAATGGCAAAGAGGGCTACGCGGTAATGGCCGAGAAGGCCGACGCGACGGTCGCCGATTGCGTAAGGTTCCGAGCGGGCAGGATTCCGGCGGCACCGGAGTCCTTTGTGCAATGGGAGGTCCGGCCGTCGGTTTGCAAACGGTTGGCCCACGAGACCGGGAGGTGAACCTTGGCAGTCGAGACGTCCGGTCACAGCCGGGGCAATCCCCGTCTGTACGAGTTGATCGAGCACGCGCCCAAGACGGGCAAGAGCCCCACGATCTGGGCCTGGCCGGAGATCGTCGACTATCTCAAGGTCGCCGGCCAACCGGTTCAAGGCCCCTGGCCTCCTCATCAGCAGCCTAGACCGGATCCAGCCGCCGAATCCCTGCCGGTCGCCGTGCCCGACCCTCAATCGTCCCCACGCAAGCCCGAGCCTCAGGACGAACTCGGGCCGCAGGCCTGAAGCAAGCAAGGAGGCAGACATCTACCCCTCTCGATTCCGCTACGAGGCTCCGAGGTCGGTCGAGGAGGCCATGGCCCTTCTGGCCGACGGCGGAGGCGAGGCCAAGATCCTGGCCGGGGGCCAGAGCCTGGTCCCGATGATCAAGCTCCGTTTCGCCTCGCCGGAGATGCTGGTCGACATCAACGAGATCCCCGACCTGGGCTATCACCGTGTAGACGCGGACGGTTCGATACACGTCGGCGCGTTGTGCCGTCACGCCGACCTGGAGCGTTCATCGCTGCTGGCCGGCCGCCAGCCGACCATGGCTGCGGCCGCCCCCCTGGTGGCCGATCCGATCGTGCGGAATCGAGGCACACTGGTCGGCTCGTTGTGTCACGCCGACCCTCAGGGTGATTGGGCCTCGGTGATGGTCTCCCTGGACGGTCTGGTTGTGGCACAGGGTCCCCGCGGCCGACGCACCATCGCGGTCAAGGACCTGGTGCACGGCCCGTTTCAGAACACCCTCGCCTACGACGAGGTCGTGGTGGAGGCCATCGCGCCGGCACCAAAGGGTGTTCCGGCCGGCGGATACCTGAAGCTGGAGCGGCGCGTGGGCGATTTCGCCACCGTTGGCGTCGCAGTGTCCGTCGACCGAACCGGTGACGAAGTCTCCCGGGCAGGGATCGGCCTGACCGGCGTGGGTGCTTCCACCATCTCGGCTGACGATGCCGCCCAGGTGCTGGTGGGTGGCCCACTCACTGCCGATGCGATCGGCGAAGCCGCCGCCCTTGCGGCCCAGGCAGCCCAGCCCCGCACCGATCACAGAGGGAGCGCCTCCTACAAGCGGCACCTGGTCAGCGTGTTCACCAGCAGGATCCTGACCGGGTTGATTCGATCGGAAGAGGAGGCGGCCTGAGATGACCAGCTTGTTCCAGGAGGTCAGCCCGGGAGCGGCCGAGGAGACTCCGACCAGGCAGATCACCGTGACGGTCAACGGCGAGACGCCGGACGGCGGTGGTCGAGCCACGGCTCGTCCTCGCCCATCTCCTTCGTCAGGGCTTTCACCTGACCGGCACGCACACCGGCTGCGACACCTCCAATTGCGGGGCATGCACCGTCCTCTTCGACGGCACGCCGGTGAAGAGCTGCACGATGTTCGCCGTCCAGGCCGACGGTCACGACGTGATGACCGTCGAAGGGCTGGCAGGCCCCAGTGAGCTGCACGCCATTCAGGAGGGGTTCAAGGAGGAGCACGGGCTCCAGTGCGGGTTCTGCACGCCAGGGATGATGATGGCCTCCAAGGCCCTGCTCGAGGAGAACCCGAACCCGACCGAGGACGAGATCCGTTGGGCATTGAGCGGCAATCTGTGCCGCTGCACCGGGTATCAGAACATCGTCAAGGCGGTCATGTGGGCGGCCCGGAAGCTGGAGGATCAGGAGATGACGGCGGTCGACGAGATCAAGATCGGCGGCATGGGCGCCAGCAGGCGCCGTGTCGAGGACAACCGCTTCATCCGCGGCAAGGGCAATTACGTCGACGACATCGTGCTGCCCGGGATGCTGCACATGGAGATCCTGCGCAGCCCTCTGGCCCACGCCCGGATCAAGTCGATCGACGCATCGAAGGCCTGGGCCATGCCCGGCGTCCGTCTGGTCCTGACCGGCGAGACGATGGCTGCCCGCAACCTGGCCTGGATGCCGACGTTGTCGTACGACACCCAGGCCGTCCTGGCCACCGACAAGGTGCGCTTCCAGGGCCAGGAGGTCGCCTGCGTCATCGCCGACGATCCCTACATCGCCAAGGATGCTTGTGAGGCGATCGTCGTGGACTACGAACCGCTCCCCGTGATCGTCAACCCCACCCAGTCTCTCGCCGAGGGAGCGCCACTGATCCGGGACGACAAGGAGAACCAGTCGAACAACGTCGATCTACGACTGGGAGGTCGGTGACAAGGACGGAACCGACCGGGCCTTCGACCAGGCCGATGTCATCTCCAAGATCGAGCTCCACTATCCGAGGTCACACCCGGCGCCGATCGAGTGCTGCGGGTCGATCGCCGACTTCAACCGGTCGACGTCGAAGCTCACCGTCTACATGACGACCCAGGCGCCGCACATCATCCGGGCCGCAGTGGCCCTGGTCGCCGAGCTGCCCGAGCAGATGATCCGGATCGTCTCCCCGGACATCGGGGGCGGGTTCGGCAACAAGGTGCCGGTGTACCCGGGGTACGTGGCGTCGATATTGGCGTCGATCCTCCTCGAGCGCCCGGTGAAATGGATCGAGGACCGGACCGGCAACCTGATCTCGACCGGCTTCGCCCGTGACATCTATCTCCACGGCGAGCTGGCGCTTGCGCAAGGACGGCCGGATCCTCGGGGTGCGGATGAAGGCGACAGCGGACCACGGCGCCTTCTTCTCCGACGCCCAGCCGTCGAAGTTCAAGATCGGGCTCATGCACTCGGCGTTCGCCTGTTACGACATCCCCAACGCCCATCTCCAGGCGCGGGGCGTGTACACCAACAAGGCGCCGGGCGGCGTGGCCTACCGATGCTCGTTCCGGGTGACCGAGGCGATGTTCTTCCAGGAGCGGATGGTGCAGGCCGCCGCCGACGACCTGGGCATGGACCAGGCCGAGTTCCGCCGCATCAACTTCGTGCGCGACGACGACTTCCCCCATCGGACCCCGTGGGGCTTTCTCACCGACTCGGGCCAGTACGGCAAGTGCCTGGATGTGGGTCTCGAGGCGATCGGCTACCAGGACTTCCTCAAGGAGAAGGAAGAGGCAGCGAAGCGGGGCCGGCTGCTCGGGATCGGGATCTCCACGATGACCGAGCCGCTTGGCGCCGGCAACAGCCGTGAGTACGACATCCTGGGCATCAAGATGTTCGACTCGGCCGAGTTGAAGATCCACATGACCGGCAAGGCGCTGCTGCGCACCGGCGCCAAGACCCAGGGCCAGGGCCACGAGACGACCTGGGCGCAGATCGTCGCCCACGAGCTCGGTCTCCCCGCAGAGGACATTCTCGTCGAGGAAGGCGACACCGACACGGCTCCCTTCGGGATGGGCACTTACGCCTCCCGGAGCACACCGGTGGCGGGAGCAGCGGTGGCCATGGTGTCGCGCAAGATCCGGGCCAAAGCCCGCAAGATCGCCGCACACCTCCTCGAGATATCCGAGGAGGATGTCGAGTGGGAGCTGGGCCGCTTCTACGTTCGCAGCCAGCCGGAGCGCGGGGTCACCATCCAGGAGTGCGCCATGGCGGCCTACTCCAACATGCCCGACGGGATGGAGCCGGGCCTGGAGAACGTGGCCTATTACGACCCGCCCAACCTCACCTGGCCATTCGCCTGCTACATCGTGACCGTGGAGGTCGACCCCGAGACCGGGGTCTGGGACGTATTGAGGCTGGTCGCCGTCGACGATTGCGGCGTGCGCATCAACCCGATGATCGTCGAAGGCCAGATCATGGGTGGCCTCACCGAGGCCTACGCCATGGCCAACATGCAGTTCATCACCTTCGACGAACACGGCAACTGCATCGGCTCCAACTTCACCGACTATCTGCTCCCGACCGCGTGGGAGACGCCGGGATTCGAGCTTCACGAGGTGGTGACCCCCTGCCCCCATCACCCGATCGGAGCCAAGGGCATCGGGGAATGCGCCGCCGTCGGCGGGCCGGCCGCATTCGTCAACGCCGTCATGGACGCCCTCAAGGGCACGGGTGTGCGCAACATCGACATGCCCGTGTTCCCCGATCGTGTCTATCAGGCCTTGCAGACGGGACAGGACGTCAGCGGAGCACCGCCGGTGAGGACCGAAGAGACGTGAGCGCCCAGCCTGCCGATGGGTGGAGGATGATCGAGATGGCGAGCGATCTCGCCCGTCAGGGCGTCGAATTCGCCCTCGCCACCGTGGTCTGGCGCCAGGCCCCCTCCTCAGGGCAGCAGGGGTCGCGGGCCATCATCACGGCCGACGGCCAGATGCACGGCTGGATCGGCGGAGCCTGTGCCGAGCCGGTCGTCGTTCGGGAGGCGCAGCGCGCCATCGAAGAACGCGTACCGCGTCTGATCTTGCTCGGCGACCCCGACCAGTTCGGCGAGGTTGCCGAAGGCATGACGTTCGTCCAGATGTCGTGCCAGTCCGAGGGCGCGCTGCAGCTCTACGTCGAGCCGGTACTTCCCAGCCCCCACCTGGTGGTCGTGGGCCGGTCCCCAATGGCCGCCACCCTGGTGGAGCTTGCGGCCGGGGTCGGCTGGCGCGCTGACTTGGTCGATGTACCCGACTTCAAGACCGCGCATGTCGGCAGCTGGTCGGTCGTGGTGGTCGCCACCCAGGGTCACGGTGACGAGGAGGCGGTCGAGCAGGCAGTGACCGCACGCCCGGCCTTCGTGGGGCTGGTCGCCTCGTCCAAGCGTGGCGAGGCGGTCCTCGGCTACCTCGCCGACCGGGGCGTCCCCCGTGACCTCCTGGATCAGGTGAGGGTCCCCGTAGGCCTCGACCTCGGCCACACGTCACATCCCGAGATCGCAGTCTCCGTCCTTGCCGAGTTGGTCGAGCTTCGGGCCAAGGGTGCCTTCGATCCCGCGCCCCTGGCGGAATCGAACGCGATACCCGTCGAGCACCACCATGCCGGTCATGACCATGAGCACACAGCTGCAGGCACCGCCGTCGACCTCGTTTGCGGCATGACGGTGCCTGCCGACGAGACCAGTCGCCCGTTCGAATACGAGGGACAGACCTACTACTTCTGCTGCCCGGGATGCCGGACGGCCTTCGAGAAGGACCCCTCCGCCTACATGACAGTCAGGGGATGACATGCTGATCAAACATGACTTCGAGGTACCGGTCGACGTAGACAAGGTGTGGGAGTTCTGTCAGGACATCCCTCAGGTGGCCGCCTGCCTCCCGGGAGCTTCGCTCACGGATGAGATCGGCCCCGATCAGTACGCCGGGAATGTCGGGATCCGCCTCGGACCGGTCCAGATGCAATTCGCCGGGCAAGCCGCCGTCATGGAGCGCGATCACGCCAACAGGACCATCGTCGTCGACGCCTCGGGTGCAGACGAGAAGGGCCGGGGTCAGGCGAACCTGGGCCTCACTGCCCGCCTGGTCCCCACCGCCACCGGCACGAGGGTCGAGGTCGAGCAGGACCTGCAGTTGTCGGGCGCAGCGGCGCAGTACGGAAGGGGCATGATCAGCGACGTGAGCGCGGTGATGATGCGTGACTTCGCCACCAACATGCAGACGCGGATCGATGCCTACGACCGCGGCGTCTCACCCGACCAGATCCAGACGAAATCCGCCGGTGGCTTCGGAATCGCCATCGCGGCGGCATGGATGGCGCTCAAACGTGTCGGGCGCCGGTTCTTTCTCCCGTACGAGCCCAACCGGATCTGAGGAGGCGCTGATGACTTGGTGGTGGATTGGAAATGCGGTGCTCCTCCTGGTGGTGGTTCCGGTGCTGGTCGCCCTCCTCAACCGGGTGTTGGCGGCATTGGAACGCATCAGGGGTGCCTCGAACGAGATTCTCGGCCGGCGGTGTCGCGCTGATCGGCGAGGTCGACAGGGTTCCCGAACTGCTGGCGGTCACCGATCAGACGATCGAAGACGTATCCACCGGCGCGGTCCGCTACGCCGGCTCCGTGGCGAAGTTGTTGGGTTAGGAGAGGACGAGTCATATGCCTGCAGCAGCAATCGTGACCCTGGTGCTCGCGACGCTCATCATCGCCGCGGCCGCCCTCGGGTTGATCCGGGTCATCGGCCATCTCAGCGCCACCCTCGGGACGCTCCGAGCCCTTACCGGTGGCGTCGGCGTCGTCGCCGACAAGACCAGCACCGTTCCTGCGGTGGTGGGCTCGGTCAACGCCAACCTGAAGCCCGTCAGCGACTTCTGCGAGTCGATATGAGCGAGCTCTTCGAGGGAAACACCGGCTGGCTGGTCGGATACGTCATCGGGATCGTCGATCGTCCTGGTGGTGGTCGCCTTGGTCGTGCCCATCCTGGTCCTGGCCAGCAAGATCGGGAGCGAGGCCCAGCTGATCGACGAGAGTCTCCAGGAGTCGGTGCAGAACACGGCGGCGTTGGCCGACCTCGGCTACCACGAACACGATGGCGGTGAACGTGATCGAGGGCTCGAAGCGGGGCCGGAAGCGACTCGGAGGATGACCATGGTCTTTGCCCTCACCGAGAATCAGGAGACCCTGTGGCGTGATCGCCAACTGGGCCGGGCTCGCCGTGGTGATCGCGGTGGCGCTCTTGCTCACCATCCTGGTGCTCCTGGTCCACAGAATCGACAAAAGGGTCAAGAACATCAAAGCGACGCTGACCCAAGCCGAGGCCAACACCGCTGATGCGGAGCTGCTGAACACCACTGCTGCCGGAGTCGACCTGGTCCTCGCCGAAGGTCTCGAGCACCATCTCTTTCTGGGCCGGGTGCTGGGGAAGGTGCGCTCATGAGCAACCTGGTCCTCTTCACCGTCATCGACATCGTCCTGCTCATCGCCGGACTGGCGATCTATCTCTGGATCGTCGGGGGGCAGCTCACCCGGATCGCCACCAACCTCGAGGAATGCAACGACCTGGTGCAGAAGATCGGCGGCAACGCCGCTTCGATCGAGGGCAACCTCGAGCACGTGAACCGCACGGGAGGCGTCGTCGCCGGCGCCCTCCCCCTGCTCTATGGGATGGCGGAGAAGATCGTGGTCGGGGCCACCTACGACCCCGAGACGGTGCCGGAGCGAGGTCCGGCGGTTCCGGCTTCCGGACGCCGCCGCTCTCGTCTGCATGACGCCATCGGCTACATGCCGGACGGCCCAGGGAGCAGGGCCCACGCCCCCCTGGCCGATACGTCAGAGCCTTCGTAGGTCGAGCGTCCTGTGTGCTCAGTCGAGATGGGCCGGGGCCGACCCGGCCCATCTCTTTCCCCTCCGGATCACCTGACCGGTGTTCCGGCAACCCGTTTGTGTCCGGGCAACCGCGACCCATGACACGAGATCTGAAGAAAGAATCTCGTCAGCGATCCACCACGGGCGGACACTAAGGGGCAATGACTTTGCAGACCGACAACAGGTCTCGATTCGATGCGATCTGGCGCGATCACCGGCATCAGGTGCTGGCCTATTGCCTGCGACGCGCCGCGTCGGCCGATGCGGAGGACGCTTGCGCCGAGACGTTTCTCGTCGTGTGGCGGCGCATCGACGAGATACCGCCGGCCCCCAAGACCCTTCCTTGTCTCTACGGGATCGCCCGAAAATCGCTGTCGAACCAGACACGAGCCTTCTATCGAAGGGGCCGTCTCCACACGAAGCTCACCAACCTCGGGATGGCGCCCGCCGCCGACCCGATGCTCGTCGTCGTGCAGCGCGCCGACGACAAGGTCGTGACGGACGCGGTCCGACGGCTCAAGCCCGTCGACCGGGAGATCGTGATGCTCGACGTCTGGGAGGACCTGTCGCGGGCCGAGATCGCCGAGGTGATGGGCATGACAAGAGCCGCCGTCGATCAGCGGATCCACCGCGCCTATCAGAAGCTCTCCCGCGCCCTGGAGCCCGTCCTGGAGATCAGTCCACTGAATTCCCCTCCGATCGCCGAGGAAGGAGTGACATGACGCACGACCAGATCCGCGAGATGGTCCGCCGGGTGAACCCGATCCCGGACCCGAGCACGCTCGAGATCGTCGATGTGCCTGTCCTCACGACCCCTCTGGAGAGGAGGACGGAAATGCAAACAGATGACAGAGCCGACTGAGGTTCGGCAGACCGCAATCGCCGGCGTGGTCCCCTGGTCGGGATCGCGGCGGCGGCGGTGATCCTGATCGCAGGGCTCGTCTTGTTCCTGACCAGGGACAACACCCCGGTGGCCGAGCCGGCCCCGAATGCGACTGAACTGACAGACGAGTTGTCAGCCCCTCGCCCCCGGCGCCTACTTCGTCGACACCGACGGCAGACGAGGAGACGTCGACTCGAGGCACCTTCGTCATCGAAGGTGACGGGTGGACGGACGTGCCATCCGGGGCGCTAAAGGAGGGTGGTCGGCGATGACTCTGTTGTCGCTTTTGGTCGTCGAGGTCGACGAGGTGTGGTCATCGGTGTGTGAGCCGACCGCTCCGGTGGCGGCGGGGACGACGGCGGCCGATCTGGCCAACCAGTTCGCCACCAATGGATTGACGGTCCGGGAGGCGTTGGCGCCGGTCAATGCCTTCGGCCACAACGGGTACCACCTGGTCGGAGAGGTGCCTGCCGGGTGCGGCGGTGACGTCAAACCGGTCTGGACGGGCCCCGTCTTCGACCGCGAGCGTTGGTACGACCCAGCCGATCAGTGGTGGAATACTGGTTCCTCGATGTGGAGGGCACCCCGGTCATGATCGAGGCGAGCTGGTCGTCCGGATCGTCACCGGAGGAGGACGTGACCGAGCTCCAGGACGGTGCTCGACACCCTGGTGATCACTCCCTAGTCGGGCAACCCGCAATTGATCTAGCCATGGAACGGGTCGGCACACGCCGACCCGTTCCTCTTTCTATTCCCGCCCACCGGCATAGGCGTGGAGATTCGTACAGAATCCTGTCAACGGGGTGTCGTATCCGGACAGGAACTGGTTGATGACGACGACGGTGGACATGGAGCGGAGGGCTCGATTCGAGGCGATTTGGGCCGAGCACTCGCTCAAGGTGCGCGCCTACTGCATACGTCGGGTCGCATCACACGACGCAGACGACGTCTGTGCCGAGATATTCCTGGTGGTATGGCGACGGATCGACGAGATTCCGCCAGCACCCAAGACCCTCCTCTACATCTACGGCATCGCGGGCAAGGTGGTCTCCAATCACACCCGATCGTTCCGTCGCAAATCACGTCTCGACGAGAAGCTGCGCAACCTGGGTGTAGCTCCCCCGGTCGACCCGGCGTTCCTGGTCGTCCAGAGCTCCGACGACGCCGACGTCGCAGCCGCGGTTCGGAACCTGAGCCGAAGGGACCGGGAGATCGTGATGCTCTACGCCTGGGAGGATCTGCCGCGGAACGACATCGCCGAGATCATGGGTATGACCAGGTCCGCGGTAGACCAGAGAATCCACCGTTCTTACCAGAGACTGGCTCGGGCTCTCGAGCCCCTCATCAAACCAAACCCTTCCCCTCCGATCGCCGAGGAAGGAGCGACATGACACACGAACAGATCGATCGCATGGTCCGCAAGGCGAATCCTGTGCGCGATCCAAACACGCTCGGACCTGTGGATGTGTCTGTCCTCACGACCCCTCTGGAGAGGAGGATGGACATGCAAACTGACAATCGAGAGGTGACGGAAGGCGGTGGGCAGAATCGCTCGCGTGGCCCCCTGGTCGGGATCGCGACAGCGGCGGTGATCCTGATCGCAGGGCTGGTCTTTTTCCTGACCAGGGACGACGCTCAGGTGGCTGAGCCCGCCCCGAATGCGACCGCGATCAGCGATGAGATGGACACGCCACTAGCGCCCGGCGCATATTTCGTCGACACCGACGGAGACGAAGAGTCGTCGCTCGGAGGAACCTTCGTGATCGAAGGCGCGGGATGGTCATCGATGGGTGCAGGGCCAAAAAAGGTGTTTGGCGAGGGCTATGTGTCGCTATTGATCGTCGAGGTGGACCAGGTGTGGTCACCGGCGTGTGAGGCACCAGCGCCGATAGCAGCCGGGACGACGGCGGAGGATCTGGCAAACCAGTTCGCCGCGGCCGGCTTCACCATCCAAGAGGCCCTTTCCCCGGTGAGTGCCTTTGGCCAGTCGGGATACCACCTAGTGGTCGATGTCCCCGCCGAGTGCACTGGTACCGCCAACTTGGTCTGGGAAGGCCCCACGTTCGGGCGCTTCTACCACGACCCCGAAGGCCACGTCGTGGAGTACTGGTTCCTCGATGTGGAGGACACCCCGGTCATGGTCGAGGCGAGCTGGGCCCCTTCGTCGTCGGAAGAGGAGGTGGCCGAGCTGCAGGACGGTGCTCGACACCCTGGTGATCACTCCCTAGTCGGTATCTTCAGCCACCGGCCCCGGGCGGCTCTCGTCGAGTCGTCAGCGGGCCGGTGGTGCCCGGGGTCTCGTACTCCCCTATCCAATGCTCCTCCCAAGCCTGGTCGTATTGATCCCCGTTACACCCGGGGTGATAGATGGCGATCAACTCGCGGGCGATCTGCTCGCGGTGCCGGGCGTTGGCGCCCGGTGCCTCGTAGGTGCCGATGTAGAGGTCGAATCGCTTGTTGTCGACCCGGCTCAACCAGCATGATGCCGCCGGATGATCGAAGGGGAGCCGTTCCGCAGAGAGATCGTCGGAATGGCCGACATAGAGCACCGCGTACTCCTCCGGCTTGGCGTCGGGGTCGGGTTTGTACATCACCGCGAAAACGGCGGCTCGCTGAGGTGGGGTCCATCCCGCCAGCAGTCTCGGCCCCTCGAAGGGATATCCCGCCAGGGAACCGAGACGGATCACTCCTCGACCATGTCGTAGAACATCTCTTCGTCCTCAGCGATGGTCTCCACGTTCACCACCGGCCAGGACGGGAGACCCGACTTCTCCACGGCCTTGGCGAGGACCGCCATCGCCAGCTCCACGGCGCGATCGCTGTGTTCGGCTTCCACCACGACCTGGACCCCGTATCCATAGGTCCCCATTCCCGAGGCGATCCCGTCGCTGGAGGCCACCGCGTCTGCCAGCTCGACAACCTCGTCGAGCTCGATCACACGGTCACCCTCGGTCTGGAGGGAGACACTCCACCTCAAAGGCTCACCTCAGCTCCGGCAGCCGCTCGGCCAGCTCTTCGAGACTGGCCAGATCGTGCCCGGACAGGATCAGGTCGACGTAGGGAGCGGCCACCATCATTCCGAGTGTCGTCGGGTATGAACTCCGGGTCATTGCCCTTGTGCGGATTCATCCACACCACCTTGTGGCAGAGCCGGGAAAGCCGCTCCATCGCTGCGGCCAACAAGGCCGGGTCACCGCGATCGAGGCCGTCCGAGCAGATGACGACGATCGCGCCCCGGCTCATCCCCCGGCGGCCCCACTGACGGACGAACGTGTCGATGGCAAGCCCGATGCGGGTGCCACCCTCCCAGTCGAAGACCGATCTCGCCGCCTCGTCGAGAGCGTCGTCGGGACGACGGCGCTCCAGGGCCCGGGTGATGCGGGTGAGCCGGGTGCCGAAGCAGAACACCTCCACCCTGGTGGCCGCCCGCCGGGTCGAATAGGCGAACTGGAGGAGATTGCGGGAGTACTCGGCCATGGAGCCCGACACGTCGAGGATGAGGACCAGCGGGCGCATCTTGAGCCGTCGCTGCCGCCAGAACAGCTCCGAAGGCTCGCCGTGGGTCCGCATCGTGGTCCGGACCGTGCGGCGGAGGTCGGGTCGGCTCCCTGCCCGAGACTGTGCCGTGCGCCGGGAACGGCGGCGGGGAGGGATCACCTTCACCTGGTTCATGATGCGGCGCAAGGCGGCGAGCTCTTCGTCGGTACATGCCGAAAACGCCTTGTTTCGCCAGATCTCGATGTCGGAGGCCATCAACCCGAGGCGCGCCTCCTCTTCCTTCCCGGGCTGTGCCGGCTCTGCGAACGGAACCTCGATCACCGACTGGTTCTCGATCTGCGACTGCTTCAGGACCGCTCGCGCCGGCTCCTGCAGGTCGTCGGGATGGTCGAGGAAGTAGCTGCGGAACACCCGGTCATAGATCGGGATGTGGTCGTGCCGCGCCACCAGCGATGTGCGGCCGGCCCAATAGAGGTCGAGCACGTCGCCCGGGTCGAGCAAAGCCATCGCGGCGCAAAAGGTCAGCAGATCGCCTGATCCGATCGGGACCCCGGCAGCACGAAGCTGGTCGCCGAAGCCGACGAGCATCCCGATGAATGATGTCCGATCGGTCGGGCCGGCCTCATCGACCGCGATCGAGCCGTCAGCCATCGGCGACGAGCTCCTCGATGTGATCGAGGACCGTTTCCAGGTCATCGCGCTCCTTGACCACGGCGCCGAGGGTGTCTTCCACCGTTCCGGCATCGAGGTCTTCCGAGCCGAGCACATTCAACGTGGCGACCCAGTCGAGGGTCTCGGCAACGCCGGGCGGTTTGGCCAGATCCAGCTGGCGGAGACGCCCCACCGCTGCCACGACCTTGCGCGCCAGCGTCTCGGTGGCTCCCGGGGCCCGGACCAGGATGATCTCGACTTCGCGCTCGGCGCTCGGGTACCCGACCCAGTGGTAGAGACACCGTCTCTTCAATGCATCGTGAAGCTCACGGGTGCGATTGGAAGTGAGGATCACGAGTGGCGGGGCGGTTGCGGAGATGGTGCCGATCTCGGGAATGGTGATCTGATAGTCGGACAGCAGCTCGAGGAGGAAGGCCTCGAACTCGTCGTCGGCCCGATCGATCTCGTCGATGAGGAGCACCGCCCGGTCACCTTCCTTGACCGCCGTCAGCAGCGGGCGCTCGAGCAGGAACTTGGGGCCGAAGAGCTTGTCGACGTGGTCTTCGTCAGCGAGGTCGCGCTCCGACAGGGCCCTGATCTGGAGCATCTGACGGGCGTAGTCCCACTCGTAGAGAGCCTGGTTGGTGTCTATCCCCTCATAGCACTGCAGTCGGATCAGTCGGCGCTCGAGGACCGTGGCGAGGACCTTGGCCACCTCGGTTTTGCCCACGCCCACCTCGCCTTCGAGGAGGAGCGGACGACCCAGCGTCAATGCCACGTACACGGCCGTCGCCAATCCTCGATCTGCCAGGTAGAGACCTTCGCCGAGACGTGCGATCACCTCATCGACGCTGCCGGGAGGTGTCGGGCTGTTGCTCACGATGTGACCCCGTGTGCGTGGGTGGTCGTCGATGCGCCCAGGGCTATTCGCCCTGACCGAGGATCAAGTCCCGGACACTCGCCCCGGACGTCGACAGCTTCCCCTCCCGTGCCAGCTTGGCCCGCCAGGCGGCGCCCAGGTCCGTGCCAGGCTCGGCGTAGCCGTCGAAGGTCACGTCTTTCATGTTGCGACAGGCCTTGGTCGGGCTGCAGTCCTCGTCGAGCGGGTCATGGTCGTGACTGCTGATCCAGATCGACTTCAGGGCGTCTGCAGTGGTCTCGTGCTGGGCGGTCATCCAGTTCTCCCGGGAGGTTCTCGCCTGTGATCGTGAACCATCGAGTGTAGTGGAGGCCCTCCGGGTAGCCGAGGGCTAACCGCCGGAAACGGCATGGTCACCGGCATTTTCTGCGATCGCCTCGGCCAGGATCGAGACGGCTATCTCGGCCGGTGTGTCGGCGCCGATGTCGAGGCCGGCCGGGCCATGGATTCGGGTGAGATCGGTCACTCCCCGATAGGCGAGCCAGTCGGCCCTGTTCTCCTGCATCCGGCGCGCGCCGAGCGCCCCGATGTAGCCCACATCGCTCTCCAGCGCAGCCATGAGTGCGGTCCCCGCCAGCTCCAGATCGTGCGCGGCCACGACAACCTTGTCCTGACCGGACAGCGTGGCGATCATCCCGGTTGCCGAGCCGGCATCGGCGGCGACCCGGGCATTCCAGCCGATGCGCGACGCGAGCTCGACCAGGGCGCCGGCCACGTCGGTATCTCCGACCACGACCAGCTGTGGCACGGCCCGGAACACGGAGACCACGAGATCTCCCGCAATCCTCGAGCCGCTCTGGCCCGCGATGAACAGACTCTCCACGGTTTCCCCTGCATCGGCCACGGTGCTCGTCGTGTAGAGGTCGATGGCCGCCACCTCGTCGCCATCGAGCGTGCACACCAGACATATCGGCTCTCGGGCGATCGCCAGATCCCAGAGCCCTTCGGGAAGTGTGTCAGCGGGGACGAGAAGGCATCTCGCCGAGCCGGTCGAGGGCAGGCCAGCGATCAAGGCATCGATCTCGCTGACCTCGATGTCGATCAGTCGACCGACGTCCCGACGACCCGCCTGGTCGGCCAACTGCCCGTCGAGGGCGCCCCCCGCCATGGACCCGATCCGGCCGCCGCCGGGGGTGAACACGACGGCGTCGGACCAGTCGGCGACGGGCAATCCGTCGGCCTGGACGAGCCACGCCACGTCGGCGCGGGTTCCCGAGCGCAAACAAGCAAGAACAGTGAGCGCCACCCCGTACACAAACCGATTGTACGGCGCCGTTTAGGCTTCCTCCTGTGATCCCGGCCACCATCGGCGAGCTCGAGAAGGGTCTCGACGACCAGGACTACTTCGCCGATGAGAGCCTCGTCGTCGCCATCCACCTCGCCGTCCAACTGGGGCGACCGCTCTTCCTCGAGGGGGAAGCGGGGGTCGGCAAGACGGAGGTGGCCAAGGTGCTGGCGGCCATGGGAGAGGCCGAGCTCATCCGACTCCAGTGCTACGAGGGGCTCGACGTGGGCCAGGCACTGTATGAGTGGGACTACGCCCGCCAGATGATGGCGATCCGCCTGCTGGAGGCGAGGGGTGAGGGAGCCAATGCCACTCCCCACGACATCATGAGTCGGGACTATCTCATCGCCCGCCCCCTCCTTCAGGCAATCGAGGCCAGCACCGACGGGCACCGGCCGGTGCTGCTGATCGACGAACTGGATCGGGCGGACGAGGAGTTCGAGGCCTTCCTCCTCGAGTTGCTTTCCGATTTTCAGATAACGATCCCCGAGATCGGGACCATCAAGGCGTTGAGCAGGCCGATCGTGGTCCTCACCTCGAACCGGACTAGGGAGATCCACGACGCACTCAAACGTCGCTGTGTCTATCACTGGATCGACTATCCGACCCCTGCCAAAGAGGCCGAGATCATCATGCGCAAGGTGCCCGAGCTCGAAGGTCATCTGGCGGCATCCCTGGCCGAGGCGATGAGAAGGCTCAGGGAGATGGAGCTGTTCAAGCCGCCGGGAGTTGCAGAGACGCTCGACTGGGCGGAGTCGCTGCGTTTGTTACAGGCCGGCGAGCTGTCACCGGCGACGATCGACAGCACCATCGGCGTCGTGCTCAAGTACAAGGACGACATCGACATGGTCCGATCCGCCGGAGTCGACAGCCTGGTGGGATGAGCCGGCCCGGACTGATCGACCAGCTGAGCCTTTTCTCGGCAGCCTTGCGCAACCGGGGCCTCACGGTCACCGCGGACCAGACCACAGACATGGCCCGCGCCCTCTCCATGGTCGATCTCAGTCGTCGGTCCCAGGCAGAGGCGGCGTTGCGCTCCCTGACGGTCACCGACCCCGATCAGATCCCGCTGTTCGACCGAGAGTTCGAGATCTTCTTCGGCCGCTTCCCTCCTCCGGAATGGGTCGACCAGGGCCCGGACGGGCCCGAAGCGGACGACGCCAGCTATGCGATCCAGGGCATGGCCGGTTCGACAGTGGCTGATGCCACAGGACAGGGAGGCGCCTCGGCGGTGGAGAGGATCTCCAGTCGCGATTTCGCCGATCTCGACGACGACGACCTCCAGGAGGCGCGGCGTCTGGTGATGACGATGATGTGGCACCCCACCGACTACAAGACCCGGCGGTGGGCGCCCGGCGACGGGAGCAGGCCTGACCTGCGCCGGACCTTGCGGGAAGCAGTGGGGCCGACCGGGGACATGATGGCGATGAGCTGGAAGCGGCGCCGAAGAAAGGAGCGTCCTCTCATCATCATCGCCGACATCTCCGGGTCGATGGAGAAGTACGCCGACATCTTCCTCGTCTTCGCCCATGCCGCCCAGCGACGCCTGCGCGAGGTCGAGATCTTCACTTTCTCCACCCATCTCAGCCGCATCACCGAGGACATGCGGCGCCGGGACACCAAGTCCGCGCTTGCCCGTGTCGCCGATCGCGTGACGGACTGGTCGGGCGGCACCCAGATCGGGGATGCCCTCGCCGAGTGGAACCGACGGTGGAGCCGGCGGCTGGCAAGGGGGGGACCGGTCGTGATGATCCTCTCCGACGGATGGGACTGTGGCGACCCTGATGTTCTCTCGGCGGAGATGGCCCGTCTGGCCCGTTCGGTGCATCAGGTGATCTGGCTCAACCCGCTCGCCGCTCGGGCCTCGTATCAGCCGCTGACTCGCGGCATGCAGGCGGTCATGCCGAACGTCGATCAGCTGCTACCGGCCGCTAGCGTCAGCGACTTCCGCGGGGTGGTGCGGGTGCTCGATTCAGTGGCTGGAGCCAGGCGATGAGAAACCAGATCGAAGTTCGCAACCGATGGGCATCGGAGGGGAAGAAAGTTGCCGTCGCCACGGTCATCCGCGTCCATGGCAGCGCCCCCAGGCCGGAGGGATCCAAGTTCCTCGTCTCGGACGCCGGAGACATGGAGGGATCGGTCAGCGGAGGGTGCGTCGAGAACGACGTGTTCCTCCATGCCCAGGAAGTGATCGAGACGGGAAAACCAAAGACAGTCACCTACGGGATCGCAGACGACGACGCCTTCGAGGTCGGCATGGCGTGCGGCGGGACCATCGACGTCTTCATCGAACCGTGGTGAGCCCGCTCGAGGCGGTGCAGGGCATCCTCGATCGCGAGGACTACGGGTCGGTGGTCACTTTCGTCAATGGCCCCGATCTCGGTGCCAAAGTCGTGCTCGACTCTGCCGGCAAGGCTGTGGCCGGCTCCCTGCCGACCGACGTGGCGGCGCACGTGACGGCCGACGCCCTGGTGCTCATGGACCACGAGCAGCACCGTGCGATGGAGTATCCGCCCCATGAGGTGTTCATCGAGTCGTTGGCCCCGCCCCAGGAGATGTTGATCGTCGGCGCGGTCCACATCGGTCAGGCGCTGGCCAACTTCGCCAGCCAGATGGGGTACCGGGTCACGGTGATCGACTCCAGGGGCGCCTTCGCCACGCCCGAGCGCTTCCCCACGGCGCGGATCCTGGTCGGATGGCCGGAGAACGTCATCGGCCAGGTCGATCTCGACCGCCGCACATGGGTGGTCATCCTGTCCCATGCCCCACCCCACGAAGACCCGGTGCTGGAAGCCGCCCTGAAGAGCCCGGTGCGATACATCGGCTGCATGGGTAGCCGGCGAACCCAGGACCTCAGAGTGGGGAGGTTGCGGGACATGGGATTCTCCGACGACGACATCGCCCGGGTGCGGGGCCCCGTGGGACTCGATATCGGCGCCGAGAGCCCGCAGGAAGTGGCGGTCTCCATCCTGGCCGAGATGACCATGGTTCGCTACGGACACGGCACCGGTCTCTCGCTGCATGGGATCGAGGGAAGAGTCCACAAGCAGCGGCCCGAGGACGATTAGGCCGACCGGAGCCTTCCTTTCGCTGAATACCCTGTGCCGGTGACAGCGACCTCCGACGAGGCCCTCCGGGCGGACATCAGACGTCTCGGCAACCAGCTCGGCGACGCCTTGGTCCGCCAGCATGGCCCCGAGCTCCTCGATCTGGTCGAAGAGGTGAGGGCTCTCGGCAAGTCATCCCGTCGGGGTGGTAGCACCGAGGCCGCGGGCCAACTCGACAACCGGCTCGCCGATCTGGAAATCGACGAGGTGATCCCCCTGGTCAGGGCGTTCACCACCTATTTCTACCTGGCCAACGTCGCCGAGCAGGTCCATCGGATCGACCAACTGGCCATCGCCGAGCTTGGCTTGGCCGCCACCGTCGACCGCGTCCTCGAGTCGGGCGTGGAGCCCGATGTGCTGGCCGAGGTCCTGCGACGACTCGAGATGAGGCCGGTGTTCACTGCACATCCCACCGAAGCGGCTCGACGTTCGATTCTGACCAAGACCGCCCGTCTGGCCGAGCTCATCGGGCAACGGCTGACCGCCGGGGACGCCGATCTGGCCCTCATCGATCGCCGCACTGCGGAACTGATCGACCAGATATGGCAGACCGACGAGTTGCGGCTCGAGAAGCCGAACCCGGTGGAGGAGGCACGCTCCGCCCTCTACTACCTGGTGCAGATCGCATCCGAGGTCATGCCCACCCTGAGCGAGAGGGTGGCGCTCGAGATCGCCCGGCTCGGAGTCGTTCCCGACAGGAGCCCGATACGTTTCGGGTCCTGGGTCGGCGGCGACCGAGATGGGAACCCCGGCGTGAAACCGGACACCACCTTGGAGACCCTTCTGCTCCAACACGATCGCGGCATCCGCCATCTCATCGGTCTGATCGAAGATCTCGCCGACGAGCTCTCGGTGTCCGAGCGTCTGGCGCCGATGAGCGACGAGTTGGAAGCGTCGCTGGCATCGGACCGCGAGATGCTGCCCGAGGTCTGGCAGCGCGAGGGGCGACGCACGGCTGCCGAGCCATATCGTCTCAAGTGCTCTTACATCCGGGCCCGCCTGGTCAACACCAACCGGCGGCTGCAGCAGGGCCTCCCGCATGTCGAAGGCAAGGAATACGCCCATCCCGACGATCTCGTCGCCGACCTCGACCTCATGGCCTCGTCCCTCTCCCGCGCCCGCGGCGAGCTGATCGCCCAGGGCGCCGTGGCCCGAATGCGCAGGGCGGCTGAGACGTTTGGCTTTCAGATGGCCACCCTCGACGTGCGCGAGCACGCGAGCAGACATCACGAGGCAGTCGCCGAGTTGTTCGGCCTGGTCGGTGTCGACTATCCGGGCAATGTCGCACGATCAGCGCTCAGAGGTGCTGTCAGCCGAGCTGGAGGGCACCCGCCCGCTGAGCGGCCTGACCACGGCTCTCAGCCAAGAGGCAGACCTCACCCTCGGCGCGTTCCGTTCCATCCGGGAGGCCCAGGATCTCTATGGAGATCAGGTCATCGAGTCGTACATCATCTCGATGACCGAGAGCCCGGCCGACGTCCTCGAGACGGCAGTTCTGGCCCGTGAGGCCGGCCTGATCGACCTTCGTCGAGGCATCGCCCGCATCGGTCTGGTGCCTCTGGTCGAGACGATCGACGACCTCCGCAACGCCGGCGGGCTCCTGGAGGCTCTATTCAATGATCCCCCCTACCGACAGATCCTCGAGCTCCGGGGCAACAGCCAGGAGGTCGTGCTCGGCTACTCCGATTCCAACAAGGAGGGCGGGATCACCACCTCGCAGTGGGAGATCTACAAGGCCCAGCGGTCGATGCGGAACGCCGCCGAGCGACACGGAGTCCATCTACGGCTGTTCCACGGCCGGGGCGGGACGATCGGCCGCGGAGGTGGGCCCACCCACGCGGCCATCCTCGCCCAGCCTTTCGGCACCGTGGACGGTGAATTGAAGGTCACCGAGCAAGGCGAGGTGATCTCGGAGAAGTATGGACACCCGGCCATCGCGGCCCGCAACCTGGAGCTGGCACTCTCCGCGGTCCTGGAGTCGTCGCTGCTGCATCGCCGCTCACGCAAGCCCAAGGAGACCCTCGACCGTTGGACCGAGGCCATGGACTTCTTCTCTGCCGAGGCGTACTCGTCCTACCGGGAGTTCGTCCAGCACCCCAGCCTCGTCCCTTACTTTCTCAGCTCCACCCCCGTGGAGGAGCTGGGCCGCCTCAACCTGGGGAGCCGACCCTCCCGCCGTCCTGGTGGGGTCGGGGGGATAGAGGATCTTCGGGCCATCCCCTGGGTTTTCGGCTGGACTCAGACCCGTCAGATCGTCCCGGGGTGGTTTGGGGTCGGGACCGGGATCCGGGCGGCGAGAAAGGCCGGATTCGGCGATGTGCTGGAGGAGATGGCACAGGAGTGGGGGTTCTTTCAGACCTTCCTCTCCAATGTCGAGATGACCCTGGCCAAGACCGATCTCGAGATCGCCGGTCGTTATGTGTCCAGTCTCGTGGCGGAGGAGCATCGTGGGCTCCTCGACCTGATCCGGGCCGAGTGCGAGCTGGCCACCGAGGAGATCCTCACCCTGCGCCGGCAACCGGACCTGCTCGGTGATCTGCCGCTCCTGAAGCGAACCCTTGGGGTACGTGACGTGTATCTCGACCCCATCAGCTATCTCCAGGTGTCCCTCCTCGCCCGCAGCCGGGACGGCGAGGTCGGCGACGACCTCGACCGCGCCCTCCTCCTCACCGTGAACGGGATCGCAGCGGGAATGCGAAACACCGGGTAGATAATCTCCCTCCCCATGCCCGTCACCATCCTCGACCACCCACTTGCCGCCGACCTCCTCGCCATCCTCCGCAGCAAGGACACTGAACCACCGGAGTTTCGACAGATCGCCGAGCGACTGGGCTACCTCCTGGTGGCGGAAGCGCTCGCAGACATGACCACGGTGGACATCGAGATCGAGACCCCGTTGGAGAAGACGAGCGGCCGACAGCTTCGGCGGCCGGTGGTCGCCGTAGCCGTCCTCCGCGCCGGCCTGGGGCTCCTCGAGTCGGTGCTGACACTGGTGCCGGATGCCGCCATCGGCTTCGCCGGCGTCCAGCGAAACGAGGAGACGGCCGAGCCGATCGAGTACTACACCAAGTTCCCCCAGCTCTCCTCGGCGAGGGTGCTCATCCTCGAGCCGATGTTGGCGACAGGCGGTTCTCTCTCCTGGGCCATCGACAAGGTGAAGGAGAACGGTGCAAAGGACATCACCGCCGTCTGTGTCGTCACCGCCCCTGAGGGCCTGGCGGCCATCGAGGAAAAGCACCCCGACGTCCGCATCGTGGCCGCCGCCCTCGATCGTGAGCTGAACCCGAGTTTCTACATCGCACCCGGTCTCGGGGATATGGGGGACCGACTCTTCGGGACCTTGTGACCGACTTCGAAGACGCCGTGCTCGAGGTGATCACCTCATTGGAGCGGGGCGAAGTCGTCACCTACGGCGAGGTGGCTGACCAAGCCGGGTTCCCGGGAGCTGCGCGAGCGGTGGGAACGGTTCTCCGAAACTGCGACGGGGAAGTCCCGTGGTGGCGTGTGGTGGGCGCCGGCGGATTGATCCGCACCCCCGGCAAGGAGAGACAGGCAGACCTTCTCAGATCGGAGGGCATCCTCGTCATGGACGGGAAGGTTGTCGACACCGGGAACCGTTGAGACCGCCCGCTCGTCCAACCGGCATGACATGGACCACACGTCGTCGCAACATCGCACTAATTGGCGGCCTGGCCGTCCTTCTCGCCGCCTGCGGCACCGCAGCCGGGTCGACCCCGCAGGAGATCACGGTGAACACATCGGAAGAGGCAACCTCGGGCATCTCGGTATCGGGGATGGGCGAGGTGACCGGCACGCCAGACACCGTGGAAGTCGGCCTCGGTGTCTCGGTTCTCGGTGAAACGGTCGACGAAGCGGCCACGACCGCGGCCGAGAAGGCCCAGGCGCTCATCGATTCGTTGACTTCGAACGGCGTCGCCGAAGAGGACATCACCACCACCGACTATTCGATCTATCCCGAATACGACTACTCGAGCAACGAGGAGCGGCTCATCGGTTATCGGGTGAGCAACACGGTCCGAGCCAAGATCAGGGATCTCGACAGCACCGGCGCAGTCCTGGACGCGGCGACCGTGGCCGGTGGCGACGATGTCGTTGTCAATGGGCTCTCCTTCAGCATCGAGGACAACGACGAATTGGTCGCCGCCGCCAGGGAGGCGGCGTGGAACGACGCCATGACCAAGGCCAACCAGCTCGCCGAGCTGTCCGGTCAGACCCTGGGCGAGGCAACCACCATCACCGAGACCGTGAGCATGCCCCCGGTCCCGATCCCCTACGCCGCCGAGGCAGGCGGCCGACCGGGCCGTCGAGACCCCGATCGAGCCGGGGACGTCGGCTGTGACCATCACGCTTCAGGTCCAATTCGGCCTCGCCGGCTGAGGAATAGGCTCCACGACCGGAGCGATCTGGAGGTCATCATGGGCATCACGGTGTCAGGCGCCGGAGAGGCGAACGCCGACCCGGACATGGTCGAGATCGATGTCGGGGTGGCCGTGCTCGCCGACACGGTGGAGGACGCCACTCGGATCGCGGCACGAAAGGGCGGAGGCGGTGACCTCGGCCCTCACCGCAGGTGGTGTGCTTCCAGAGGACATGGCAACCACCGAGTACTCGATTCGCCCCGAGTACGACTACTCGAGCAGCCAACAGCGATTGCTGGGCTACCGGGTCAGCAACACCGTCCGCGCCAAACTCCGCGACATCGCATCGACCGGCCCACTGCTCGACTCGATCGCCTCCGCCGGAGGCGACGAGACCAGGGTCAACGGCCTCAGCTTCGGCATCGCCGACGAGACATCACTCCTGGCCAGCGCCCGGGAAGCGGCTTGGAACGACGCCAAAGCCAAGGCAGAGCAACTGGCGGCTCTGTCCGGGCACACACTCGGCAAGGCCACCTCCATCACGGAGACGATCCAGGGCCCGGTGGTGCCGATGCCGAGGATGATGGCGGCCGACATGGCGATGGCGGAGAGGGCGTCGACCCCCATCGAGCCAGGCACATCGACTGTGACGGTGACGCTCCAGGTGGAGTTCGGCTTCCGGGAGTGAGCACCCTCGGGGGAATACCCCCGGTTCTCCTAACCTTGAGAGTGGCAACAGGCGAGCGCAATTGAACGACCACTCACGCCGCATCTACGACTCGATGCTCGGGCTGCTCTCGAACGCCGAGAACCCGACACCAATGGTCAGGCTCAACCACGTCGTCCCGTTCGTGCACACCGAGGTATTCGCCAAGCTCGAGTGGTACAACCCGTTCGGCTCGGTCAAGGACCGCATCGCGTCCAACATGATCCAGCAGGCGCGGGAGCAGGGCGAGCTCACCGACGAGGACCTGGTCGAGCCCACGTCGGGCAACACCGGTCTCGGCCTCATCATGATGGGCAACCTCCTCGGCTATGACCTGACCACTCCCCTCTCCAGCGCCATCCCTGTCGAGAAGCGGACGATGCTTCGCTTCTTCGGCGCCACCGTCGAGGAGCTGGAAGACGACCTCTGCCCCGCTCCCTGGGCACCCGAGGGCGCCATCGCCCGGGCGGCGGAGATCGCCGAGAAGCCCGACTTCCACATGCTCAACCAATACGGGAACCCGTCGAACCCCGACGCCCACTATCGGACCACCGGCCCGGAGATATGGCGCCAGACAGAAGGGACGATCACCCATTTCGTGGCCGGGATGGGGACCTGCGGCACGATCACCGGGACGGGCAGGTTCCTCAAGGAGCAGAGCTCCGGCGTGCAGGTCATCGGGGTGCACCCTGGCGAAGGCCATGACATCCCGGGGGTGCGCAGCATCCGCCAGCTCAAGCAGACCGAGTTCTTCCTCCCCGACGAATACGACGGGATGATCGAGATCGGCAACGAGGACGCCTACGCACTCACGCTGCGCCTCAATCGCGAGGAGAGCATCCCCGCCGGTCCCAGCTCGGGGATGGCGCTCGCTGGTGCCCTGGCGATGGTCCCCGATGAGCCGGGGACGAGGGTCGTCGTGATGTTCCCGGACAACGCCTTCAAATACGCGTCGTCGATGGCCAAGCACATCCCCGGGCTCGCTCCAAGCGCGCTGCCTCGGGCCAAGAGCCGCCGGGAGGAGCTCTTCGACGCCATCATCGAGCACACCCGGCACAACCCCCACCTCACCGTCGATGCCGAGGCGGCGCACGACCGATGGGAAGCAGAGAGGCCCTTCGTGGTCGATGTCCGCTCGGCCGAGGAGTTCGCTCAGGGGCACATCCCGGGAGCAATCAACATCCCCCTCATGGAGCTGCCGGACAACCAGGACCAGCTGCCCGCCGACCTCGACACCCCGGTGCTGACCGTGTGCGCCCGGGGCAACATCTCACTGCCGGGAGTCCTCTACATCAACTCACTCGGCTATCGGGATGCCCACAGCATCACCGGAGGCACCAATGCCTGGGTCGAGCAGGGATACGAGACGGAAACCGGCTGACCCTCTCCTTTGGATTTCGCGGTTTCCCCAATCAAACTGCGACGATGCGCCACTTCCTCAACACCTTCGATTGGACCCGACCCGAGCTCCAATCGATGGTGGACGAGGGGCGCCGTCTCAAGGCGTCTCCCTACGGCAATGCACTCGAGGGGAAGACTGTTGCCCTGCTCTTTCTGAACAACTCCCTGCGTACCCGCACCTCGTTCGACGTCGGTGCCAACCAGCTCGGGTGGTCACGCGGTCGTGCTCTCCCCCTCCGGCGGGATGTGGCCACTCGAGTTCGAGGACGGGGCGGTGATGCTCGACGATGCCGAGGAGCACGTCAAGGAAGCAGCGAAGGTCCTCTCCCGCTACTGCGACCTGATCGGGATCAGGGCCTTTCCCAAATTCGAGAACTGGGAGGAGGACCGCAAGGACACCATCCTCCAGGCCTTCGCCACCCACGCCGACGTCCCTGTCATCAACATGGAGACCATCACCCACCCCTGTCAGGAGCTCGCCCACATCATGGCCCTTCAGGAACGTCTCGGGTCGCTGGACGGCAAGCGCTACCTGCTGACCTGGAGCTATCACCCCAAGCCGCTGAACACCGCGGTCGCCAATTCGGCGCTCGTGATCGCGGCCAAGTTCGGCATGAACGTCACCCTGCTCTGCCCGACCGAGGATTTCCTCCTCGATGATCGGTACATGAACATCGCCACCCGCGACGCCGGCGCCAACGGGGGCAGCGTCACCGTCACCCATGACATCGAGACCGGATACGCGGGAGCCGATGTCGTCTACGCCAAGAGCTGGGGAGCCATCCCCTTCTTCGGGCGATGGGACGAGGAGAAAGTGATCCGGGACAAGTACCAGGACTTCATCGTCGACTCCCGCAAGATGGCGATGACGAGCGACGCCGTCGTCAGCCACTGCCTCCCGATGAGACGCAACGTCATCATGAGCGACGAGGTGTTCGACAGCCCTAGCTGCATCGCCTACGACGAGGCCGAGAATCGTCTCCACGTTCAGAAGGCGATCATGACCAACCTGATCGGACAATGAGCGAGGACCGGGTCCCGGCTTCGCAGAACCGGGACGTGCGCCAGACCATCGTCCATCTTCTCTCCAACATGAGTGATGGGAGGGAGATCCGCTCCTACCTGCAGCGGTTCTCCGAGGTGGACCGGTCCCGTTTCGCAGTGATCAAGATCGGCGGCGCCATCCTCGCCGAGCATCTGGAAGAAACGGCTGCTGCCCTGGCGTTCCTCCACACCGTCGGGCTCACGCCGATCGTGATCCATGGCGGCGGCACCCAGCTGGACCGTGCCCTCGACGAGCGCGGGATCGAGAGCCGGAGGATCGACGGGCTCAGAGTCACCGAGCCCGACGTGCTCGATGCGGCGCGTGACACCTTCATCGAGCAGAACATCCTCCTCGTCGAGGCGATAAGGGAGCAGGGCGTTGCCGCCCACGGTCTCACGGCCGGCGCCTTCGAAGCCGACTACGTCGACCGGGACAAGTACGGGCTGGTCGGTGAGCCGACCGAGGTGCACATCGCCCTCATCCGCTCCATCGTCGACTCCGGTGCAATTCCCATCCTGACCTGTCTCGGTGTCGCCCCGGGCGGGCAGATAGTCAACATGAACGCCGACGCAGCGACCCGAGCCCTCGTCCATGCGGTGCAGCCCCTGAAGATCATCTTCCTGGTCGATGTCGGCGGCCTCCTCGACGACGACGGGCGGCCGATCGAGTCGATCAACCTCGCCTCCGACTACGACCACCTCATGGCCCAGGACTGGGTCCACTCCGGTATGCGGCTCAAACTGGTCGAGATCAAACGGCTGCTGGACGACACACCGCTTTCCACCTCCGTCTCGATCACCACCCCGTCGGGCCTGGTCAAGGAGCTGTTCACCCATGGCGGGTCGGGCACCCTGGTGCGGAAGGGCGAGCTCATAGAACGGGTCACCGATCCGGGCTCCATCGACGGGAGTCAGGTGGTCAAGCTGGTCGAGGAGGCATTCGGGAGACCTCTGAAGGAGGGGTGGTGGCAGGGCCTCGACCTCGACAGCGCCTACCTCTCGGAGAGCCTCCGAGCGGGTGCGATCGTCAGCCGCGTCGGCGACATCTCATATCTGGACAAGTTCGCCATCCTCGAGGATGCCCGCGGTGAGGGCCTGGCCGGACCGTTTGGGCGCAGCTGATTGCCGATCACCCGGTTCTCTACTGGCGATCCCGGACCGAGAATCGGTTCAATACCTTCTACGCCGATGAGGCCGACGGCTCGGTGAAGCGCGCTCCCTGGACTGTGTTCTGGAAGGGCGAGACCGACTTCGATCGCATCGCGCCCCGGGTCGAGTCGATCGCGGCACTCCCCGCATCGTTCGTGGGCGACGACGATGAGTGAGCGCCATACCGTCGGCGTGGTGGGAGCCCGCGGCCACACCGGGGCCGAGTTGGTGAGACTGATCAGAGATCACCCCTCACTCGAGCTCCTCTTCGCCGGGTCCCGGGAGCTCGCCGGTGAGCCGGTGCCCGGGCTGACTGACGTCCTGTACGAGTCGATCGGTCCCGAGGATCTGGCCGGGCGCGACCTGGATGTCGTGATCCTGGCCCTTCCCGATGGCGCCGGCGACCCCTATGTGGATGTGATCGACGAAGGGACCGTGATCGTCGACATCTCCGCCGACCACCGGTTCGATGACACCTGGGCCTACGGACTGCCCGAGCTGTTCCGGGAGAAGCTCAAGGGGGCGCGGCGCATCGCCAACCCCGGGTGCTACGCCACTGCCACCCAGATCGCGCTCGCTCCCGTGCTCGAGGCCATCTCAGGGGTTCCGGCCGTCTTCGGGGTCTCCGGGTACTCGGGAGCGGGTACCACCCCCGGCCCGCGTAACGACCCCGACCGTCTTCGGGACAATCTGATGCCCTACAAGCTGGTGGGGCACAACCACGAGCGGGAGACAGTCCATCATCTCGGAATCCCGGTGCGGTTCATCCCCCACGTCCACCCGGCGTTCCGGGGTCTCCTCGTCACGGCCCACATCCCCTTGGGTCGGGCAATGACCTCAGCCGAAATCGCGGCGCGCTATGAGGAGCAGTACGGCGAGGAGCCATTGATCGAGATCCGGGACGCCATCCCGGAATTGAGAGACGGGGCTGACATCCCGGGCGTCATCGTCGGTGGTTTCGAGACCAGTGCCGACGGGCAGAACGCAGTGGTGATCGCCGCCGAGGACAACCTGCTCAAAGGCGCGGCGGTGCAGGCGATCCAGAACGTCAATCTGGCGTTGGGGCTTGGTGAATTCGAGGGGCTGGATGCGAGACCCTTGCCCAGGCGCGTACGGCACGGTGCACGTGACTCCGAGACCGCCTTGCGACGAGGACGACTTCACGCAGTGCGTGACGAGTTGCGGCGGAGATCCGTCACCTGTCAGATCGCATCGATCGGATGCAGCTCACCCTGGTCGCCGGGTTCATCCATGATCGTGGCCCTGATCGTGAGTGGCGCCTTCTGATCACCTCACATTGACTTCGACCATCACCTGTGCATAACGTTCCGATGTGTCTCGTATGACGATGTGCATGTGTCTCTGTGAGAGCTCTCGGGTGGGCATACCCGAGCGCCGACCTGACACATCGTCAGCGCTCCTGAAGACGCCACCGCCCGAGAGCCGAGACCTCACCGGCGTCTTACCGTTCTTCGATTCCCAAAGGAGCCAAAGAGCACATGACTTACGCAAATCCCGACGCCCTCGTCACCACCGACTGGCTCAAAGCCAATCTGAGTGACCCGAACATCCGGGTCATCGAGGTGGACGAGGACGCCACTGTCTACGACAAGGACCACATCCCCGGCGCCATCGCCTGGAGCTGGTCCGATGACCTCCACCATCCGACACGGCGTGACTATCTCGACCAGGAGGGCTTCAGCAAGCTGTTGTCCGCGGCCGGGGTCGGTCCCGACACGACGGTGATCCTCTACGGCGGCAACAACAATTGGTTTGCCGCGTATGCCTATTGGCTGCTCAAGTACCGCGGCTTCGAGAACGTCAAGCTGCTCGACGGGGGCCGCAAGAAGTGGCAGATCGACTCGTTGCCCCTCGAGTCGGAGTCTCCTGAGATCACACCCACCGAGTTCTCGATCACCGGGCCGGAGCGACCCGAGGTCCGCTCCTTCCGGGATCATGTGCTCGAAGTGCAGGGACAGGCCACTCTCGTCGACGTCCGCTCACCCGAGGAGTTCAGCGGGGAGAAGATCGCTCCGGACCACCTCCCACAGGAGCAGCCATACGTGGCGGGTCACGTGCCGGGGGCGAAGAACATCCCCTGGGGCAAGGCGGCCAATGAGGACGGCACTTTCAAGTCGGCGGAGGAGCTGAAGGAGCTCTACGAGGGCGCCGGAGTCACCGGCGGCGAGATCATCGCCTACTGCCGCATCGGCGAGCGGTCCTCACACACCTGGTTCGTCCTGACCGAGCTCCTCGGCCACGAGGACGTCAAGAACTACGACGGCTCGTGGACGGAGTACGGATCATTGGTCAATGTCCCGGTCGAGCGGGGCTGACTTCTCTCAGGTGAGTGGGAACGGCGACTGAAGCCACCACGGCACCGCTGAGGGCTCGATCCGGGTCACCCATTTCACCCACCAGAACCCACGTCTCGCCGGGGCCACGATCCGGGCCGGGAAACCGTGTCCCGGGCTCAGCGGCTCGCCGCCGAGACGTGTCACCAACCATGTGCTCTCCAGGTCGGCGATCGGGAACCTTCGGGCATACCCGGTCGCCGACCAGGCGACGAAGCTGCGGTTGCCTACAGGATCGATCAATCGATCGAGTCTGACCCCGGTCCATTCCTGCTCCGAATACCACCCACCCGTGCAGTCGAGGATGGCGGGGAACGTGTCCTGAGGCATTGCCTCCAGTTCGGCAAGCGTCAGGTTCCGTCCCGCGACAAGCGCCGTCCACTCATCGGCGTCGATCGTCGGCACGCTGTCATCGAGCCAGGAGGTGGTGGGCAGACCCGCAGGATCATGTGACCCTCTCTCGTGCATGCCGGTGAACCGGCGCTCCCTCCCCGGTGCCTCCAACGCCTGAAGGGTCCCCTCCCAGGCGAGCCAGATACCTGCGGCGGCCGCCGACAGTGCCGAAGTTCGCAGGAACGCTCGCCGGTCGACATCGAAATGTCGTGGTGTCACCGGATGACGCCGGAAATGGTCGATGGCGAGACCGAGTGCGAGGACGGCGCCTCCGACATGGATCTGCATCACCGTCAGTGGCCCGATGCGTGAGATCTCCCCATGGGCATGCAGCAAACCCGAGGCGAGTGTGATCAGGACAACTGTGAGAAGGATCAATGAGAAGACCCGCCCCGGCCGCTTCTTCTTCAGCCCTCGCTGCACGATCGAGGTCTTCCACGGGGACAGGAGCAAGATGGCAAGGGCGACCGCACCGTGAATGACCGCGGTGTCGAGTGGCCAGTCCACGCCGATCGCCTGACTGGCCAGACCCGAGATCACTGCAGTGACCAGCAGCACCGCCAGCGCCAGATTCGTCCTGCGACCCACGACCCTCCTCGGTTGTGGCTATCTGCTATAACGCTCGTTATACTGCGCGTTATTGGAAATGGCAACCCCCACACGTGAGCGCGACACAGTCCGGACCGAGCTGATCGAAGCGGCGATCCGTCTCCTCGCCGACCAGGGCACCGAGGCACTGGTCCTGCGTCGTGTCGCCTCGGCGGCACACGTGTCCACGATGTGCGTCTATTCACGATTCGGGGACAAGGTGGGGTTGATCAACGCGGTCTACACCGCCGGGTTCGAGCGCCTGGCCCTGGCCTTGACCACAGTCGAGCACCGCCGGGACCCGCTGCGCCGGATCATGGAGCTCGGGCTCGCCTATCGCCGGTTCGCAGTGGCAAACCCCGCCCTCTATTCGCTGATGTTCGAACGCGTGGTCGGCTTCGATCCTCCGCCGCAACTCCGATCCGAAGTCCTGGAGTCGACCTTCTCCTTGGTGTTCGATGCCGTGCGACAGGCCAGGGAGGAGGGGACGATCGAGGCCGAGAGCCCTCTGGTCGCCGCGTACACACTTTGGACGGCAGCGCATGGCGCCGTGAGCCTCGAGCTCACCCATGCAACACAGCGCCCACTGTCTGGCTGGCTGTTCGAGTCCCGGGACACAGGAGAGGACATCTTCCGTCAGGCGATCCTGACCACCCTCCGCGGCCTGGCTCCGAGCGGTCCTGCCGCGGCCTGAGTCGTTCCGGATAACGTCCGACCATGGCGTTCACCGCAGTCGAGTTGATCGAGTCCAAGAGGGACGGCCGCGAGCTCAGCCCGGATGCCATCGAGTGGTTGATCGAGATGTACACCGACGGCGTCGTCCCGGACTATCAGATGGCGGCAATGGCGATGGCCATCTATCACAACGGCATGACCGCCGCCGAGCTCGCTGCCTGGACGAGCGCGATGCTCCACTCCGGAGAGGTCTTCGACTTGAGCGACGTCGGCGCGGCGAAGGTCGACAAACACTCGACCGGCGGCGTCGGCGACAAGATCTCCATCCCCCTCGCTCCGCTGGTCGCCTCGGTAGGAGTCGTCGTGCCGATGATGTCGGGACGAGGGTTGGGACACACCGGAGGGACGCTCGACAAGCTGGAGACGATCCCCGGGTTCACCACAGGGCTCGATCCCGACCGTTTCCGCAAGGTGCTCTCGGCTCACGGCATGGTGTTTGCCGGGCAGACCGAGACCCTGGTCCCGGCCGACCGGAAGCTCTATGCCCTTCGCGACGCCACCGCCACGGTCCCGTCACTGCCTCTCATCTCCTCGTCGATCATGTCGAAGAAGCTGGCCGAAGGACTGGACGGACTGGTCCTCGATGTCAAGACCGGCACCGGCGCCTTCATGAAGGACCTCGAAGGATCGCGCTTGTTGGCCCGCACCATGGTGGACATCGGCTCCAGACACGGGGTGAGGACGATCGCGCTGATCACCGCGATGGACCAGCCCCTCGGGCGGGAGGTGGGGAACGCCAACGAGATGGCCGAATCGATCGAGGTGCTCCGCGGGCGTGGCCCGGCGGACGTCATCGAGCTGACCATGGCCCTGGGCGAAGTCATGATGGAACTGGCCGGCATCGACGGGGGACGGGCCGCTCTCGAGGACGCCATCGATTCGGGAAAGGCTTTGCAGAAGCTGATCGACGTGACCGCGGCCCAGGGTGGTGATACATCGTTCATCGAGGACCCTGGCGAGCTCCCGAAATGCTCGGAAGAGGCTGTTGTCACCGCGCCGGCGGCAGGCTTCGTCACCCGATGTGACGCCCTGACGATCGGAGTGGTGGCCACCAGGCTCGGGGCGGGGAGGGAGCACCAGGAGGACATCATCGATCCCGGAGTCGGCATCACCCTCGAGGCCAAGGTCGGCGACCGGGTGGAAGCCGGCCAACCACTGGCCCGGGTCGCCTACAACGACGCCGCCCGCTGGCAGGCTCAGGAAGAAGCCCTCACGGCAGCATGGACGATCTCGGAAACCCCACCCGAGCCACAGAATCTGGTCATAGAGCGGATCGAAGCCTCGTAATTGGGACGAGCGGGTGTCACATCCGGCACTCTCGCTCCCAATTAGCCGAGAGGTGAGTGCTCGTTACCATCGCCCGGCGCCTGACCGCAAGGAGTGACTGGAGATGAAGGTACGCGAATGAAGGTCATTGTCTGCGTCAAGCAGATCCCCGACCCCGCCACCCCATATCGTCTCGAAGAGGGCAGCAACTGGTTGATTCGCCCCGAGGAGCAGATCCTCGACGACACCGACCGCTACGGGGTGGAGATGGGACTTCAGATCGCCCAGGCCACCGATGGGACCGTCACGGTCGTGAGCATGGGCCCGTCTGGCACCGGTCAAGGGATCCGGCAGGCTCTGGCGATGGGAGCGGACGAGGCGATCCTCATCGAGGACGGCTCCCTGAGAGGGTCGGACGCCCTGACCACGGCACGCGTGTTGGCAGCTGCGATCGGCCGGAATGACTTCGACCTGGTGATCGCGGGAACCGAGTCGACGGATGGCTACTCCGGTGTCGTACCCCAGATGCTCGCCGAGATCCTCGGAGTGCCGGCCCTCACCTACGCCACCAAGGTGGAGACCGGCGACGGCTCCGTCACGATTCACCGGCAGACGGTGGCCGGATACGACATCGTGACCGCGGACCTCCCCGCGGTGGTGTCGGTCACGGCCGGCGTGGTCGAGCCCCGCTACCCCACCTTCAAGGGGATCATGGACGCCAAGAAGAAGCCGATCGAGACCCTCTCCATGGGAGACCTGGGAGCGAAGCGTGCCCCGGAGCAGCTCGTCCTGTCCATCGTCGACGCCCCGGAGCGGACCGGGGGGCGAAAGATCGAGGACGACGGCGAGGCGCATCAGGCGATCATCTCCCTTCTCACCGAGAGGAAGGTGATCTGAGTGGCCGCGGTATGGGTCTTCGTCGAGCAGGAAGGCGAGAAGCCATCCGCGCTGGGACTGGAGTTGCTGGCGAAAGGTAGGGAGCTCGGAGAGGTCACTGCGATCTTCCTCGGCCCCGGCTCAGACGCAATCTTCTCGACCCTCGGTGAGCACGGAGCGAAGACGGTCTTGCACCTGGACAGCGACGATCGACTGCCCTCGGCTCCGGTGGCAACCGCCTTGGCGGAACGAGTGGAGGCCGACTCCCCGGACCTGATCCTCCTTGGTCAGGCCTACAACGACAGGGATATCGCCGGGCGTCTCGCCGCCAAACTCGGGGTGGGCATCCTCTCCAACGCCAGCGACATCCGGCTGAACGGTGGCGGGGTCGAGACCGACCACGAGATCCTCGGCGGTGCCCAGACCGCCACGGCGAGCGCCTCCCAGGGCCCATACATCGTCCTGGCCCGGCCCAAGTCGTTTGTCGCGGCAGACGGTCGGGGGCGGATCCCCTGAGGTCGAGCAGCTCGACCTCCCCGAGGCGGGCGCCGCAGACGCGAGGATCGTCGAGTCCCACGTCGAGGAGAGGGAGGGCCCCCAACTCGGAGATGCATCGATCATCGTCTCCGGAGGACGGGGCCTCGGATCGCCGGAGGCCTATGAGCTGGTGGAGAAGCTGGGCAAGCAGCTCAAGGCAGCGACTGGGGCTACTCGTGCCATCGTCGACGCCGGATGGGTCCCCTACGCCAAACAGGTGGGCCAGACAGGGAAGACCGTCAAACCCGACATCTATATCGCCTGCGGAATCTCAGGCGCGATGCAGCATCTGGTGGGAATGAAGGACTCGAAGACCATCATCGCCATCAACAAGGACGCCGATGCCCCGATCTTCTCGATCGCCGACCTCGGCGTCGTCGGCGATGTGCACAAGGTCCTCCCCAAGCTCATCGAGGCGCTGGAGAGCCGATGAAGAACTGGGGATGCTCGCCGCTCGCATCGACGAGACGGAGGCTGACGTGGACTTCAAGCTCGAGCTGATCCTGCTTCCGGTCACTGACGTGGACCGCTCCAAGCAGTTCTATCAGGAGAAGATGGGGTTCGTCCTGGACGTCGATCACCAGCCAAACGATGAGTTTCGCGTGGTGCAATTCACGCCGCCGGGCTCAGCGTGCTCGATCACGTTCGGAAAGGGCATAGTCGATACGACTCCCGGTTCGGTGCGCGGGCTGCATCTGGTCGTCACCGACATCGAAGCGGCGCGCGACGAGCTGATCCGCCGAGGGGTCGACGTCGGCGAGATTCGGCACATGGGCCCGAACGGCTGGGAGCCAGGGCGCGATCCCAACCGCGCCCGGTACAACTCCTTCGCCGATATCGCCGACCCTGACGGCAACACCTGGCTGCTCCAGGAGGTGCCGGAAGCGGCTGACGGCTAGCACCGCCCCGCCCGACGCCGGTGGTTTGATCGAGCCCCTCGGCGGGTAGCACCAGGGGGATGCAACGAGACACGGTCCGAATCGAGAAGCTCCCGCCACATGGGATAGATCAGGCTGCCGACCTTCTCGCCCGGAGCTTCGAGACCACGCCCGACTACACCCACATGTTCCCCGACCCCCACACACGCAGAGACGCTCTGCGCGGGTTCATGCGGGCACCGGTTCGAGACAGCCAGGCGGAGGGCAACTGTTGGGTGGCGAGCGATGGGACCATGATGCTTGGCGTCGCCGCATGGCAGGCGCCAGGGCGTTACCCCTGGTCGATGGGTCGCAACCTTCGCGCCCTGCCCGCCATCATGTCCGTGCTGCGTCATGCCCCGGGGTCGTTCCGTGATCTCCTGAAGTTCGGCTCGACCATCGATTCGCATTTTCCGGACACACCGCTCTGGTATCTCCAGGTGATCGGAGTCAGCCCGGAAGCGCAGGGTCTCGGCGTGGGGTCAGCTCTCCTCGAGCCGGCGTTCGACCTCGCCGACCGGGATCGGGTCCCGTGCTACCTGGAGACGTCGAACGAGAAGGCGGTCCCCTTCTATCTCCGGGCCGGCTTCCGTATCGATCGACAAGGTGTCGAATTGATGCCCGGCGGGCCTACCTACTGGTTGATGACCCGGCCACCCCGATAATATTCGCTGGGCATCCCCTCAACCGGCAAGGAGTGCCATCACGACGCAACCCGTCATCGAACTGGTCGAATTGGGCTTCCCCTGGCCCGGTCTCGATCCGTTCATCTTCACCGTCCACCACTTCGACGCCTATCCGGAAGGGAACGACGATCTCGGCCCGGCCGCCTCACTGGGCGGACGTGACATCGGCGTCGACTTCTCCTATCTGGACGGGTGGAGCATGTACCACGGCGATGTGGTGCCGGGCTTCCCCCAGCACCCTCATCGGGGCTTCGAGACGGTGACCGTCGTCCGCCGTGGCTATGTCGACCACTCAGATTCCCTCGGCGCCACCGCCCGATACGGCCAGGGTGACGTGCAATGGCTGACCACCGGCAGCGGGATCATGCACGCCGAGATGTTCCCCCTTCTCGACCCGGCCGGGCCCAATCCGATGGAGTTGTTCCAGATCTGGCTGAACCTCCCGCCCGAATCGAAGATGGTCCCGGCATATTTCGGGATGCTCTGGGGCGAGGACATCCCGAGAATCGCCCCGTCACCGGGTGTCGAGGTCGAGGTGATGGCCGGCGCCATCGAGTCCAATCGACCACCCTCTCCCCCGCCCGACTCGTGGGGATCGCGGAACGACTCACATCTCGCCATCTGGCACATCACGCTCGAACCGGGCGCTCGCTGGCAAATGCCACTCGCGCCGACCGGGGTGAATCGAATGCTGCACTGTGTCCGAGGCAACGACGTGCGGATTGGCTCCACACGCTTCGGCGAGAAGGTCGGGGCCAGGCTTCAACCCGACGTCGCGACAACCATCGAGAACCACGGCGACCCGGCCGCCTTTCTCCTTCTTCAGGGACAACCGATCGGCGCCCCCGTTTTCCAGCTGGGCCCATTCGTGATGAACTCGGCCGAAGAGTTGCGGCAAGCGGTCGACGATTACCACCGCACCCAGTTCGGCGGCTGGCCCTGGTCACGCCGGGATCCTGTGCATCCCCGAACCGAGGGGCGGTTCGCCATCCATGCCGATGGCAGAGTGGAGCATCGGGACATGATCCCGACCGGTTGATGGCCGGCTACAGCGGCACGCCGCTCATCCAGAAGCTGGGCATCAAGGAGGGAGTGACGGTGGGCATCCTCAACATGCCCAACTACTACGACCTCGACCTGGGCGACTTGCCCCCCGACGTCCAGATTCACCGGGGTGAGTTCCCGGCCGACATCTACATCGTCTTCGCCGAACGCTCGGACGAGGCCGAGCGCGGGTTTCAGGTCGCGATCACGTCGTTGCCGCCGGATGGGGCGATCTGGGTGTTCTGGCCCAAGAAGAGCTCTGGCGTCGATACGGACCTGACCGAACAAACGTTGCGAGACCTGTTCCTGCCGACGGGAATGGTGGACAACAAGGTGGTGGCAGTCGATGAGACCTGGTCCGGCCTCCGGTTCGTCGTCCGCAAGGAGAATCGCGAGAACTGGCCGGCGGCCTGACTTCAGAGGGTGAACCTAAAGGGCAGGAGCTCATCGAGAGTGTGCTCCCGGATCTCGGACCCCTCACCGGCCGCCACGATGACCCTCTCCACGTCGAACTCGGCCATGATCTGCCGGCAACGCCCGCACGGATAAGCACCCAGGACATCGGTGGCATCGATGCAGGTGACCGCCAGAGTGTCGATCTTGCGCACCCCGGCGGCGACAGCGGTGTGGATGGCGGTGGCCTCGGCGCAATTAGAGGTCGGGTAGGCGGCATTCTCGATGTTGGCGCCGGAGAAGGTCTGCCCGTCCGCAGCCACGACTACTGCTCCGACGCGAAAATGTGAGTAGGGCGAGTACGCGTTCTCGGCGGCAGCACGGGCGGCAGCCACCAGTTCTTCTCGATTCACGACTGCTCCAGGAGATCGGCGACGAAAGAGTCCGGGTCGAAAGGCACGAGATCGTCGATCCCCTCACCCAGCCCGACGAACTTAATCGGGACACCGAGTTGTCGCTCGATAGCGATGACGATGCCCCCTTTGGCGGTCCCGTCGAGCTTGGTGAGCACGATGCCGCTGAGAGGGACCGCGGCAGAGAACTCCCGCACCTGGGTCACCCCGTTCTGCCCGCCGGTTGCGTCGAGGACCAACAGCACCTCATCGACCCCGTCACGGTCGCCAGAGGCCACTCGATGGATCTTCCCCAATTCGGCCATCAGGTTCTTCTTGGCGTGAAGCCGGCCCGCCGTGTCGACGATCACCACGTCGTCTCCGCGGGCGCGGGCCGACCCGATGGCATCGAACGCGACCGACGCGGGATCTCCGCCTTCCTGCCCCGAGACAACCTTCACCCCGAGCCGATCCCCCCACGTCTCGAGCTGGGCCCCGGCTGCGGCCCGGAACGTGTCGCCGGCGGCGAGCACTACTCCACTGCCGTTCTTCTGGAGCCGTGCGGCCAGCTTGGCGATGGTGGTCGTCTTTCCGGTCCCATTGACACCCACCACGAGGATCACGGCCGGATTGCCCTCGAGATGCAGCCCGCGGTCCTTGTCGCCGAGCTCCGCCCTCAACTGCGTGGCGAGCGCCTCACGTGCCTGCTCGGGCGTCTCGGGAGCGGCAGACCTGACCCCGGCGACCACAGAGGTCGTGGCCTCGAGACCGACGTCGGCCCCGAGCAGCGCCTCCTCGAGCTCATCCCACGTGTGGTCGTCGAGACCGGTGCCCCATGCCCGACGGAGAGACGCCCCCAGGGCGGTAGCGCTTCGCCCGATCCGGGATGGCCGTTTCGTCTCGACTGACGAGGACTCACCATCGACGCTGCGCCGGCGGCGGATCACGATCAGGACCGTGATCACGACGATGACCGCGACGATGACGAGGATCAGGGCCCATTCGCTCGTTCCCATTGCTATTCCAAGCTAATTAGACGGCGAGATCGATACCGACCGAGGTCATGTCCTTTCGGACGACCTGGGAGGACCCACCCGGCTCCATGGTGACCCCGTAGAGCACGTCGGCCGCCTCCATCGTCTGCTGTTGATGGGTAACGATCAACAATTGCGCCCTCTGACGGAACTCATCGACGATGCGGAGGAAGCGCCGGAGATTGGCGTCGTCGAGAGCGGCCTCGACCTCGTCGAGCACGTAGAAGGGGCTCGGCCTCGCTTCGAAGATGGAAAAGAGGAAGGCGAGAGCGGCCAGGCTCCGCTCCCCACCCGAGAGCAGGGTGAGCTGGCTGACCTTCTTGCCCAGCGGTTGCGCCTCGATCATCAACCCGGAATGCGCGTCGTCGGGGTCGGCGAGCCGGATCCGGCCTCTTCCGCCCGGGAAGAGCACGGTGAAGTAGCGCTGATATGCCTCCGCCACCTCGGTGAATGCCTCCTGGAAACGGAGCTCGATCTCGTCCTCCAGAGCCCTGATCACCTTGCGAAGCTCCGAGCGAGACGACTCCACATCGGACAGCTGGTCGACCAGGAAAGTGTGCCGCTCGTCTAGCTCGGCGAACTCGTCGGCCGCCAGTGGATTGATCGGACCGAGTCGGCGAAGCTGAGCCGATCGCTCCTCGAGGATGGCGGGCAGATCGGCGTCATCTGGATAGTCGGGGCGGAGCGCACCACGAGCGGCGTCGGCGTCGGAGTCGGCATCACGGCGGACACTCTCGATGACGCTCTCCTTCAAGAGACGCAACTCGGTTAGACGCACCTGAAGCGTGGCGAGTCTCTCGCGCGCCGCAGCCGCCGAGGTTCGTCGCTCTTCCATCTGGGAGCGCGCCTGAGACAGCTCGGTGACGGTGCCTTCATTCTCGGCGCGGAGGCCTGCCTGGCGCTCACGCAGGGTTGCCAGCCTGCCTTGCAGGATTTCGACGGCGTCGCGGGCGTATCGATCGACCAGGTCGAGCCGTTCGACGGCGATCGGTGCCGGTTCCTCGCCATCGACACGAGCCAGGTCGGCCTCGATCCGGGCGACCCGCTCCTCGAGCAGACGACGGCGTTCGGAGACCACTCCTTGCACCGAGGCCGCTTCCTGCCACTCGGACCTGGCGATCTCCCGATCGGCGGCGATCTGGATGCGCCGGCGCTCCAACTCCTCCCAGACTTTCATCCTCCCGGCTTCCTCTCCTTCGAGAGCCTCGAGACGCCCGGTGAGCTCGGTGATCTGCCGATCCCGCGTCTGTCGCTCCCTCATCGATCGAGCCGAGCCGCTCTTTGAGTCGTGCCCGTTCGCCTTCGAGGGCATCGACCGACTTCTGCAGCCGGCCCATGGCCTCGGCCCGTCCGGCCAGTGCCGCCTCAGCCGATTCGAGCTGCTCGAGCGCCGCCCGCTCCTGGTCGCGGCTCTTCTCGAAGTCGCGCTTGGCGGCCGTGTGGATGGAGGATGCGCGGGAAAGGTCCGTCTTTGCCTGTTCGGCGGCCACCCGGGCCGTCTCGACCATCGCCGGTCCGGCGCCGTCGGGCTGGGCGATCTGGACGCCGTCGATCGACACCAGGTCGCCTTCGGGTGTCACCGCCCTCAGGGCCGGATGGCGGGCGACCAGGGCCAGGGCGGTCGCCCATCCCTCCACCAGGAGCACATCGCCGAGCAGATGGCGGGCCAGACCAAGGTCGGCACGCGGTCCGAGCCGATCCACGAGGGCATCCACGCCCGACGCAGCAGCGATCTCCGAAGCAGGTGCCGACCCCCGGTTCACCGCGGACACGACCGGCACGCCGCCTCCTCCGGCCGCCTTGACCGTCTCCACCGCTTCCTTGAGCCGATCGACGCTCTGGAAGGCGATGGCATCGGCCCAGCGACCAAGAGCCGCGTCTACCGCCTTCTCCAACCCGGCCGGGATGTCGAGACGGGAGACAAGAGCCCCAAGCGCCCCATCCACTGTCTCCACCTTGCGCCGGGATTCGACGTCGAAACTGCCCGACATGGCGGCTTCCAAGGCGTCGACTCTGGCCTCGGTGGCGGCAACGGCCAATCTGGCCTCGGTGATCGCTTCCTCTGCTCCCGACCAGGCCTTCTGATCAGTCCTCGCGCCGGCGGCTCGCCTTCTGATAGCCATGCTGGAACCCGGACACGTCCTCGTCGAGGGCACGAATCTCGTCGTTGATCCGCGAGATCTCGCCCGATTCGTCACCGAGCTGCGAGTCGACGACGGCGAGCCTGCGATCGATGCCCTCCACCTCCCGGCTGTCGCGCACGCCGGCAGCCTGGAGCACCGATAGCTCGCCACGCACTGCCGCCAGCGCTCCCTCCGGGGACAGCGCATTCTGGGTGGCGATAGCCCGTTCCTCGTCTTCGAGACGTCTGAATCGAGCCTCCATGGCCTCCGCATGGCTGGTCGCCTCGGTCTCGGATGCAGTGACTCCGACCAGCTCGTCGACGATCCCGCCAAGCTCCGAACGAAGATCCGATCGGCGCTCGATCCCGGCCTGCCTCCTCCCGCTGACGGCACGGCTTCTCTCTTGGGCGACGGCTCCGAGACGTCGCAATCTCTCGATCGTTGTCTCGAGACGGGCAGCTGCCCCGGTGTCGCGGTCGAGATCCATCCCGACCGTCGATGCCCTGGCTGTCAAGGCCTCGACGGATGCTGTCAGGACGCCCAACTCCGACTCGTCGGATGCGATTTGACCGGTCAGTGTCTCCAGGGTGACGCTCCCGGCCTCCATCTCGGTCTCGTAGGCATCCAGGGCCATCCCGGCGAGGTACAGACTCAGATCGCGGACCTCGGATTTCAGCCCGTGATATCGCTCGGCCGCCCGCGCCTGACGGCGGAGGGGTCTCAACTGCCGTTCGATCTCCCCGATGAGGTCCTGGAGTCGGAGCACGTCCTCGTCGGTGCGTTCGAGACGGCGCTCGGCTTTCTCCTTGCGGCGGCGGTGTTTGAGGATGCCTGCTGCCTCCTCGATCACGGCCCGGTGGTCCTCGGGGGAGGCGTTGAGCACCTCGTCGACCTGACCCTGTCCGATGATCACATGTTGATGACGGCCAACGCCTGAATCACTGAGCAGTTCCTGCACGTCGAGCAGCCTGCAGCCCACGCCATTGATCTCGTAGTCGGACGAGCCATCGCGGTACAGACGACGGGTCAGGGCCACCTCGTCGAGATCCAGGGGCAGCCTCCGTTCGGCGTTGTCGATGATCAGGGTTGCCTCGGCCCGATTCAACGCAGGGCGAGTCGCGGTGCCGGCAAAGACGACGTCTTCCATCTTCCCGGTCCGCAGCGACTTGGTGGACTGCGTCCCCATCACCCACGACAGGGCGTCGACGAGGTTGGACTTGCCGGAGCCGTTCGGGCCCACGACCACGGTCACCCCGGGCCGGAACTCGAGTCGGGTCCGGTCGGCGAAGGACTTGAAACCGACGAGCTTCAGTGACTTCAAATACACAGCAAACACCTGGCAAATGACACGACTGTGATTACCGGGAGCAGGCTAACAGCGGCCTCTTGCCTAGTCGCTCTTCATCGGGTTCGGGTAGATGAAGAAGTCACGCAAAGTCAGATCGGGGGCCACCGCGTCGGATTCCACACCGGAGTCGACGACGGCCGACCAGCCGTCGCGACGCGCCGTCGCCGGCCCTGGCGACCCGACCGCTGCACCTGACCCAGAACGGCCAGGACCGCCTTGCAGCCCTGGCGATCCGACCTGCATGCCTAGCGCAGGCGTGTACCGCCCTGACAGTTGGCAGAATGACCTGACGTCTAGCCCGAGGTCGCCGTCGGCGATGACGTTCGCTGACCCAGCGCCGAACGAGACCCCAGACGCGAGCGCTGCCGATCTGGCCCGGACAGCCCTGGCGGTATCCGACCTGGCTGCACCTGCTCGATCTGAGCACGCTAGGCGATGGACCGCCTGTGACCCTCAAGCTCCTGCCTCTCGGCTGGCGACTGTCAGTGGGCAGAAATGACTCGATCGGGCCCTGATGACGATGCGCTGGATCGGCGTGCCGCAGTGGGACAGGGCAGGTCGGTACGGCCATAGACCCGCAACCGGTCGAGGTTCTCCCCCGCCCGCCCGTCGGGTAACAGATATGCCAGGTCGTCGAGACTCGTCCCGCCGTTGTCGATGGCAGCGCCCAGAACGCTGCGGGTGGCTTCCAGCAACCGTGTCAACTCGACTTCCGACAAGTCACCGCCGGGTCGCATCGGATGTATCCCGGCCATGTGCAGCGCCTCATCGGCATAGATGTTGCCCAGGCCGGAGACAATGACCTGGTCGAGCAACAGCGCCTTGACCGGAGCGGTCCTCCTGGACGAGGGCGGCTGTCAGGTCTTCCGCCGATGGCGTGGTGTCCCAGGCGTCGGGCCCGACACGGGAAAGACCCGAGCCTTCCATCTCATCACCGGCTACGACAGCTATGAAGCCGAAGGTGCGGGGATCGATGAAGCGGACCTCGCGACCGTCGTCCAAGGTCGCCCGGAAATGAGTGTGAGCCGGTTCGACCTCCGTCGGATCACCGATGGTGAACCGGCCCGACATTCCGAGGTGGGCCACGAGGGTCTGCCCATCATCGAGTGGAGCCGCGAGGAACTTCCCCTTTCGACCCACTCCGAGCACCGTCCGCCCTTCGAGCCGCTCGTCGATCTCGGTCTCACCGCCTGCGTTGTTACGGGCTGTCCGGGGATGAGTGGTGCGCACGCGAGTCAGCCGGCGACCTTTCATCGCATCCTCCAGATGGCGCCGGGTGATCTCCACTTCTGGCAACTCGGGCAAGCTCGGCTCCGGGGTCGAGGGCTGGTTACCGTACCCGGGCCCATGGAGATAACCCCCAGGCCGTTTGGTGAGATCCTCGCCGAGGGCATGGCGATGCTCGCCCGGGTCTGGAAGCGAATCCTGGCTCCCGCCTTCTGGACATTCGTGCTCCTCGGCGCCGCCACCATCGCGGCCTTCGCTCTCACCGGAGCCGATGACATCCTCCAGCTGATCCTGAGCGACCCTCAGGCGCTGGTCGGGATGACCGAGACCGAGATCACCGAGGCCGGGCTCCTACTTCTGCAGGCAGGCTCGATCGTGCTCGTCTTTCAGCTCCTGGGCACGGCTTTCCTCAACCTGACCGTGCACCGCATCGTGGCTTCCGAGCTCGCCGGGGAGCACATGGGCGCAGGGGCGGCATCCTCGAAGGCACTTTCGAGGTTGTTCACCCTCATCGTGGCCGGGATCCTCGCCGTCGTTCTGGTCGTCGTGGGGCTGTTCGCCCTCATCATCCCCGGCCTGTGGCTTGCCGGCGCGTTCAGCATGGTTTCCGCCGTCGTCGCCTTGGAGGACGTGGGCCCGGTCGATGCCCTGCGCAGGAGCTTCGCATTGGTGCGCGGCCGATGGTGGCCCACGGTCGGGTTCCTCCTGCTCGTCGGTCTCTTCGGGTCGCTTGCCGCCCAACTCGTTCAGCTCGTGGCCCTTCCCATCGTCGGCGCCGGCGACGTCGGCCTCGGGGCAGGGCTGGGCTTCGTGGTGCTCGTCGTCGCCCAGGGCTTCGTCGTGGCCGCCATCGCGGTGATGGTGACTCTCTGGTATTTGGATCTCAGGTCCCGGAAAGGGCCTCTTCTCACCGAGAGTCTGCGATGAGCCTCTCCAGGGCCTGCTCCGCTGCTCCCTGCTCGGCTTCTTTCTTGGACCGACCGGACCCCGAACCCAAGGACATTCCATCCACTTCGACACTGGCAACGAACGTTCGCTCGTGATCGGGGCCGGAGCCGTCCGTTAGGTACTCAGGGCGCTTGCCGTCCCTGGCCAGCACCTCCTGGAGACGGGTTTTGTAGTCCTTGAGCCCGGGACGCTCTGCTCGCTCGGCGATACGGTTGCCCCAGAGACGCAGAACCAAGTCGGTTGCGCTCTCGATCCCGGAATCGAGGTAGACCGCCCCGATCACGGCCTCGAGGGCATCGGCCATGATGGAATCCTTGTCCCGGCCTCCGGTCCGCTCCTCGGCCACCGTCAGCTCGATGTGATCGCTCAGGCCGAAGCTCCGAGCCACGTCGGCCAGCACCGGTCTGCTGACCAGACCCGCCCTGACCTTCGCCAGATTTCCCTCTGGAAGGTCGGTGAACGTGTTGTACAGGTAGCCCGTTATCGCCAATTGCAAGACTGCGTCACCAAGGAACTCGAGACGCTCGTTGTCGTGTCTCGAGCCGTCCTCGCTGCTGACGGAGCGATGAGTGAGCGACAGTTTCAGCAGTTGAGGGTCGGAGAACGTGTAGCCGAGCTGATCTTCCAGGGTCATCAGGAGGCGAGCCGGGCAGCCAGCAGGCCGGGGAGATCGTTCTTGGCGGCCTCGGCTGCCATCACGAGGGCGTTGGCGATGGCCACCCGGTTCGATCTGCCGTGGGCGATCACCACGACTCCTTTCACGCCTAGCAGTTGAGCACCCCCGTAGGTCTCGTAGTCGAGACGGCGCCTCACCTCGCCGAGGGCGGGCAACACGGACTCCTGGACGGCGGGATCGAGCTCCGAGATTGCCTCCAACGAGTACCTCACCATCACCTTGGCCGCCCCCTCCATGGTCTTGAGGAAGATGTTGCCGGTGAAGCCATCGGTGACGATGACATCCGACTTGTCCTCGGCGACATCGCGGCCTTCGAGGTTCCCGACGAATCTGATCGGCGCCTGTTCGAGAAGGTCGTATGCCTCCTTTTCGAGGTCCCGGCCCTTTCCCTTCTCCTCACCGATGTTGAGCAGGCCGACTCGCGGGTCCTCCGCACCGAGCAGGATCTCTGCCGCAACCGAGCCCATGATTGCGAACTGGACGAGTTGCTCCGGCTTCACATCGGGATTGGCCCCCGAGTCGAGGACGATCGTGGGGCTGCCGGGGGTCGGGAAGATCGATGCGATCGAGGGCCTGGTCACACCTCTTATCCGCCCGATGTGCACCGCCGCTGCCGCCATGGCGGCTCCTGTGGAGCCGGCGGACACCATTCCGTCGGCGTTGCCTTCATCCACGAGCTTGGCCGCCACGTTTATCGAGGCACCCGGCTTCTCACGGAGGGCGCGTGCCGGGTCGTCCCCCATCGCGATCACCTCTGGGGCGTCGACTATGGGAAGACGGGTGTCGTGCTTGGCAAGCTCGGCTTCGAGGAGTTCGGGGAGCCCGACCAGGACAACCTCTACGCCGCGTCCAGCCGCATCGACCGCGCCGGCAACTGTCTCGTCAGGGGCGTTGTCGCCCCCCATGGCGTCGAGGGCGATCCGGGCCAAGGCTCAGGAAGCCTCGATCACCTCGCGGCCGCCGTAGGTGCCGCACTCACGACAGGCGCGATGGGGAAGCTTGGGCTTGCCGCATTGCTCGCAGGCAACTGAGGTCGGACGGGATACCTTCCACGCCGCTTTTCGCTGCCTGGTCCGCGAACGCGACATTTTCTTCTTGGGCACCGCCATTTGGTGCTCTCCTTGGTCAGGGTTCGAGCAGATCTTTCAGGGTGGCGAAGGGTGAGTCGGAATCATCCCCGTGGCCTCCGCAAGGTTCACTATTCAAGTCGGTTCCACAGGTTGGGCAAAGTCCCAGACAGTCCTGCCTGCACAAGGGTTTCGCCGGCAGCGCCAACGCCAACTCGTCGCGGGCCGGTCCGGAGACGTCGACCTCGTCCTCGACGATGGCGTAGCCATCCTCGTCGGGCATCGTGCGGAAGTACTGCTTGGTCTCCACCGTGACCGCGTCATCCCACTCGATGAGACACCGCGTGCACGTGAAATGGCCCGTTGCTGTCACGACGAACTCTGCCTCGACGGCGTCGATGAGCCCGACAACCCGGCCGGAAACGCTCATTGGCCCTTCGACCCGGGAATCGCCGAAATCGAGGCGCACCGGGGACGTTCCCTTGAACGGCCGCTCCTTCCCAGGCGACCCGATCAGATCGCCGACCGGGACCACGAGATCGTGGCTCATCTCAGAGCGGGACGTCTGGGGGCTTGGGACGCGCCTCGTGCAGCTCATCCCGCGCATCCTGGATCTGGTCGAGGATCTGGTTGAGGATCAGCTCGAGGCGCTGGAGCTTCCGCTCGATCTCGTCTTCGGTCTCGAGCCGGAGACGGCGGGCCTCCCCTTCGGCTCGTCGCACCAGGATGTTCGCCTCTTCCACCGCCTCGGCCATGATGTTCGAGTCCGAGACCAGACCGTCGGCTTCCTTCCGGGCGCGATCGACGATCTCGCGTGCCTTCTCATTGGTGCGTGCGATGAATGCCTCGCGCTCACGGACCATCCACCTGGCCGCCCGCAGCTCGTCCGGCAGGTCGGCGCGGATCTTCTCCAGCATCCCGAGGAACTGCTCCCTGTCGACCATGGCATTGCCGGACAAGGGGACATTCTTCGCCTCGTGCAGGTAGACGATCAGGTCGTCGACCGTGTCCTGAAGGTCGCTCAGCTCGGCCCGGCTCTCCTGCTCGACCGGCTCGACGACCTCGGCTAGCGGGGCTTCCTGCTCGTCGGTCATGTCAGACGCTCCTGGAGGGCTTTTTCGACGGCACTTGGTACCAGACCGTCGATCGATCCGCCCAGTTTGGCAACTTCCTTGACCAGGGACGACGAGATGAAGCTCCAATCGGACTTGGTGGCCATGAACACGGTCTCCATCCCGGAGAGGTTCCGGTTCATCTGTGACATCTGCATCTCGTACTCGTAGTCGTCGACGGTCCGCAGGCCCTTCACCACCACGTCGGCGCCCACTTCGGCGGCGTATTCGACGAGGAGACCCGAGAACGACCCGATCTCCGCCCGCCCACCGAACAGCTCCTCGAGCAACGAAATACGCTCATCGATCGAGAACAGCGACTCCTTCGACGGGTTGTCCACGACGGAAACCACAACCCGGTCAAAGGCAGCGATGGCCCGCTCGATGACATCCACGTGCCCGTTGGTCGGTGGGTCGAAGCTCCCGGGACAGAGTGCGGTGGTCATACGGCCTCAGCTTCCTTTTCGTACCGGAGGATTCTGGTATCCCCGTAGCGCCTATCGGTGGCAACGCTCCAGTTTGGCGGCGCCTCCGGGATGGTGTCGGTGTGACGTCTGGAGAGGATCACCTCCGCCCTGGCCGCCAACAGCCGCTCGAGGGCGCTCAGATCGGTGGCCAGAACGGACGATGCCATGTCCCACGGCGGGTCGATGAACACCAGATCGAACTCGCCGCTGGAACGTTCGAGGAATTCCCGGACCTTGGAAGTCACCAACGTGCCCCCCAGACCCACTCCTTTGATGTTCTGTCTCAGGGCCTCGAGTGCCCGATTGCCGCTCTCGACGAAGGTGGCCGCAGCAGCGCCCCGGGACAGAGCTTCGAGCCCGAACGACCCGGATCCGGCGTAGAGGTCCAGCACTGTGGCCTCCTCGACCCAGCCTCCGATCATCGAGAACACCGCCTCTCTGGCTCGGTCGGTGACTGGCCTCGTGGCCGGAGTGTCGGGGGCGACAAGCCGTCTGCCTTTCGCCTTGCCACTGATGATTCGCATCACTCAGCTCTTGAACAGCCAGTCGACCGATTCTCCGAGCATGGCCCGGACCTCCTCGGCCAGCTCGGGATGGTCGGCGAGTCCTGGATCCCGGTCGACGATGGCGAAGGCGTCGTTGCGGGCGGCGGTCAGGAGGTCGAGGTCCCGAAGCAAGTCGGCGAGCTTCAGATCGGCAACGCCCGATTGTCTCGCCCCGAACACGGTCCCCTGACCTCGAATCCTCAGGTCTTCCTGGGCCAGCACGAATCCGTCGGTAGTTGCTGCCATCGCGGCCAGTCGCTCTTCGCCATCCTCGGTGGCAGGGTCCGCGATGAGCAGGCACAACCCTCGATGCCGGCCGCGGCCCACCCTGCCCCGCAGCTGATGGAGCTGGCTCAGACCGAACCGGTCGGCGTCCTCGATCACCATCACGGTGGCGTTGGGTATGTCGATCCCGACCTCGATGACCGTCGTCGCCACCAACACGTCGATCTCACCGGCCCGGAACTCCGACATGACTGCCTCTTTCTCCACCGGTCTGAGCTGGCCATGGATGAGGCCTACGCGCAGATCCGGCATCAAGGCCGAGAGACGTTGGAACTCCGCCGTTGCCGAGGCGGCTTCGACCTTGGGGCTGTCCTCGACGAGGGGACAGACGACAAACGCTTGACGCCCAGTGGCGACCTCCTCCGTGATCCGCTTCCAGGCCACGGCCTCCTCCAGCCTGGAAAGGACCTTCGTCTTGACCGGCGTGCGCCCTGGCGGCATCTCGTCGATGATCGAAACGTCGAGATCCCCGTAGAGGGTCATGGACAGTGTCCTTGGGATTGGTGTGGCGGTCATGATCAGCAAATCGGGGTCGATCTCATCGGCCTTCTCCTTCAGCATGACCCGCTGAGACACCCCAAACCGGTGCTGCTCGTCGACCACGGCGACACCGAGCCGATGGAACTGGACCCCTTCCTGAATGAGCGCGTGGGTCCCGACCAGGATGTCGACTTGTCCGGAGGCGACGTCCGCGAGCAGGTCCGCACGACTGACATCGGCCCGATAATTGGCGGCGGCAGTCGAACCCGTGAGGATCCCGATGTGCACGGCCGGCCCATCCGAACCGAAGAGGCTGTCCATCCCCAACTCGCTGGGAGCCGCGAATGGCTCCGGAGACAGCCCGGCCTGGGCGAGTAGCCCGGTGACACCCAGGTAATGCTGCACGGCGAGCACCTCGGTCGGCGCCATGATCGCACCCTGCCAGCCCCCCTCCACTCCGCTGAGAAGTGCGGCCACCGCGACCACGGTCTTGCCCGAGCCGACCTCCCCTTGCAGGAGACGATGCATCGGGTGGGGCTCACGGAGGTCCTGGTCGATCTCTTCCAGCACCCTCACCTGGGCACCGGTGAGCACATACGGCAATCCTGCGATGAATCGGTCTGCCAATTCCCCGCTCGGGGTGTGTGCAAACCCGGTGGCATCCTCCATCTGACGACGCTTCTGAAGGGCAAGCGACAGCTCGAGCCGAAAGAACTCGTCGTACACCAGGCGATTCCGCGCCGGATCTACTCGATCCAGCGATTCGGGGAAATGGATGTCGCTGAAGGCCTGGTCGCGGCTGATCAGGCCCTTCCGCTCCAGCATCTCGGCGGGTACCGGGTCGGGAATAGGCCGCGACCGGTTCAACGCGATATGCATTGCGCGCAGGATCGCCCAGGGTTTCACCGATCCCACCTGTGGGTGCACCGGCACGATCCGGCCGGTGACGATCGATTCCTGGTCGTCTCCAAGCATCTCCACCACCGGGTTCGCCATCTGCAGTGACCCGTTGCGAGACGTCACGGTCCCGGAAAACGCCGCTTCGGTGCCAACCGGGAGACGTTTCTGTAGATAGGGCTGGTTGAACCAGATCACTTTGAGCGTCGCGGTCTCGTCGGCGATGGTGGCTTCGGTGATCGATATCTTTTTCGGGCGCCGCGTGTTGATCTTCGTGACCTCGGCGATGACCGTCACCTCGGTGTCGAGGACGACACGATCCAGTCTGGGCTTGTTGGTGCGGTCGATGTATGTCCTGGGAACGTGATGGAGCAGGTCGGCCACAGTCCGGATCCCCGCCTTGGCCAGGGGCGCGGAATTCTTCGGCCCCAGCCATTTGATCTCCGACACCGGCACCTCGGCCAGACGGGTCAGAGTGGCCATATCAACTCGCTCGACGGTGTCGTCGCCACCAGGCAAACGGTAACGGCGGACTGTGACTTGGCCCGGATCACCGCTATTCTTTCGCTCGGTCGTGACGGGCCTCACGCCCGTCTACCCTTCCAGACCACTCCAGGAGTCTTCGAGATGTCTTATCGCTGTGAGATCTGCGGCAAGGAGCCGAGCTACGGGAAGACCGTGAGCTTCTCCCACAAGCGGAACAATCGCCGTTGGCTGCCCAACATCCAGAAGGTGCGGGTCCGCCACGGTTCCAACACCCGCCGCGCCCGGGTGTGCACATCGTGCATCCGAGCGGGCAAGATCGAGAAGGCCTGAGCATGCCGCAGGGCGTGGTCAAGACCTACGACCCTGTGACCGGCGCCGGAATCATCGTCCAGGACGACGACCGGTCCGAGGTGTTCCTCCGCCCCGGGTCCCTCAAGGGATCGATATTCCGCACTCTGCGACAGGGCCAGCGCCTCGTTTTCGAGACCGTCGAAGAAGACGGAAACGTCTTTGTGTCGTCAGTCGGAGTGGGGCAAGAGGGGTATTGAGTCTTAGGTGGTGGGTAGTGGGTCTCGACCGATAACGCCTCACTCACTTTGCTTCGACTCTGCTCCTGCAGCTTGATCAACTGGCGACGGACGCTGATCACATCACCGAGTAGTCCTGATCTTCGTTGTCCAGCATGCCGAAGGCGATGTGCCACCCGAGCTTGACTCTCGATCTCTACATACCGAGCCGATCGCAATCTGGAGGAACCGAGCGATGTCCTCAGTCCACCTCGTCGGCCAGACTCCTTCGGCGATGTTCGAGCTGACCGAGACGGCCGCGCTCCTCATCTGCGTACTCAGTCCGAGTCGCTCCGATAGTGCAGGGCATCGGCCACATCGCCGGTGCGGTCCGCCTGATGGACACTCGCTCCGCACACTCGACAGCTCGGAAGTCTCGCAGCTACCTGATCAGCGTTGCGTGACCGTCCGCAAGGCTCACCTCGCTCGACACGTTGTCGCCATACCGATAGAGACCGACCACCCACCACCCACCACCTACCACCTCTTCAACTAGGGTCACGCCGACCCGAGACCCTAAGGAGGCTCATTTGGTCCAGGCCTATGTCCTGATCCAGACCGAGGTCGGCAAGGCCGCCCTGGTCGCAGAGGAAGTGCGCGAGATCCCCGGTGTCGATTCTGCCGACGACGTGACCGGCCCCTATGACGTCATCGTCAAGGCCACCAGCGACGACGTCGATTCCCTGGGGAAACTGGTCGTAGCCAAGATCCAGGCAATCGACGGGATCACCCGCACGCTCACTTGCCCGGTGGTGCACCTCTGATCCGGAGAAGAGCCGACTGAGAAAGGACCGGCACCCGCCGGTCCTTTCTGGTTAACCGAGTTTCGAGGCGATGGTGCCTGCGCTTCGCAGTGCCGTCCCATCGCTTCCCGCCACGGAGAACATCCTCACCGGCCCGCTTCGGGCCTCCTCCACCAGGTCACGGAACAACTGCTCCCGGCCGATGGGCGGGTCGATCCACAAATACGCGCCCATCGAGCCGGGGATGGTGTTCACCTCGTTGACGACTATCTCGCCGTCGCGCTCCAGGTAGTCGATCCGGGCGATCCCCCTGAGCCCGGCCACCTCGGTCACCCGGACTGAAAGACGACGGATCTCCTCTTCGAGCGCAGATTCGAGCGCAGCAGGCAGCTCCCGGCCGGCGCTGACCTCACCACCCCAGGCGAGATACTTCTGGTCGTACGAATAGATCCCATCGGAGGCCCTGGCCGGGGCCTCGATCGCGGACAGCTCCCACTTGGGATAGGTGCGCACCGCCACCTGGAGGTCCCGGCTCGCGGCGAGGAATGGCTCGACCACCGCCCCCTGGTCGAGGAAGGTCGAACGTCTCTTCAAGGCGAGAACGGTCGGCCAGTCCTCGGCCACCTCGATGCCGATCGAGGAGCCGCCGAAGCGGGGCTTGACGATGAAGGGCCCTTCGAACGACGGGGCCGGTTCCTCGCCGGTGGCAACCATGGCACGAGGCAGTGTCGGCAGGCCTGCCGCCGCCATCGCCGCCCCAAAGGCCAACTTGTCCATGCCCAGGGCCGAGGCGGCCTGACCCGGGCCGCTGTAACGAAGACCGACGAGGTCGAGCAGGCCTTGCAAGGTGCCGTCCTCCCCCGGTCCACCATGACAGGCGATGACCACCGCATCGATTTCCAGCCGCCGCTTCTTGAGAATCAGACCCTGACCAGGAGCGGCAACGAAGGTCAGCTCACGCGAGCGGCGAGGCACGCCATCGGCGAATTCGGCAGCCTCCAGGTCAGGCTCGACCTCGAACCAGTCCCCCGTCTTCGACCAGTAGATGGCGTGGACATCGCCCAGTGCGCGGGTGACCTGGAGACCGGTGAGGATCGATATGTCGTGCTCGTCGGACGGGCCGCCGAAGATGACCGCCGGTTTAGCCATTCCGCTCCTCAGGGATAGTGGTCAGGGAGATCGTTCTCGTAGAGGACGGCGTCTCCGGGGCCCAGGTTCTGGCGGACCCAATCGACCGCCTCCTCGCGCGAGGTGACGACGGTAACCGAGGCACCACCCTTGGCGGAACCTTCTAGCAATGCACCACGATTGGTCCGGCCGACGATGAGCAGGTCGTCGGCGAGGGCCGCCGATTCGGCGGCGAACGTGAGGTTCTGATCGAACTGATCCGGCCCGAGCTCGACCATGCCCGGGGTCACCACGACCTTTCGCCCACCATCTCCAACCCTCTCGAGGACGCCGAGGGCAACCCTTGCCCCATCCGGGTTCGAGTTGAAAGTGTCATCGATGACGGTGAACCCGCGTTCCGAGCTCGACACTGTCTGCCGATGCTCCGGGCGCGGAAGCCCATCCAGCCGTGACACCATGTCGCCTGGTTCCACGCCGAGGGCGAGCCCGATCCCGAGGGCCACCGCCAGATTCACCGCGAACACGTCATCGGGGGCGTTCCCGACCTCCGTGCCGTCGATCCGGATGACACCCTCATGGACGGTCACCCGGGCGTCCGCACCATCCCCGGAAACGGTGACGATCTCCATCGTGCCTCCGCGCTCGGCGGCAAGACCGGCCAGAAGGGGGTGATCAACCGCGATGACTCCCACCCTGGCCCGGTCGAGGATCTCAGATTTGGCAGCGACGATCCGCTCCAGGGTCCGGAAACGCTCGAGATGGACCGGGCCGATGGCGACCATCGCCGCAACGTCCGGCCGGATCCATCGAGTGAGCTCCTCGATCTCCCCTGGACCGTAGGTCCCCATTTCGGCGACGAAGACCTCGGTGCCCGGCACGAGATGCTCGTTGATGGCCCGGGCGAGACCCATGCGGTTGTTGAACGAGGCCGGGCTGGCCACCGTGCGAAACCGTCCGGCGAGGATGTGGGCCGCGTACTGCTTGGTGGTCGTCTTGCCGTAGGAACCGGTTATCGCCACGACCTTTGCCCCCGAGGATCCGAGACGGGCTGATGCTTGGTCGACCCAACGATTGCCCACAATCCGCTCGATCGGCCCGAGGACGAGGAGGGCGATGTCGATCAATGCCGGCAGGAGGAAGAGACCGAGGGCGATGAAGAAACCAGACTCGACGGCGGCGCCGCCGACGTACACAGCGAGCATCAGGACCCCGGAGACAATGGCCACCCGACGCAGCCTCGCCGTCCAGGCGAGCGGCGACGTGCGGCCACGGATCGAGAGACCGATCGGACCCACTTGTGCCAGCGGCACGAGAAACGCCCACCACACACTCCACCACGACCCGACCAGCCCGATCACCATCAACGCCAGGAGGATCACGTTCGGCGATTCCGGATGTCCACCAGCGGCCGGCGAAGGTGGCCACGGCACCAGCCAGGTAGTGCTCGCGTTGGGCCACCCGCAGCCAGCGCAATCCCGCGGGGATCGCGGCCAGGAGACACGCTGCGAGAAGCGCCCAGATCACCGGCGCAACTCCTCCGCCAGCACGCGGGCAATCGCCTCCGGTGCCTGGGTCGGGACCAGGTGGCCGACCCCGGGCAGCACCTCGAGCTCGGCGGTCCCACCGGCCTGCCTGATGATGCGAAGCGCCTTTTCCGCCACCGCCACCGGCACGTCATTGTCGTTCTCTCCCCAGAGAAGCAATACCCGGTTCCGCAGCTCCTTCAATTGCGGCTCATATCCCTCGTTCACCACTTTGACCAGGATGTCCCGCATCACCCCACTCGCCGCCCGGTAGTCGGCCGACCCACGACTGCGTCGGATCTCCTCCATCCGATCGTCTGAGACCAAATGGGCGCGGTTGAGCAATCGGAGCATCCGGTAGCCGGCTGAGGGCTTCTTTGCCGGCCCGAGACGGAGCAAGGGCGATCCGCTGATCACCAGAGAAGCGACTCGATCCGGGTGGGCGGCAGCCAGACAGACGGCGATGCGGCCCCCGAAGGAATGGCCGACCACGACCGGTGGCGACTCGAATGTGTCCAGAACGGGGGCAACGAGTCCCGCATAACCCTCGGCGCCGAGAACTTCGCTCGGAGCAGGAGTCGCCCCAAATCCGGGGAGATCGATCGCCAGGGCGTCGAATTCGGCCAATGATGCGGCGAAATCGTTGCCGCGGCGCCCCCAGCCGTGAAGTGCCAGCACGCGCGGCGATCCGTCACCATATGCCTCTGCGAACAATGCGCCGTCGGCGAGGGCGCGCAAAGCCACGTATCTAGTCCTCGTTCGGAAATGCCGAGAATACAGTCGGAAGGCTTCCATTCAGTGACATGGACGGGATGACACCAACGACGCATCAGGCGATGGCCCGTTTCCGGGCCTCTTTGCTTCGTCGCGCCTCGGCAGTGGCCTGGGTAGTCCTGATCATCATCGCCGCCCAGGCGGTGCGCCAGCAGGTCTTCACGCAACCCGGCTTCTGGATCCCGATGGCCGGTCTTGCCGCGATGCTGGTCGTCTCCACCGCCACCCGATGGGATCGGCCGATGGCCACCCGGTACGCGCCCTGGATCGCGGTCGCCTGGCTGACCGGTCTGATCCTCGGAATCACCGCCTTTGCCTTGATCGAGCCGCTCGAGGCGACCGCCACCCCCATCCTCTACGGGATCGCTGCCGTTTCCGGGCTGCTCCTCACCTGGTGGGCCCATGCGTTCATGACCGTCCTCATCGGGCTGGCGATCTCGTTCATCGCCTACGAGGCAGGGACGGTCGCGATCCCCGATTTGGTCGCCCCGGTCCTGACCGTCGCCGTGGTCTCTGCCGCCACGGCGCTGGTCGGTCTGGAGTTCGAGCGCGAGGCGGTTCGATCGGCCTCACGTGAGACCCAGATCGACCAGCAACGCCTCGACTTCGAGCGTCTCTACGAGGTGAGCGCCACTCTGGCCCGGGCCGAGTCTTTGGCCGAGATCGTGCCCCATCTCGTTGGCACCATCTGCAAGTACCTGGACGCCCAGGTCGGCGTGGTCCTCCTCTACAACCCGGAGCGTCACCGTCTCGAAGTGATGAGCCCGATCTGGGTCAACGGGTATCCCCTGGAGACCGATCCCATCGTCCTCGACGTGGCCTCGCCCGCGATCGTGGCCCAGGTGTACCGGTCGGGGCGCCCGTTCTTCGTCCGGGACATCGATCAGGACACCGACGCCCACGTCCTCCTCAGGGAGCTGGGGTTGCGCCAGGCCCTGGTGGCGCCGTTGAAGGTCGAGAACCTGCGGGTGGGCGCCATCATCGTCGGCGACCCGTACGTGGGCACCTTCAACGAGGATCAGCTCGACCAGCTCGGCTCATTGGCGGCTCCGGCCGGCCTCGTTCTGTCTCAGATCGGGCGATACGAGGCGCAGGCAGAGATGACGAGACGTCTGGAAGAGGTGGCCCAGATGAAGACCGACTTCGTGTCGACCGTCAGCCACGAGCTCCGCACCCCCCTCACCTCCATCATCGGTTCGCTGGACACCGTCAACCGGCCCGAGCTGGCCCCGACCCAGGTCGCAGCGCAACAGCTCCTGTCGACTGCCCGTCGCCAGGCGGGCCGGCTCCAACGTCTGATCGACGACCTGCTCGTGGTGTCCCGGATCGACCGGGGGGCCATACCGGTCCATCTCGAGCCGGTACCCCTCAAACTGGCTTTCGAGGAGGTGAACCGGGTCGTCTCGATCGAGCCGACGTTCACCATCGAGCCCCCGGACCTCACCGTCGAGGCCGACCGCGACCATCTCACACGCATCTTGATCAACCTGGTGGAGAATGCCGCCAAGTACGCGGTGGGGAGCCCGGTCGAGCTCTACGCCTGGGAGCGTCCCAACAAGGCTGTGATCGCGGTCGTCGACCACGGGCCTGGCATCCCCGACGACGAGAGGGAGCGGGTCTTCGAGCGTTTCACTCAGATCGACCAGTCCGACACCCGGTCGAAGGGCGGGACCGGTCTCGGTCTCTCCATCGTCAAGAGCCTGGCCGAGGTGATGTACGGGGCGGTGCGGGTGGAAGCCACTGAGGGCGGCGGAGCCACCTTCGTCGTCGAGTTGCCCTTGGCGCGTGCCCTGCAGAAGGTCGAGAGCCGCTAGTCGGTTCGCTCGCCCCCGGAGGCGATGGCGTGAAAGCCACCGTCGACGTGAACCACTTCACCTGAGGTCATCGGCGCCCAGTCACTGAGAAGCACGCACACCATCCGGGCCACCGGGTCCGGGTTCGATCCGTCCCAGGAGAGAGGCGCGCGCTCCTTCCAAACCCGATCGAAGGCATCGAAGCCGGGGATCGACTTGGCGGCAACCGTGCTCAGTGGCCCTGCCGACACCGCATTGACCCTGACTCCGTGTGGCCCGAGGTCACGGGCCAGATACCGGGTCACGCTCTGCAGGGCGGATTTGGCCACACCCATCCAGTCGTACGCCGGCCAGGCCTGCGAATTGTCGAAGTCGAGAGTGACCAATGCCCCGCCCTCCGTCATCAGGGGAAGAAGGGCGACGGCCAGTGTCTTGTAGGAGAAGGCCGAGGTCATGAAGGCGGTCTGCGCCGATTCGGGCGGGGTGTTGAGGAAGTTCCCCCCGAGGGCGTCTTCGGGAGCGAATGCAATGGCATGGAGGGCCCCGTCTATCCGCCCCCACCGCTCCCCCAGGTCCGACATCAGTGACGAGACCTGATCGGCATCGTTGATGTCGAGCTCCAGCACGGGGCACGGCTCGGGCAGCCGCTGCACCGATCGCTCAGTCAAACGGAGACCTCGACCGAAACCGGTGACGACGATCTCGGCGCCCTCCTCCTGGGCGATCCGGGCCACGTGCCAGGCGATCGAGTCGTCGGTGAGGACCCCGGTGATGAGCAGGTTCTTGTTCTCGAGCAGCATCGCCACCTCCTAGAAGTTGCCGCCAAAGGTGAGGATCCCCCTGATGGCGAGCCCCATTGTGAACAGAAGCAGCAGCCCGTAATACATCGCCGGCCGTTTGCGGAACTGGGACCGATAGATGTAGGCGAAGGAGAAGGTCACCGCGATTACGACACCGTAGAAGACGTGCTGGTTACCCGGATCGACTCCGCCATTGGCCACGATCACCCCGATGACGATCTGGAGGAGGAGGGCCGAGATCGCCAGCCCGACGCCGTAATAGAAGGCCCGCGGCGGGGGCTCGCGACGTCTGATCAAGATCCCCCAGAGTCCCACGATCCCGCTGATCCCGGCCGCGATGTACCCCCAGTTGGTGTGGAAATCGCTCAACAAAATGAGCATAGGGACCAGTGCAAATGACCCGTCGTCATCTGTACAATTGTGTCAGGAGGCTGGTGAATGTTCGAGGCGGTGGAGTTCACAGAGGTCCGCGGAAGCGACGAGCCCGATCAGCGGGTGATCGGCACCTTTCCGGACGAGATCGGTGCGGTAGAGGCAGTCCGGTCGGCCAAGACGGAGTTCGTCGAGTCCGGTTCGGAGGATTTCGCCTGGTGGGTGGTCCGTCAACCCGGAGCCACTCTGGCGCAGTTCATCTCCGATTCGAAGAGCGACAAGGAATTCATTGTCGATCTGACGACGGGTCAGCTGATCGAGGTCTGACTCCTCAGGGCCGGCGTCACTCGCCGTCCCTAGGCTTGACTTGTGGCTGAACCTCCTGTCCCGGACACGGAGCAGGTGCGCACCGCAGAGGTGATCGCCGCTGCCTGTCTGGCCACCGATCTGGGAATGGGCTTCCCGTTCGAGCACGGGCTTCAGGCGACTTTGGTGACGTGTCGGCTGGCGGAGCGTCTAGCCGTCGGCCCCGAGACAACGGCTGAGGCGTTCTACGTCAGCCTTCTCATGTACTCGGGCTGCACCACCGATTCCGACGTCAACGCCCGCATCTTCGGGGGGAGCTTGACCAGGAACATGACGGCTCGACAGTTCGGCTCGACTCTCGAGGCGTTGGGAGGCGTGATACGGGCCTTTCCCGAGCCCGACTCGGGAACCTTGAAGAGCGGTATCGAGATCGCCGCTGGCCTTCCCAAGGCAGCCAGGTTCCGCCGCACCCACTTCACCGCCTTGTGTGAGGTCGCGATGATGCTGTCGGAGCGGCTCGGCCTCCCCGATGAGATCAACCGGCTCTTCCTCTACCTCACCGAGCGCTGGGATGGCAACGGCGTCCTGGGCCGAAAGGCCGGTGACGAGATCCCGATGGCGCTCAGGATCGTGACCGTGGCCCGGGATGCCGCCTACCAAACCCTGATAGGCGGAGAGGAGCACGCCGCCCGCGTGATCAGGGAGCGGGCCGGGCATGCCTTCGACCCCGATGTGGCAATGATGCTTTCGGACAATGCCTCGGAGATGCTCTCGACAGCCGATGACACCCCCACGGTGTGGGACTCGGTCCTCGATGCGGAGCCAGGGCCTCACCTCACCCTGGACCCGGAAGGCGTCGACCGCGCTCTCGGCGCCCTTGGCGACTTCGCCGATCTGGTCTCCCCATCGTTGGTGGGACACTCGTCCGGCGTTGCTCAATTGGCCGGTGACGCGGCCACCGAGCTCGGCCTTGCACCAGCCGAAGTCACAAGCGTCCGCAGGGCAGGCCTGATCCATGACATCGGCCGGGTGGCGATCGATCCCCGAACGTGGCAGAAGAACAGCTCGCTCAATGCCGATGAGTGGGAGCAGGTGCGTCTGCACGCCTATCACACGGAGCGGGTCTTCAACCGATCACCTCTTCTGGCGCCGGTGGCGGCCGTCGCCTGTCGACACCATGAGAGGATGGACGGGTCCGGGTATCACCGCGGCCTGAACGCCACGTCCCTCGAGCCGGCGTCTCGCCTGCTCGCCGCTGCCGACGCCTTTCACGCCATGACGGAACCCCGGGACCATCGCCCCCCGATGCCGTCAGTTGAAGCTGCCGCATTTCTTCGTGAGGAATCCGCGGCCGGTCGCCATGACGGTGAGATGGTCGCCGCGGTCCTGCGCGCCGCCGGTCAACAGACATCTCCGGTAGAGCGCCCGGCCGGTCTCACCGAACGCGAAGTACAGGTGATCCGGCTACTGGCCCGTGGCCTTCAGACCAAGCAGGTAGCGCGCGCTTTGGACATCTCGGCCAAGACCGCAGACCGCCACATCCAGAACGCGTACCGAAAGATCGGAGTCTCCACCCGGGCCGCGGCCACGCTCTACGCCAGCGAACACGGGCTGGTGCAATGGGGAGAACTCCCGATTTCGCCCTGATCGCCCTGGCCATACGGTCGATTCCATGTCGAGGGTGCATGGTGATCGAGGTCGAGCGGCCCGCAAACAGCTGATCACAGCCGGTGCACTCAGCCTGGGTCTGTCGATCGGACTGGTCGCAACTTCGACAGCGGGCACAACGACTTTGGGGGCACCGGCCTGGTGGCCCTGGCTCCTGACCGGTCTGCAGGTGCTCGCCCTGTGGTCGGCAGGACGCGGCCGGTGGTGGGGGTGGCTTCTGGGAGGGGCGGTGCAGCCGGTGTGGATCGCCTATGCCCTGGTCACGGGTCAGCTCGGTTTCGTGCCGGGATGCCTGGTGTCGGCCTGGGTGCAGACCGCCAGTTTCATGCGACAGAGGACCGAAGGAGAGGATCATGCAAGTAAGTCGGCGAATCGCGACCATCGTCATCGGAGGTGGCCAGGCCGGATTGTCGGTCGGATATCACCTGCAACGGCTCGGGGTGCCGTTCGTCATCCTCGACGCCGCGGAGACGATCGGTGGGGCCTGGCGGAGCCGGTGGGACTCGCTCCGCCTGTTCACCCCGGCCCGGTATGACGGGCTCGACGGCAAGCCCTTCCCCGCTCCCAGCCATGCCTTTCCAACCAAGGACGAGATGGCCGACTATCTGGAGGCGTACTCGGCCGAGTTCGCCCTCCCGGTCCGAAGCGGCCAGCGAGTGACGAGCCTCTCGAAGCAGGACTCCGCCTTCATCGTGGAGACGGACGACACCCGGTTCGAGGCGGACACCGTGGTCGTGGCCATGTCCAGCTGGCAGGTCCCCCGCCTCCCGAACTTCGCCACGGATCTCAGACCCGAGATCAAACAGCTGCATACGACCGACTACCGGAACCCCTCCCAATTGCAGGATGGGCCTGTCCTGGTTGTTGGAGCCGGGAACTCGGGAGCGGAGATAGCGCTGGATGTCGTGGGCTCCCATGAAACCATGGTCGCCGGGCCCGACACCGGCCACGTCCCGTTTCGGGTCGAAGGCAGGGTCGGGCGGTTGCTGGTCCCTGTCGTCCGGTTCGTGTTTCATCGGGTCCTCACCAAGAGCAACCCGATCGCCCGGCGGAGGATGCCAAAGATGATCGCCTCCGGCGAGCCCCTGGTGCGGACCAAGCCCCGCGACCTGGTCGAGGCGGGGATCGAGCGGATGCCTCGGGTCATCGGTGCCGAGGATGGCTGGCCAGTGCTCGAGGATGGTCGTGTCCTCCACCCGGCCAATGTCATTTGGTGCACGGGTTTCGAACCCGGCTTCTCCTGGATCGATCTTCCCGTCGTTCGAAGCTGGTCGCGTCAAACACGATCGAGGTGTTGTCACGGAGGTCCCTGGTCTGTACTTCGTCGGCCTCAAGGGCCTCTATTCGGTGTCCTCCGCCCAGGTGAATGGTGTCGGGCGCGACGCAGAGCGGGTGGCGGGACTGATCGCAGCGTCGTCTCGACTCAGGAGCTGCCCGCCGCGGCCACGGCGCGCCGGTGAGAGCAGAGCGGGTCCTTGTTGTCGGCGGCGGGCTGGCCGGCCTGAGTGTGGGCATCGCGTTGACTCACGTCGGCTCTCAGGTGAAGGTCGTCGAGAAGGCCGACCAGTGGGCCGAGGTCGGCGCCGGCATGTACCTGCCGGGTAACGCACATCGGGCCATGGAGGCTTTGGGCGTCGCCAGCGTGGTGCGAGATCACGAGCTTCCAGATCAGACGCCAGGTCTTCAGGGATCACACAGGGCGGACCTTGTCCGAGGTCGACCTGGGCGAGGTACTGGGGAAGCACAGGACCATGCATGGCGATCACCCGAGCCGACCTGCACCACGCGCTCGGCGAGGCGGCTCGACGGACGTCGACCTGCGTCTGGGTGTCGAGGTCGCGGTCGATCGACCAGGATGGAGATTCGGCAAGGGTGGATTTCACCGACGGAAGCAGCGACGAATTCGACCTGTTGGTGGGCGCCGATGGCCTCCACTCTTCGTCCGCCGGCATGTCGTCAGGGACTGTACCCGAGTCCGGTGGGCCAGGTCAGCTGGCGGTTCATCGTCAACGTGACTCGCGGACCTGAGCAACTGGACCGTCATGCTCGGTGGCGCACGGACATTCCTGGCAATCCCCCTCGGCGGAGAGCCGCGTCTACTGCTATCTCGACCTGTCGAGCCACGATGGCGACGGACCCGACCCATGGGGACCCTGGCCGTCTCGAAGACCTGTTCGGCGATTTCGACGGCCCGGCCATTGACCTGATTCGGGCGGCGAATCGAGACAGGCACCGTCCACTTCGGCCCCATCGAGGAGGTCGTCACGGACGATTGGGTGAACGGCCGGGTTGTCCTGGTGGGTGACGCGGCACATGCCACGTCACCGAACATGGCGCAGGGTGCTGCGATGGCTTTCGAAGACGCCGCGGTACTCGCAGAATGCCTCGCCGATCAGGCGTCGGTAAAGCGAGCGTTGGGAACGTACGTCACACGGCGACTGCCTCGCATCCGATGGGTTCGAGAACAGTCCCACCGGAGGGACAGGATCAGGTCTCTCCCCGCGCCCGTTCGCAATTTCTCCCTCCGACTAGCGGGAAAGCGGATCTATCGGTCCAACTACGACCCGCTCATGGCGACCGTGAGTCAAAGCCTCACCTCCGGTCAGCTCGTCGAGGTCTGAGGAGCGTCACCCTCGAGTTCGCTACCGAGATGACAAGGCGAGGCCATCGCGATCAGCCAGGAAATGACTCCCGGGCTGAGTGGCCAGGTACATCGCGAGCACGAGCGCCGCTGTGTTGCCGATCAGCCGCATCCACCCCGGCGCTTCGACGGCTGGCCGACGACGTGACGCCGGCCAACACGAGCAGAACACCCGGCATCAACATGAGTAACCCGAGCAGGTTCCCGCCAGGGAGTGAGAGCCGCTCCGGCCACGAACATGGCGCCTCCCATCGCCAGTGACATGCTCCGGCGCACAGGAGAGTGGCGACTGCCGGGGCCGCGAACACGACCATGAGGACGAACCCTTGAAATACCGATGACGGGGTCGGGCCACCGTCCGGGTGCGAGAACCCGACCAGCACGAAGACGACGACGATCGAAACGGCGAGGGCGAAGAGTGAGGCGAGTCGAACCGCCGACCAGCCGACTGGCGTCAGCTCTCTTCCATGAGGAGGTCGGCGTATTCGTTCCTCACGACCTTCTTGTCGAACTTACCGGTGCCCGTCTTGGGGATCTGGTCGATGAACAGGATCTTGTCAGGCAGCCACCACTTGGCGACTCGCTCCTCGAGGAAGGAATGCAGATCATCCTCCGACACCTCGACGCCTTCTCGGGGAACGACGAAGGCCACCGGGCGCTCCTGCCATTTGACGTGCTTCAGGCCCACGACGGTCGCCTCGCTCACGTCGGGGTGGGCCATGAGCGCGTTCTCCAGGTCGATCGATGAGATCCACTCCCCACCCGACTTGATCACGTCCTTGGCGCGGTCGGTGATCTTGATGTAGCCCTCGGGCGTGATCTTGCAGACGTCGCCGGTGCGGAGCCACCCGTCCTCGAACGACTGGGCGGAGCGGGTGTCCTGGTAGTACTCGGCGGCGATCCAGGGGCCGCGGATCAGCAGCTCACCGAACGCCTCTCCATCGTGGGGCAGCTCCTCACCGATCTCGTCCACGATCTTGACCTGGAGCCCGGCCACCGGGATGCCGGCCGTCTCGAGGAAGTCGAGCTGCCGATCCAGGTCCCACTCCTCCATCTCGGGCTTGAGCAGGCTGGTGGAGGCGACGGGGTTGGTCTCGGTCATGCCCCAGCCCTGCACGACCCGGATCCCCTGGACCTTCCAGTACCACTCGATCATCGCTCTGGGAACCGCCGACCCGCCGCAGAGGAAGGCGCGGATCGACGAGAGGTCGACATCCGGGTTCGCTTCGAGATACTGCTTGATCCCCAACCAAACCGTGGGCACACCGGCGCTGAATGTCACCTTCTCCCGTTCGAGCAGCGGGACCAGACCCTGCGGGGTCAAGTCGGGACCGGGATAGGTGAGTTTGGCCCCCTGGGTGACGGCCATGAAGGGGTACCCCCAGGCGGCGGCATGGAACATCGGCACCACGGGCAGGACGTTGTCGCTCGGGAGCATGTTGAAGTTGGCCAGGTTGGAGATCGTGTGCAGATATGTGGATCGCTGCGTGTAGGCGACCCCTTTCGGGTTGCCCGTCGTGCCCGACGAGTAACAGAACATCATCGGGGACCGCTCGTCGAGCTGGGGCCATGGACCGTGAGGCTCGGCGTCCCCGATCAGGTCTTCGTAGGCGATCGATCCCGGAATCGCATCCGAGGCCGACTCCCCCATGACGACGAAGGTCTCCACAGTCTTCAGCTCCGGCGTGATCGGTCCCAGGAGTGGAGCTAGATCGGGGTCGACGAACAGCACCTTGTCGCCGGCGTGGTTGACGATGTAGGCGATCTGATCGGCGAAGAGCCGGATGTTCACGGTGTGGCAGACGAGCCCGGTATTGGCGGTGGCCCAGTAGAGCTCGTGGTGGCGGCGGTTGTTCCAGGCAAAGGTGCCCACCGGGTCGCCCTGCGAGAGGCCCAGAGCCTCGAAGGCGGTGGCGAGACGCCTCACCCTGGTGTCGGTCTCGCCGTAGGTGGTGCGGGTCACCGATCGGTCCGCCTCGACGGAGACGATCTCCTGATCGGGGTAGAGCCAGACCGCCCGGTCGTAGAGGGTGGAGAGATTGAGCGGGAAGTCCTGCATGTGTGGCATCAGGCGCCTCCGATCAGCTTCTGCTTCTCTGCCTCGAACTCGGCATCGCTCAGCTTGCCCTCGTCGTGGAGCCGGGACAGTGTGGCGAGCTGGGAAGCGGAGCTTTCTGCCGCTGCGGCCCGGCCGCCTGATTGCAAGGAGTGCTGGCGATCCTCCCTCGCCTGATAGATCAGCGACTGGATCGCCTCGGGATCGGGGATGTCGGTGTAGTGGGTCTGCCCGTGGGTCCCGGCCGACTCGATGAGGAGATCACCGGTCCCGAAGATCCGCTCCCATGCCGATTGCTGGAACGCCACGTCGTTGATCACCTCGAGCGGGAGCTCTTTTCCCTGTTTGGAGAGAAGGCCCACCCGGTGGATGAGGCGCTCGGTCGTTATGACGTGCAGCGTGGTGAACCAGCGGATGAACCCTCTCGCCGTCAGCACGAGCCACACGATGATGAGCGCGCCGATCACCCACAGAGCCCAATCGAATCCCTGGAAGGCGAGGAACACGATGATTGCGAGGGCGAGGATGGAGAGAATGGCTTCCTTGAGGATCCCGGACCAGTGCGGTCTGAATTCGGCCTTGATCTCCTCGCCCGGGCTGAGCAGTTTCTCTGGATACGCCATGGCGGCAGGCTACCGATCGGGTCGTTTGGATGAGTCCCCACACAACGAGAAAGTCCCGAGGGAGCCTTGGCCGAAGCCTCAACCCTCTCGGGACTCTCGCCCATCCGGTGTCGGGCCGGGGACCCAACTCCGAATGGAGTTCTTGCCGATGGCCGAAGCCGTCGGCAGGTGTGCGATCCGAGGATCGCGACCTCCCCGTCTCCGGGAAGACCTTGCGGGGCTTTACACCCGCCGTTCGGTGACCGCTCGACGATCCCGAAGGATCCCCGTCCGGTCGTCCGACCGTCCCTGGTGCCCTCAGTTTCCCGGTGGCTCCAGGTTCCCGCACCACGGCCTCGGAGCGGCTCTCACCTCTCCGAACCTCTTGATTCGGGCCGCCGCCGGGTTTCCCCTTCGGCGTGGCGGGCAAGGTAGACCGGTGCCCCGGTGCTGGCAACTCCAGTCGCTGATTCTTTTTCGCGAGGTGATCGATAGTTTCCGCGGGGTCTGTCGGGGCGGGGGAAGGACGCCCCTAATTCGCGTCGTCGTTTCGGTCTGACTCTCGAGGCTCCGAGTGCGGATGAAGCGGCAGAGGAGCTTCACGGTGTACTGAGACGCTGGTGGTGGCCACCATCCGCCCAGTGGTCGAGGTGGTGATGTCGCACCGCATCGGTCTTCGGTCACATCCGCCTGACCAGGGGATGACATGATGGACTCGCGAGCCGATAGCTGAACCGGCGCCTGTCCACGGTGCATACCCCGTCACGGTGGAGGACGAGGACGTCGGAGTTTCCGGACCGAACACGATGCGGTGATCGGCGTCCCAGATCAGCATGCGGAGTGTGCTCGACGTCGAGGATCGATCGCCGTTCAGAGTCTCGTTGCAGAGGACCTCTTCGAGCGATGCCCGGTCGCAGAGCGCGGACGCGGCAAGGACGCTGACATGCGCGTTTCTCGCCGCCGATTCCACCGGCGTGTGCGGTGTCGACGATCACTGCCACATCCTCGAGGGCGACTCGTGCCGTCCGCTGACAGAGGGAGTCCTGGATCAGATGGCGACCAGAGGCCGAAAGCCCGCCGTTCCGCCACCGCCAGACGCTCTGATCGTCGCGGTGAGCGATCTCATCGGCCCTCCGGTCCATCGCCTTCTCCATGATCCGGGCATCCAAACCCGGCGAGCAGCTCGATCCCCAGATCGATGTCGGCCAGCTCATCGGAATGACCGCCAATGCACAACACCATTCCCGGTTCTCCGTCTCACGTTCCGGGTCAACCGCTCGATGATGAGCCACCAGACGACGCAACTCAGAGATGTCATAGCCCTGATGACGTCGGCACGAGCGCTCAGCGGGCAGCCGAGACAGCTGTTCGGGTCGGTCAAAGGAGCCGTCCACCGGCCGCTAGCTGTTCGAAGCCACATCGGCGCAGCCTCCGCAACGCGTTGGCCCGGTCCAACACAGACTCGCGGGCCGTCTGCATGCAGACCCGATCCATCAGAGCGCCGTCGGCGACGGATAGCCAGATCGACATGACCATTCTGGTCGGAGATCGCTTGGTCTTCCGAGCCATGAGGACTTCGGCCATCTGACCGCATGCGACCGCCGCCATCTGCAACGAGCCGCGATCGTGACGATCTCTCGCTCGCCACGGCAGCAATCAGATCGATCCAGTTGATCCTCGGAGTACACTCTTCCCATCTCCCATGCCCGCCACCGTACGAGGAGGGTGTGACAAATTCGCCCTTGGAAGAAGAAGAACTGCGTGAATTTCTTCTAGAGGATTGCCCCTGCGATCAGTTGCGCCACGTAGCCCAGGTTGAAGTTCTTGGAGAACTCGAGCCGGACCTTGCCCAGACCACTGAAATACATCTCGAGCTCGGCATCGCGGTCGAATGTCCCCGCCGTCTCGATGGAGAAGGCCTGGATCTTGCTGTAGGGCAGCGACGAGATGTCGACCTTGCTTCCCGTCAGACCTTGTCTGTTGACGGCGATGATGCGCTTGTTGGTGAACATGACCTGATCGCGTGCCCCCGCCGCCGCGAGCAGCGACTTCTCCCCGTCTACGTAGAGCGGTGCGACCCTCTCTTCCACCGTTGCGACCGCGACCTCCCCGAGCTTTACCAACCGTGCGTTAGTGAAATCGATCACGGACATCTCCTTTGCCGGGTCTGTGACCGGCCGAGGGTAAGACGCGAGAAACCCCGAGAAAGCTTTGGCCGAAGCCGAAGCCCTCTCGGGGCTCTCAGTGCCACTCGACCGGGAAAGCGGGCCCCCAGTCAGGTGGCGATCCGGAGGGGCCGAAGCCTCTCCTTCCCCGACCCGGGCGAACCCGTGTCGGTAGACGGGAAAGTACGAAATCCGACCTCACCCGTCAAGCCATACCGGGTCCTTGTTTTCGCGGCCTAGCCGATCTTTTCGCGCTTACTCTCCCGCCATGACAACGGCCCGAAGGAAAGTGCCGACGGCGTGGGGCGTGGTCTTCTTTCTCATCGCAGTCGTGCTCGTCTTCGCCGTGATCCGGGTGACCATCGACAGCCAGAACATCGCCAACGGAGTGATCCCGGAAGAGGGCGAGTTCGATCGCCGCTATGCCCAGTATCCGATCCTGGCCTACGCCCACATCCTCCCCGGAGTCGTCTACCTGGTCCTTGCCCCCTTCCAGGTCTCCCGCCGGTTCCGCAATCGCCATCTCGACCTGCATCGCAAGATGGGACGCATCCTGGTGCCGGTCGGGATCCTTTCCGGTGTCATGGGGGTCATCTTCGGCTTCTTCTTCTCCTTCGGCGGGTTCGCCGAGGCCAGCGCCTCAGTCGTCTTCGGGACCTGGTTCACCCTCGCCCTCGCCCTGGCCTACAGCTACATCCGGGCCGGCGACACGGTCCGCCACCGCCGCTGGATGATCCGGGCCTTCGCCATCGGGCTCGGAGTCGGGACGATCAGGATCTGGGTCGGGCTCTTCCAGGGATTCGGCCTGCTCGACGAAGTCACTTCCTTCGGCGTGGCGTTCTGGCTGTCGTGGACCCTGCACGTCATCGCGGCAGAGATCTGGCTGTGGCGACGGCCCACCTGACCGATCTCCCCATTCCTGTCACAGGCCGGTCTTACACTCGGCATCGTGACTGTAGAACTGGAATTGGCCCCCCTGGAGACCCTCTCCCCGAGCCGTGCCGGGGACTTCAAGGCCTGTCCCCAGCTCTTCAAGTTCCGGGCCATCGACCGGCTCAGTGAGCCCGCATCGGTGTATCAGGCCCGGGGCACGACGGCTCATCTCGCCCTGCAACGACTCTTCGACCACCCCTCCATCGATCGTTCGCCGGAGCTCCTGTATGACTTGTTCCGGGAGGCCTGGACCGAGCTCCGAGGGAGCGAGGAGTTCGAAGACCTCTTCGGCGACACCGACGAGGAACGGCAATGGGGCGTGGAGTCCCTCGCCCTTCTCACCAACTACTTCAGCATCGAGGACCCAACCGGGTTCGACCCGGTGGACCGCGAGCTGGACATGCTCGAGGATCTCGACGGGATCACGATCAGGGGGATCCTCGACCGGATCGACCGCGACGACGACGGTCGTCTCGTCATCACCGACTACAAGACCGGCAAGGCCCCACCAGAGAGGTACGCCCTCCCCGCGTTCTTCGCCCTGAAGATCTACGCCCTTCTCATCCGACGCCGCACCGGGGAGACCCCGAAGGAGCTTCGCCTCCTCTATCTGAGCGGGCCGACCCTGTACCGGCTCGACATCGACGACCGCCAGCTCGATGCCATGGACTCGCAGCTGCGGGCACTCTGGAACGCGATCGACCGTGCCCTGGCCACTCGAAACTTCCCCACCCGTCCCGGCACATTGTGCAATTGGTGCTCGTTCAAGGAGATCTGCCCGGCGTTCGCCGAGGCCCCGATGGAGAAAGCCTCCTAGGGGAAGATCCCCCGCACCAGCTTGGCGTCGGCCACCTTGCGGATCCCCTTGATGAGGGCGGCAGTCCTCAGGTCGACGTCTTCATTGATGGCGATGTTGTGCACATCGCTGAACGCTCGGGTCATGATCTCCCGCAGCCGTGCCACCACTTCGTTCTCGGTCCAGAAGTATTTCTGGACGTCCTGGACCCACTCGAAATAGGAGACCGTCACACCGCCGGCGTTCGCCAGGATGTCGGGGATGATGAGGACATCCTTCTCGCGGAGAATGTCGTCGGCTTCGATCGTGGTCGGCCCGTTGGCGCCCTCGATGATGATCTTGGCCTGGATCTCGCCGGCGTTGTCGCCACGGATGACGTTCTGAATGGCGGCCGGCACGAGGACGTCGACCGGCAACGAGAAGATCTTGTCGCCGTCGATGAAATCCGCGTCCGGGAAGCCCTCGAGGAAGCGGTTCTCGTCGACCCATTTCGCCACCGCGTCGACGTCCAGCCCCTCCGGGTCGTAGAGCGCACCGGAGATGTCCGACACAGCCGCGATCTTGACTCCCATCTGATGGCCGGCAATGGCCGCATACCGGCCCACGTTGCCGAAGCCGTGGATCGCAACCGTGACATTGTTGGGGTCGATCCCCCTTACCCCCGCCGCCTGGGGCAGGAGGAACATCAGCCCGCGGCCGGTCGCCTCCCGCCGGGCCACGCTGCCGCCAAGAGCCGGCGGCTTCCCGGTGACTACCGCGGGGACCGAGTGCCCGACATGCTGGGAGTAGGTGTCCATGAGCCAGGCCATCACCTGCTCGTTGGTGCCGAGGTCGGGAGCGGGGATGTCGGTCTCGGGCCCGATGACGTTGATGATCTCCATCGTGAACCGCCTGGTCACCCGTTGCAGCTCGGCGCGGGAGAGCTGCATCGGGTCGACCCGAACCCCACCCTTTGCCCCGCCGAAGGGAAGGCCGACGATCGAACATTTCCAGGTCATCAACATGGCGAGGGCGGCGACCTCGCCCAGATCGACGTCGGGGGCGAACCGGATCCCGCCTTTGGTCGGGCCCATCGTGGTGAGGTGCTGGATCCGATAACCGAAGAGGGTCTCCACCTCCGAGTAGGTGTCACGGCGGAACGGGAAGCTGACCATGGTCGACTTCTGCGGGACACGAAGCCGGTCGGCGACGTTGTCGTCCAAGCCCATGAGGCGGGCTACCCGGTCGAACTGGCCGGCGGCCTCCTTGTACATCGGTGAGTCGAATTCGTTGCCAACCGCAGTGGTCACGCCGACCTCCGTTCATTCACCGCCACGCCGCCCATCCTATGCGCTGGGACTCTTCGGGAAATGTGTCACACCCGACCGATAGCTTCCCCGATATGAGCTACTTCGAGACATTCCAACCGATCACCGAGCCCGACGTCGACCCGTTCGCCGACCCTGTCCGCTACCTGGCCGAGTACGGGATCCAGGCGGAGCTGGTCGCGGAGATCGCCCGGCTTCCCGAGGCGGCCTGACCCTACGATCAGCCCTGTGCCGTTGACCGAGATCCGGCTCGAGCCGGAAGACTGGGGCCCCGTGCTCGCCGATGCCGACGGCCCCCAGATCGTGGTGGCCGGGCCGGGCACCGGGAAGACCGAGTTCCTGGTTCGCCGGGTCTGTTCTCTGATCGAATCGGGTCAGGCGAGGCGGGACCAGATCGTCCTGCTGACTTTCTCCCGGCGTGCTGCCGGCGACATCCGGCGGCGGGTCGACGCCGCGCTCAGTGGCGGTGGGATGCCCATCGGTGCCTCCACATTCCACTCGCTGGCCCTCCGACTCCTGGAGGCCGCGCCCGCATCCGACCGTCCCGTCCCCCTCACCACACCCGAGCAGATCGGCCTGGTCGGTGAGCTTCTCCAGACCGAGGACCCGGAGCAGTGGCCGATCCTCTACCGGGGCATCCTGGGCACGAGCGCCTTCGCCGGTGAGGTCGCCGACTTCCTCATGCGCTGCTCCGAGAGGATGCTCTCTCCCGAGGACCTGGAGGCGAGGGCTACCGAGCGCGCCGACTGGAGGGGCATCCCGGGTTTGTTCCGCCGGTACCGCGAGACGCTGGCGGAGCGGGGCCGCACCGACTACGCCACCCTTCTCGTCTCGGCTGTCGATCTACTCGGGCGCCCGGAGGGGCAGGACCTGGCGTCCCAGTTCACTCACGTGCTCGTCGACGAGTATCAGGACACTTCCACCGTCCAGGCCGAGATCGCCCGTCTCATGGCCCTGCCCCACGGCAATCTCACCGCGGCCGGAGACCCCTACCAGTCGATCTACTCGTTCCGGGGTGCAGAGGTCAGGAACATCGCTGCGTTCACCGAACAGCACCCCGACGCCAGGCGCATCGTTCTGGGCCGGAGCCTGAGGGTCCCGGCACAGATCCTCGAATCGGCACTTCGCATCGTCTCCGCCGGCGAGCTTCCCGGAGCCGCCGGACCGGTGGCCCCGGCTGCCCACACCGGACGGGTCGAGACCTACGTGTTCGACCAGGAAACCGCCGAGGCGGATTGGATCGCCCGGGACATAGAGCACCAAATCCGGGTCGAAGGGCGGAAGCCGTCCGCCATCGCGGTGCTGGTCCGATCGAAACGGGAGATGCTCAACGAGCTGAGCCGGGCGCTGGACCGAAGAAACGTGCCTCACGACTCCCCAGAGGCCCGTCTCACGGAGAACCCGGCGGTGCGGATGATCCAGGATCTCGTGATAGTGGCCAAGAGCGGCGGGGCAACCCCTCTGGTCGCACCGGGAGAAGCGGGCGACGCCGACCGGGCGATGAGAAGGCTCTTGTTGGGCCCGCTGATCGGGATAGGGCTGGGAAAAGAGCGCGAGATCCTGCGTTCCCGTCTCCGCACCTGGGATCCATGGCCCGCCGTCCTCGCCCGCGAGCTTCCCGAGCATGCCGGGCTGGCCGCTCTGCTCGACCAGCCCGATTGGGCCGTCGAGATGCCCGCGATCGACGGCTTCTGGAAACTCTGGACCAGCATCGACGAATTGGAACGGGTGGTGCTCGACCCGGAGCGGAAGGAATGGCGTCTCGCCTTCACGTCGTTCTCCCAGGTGTTGGAGCGCCAGGCGGAACGGGACACCACGGTGACCCTGGACGCCGTGTTCAGCCTGACCGAGGAGGACGGCATCGAGTCGACCCCGCTTCTCCCCTACCGGTCCATCGAGCAGCAGGTCACGCTCACGACTCTGCACCAGGCCAAGGGCCTCGAATTCGAAGTCGTCTACATCGCCAACGCCGTCGAGGGGGTCTTCCCCGACCTTCGACGAGGGCGGAGGATGTTGAGGCCCGAGTTGCTCTCCCCGGAACGGACCACCAACCCCGAGGCTCAGCATCTGTTCCAGATCCAGGAGGAGATGCGTCTCGCCTATACCGCGATGACCCGGGCCAGATCCAAGGTGGTCTGGACCGCCACTTCGGCCGGTGTCGACCAGGGTGAGCACCGGCCATCTCGCTTTCTCATGGCGGCCGCCGAGCCCGGAGTAGGCCCCGGCCTGCCCGAGGAGCAGGACGGCCCACCGGTCTCGCTGAGCGAGGCCGAGGTCTCCCTGAGACGGACTCTGCTCGACCCCGGCGCCACCGCCTTCGATCGTCTCGCCGCCGCACAGCTACTGGCCCGGCCACCGGCTCCCTGGTGGAATCCGATGACGTTCGCCGGAGTCCCCGCCCCCGGGCCCGAGCAGCCGATCCTGGAGGAAAGTCTTCGGCTTTCCCCCAGCCAGGCCGGCGCCTACATCACCTGCCCCCGGCAATATGCCCTGGAGCGTCGTCTCCGCCTGAGCGACACCTTCTCCCCGTATGCCGAGCTGGGGACGCTCGTCCACGCCGCCTTGGAGGCCGCCGAGAAAGAGGTCATCGGTTCGGAGAAGACCCACGCCGATCTCGCCGACGCCATGAGGCACCTGGAGAGCGTGTGGGCGGGGGCGGACTTCGGCACCCCTCAACTCGACCAAGCCTGGCTTCGCCACGCCCGTGAAGCCGTTCTCCGGCTCTACGAGAAATGGCCCAGCGACGGGGTGCCGCTCGAAGTGGAGAAGAAGGTCGAGACCGAGGTCGGCGGGGTGCAATGGGTCGGCTACATCGACAGGCTGGAGAGAGGCCCCGACGGGCTCCGGGTCGTCGACTACAAGACCTCGAAGAGCCCTCCCAGCGTCTCTGACGGGAAAGAGTTCGGTACAACTCGGCTTCTATGCCTCGGCTGTTACCAGGGAAACCGGGGAACCGGTCGTCGCAGCCGAAATGTGGTTCCCTCGCAAGGAGGCCGTATCCGTGACCAGGAGATCGTTCGACATGGACCTCCTGCCCGAGGTCATGGAGACGATGGAGGAAGTGACCGAGGCGATCCTGGCTGAGCGATGGGAACCGAAGGTCAACAGCCGATGCAACAAATGCGCCTTTCAGTTGTCCTGCCCGGCCTGGGCAGAGGGAAAGGGCGCCTACCTGCCATGAGCTCGTTCCAGCCGTCGCCAGAGCAGAAGGCGGTCCTCGACATGGGTCTCGACACGATCCGGATACGGGCCGGGGCCGGCACCGGCAAGACCACGACCGTCGCCCTCGTCATCGCCAACCTCGTGGAGAACCACGGTGTCGACCCGGAACGGATCCTTGGAATCACCTTCACCAACAAGGCGGCATCCGAACTGGCCGACAAGGTCAAGGCATTCCTCGGGTCCGCAGTAGAGGAAGGCCGTCAGGCAGAGGTCCACACCTATCACGGCTTCGCCGCACAGATCCTGGCGGAGTTCGGCGCCCTGGCCGGGGTCGACACCAGGGTCAGGGTGATCACCCCGACCTTCTCCCGACAGATCCTCTCCGAGACCTATCACCACACCACGTATGACCATCTCGACATCACCAACGCACACGGGTTGGACAAGATCCGGACTCTGGGCGACCGAATGGGCGACCACCTCGTCACCCCTGACGATCTGATGGTCCACGTCGATCCCGCAAACGAGGTCTGGGCGATGCGGGCCGAGATGCTGAAGACACTGCAACGCTATGACGCAGACAAACGACGGCTCAAAGTTGTCGACTACTCCGATCTGGTCACGTTGTCCACCCGTCTCCTCACCGATCACCCCGAACTGGTGGCAGAGATCCGGGGCCGCTACCAGGTCGTGATCCTGGACGAGTACCAGGACACCAACCCGGCTCAGCGGGTGTTGCTCACCACTGTGTTCGGCCCCTCCGATGGGCAGACGGGGATCCCGGTCATCGCGGTGGGTGACGAGGACCAGACGATCTACGAATGGCGGGGGGCATCAGCCGAGAACTTCGAGCTCTTCCCCACCCACTTCCCGGCACCGGACGGAGGGCCCGCCAAGCACGGCACCCTCACCCTCAACCGCCGCTCGGCTCCGCAGATCCTCGAGGTTGCCAACGAGATCCGGCGGCGTGCCAACCCGACTGCAGAAGATCTGGTCTCCCACGATCCCGACTCGAAGGGCGAGGTGGTGACCTACTGGGCAGAGGACGCCGTCGCAGAAGCCGATTGGATCGCTCGCCGATTCGATGCGTTGCACCAAGCGGGCACGCCCTGGTCGGAGATGGCCGTTCTTTTCAGGAAGAACCGGGACTTCTCCGTGGTCGTCGACTCCTTCGCCCGGCATGACATACCGGTCGAGGTGGCCAACCTCGGTGGACTGCTCTCGGTGCCCGAGGTGGCCGACCTCCGAGCGTGGCTCACGGTGCTCGACCGGCCCGGGCACTCGCCCTCGCTGGTCCAGATCCTCTTCGGAAGCCGATATCGCCTCGGCTACGCCGACATCGCCCCACTGTCGCACTGGCTGGGCAGCATCCGGCGCGAGGACGTCGATCGCGATGTGGTGCCTGGCGTGACCCTGCTCGAGGCGATCGAACAGGTCGACGGGATCGAGGGCCTTCGTCCCGAGGCCCGCGCCGCCTACGAGCACTTCCTGGAGATCTACCGAGACGTGCTGGCCGAGAGCCAGGGCTCCAGCCTGGTCGAGGTCTGCCGGCTCGTCCTCGACCGGACCCGCGCCTGGCAGGACGTCGAATCACTCCCCACCAATCAGAGGACGACGGCCCGGCTCAATCTGTATCGCCTCCTCGACCTGGCCGAGGACTGGAGCCCACTCAAGGGACGCCCTTCGCTCTCGGCCTTTCTCGACTACCTGGAGGCGATGGAGGACGAGCCGGCCGAGGAGCTCGACTCCGCGCATCTCTCGGGCGAAGAGGCGGTCACACTGGTGACTGTGCACCGGGCAAAAGGCCTGGAGTGGGATGTGGTCGCAATCCCGGCCGTCACCGACGGGAGCTTTCCGGTGAAGGGCCGGGCGTTCCCCGACCCCGTCCGGTTCGCCCAGTTCCTTGCCTCCGGAGCACCGCATCGACAACGCACTGGCCGACATGCCTGACGACGACAAGGAGCGAAACGACTACTTCCGGGATCAGAGCGCCCTCCAGGAATGGAGGGTGGCGTATGTGGCGGCGACCCGGGCCCGGTCGATGCTGATCATGACCGGTTCTTACTGGTACGGGCTCCCCGAGCCCACGATCAATGCCAAGAAGCCTTCTGAGCTCTTCGATCTCGTCGAACAGCACCCGGTTACGCGGAAAGAGGGTCATGTCGACGAGCCGGAGCGGCCGGCGCTGCTCCGATTCGCGGCTGCGGGCGCCACGCCCGACCCGTTGTTCGACGACGGCTGGGACGGCGCATTGCGAGCCGCGGTCGCGGACGAGGATGCCCTTCTCCAGATGGCCGGGACGATGGGCGTCGCCGAGGCGTACCAGCAGAAGGTCGAGGAGATGCGCCAGACCCTGTTCGACCTCGACGCCCTCGGGGACATCGTTGCCGAGCCGGAGAAGACACGAGTCGTCTCGGTGACGGGGCTCGTCACCTATGCCCAGTGCCCCAAGCGCTTCTTCTGGTCCGACGTCGACCCCTTGCCCCGTCGTCGCAACATGGCGGCCATCGCCGGCACCGCGTTGCATCGCCGAATCGAGCTTCATCAAAGGGGTCAGGTCCCCTTCGAAGATCTCGAGCCCGGGCTCTACGACGCCATGGACGAATCGATCGGCGAGGGCGGTTTCAAGGCTTTTCTCGGGTCCCGGTACGGGACCGAGGATGCGTTGTTGGTGGAGGCGCCGTTCAGCCTGACCACCAAGAGCGGATACGAGATCAAGGGCCGGATCGACGCGATTTACGAGAGCGAGGGAAACTGGGAGATCGTCGATTTCAAGAGCGGGAGAAGGAGAGACGAGCCCGCTCGCCTCGTGCAGCTCCAGGCCTACGCGGTCGCCGCCGCCGAGGTGGATCTCGGCGTGGACAAGCCGCACGAGATCGACGTCACCTTCGCCTATCTCGGAGGTGGGCTCGATGTCCACACAGAGCATGCCGACGAGGAGTGGCGGCAGGATGCGGCCGGAAACCTCGAAATGCTGACCTCCGCCATCGAAGACGAGCGGTTCGAGGCGGTGCCTGGAGACTGGTGTCACAACTGTGACTTTCTCCGCTTCTGCGCGGAGGGCAAGAGAGAGGTCGGTGAATGACGATCCTCCTGGCGGCCCTGGCCGGGTACGCCATCGGTTCGGTGCCCACCGCCGTCTGGCTGGGCCGGCTCTGGGGGGTCGAGCTCCTGCGGGACGGGTCGGGCAACCCCGGTGCGAACAATGCCCGGCGCCTCGGCGGGCACACACTGGCCGTCCTGGTTCTGATCATCGAGGTCGCCAAGGGTCTGACGGCCGTGGTGGTCGGCCTGGCTATCGGTGGCGAAGCCGCGACATCGGCGGCGATAGCCGCGGGCCTCGCCGCGGGATTGGGCGCGGTGGCGGGGAACGTCTACAACGTCTGGCACGGATTCAAGGGGGGGAAAGGCCTCGGCATCAGCGGTGGCGTGGTCCTGGGTCTCTGGCCCGCCGCCTTCCCCTTCGTGGTGCTGACACTTGTCTTCGCTTGTGTCCTGACGAGGTCCACGGGGATCGGGACCCTCGTGACCCTGGGGGCTGTCCTCGTCGGCGCCTTCGCCTGGGAAAGCACCGGGCTCGACAATCCGTGGGGTCTCGCCGACCCTGTGCTGCTCGTCGTGCTGGTGATTGGCGTCGGGCTGATAATCGGCCCGAGGCATTGGCGGGATGCCCGCAACCGTCTCAGGTCACCCGTCCGTCCCTGATCTCCAACAAGATCGTCACCGGGCCGGAGTTCACCAACTCGACGTTCATCGACGCCCCGAACACACCGGTCTCGACGTGGATGCCCGAGCCGCGGAGTCCCTCGACGAAACGATCGACCATCGTCTCCGCCTGTTGTGGAGGGGCCGCCCCGACAAATGAAGGTCGTCGTCCCTTGCGGAGGTCGCCAAGAAGTGTGAACTGGCTCACGACGAGAGCCGAGCCATCGGTTTCGAGGAGCGATCGGTTCATCTGCCCTGCCTCGTCAGGGAAGACTCTGAGATGGCCAACCTTCTCCACCGCACGAGCAATGTCGTCCTCCGTGTCCGAGGGCTCGATGCCGACGAGGAGGAGGAACCCGGAATCGATCGAGCCCACGACGACACCATCTACCTCGACGGAGGCTCGGGTCACGCGTTGCACCACGATCCGCACGGGAGGCGATTGTGGCAGCCCAATAGAGTGGTGCCGTGGCTAGGAAGTCGGCCGAACCCCCAGAATTGCTGACCGGGCCGGCCGACTCGCGGATCGTCTACCTGCTCGACGCCGCCTCCGACTACGAGGCCTCCCTGCTGACCCGATGGGCCGGGGACGAGATCGGTCGCGAGGTCGAGACGGTCAGGATCACGTCGTCGCGCCGGGGCAAGGGTGGTGACATCGAAGCCCTGACCGACACGTTGGCCGCTGCCGACGACCCCTTCCTGATACCACTTCGAGTCCTCTGGCTGGCACCGATCAAGAAGGGTCGAAGGGCAGTCAGCTGGTGGGACATGCTGCGACCAGGGGACGCCAGGGACCCGAGAGGGCCACGGGCGAGATGGATCAGAATGGCCAGGCCGGGGCGGATTCGATTCACCGCCGCCGCAGGGGCTCATGCCTCGGACCTCGCCAATGACTATCAGGCCTCGGGCCAGGTGGACCCCCTGTCCAACTACGTGACCAGGAGGGCGTGGCTCATTCTCGACCGGGCCGAGCGGAGGCTGGTGGGCAACCGTTACAAGATCCCCCGGTTCGTGCCCGAGGCCATCCTCTCCCGCCGGGAGTTCCTCGAGGCAGTGGACGCCGTTGCCGCCGAGACCGACATGGCCCCCGCCCTGGCACGCGAGAAGGCGGAGCGTTATCTCCGCGAGATCGCCGCCACCCACTCGCCGTATGTGATCGATCTGATCGCCAACGGCATCCACAAGCTGTACAGCCAGGGCTACGGCGACATCAAGTATTCGGAGGACGACGTCCGGCGACTCGCCGCTCTGGGCGATGGCGACCCGATCATCTTCCTCCCCGCCCACCGCTCGAATCTCGACCGTCTGAGCCTCCAGTTCATGCTCTGGGAGAACGATTTCCCGCCCAACCACACGGCAGGTGGCATCAACCTGAACTTCTTCCCGGTCGGCCCACTCGTCCGACGCACCGGTGTTTTCTTCATCCGCCGCTCCTTCAAGGACAACCCTCTCTACAAGATGGTCCTGCGCTCGTATCTGGATTATCTGGTCGAGAAGCGGTTCCCCCTCGAGTGGTACATGGAGGGAGGGCGGTCGCGCTCGGGGAAGCTGATGCCTCCTCGTCTCGGGCTTCTTGAGCTACGTGGCGGATTCCATGCACCGCGGCAAGGCGGAGGACCTCCAGTTGGTCCCGGTGTCGATCGCCTACGACCAGATACAGGACGTCCCCGACTACGCCCGTGAGGCGCAGGGCAAGGACAAGGAGAAGGAATCCCTCGGGTGGATGCTGAAGGCGGTGCGGTCGCTCCGCCGGCGATACGGTGACATCCATATCCGGTTCGGGGAGCCAGTTTCGGCGCGGAGCATGGTCGGACCTACGGACCTCGGCGAAGAGACGTCCATCGGGCTGCAGAAACTGGCCTTCGAGGTGATGTATCGGATTGCACACGTCACCCCGATCACCCCAACCGCCCTGATCAGTGTCGCCCTGCTCGCCGCAAGGGGAACCGCCCGGTCGTCAGATCAACTGGCCGAGGGGGCCGCCCGGCTCGTGGAGTTCGCCCGGGCCCGCGACCTGCCGACCACCGAGGATTCAGATCTGCGCGACCCGTCGCGGGTGGCCACCATCCTCGACTGGCTCGCCGAGCACGACAACGTGAGCAGTCACGAGGCCCTCGGGCGGCGGGTCTTCTGGCTCGACGAGGACCAGATGATTCGAATCTCGTATTACCGCAACATGATCGTGCACTTCTTCGTCAATCGCGCCCTGGCCGAGATGGCGATCGGCTCGGTGGCCGAGACCGGCGAGGAGCGCCCGGAACAGGTGAGGGATGCCCTTCTCGCTTACCGCGACCTGCTCAAGTTCGAGTTCTTCTTCCCGGAAAAGGACCAGTTCCTCGCCGACGTCGAGTCCGACATCGTCATCGACGTCCCCGGTTGGGAGCATGTCCTGACCACGACCGGGTCGGCCGAGGTGCAGGCCAAGCTCGGGTCGCCTCTGGCCTACTGGGCGGTGCTGCCGATCCTCGACGCCTATCAAGTGGTAGGTGACGAGCTAGAAAGCCTCAAGGGCCGATACGAAGAGAAGTCCTTCCTCAAGGCGTGTCTGGCCCGGGCGCGCATGTACCGGATCGAGGAACGGCTCATCTCGGGTGAGAGCGCCAGCCAGGTCCTCTTCAAGTCGGCGCTCGCCCTCGCCGCCAACCGAGGCCTGATCGATGATGCCGACGGTGTCGCCGCCCGCCGAGTCGCATTCGCCGCCGAAGTCCGCAACGCCCGGACTCTCGCCGCCGCCGGGCTGTAGGCGCCCACTCAACGCGGTCTGCCCCATTTCTTGCGCGCCTCGTCGATCAGCTGGCGCGATGTCTTCGGCTCGGGAGGTACCAGTGGTGGGGGGAGGTCGACGGGTTCCACGGCTGAAGTCTCCGTCGGAGACGGGACCGGCTTTGCCGCCGGCTTGATGATCGTGGGCGGTGGCGGGCTTGGCGCCGGGGGCGTTTCCGTCTGTATCGATTCGATCCGGATGGTTGGCACCCGCTTCTCGGTTGGGCCGGGCACCGGTGCCGGCGCGACCGGCTCGATTTGCGTCGCCATCGTGCGGGCCCGGCGGCGCAGGACGCGACCGGCCCACAAGAGCAGGACACCAGGGATGGCGCTCCCAAAAGCACCGGCGAAGAAGCCCTCACTGACTCCAACGTCGGAAAGCACGCCAAGTCCTGCCAACACGACGAAGCCGAGCCAGAGTGTTCCGAGGATGGTGAGGACCCGCCCGAGACATCCGACAGGATTGATGTTCTGATCAGCCACCGATGCTCATTCAAACATCAGGGCCGGGTCAGCACCGCCCGAAGCCGCCAGCCGGCAAGCAGGAGCAGAACGGTGGCGTAGACGACGAGGACGCCGAGCTCGGGGAGGATGTCGGCCACGGTCCCATCCCGGCGTACGAGCTCGGCGAACCCGTCGAGCGCCCATGCGTGCGGCGTGAGATGCGCAACCCGGGTCATTGCCGGGGAGAACAGCTCGATCGGGAGCATGCACCCGCCGAGGGCGGCCAGCCCGAGGCTGAGGACTACACCGATTCCACCGGCCTGCTGGTCGTTCTTGAAGGTAGCCCCCATCAGCATCCCCGCTCCTGCCCCGACTGCCGAGAAGGCGACCAGGATGAGAAGGGCACCCCATGGGTCACCCCAATCGACCCGGAACAGCAGGTAGGTCACGATCACGATGTAGAGCCCCTGGACCATCGCCACCGCCCAGCGCCCGGCGCCCTCGCCGCCCACGATGGTCCCCGTGGAGGTTGGAGTGGAGAGCATGCGGCGGGAGATGCCCAGCTTCCTGCTGAGTATCAGGGCAGCCGATCCGGCAAGGGCGGTCAGAAAGGTGAACAGGACGAGTTGCTGTGCCGCACCCAGGTCGAACCGGCCCAGCGTCGTTGGGAAAAGCGCCTCACCGACCGCGGTGGTCTCGACATCGAGCCCGGGGGCGGCATCGGTCTGTGACCGTGCCACCTCGAGAGCCTCGTCGAAGCTCGCTCCCGACTTCTCGGCTCCGAACTGGGCCGCTCCCACCGGCGTCATCACCCCGGCGACACCGGCGCTGACGACCGACTGCAGTTGGGGGCCGGCACCATCGGGTCTCGCTACGAATCCCAATTCGACCTGTTCTCCGGCTTCGGCTCGACCACTGGCTCCGGCCGGGATGAACAGGCCCGCCTGGACCGTGCCCCTCTCGACGGCGTCGAGCAAATCATCCCGTGTCTCGAAGATCGTCACCGCCAACGAGTCGTCGCTTTGGATCTCCTCGGTGATGGCGGTCGCCAGCGGGTCCTGGTCCTCCTGGTGAATCCCGACCCCGGGATCGAAGTCCCCGCCGAATTGAGCCCCGATGAGCAGGATCAGGGCAATCGGGAAGATGAAGACGAAGAAGATGTTGGAGCGCTCACGCAACATGCGACGCACGTTGGAACCGGCGATGGCGAGGATCTTCCTCATCGCGTCAGCTTTCGCTGCAGGAGCACCCAGGCCACGGTCCCGAAGACGAGTGTGAACAGGAGCAGGGCACCGACCGCGGGCAGAACCTCGGTCCACTCCGCTCCGCCGGAGATGTTGGCGAGACCACGCATGAACCAGGCGTGGGGGGTCAGGTAGGAGAGCCTGGCGAGGAAGTCGTTGCCCTGGCCGATCGGGAAGAATGTCCCGCCCAGCATCCCCAGGATCACCGCGATGATCGCCCCCAGGTTGGCGGCGCCGTCGGCACTGGTGGCGGTGGCGGCGATGACCCCCATGATGGAGGTCGCGGCAAGGACGCCGGCGACGACCAGCAGCGCCACCCCCAGAGGGGGGCCCCACTCCGCATCCATCAGGTAGTGAGTGGCAACGATCAACACGGTCATCGAGATGAGACCGAGAGCGAAGGAGAGGATCGCCTTGCCCGCCACCACGCTGGTATGGCTGATCGGCGCCGCGAGCAGTCGCGCCAGGGTTCCGCCCTGTTTCTCCTCGAGGATGCCGACGACACCGAATTGAACGGTGAAGAAGAGGAAGAACACAGCCATGCCCGCGGCAAAGAACGTGTTGGCGTCGAGTTGCCGGGTGTCGGCGGAGACATCCACGAAGGTGAAGGCAGGCGGTCGAAGGGCGGCCTCCTCGCCCCAGGTGGCCAGCTCGTCCGGAGGCGGTGGCTGACCCAGGGCGATCGCCGTGGTCACCGAGAGCTGGGACCGCTCGATGGCCAATCCGAATTCGGAGGCAATCGAGGACACCACCTGGGTCGTGGTCTGGCTGTCGACGTCGCCGACCACCTCGATCGTGAATGGCTGGCCCTGGATGGCAGCATCGCCGAGACCTTGGTTGAGGAGGATGTAGGCGCCGATATCGCCATCCTCGACCGACGCCTCGGCCGAAGCCGCGTCGTCGAAGTCGGTCAGGACCAGGACCCCCTCGGCTTCCAGCCCGGAGAGCGCCTCGCCCAGGGACTGCGACACCTGGGTGTCGTCCAGGTCGACCAATCCGACCTCGAGGTCCAATGCCTCCTCGCTGAATGTGCCGCCGAAGACGAGGTGGAAGATGTAGGCCAGAGCCAGCGGGGTGACGATCCCCATGATGAACGCCGAACGATCACGCACACGGAGCTTGAGGTCCTTCCCCGCGATCCGGGTCGCCGCCCCCATGATCAGTCGCGCAGAGCCTTGCCGGTCAGATGCAAGAAGACCGCCTCGAGATTGGGCTCCGACACCGCCACACCGGTGACGTTGGCGCCGGTCGCAGCCACCCGGGAGAGCAACTCGGGGAGAACTGACGAGGCGTCGTTGGCCAGGACGTCCACGCCCGAGTCGGCAGGGCTGGCCTCGTGGACCGCCGGCAACTCGGAAGCGACGCGGGCAACTTCGACCAGGTCTCCGGTCACCGTCACCCGAATCCTGTCCTTCTCGCCGACCAGTGACACCAGCTCGCGCCTGGTGCCCTCGGCCTTGATCACTCCCTCGTCGATGATGGCGACGCGATCACAGAGACGCTCGGCCTCCTCCATGTAGTGGGTGGTGTAGAGGACTGCTATCCCCTCGCCCGAAAGGTCTTCGACCGACTCGAGGATGGCGTTCCGGGACTGGGGATCCACCCCGACGGTGGGCTCGTCCAGTATGAGCAGGCGGGGGCGATGGAGCAGCCCGATGCCGATGTTCAGTCTCCGTTGCATGCCGCCGGAGAACTCGCTGACCAGGTCGTCCTGGCGCTCGGAGAGGCCGATCACCTCGAGCACCTCCTCCACGCGTTTGTCCAACGTCTCACCGGGCATGTCGTAGAGACGCCCGAAGAATCTCAGGTTCTCCGTCGCAGTCAGGTCGGGGTAGATCGCGATTTCCTGGGGCACCAGACCGATGTCCGACCTTCCGTCGGTCGAATTGGTCCGGATCTGGGTCCCCGCCACGTGAATGGTGCCGTTGTCCGGCTCCAGCAGCCCGGCGACCATCGAAATCGACGTGGTCTTGCCCGCCCCGTTGGGCCCGAGGAGGCCAAAAGTCTCCCCCTCCACGATCTCGAAGCTGACCCCGTTCACCGCGATCAGATCACCGAAGCTCTTGATGAGCCCTTGCGCCGCCAGGACCGTCGTCATCTGCTCCTCTATGCCGATGCGAGCGGCACCCTACCGATGGTGAGTCCCACCGCCGCCGCCTGACCTGCGGTGGGCTCGGCACAACAGAACCAGCTCTCGGTCAGGCGCGGCGCCGGTGGCGACGAAGGCATGGGCGCCATTTCGACACCTGTGATCTCCCCGATCCTCTCCCGCATCAGGAGCAGGGTGTCACCGGCTTCCGCCCCGCAATCGGAGGCCTCGGCCGCGATGGAATCGAGAGCTCCGTGCAGCCGCTCTGTCGTTTGATCTGCGAACCGCCACGACCAGGTCAACGATTCCGGCTGATAGGCGGTCAGGTACGGCACGACTGCGGGGTGCCTCTCCAGGAGCGACCCCTCGGGGATGAGGAGCTTGATCGCCAGTTGCACGGGGTCGGTCGCCGACCACAGCCGATGATGGTCGATGAAGCGCACGATGCCGGCCAGATCCGTCGGCGTAGTCCACGGGAAGAACGGGAGCCAGGTCGGTCTGACATGGATGCCGGATGAGCGGAGGACGGCCACTGCCTCGGACATGTCAGCTTCCGTGTGGTTCTTGTCGAGCACGTCGAGAGTGCGATCGTCGGTGCTCTCGAAGGCGCTGACCACGAAGAGAACGCCGAGCTCCGCCATCTGGGGCCACAACGACCGATGCGCCAGGATGTGCTCGACCTTCACGGTCAGGTCGTAGGTCAGCTCGGGGTGAGCGGTATGGGCCTCCCTCAACAGGTCCATCGAATACCGGGGAGCGTTGAGAAAGTCCGGATCGCCGAATGTCACGTGCTGGATCCCGTCGGAAGCGAGCTGGTCGATGTCCGCCAGCACGGAATCCGCCCCGACCACCCGCATCCTCCCGTCGTAGACGACGGGAATCGGGCAATGGCGACAGCGGTGCCGGCATCCGTGCGAAGCCTCGACTGCGGCGGCGAGACGCGCCTCGCCCATCCACTCGAGATGGGCGTAGTTGTCGTGCGAGGGCAGCGTGGATCGCTCGGGCCGGTGAAACCTCGTCCGCCCCCGACTCCGGCTCACGCCTTTTCCTTCAGTCCCCGAGCCCACGGTCGTTGCCCATTCAACGAGAGCCGGCTCGTACTCGCCGACAAAGACCGAGTCGGCGACATCGCCAACCTACCCGGTCCTGACCCACGCCGGCGTACAGACCGTAGAAGGCGATCGGAAGCCCGGGCTGCTGCCGGCGCAACTCCCGCGCCATCGGGATGGCGAGACGCATGGCGGTGTGCATCGGCACCGAGAAGGCGACGGCGTCGGCGCCGTCCAGACGAGAGCTGTCCCAGTCCTCGACGGCGAGATCGATAGTGACGACGTCGACGCCAGCCGCGGCGAGGGCCGCCGCCGGCGAGGCGATGTGGACAGGCTGACGCCCCAGCTCGTACGTGGAGACGAGGAGCAAGCGCATCGAGCCAGTGTATGACCGGCCCCCGGTACCCTTTCGACGATGGGCAACTACGTGAGCACCCCCAAGGGACCGATGCACGAAGTCGACTTCGGGGGCACCGGGCCGAGCCTGATACTCATCCACGGCCTCGGCGGATCGACGACCAACTGGAACGCGGTGGCACCGGCGCTGACCGCCCTCGGTCGGGTGCGGGCCGTCGATCTACCCGGGTTCGGCCTCACTCCGCCGCGGTCGGACTTCCGGCTGGGGACACACCGCGATTCGGTGATCGCATATCTCGAGACGATGGACGGGCCTTTCACCCTCATCGGGAACTCGACCGGTGGGCTCCTCGCCGAGTTGATCGCGTCGGCCCGGCCCGACCTCGTCGATCGGCTGATCCTGGTGTCGCCGGCCACGCCACCGGTGGTACCCGACCCCCGGCTCGACTGGCCGACGGCGGCCCGGCTCGCCATACAAGCCACGCCCGGCATCGGCGCGGCATATGGCCGCCGATTCATCCGGACCAACACCCCCGAACAGTTGGTTCGGAAGAGCTTGAACATGATCACCCACAAGCCGGGGCGTGTCCCCATGTCACTCATCGAGGAGTCACGGGAGATGGCCCGGATCCGGAAGCAGCTCCCCTGGGCCGAATACGCCACGGCCCGGACGGCGACTTCGATCGCAAGGCTCTATTCACGACGGCCCGTGTACGTGGCGATGATCCTCGCCATCGAGGCACCCACCCTCGTGGTGCAGGGGGTCTCCGACCACATCGTCTCGCCCACAGCAGTCGAGTGGCTCTGCGCCCTCCGCCCCGATTGGGAGCTGGTCCACCTCGACGACACAGGGCACACCCCCCAGATGGACGCCCCTCATCGTTTCGTCGATGTCGTTCGCAGATGGCTGACGCGAGCCGAGGATCAGGCGGTGGGAGCCTGAAAACCTCCTGGGAGGAGAAACACCTCCGCTAACTAGGCTTGGTCCCATGACAGGCGATCTGAGCCGAACGCTCGGCGACGAATACGTCCATCAGATGCCGGACTCGGATCCGGTGGAGACTCAGGAGTGGATCGACTCCCTGGACGCGGTCGTCAACGAGCAGGGGCCGGACCGGGCCAAATATCTCGTGGCCAAGCTCCTCGAGAGGGCCCACGAGAACAACGTCGGTATCGCCGGCGCCATCACCACCCCATACATCAACACGATTCCTCCCGAGGAGGAAGCCGAGTTCCCCGGTGACGCGGACATCGAGAGACGGATCCGGCGGTTCATCCGGTGGAACGCGGCCGTGATGGTGATCAAGGCCAATCACCGCTCCAAGGGGATCGGGGGGCACCTGTCCACCTTCGCTTCGTCGGCCACCCTGTACGAAGTCGGCTTCAACCATTTCTTCAAGGGGAAGGGCGCCGACGGCAAGGGCGACCACGTCTACATGCAGGGGCACGCCGCACCAGGGATCTACGCCCGTGCCTATCTCGAGGGGAGATTCGACGAGAAGCATCTCGACAACTTCCGCTTCGAGATCGATGGTCACGGCCTCTCCTCCTATCCCCACCCCCGTCTCATGCCCGACTTCTGGGAGTTCCCCACGGTGTCGATGGGCCTGGGGCCGATCAACTCGATCTACCACGCCCGTTTCAACAAGTACCTCCACAACCGCGGTCTCGACGACACCTCCAAGTCCAGGGTCTGGTGCTTCATCGGCGATGGCGAAGTCGACGAGCCCGAGACCCTGGGTGCCATCTCCCTGGCCACCCGGGAAGGGTTGGACAACCTGACGTGGGTGGTCAATTGCAACCTGCAGCGCCTCGACGGCCCCGTGCGCGGCAACGGCCAGATCATCACCGAGCTCGAGTCGGCCTTCCGGGGCGCCGGCTGGAACGTGATCAAGGTGATCTGGGGCTCCGGCTGGGACGCTCTCCTGGCCCGCGACCACGAGGGCGCCCTCATCAACGTGATGAACACCACCGTCGACGGGGAGTACCAGCGGTACAAGGCGGAGAACGGCGCCTATGTCCGGGACCATTTCTTCGGCAAGGACCCTCGTACCAAGGAGATGGTCGCCGAGATGAGCGACGACGAGGTCTGGGCGCTGCGGAGGGGGGGTCTCGACTACAAGAAGGTCTACGCCGCCTACAAGGTGGCAACCGAGCTCGACAACGGCAGGCCGACGGTGATCCTGGCCAAGACGATCAAGGGCTGGACCCTCGGCCCCGACGTCGAGGGAAGGAATGCGACCCATCAGATCAAGGAGCTGACCAACCAGCAGCTCATGGGGCTGCGGGAGAGGCTCAGCCTGCAGAACGAGATCCCCGAGGAGGCACTCGCCGGTGAGAATGTGCCGCCGTATTTTCGGCCGGAGCCGGGCACTCCCGAGCACGAGTATCTCCATGCCAGACGTCAGGAGCTGGGTGGTTTCCTACCCAGCCGGGTCGTGCCCGAAAACACACTCCAGCTCCCCTCGCCCGAGACCTTCTCCGAGGTATATGCCGGCTCGGGCAAAATCGAAGCCTCGACGACGACCGCCTTCACACGTCTGCTTCGTGGTCTCGCCCGGTCCGAGGGATTCGGCAAATATGTCGTGCCGATCGTCCCCGACGAGGCGCGTACTTTCGGCATGGATTCGCTCTTCCGCGAGCTCAAGATCTACGCCTCCAAGGGCCAGCTCTACGAGCCGGTGGACGCGTCGATGATCCTCTCCTACTCGGAGAGCCAGAGCGGCCAGATCCTCGAGGAGGGGATCACCGAGGCCGGGTCGACGGCTTCCTGGATCGCCGCCGGGACCTCGTATGCAACCCGCGGCGTTCCGATGGTGCCGTTTTTCATCTTCTACTCGATGTTCGGCTTTCAGCGGGTCGGAGACTTGATCTGGTCGGCGGCCGACTCCCGCGTCCGCGGCTTCCTCCTGGGGGCGACCGCAGGTCGAACGACTCTGGAGGGCGAAGGCCTGCAGCACCAGGACGGACACAGCCTCGTGCTGGCGACCTCGGTGCCCGTTTGCGAGGCGTACGACCCCGCATTCGCCTATGAGGTCGGGACGATCGTCGAGCATGGCCTCGGGCGCATGTACGGGGCGGAGCCCGAGGACGTCTTCTATTACCTGACCCTCTACAACGAGAACCATCCGCAGCCGCCTCGCCCGGAAGGCGCCGAGCAGGGCATCGTCGATGGGCTCTACAAATGGGCCGATGGCCCGTCGGCGTCGGGCCCGAAAGCGGCGATCCTCTTCTCGGGATCCGCCAACCTCGCCGCACGTCAGGCGGCGGAGGATCTGGCAGAGCACTACGACGTCAGCGCCGAGTTGTGGTCGGCTACGTCCTACAAGCGACTCCGGGAAGAAGCGCTCGCGGTCACCCGGTGGAATCTCCTCCATCCGACCGAGGAGCGTCGCATCCCGATGGTCACCCGTCTCCTCTCCGACGTCGACGGGCCCGTCATCGCGGTCACCGACTACATGCGGTTGGTGCCGGACCAGGTGTCACGTTGGGTCCCGAGACCCTTCACCACCCTCGGCACCGACGGATTCGGCCGTTCCGACGCCCGCAAGGCACTGCGCCGGCACTTCGAGGTGGACACGGGCCATATCGTCGCCGCCACGCTTTCCACCCTGGCAGGTGAGGGAGCCGTGCCGGAAACGGTGGTGAGAGACGCCTTCGACCGCTACGAAATAGACCCCGAGGCCCCGGACCCCGCCATCTCCCGCTGATGTCCTCCTATCGCGACCTCGTCAGCCGGGCCCGTGCGCAGATCGACGAGCTGACGCCCGAGGCACTGGAGCCGAGGCTGGACGAGGTCCTCCTCATCGACGTTCGGGAGACCGGGGAGCACGAGCAAGGCACGATCCGCGGCGCCCGCCTCCTTCCCCGCGGGTTGCTGGAGCGGGACATCGCCGGTGTGGCCCCGGACCGATCAGGGCCTGTCGTCCTCTACTGCGCCAGCGGCGGGCGCTCGGCGCTGGCCGCCGCCAGCCTGAAGGAGATGGGGTATGAGGAGGTCTACTCACTCGCCGGAGGATTCGATCGCTGGAAATCCGAGGGGCGGGCATGGGGTGCCGGCGAAGGGCTCACAGCCGAGCAACGAGACCGATATTCGCGACATGTCATCCTCGAAGAGGTCGGCGAGGCCGGTCAGGCTCGCCTGCTCGACTCCAGCGTCCTGTTGATCGGCGCCGGAGGGTTGGGCTCGCCGGCGGCGCTCTATCTCGCGGCCGCAGGCGTGGGAACCATCGGCATCGTCGACTACGACGTGGTGGACCGGACAAATCTGCAGCGTCAGGTGCTGCACAACCTCGACCGGGTGGGGATGCCCAAGACGGAGTCCGCCCGCGAGGCGATATCGGCACTCAATCCGGACGTCAAGGTGGTCACCCACAACGTGCGTCTCGACGCCGCCAATGCCCTCGACATCATGAGGGGATACGACGTGGTCCTGGATGGGGGTGACAACTTCCCCACCCGCTACCTCGTCAACGACGCCTCGCTGCACCTTCGGGTCCCGGTGGTCCATGGCTCCATCTTCCGATTCGAGGGCCAGGTCTCGGTGTTCGATCCCTACGTCGGGCCGTGCTACCGATGTCTCTTCCCGGAGCCACCCCCTCCCGAGCTCGCTCCTTCCTGCGCCGAGGCCGGAGTCCTCGGCGTGCTGCCGGGGATCATCGGGTCGATCGAGGCCATGGAGGCGATCAAGCTCCTGCTCGGTCTCGGCGAGCCGCTGACCGGGAGACTCCTCATCTACGACGCCCTCGAGGAGGACTTCAGCACGGTGAGCATCGACCGGGACCCGAATTGCCCGGCTTGCGCCGACCCCGACCGGCCACCAAAGATCGTCGAGTACGACCAGACCTGTCGCCCGGCGGGCAACGTCGCCCGTGCTGCGTCTTCCTGAGCAGATCCGTTGGGCCATCCTGGCCCACGCCGAGAATTGCCGCCCCAGACGAGTGCTGCGGACTGGTCGCCATGGACAGTGACGGGCGGATCCGGTTTGCATACCCCCTCACAAACGCCGATCCCTCCCCGGTTTCCTACACGATCGACCCCGAAGAGCATTTCCAGGCCATGCGTCACGCCGAGTCGATGGGCTGGGAGATCGCCGGGGTCTTCCACTCCCATCCTGGTGGCACCGCCATGCCGTCGATGATCGACGTGCAGAGCGCGCTGGAGCCGGACTGGCTCTATTTGGTGGCCGCCCCCGGCGAGATCCGGGGTTTCTACATCAGGGCCGGTGCGATCGAGGAGCTCGAACTGAGCTGAGGTTCACACCCAGAGGGTGACGATCACCGCGACGATTATGTAGGCGATCACCGCGTTGAGCCCGTTGAGCAGCCAGTACGAAGACCCTTTCTGCTCGTAGATCTGGGTGACCAGGGCACTCACCACACCGAAGCCGACTCCCAGGGCAGCGCCCAGCGCGACCCCGTCCACCACCTCTGTTGCGCCAATGCCACGGGCAATGAGCGCGATCACGATCGTGGTCACGAAGTAGCCGACGAGGGTCGGGCCGAATAGAGATGCCAGCGGAGGGCCCTCCGCGGTCATGTCGACCTTCGAGGCCTTTTGCCAGGCCTTGCTCAGAGGCGGGACCGAGTACCAAATGGCGCTGAATGCGAACCAGGCGATCGTCGCCACCACGATCGCCAACCAGTTCAACTCGCCGAAGAAATCGAAGATCATCTCGTCCTCCTGGTCGGGGCCGATCGGCGATCAAAGTACCGGGCGGACAGTCGGCGGCCAAGCACCGGGCTCAGAGATCGATCGCCCGGTTCACCCACACCGAGGTGACTTCCATACCGACCTTTTCGTAAAGGCCGAGGGCACCGGTGCGGGAGTCGGTGGAGAGCTCGGACCGGCTGGCTCCATGTGCCCGCGCCTCGGAGAAAGCATCGGCGAGGAGCGCCTGGCCCAGACCGAGGCCCCGCAGGTCCTTTCGAACGGCCAGTTTCTCTACGAACCCGGTGTCGTCGGCGATGAGGATCAGTGCTGCTCCGACGACCTCGTCCGACTGGTCCGTCACCACCCGCAGGTTCCACGGCTCGAAGCCGGGACGCTGCATGACCTGAGCCGAGAAGTCCTCGAAGCTCTGGCGGTCACGAACCGACCATTCCAGGAACGCGTCTTCGATCACGGACCATGCGGCCCGACGATCTGATTCGGTCGCGGTGCGGATGGCGAAGCCGGGAGGTAGCGCCCTGTCTTCGATATCGCGGCCCTCGGGGAGAGCCAGCACCCAGCTCGTCCAGCGGACTCGATAGCCGAGGCCCTCGAGCAGCCGGTCGCCGGGTGAGCCTTCGGGGACGGGCATCCCTATCGCCTCCAGACCACGGCCGCGGGCTTGCTCCTGCATCCAGGAGGCGAGATAGGTGCCGATCCCACGCCCCCGGTAGTCGGGGTCGACGGCGGCGTCCCCCCTGTCACCACCCGAGAGCTCGGCGTAGCCGACCAACCGGTCCCCGTCGAAGACCCCGATCGTGCCGGCGGCGACGTCATAGCTGGGACGTTGCCAATCGCTGACGATGTCGGCCTCCTCGATGACGACTTCGCCGACGTCAGCCAGCTGCCCGGCGGCCATGACGGCCGCAACCGCAGACTCGTCGCCACGAGCGAGGGCGCGATGCGTCAGGCCGGGTGGGAGCTTCACATGGCGCATTGAAGCCGAGCGGCCGATTCACACGGCCGAATTGGGCCGCGGGAATCACTCGGTGCGGTGGAAGAAATCTCGGACGAACCCTCTTGTTTCTGTCACTGGTCGAACGTATGTTCGAGGTATGGGATATACGACCTGCTGACCACCGATCAGCAGGAACAGGAGTTGCTCGCCGAGCCGAGGCCGAGATCGCTCGCGCTTCGACGGTGTTCAGCTCGATGATCCTCGAAGATCTGGACTATCGGCAGGTCGCTACCGCCGATGGGTGCCGGTCCCTTTCGGAGTGGACGACCGCCCGGTTGGATCTCCATCCCGATACTGCGAAATCCCTGGTGCGGACCATGCGACGGACCGCGGATCGTCCTGATCTGCGGGAAGCATTGGCCAGCGGTGAGATCAGCTTCGACCGTATGGAAGCCCTATCCCGGATCCCCGACGACGTGGGACTTCTCGAGCATCTGGATGTGGCCGGGGTGCGTCGGGAAGCAGCCAACCGGGTCCGGATCAGCTGCCGAGGACGAATATCGGACCGCTTCTGACCAGTTCCTGATCCTGCAGCCCTCCCTGGACGAATCCTGGTGGAAAGGCTGGTTCGGAATGGACGGAGCCACCGGAGCTCTCGTCGACAAGACAATCTCCGAGAAGGCCGATGATCTACCCCTCCTCCCCGACGGGAGCAGAGGCGACTGCTCATGGCGGAAAGCCATGGCCCTGGCCGAACTCTGTGTCACCGACGATCCCCCACCCGCCCAGCTCACCGTATTCGTCGACACCACCCAAGCCACCCCATCCAACGGGGAAGCCGGAGTGGTCCTCGAAGCCGGACCCCGGATCGGCACGAGAAGCCCTCGAAGCCATCCTCTGCGATGCGGTCACCGAAGTCACCGCCCGAGGAGAAGACGGGACCCCGATGGTCTACGGGCGGAGACACCAGGACCATCCCACCCGCCCTACGCCGGGCCATCATCCACCGCGACGGCAACGCCTGCGCCGGCGACGGCTGTCCCAGCACCCACCGACTCCAAGTCCACCACATCATCCCCTGGTCACAAGGCGGAACCACCGACCCCGACAATCTGATCACACTCTGCTGGTTCCACCATCAAATCGTCGTCCACCAACAAGGCTTCCAGCCCTACCACCACCCAGACCACGGACGAATCCGATTCCGCAAACCAGCCCTCCGCGGGCCACCGGGCTAACCGGCCGCCGTGGTCTCCGTCGGAGCCTCGGTCTCCGTCGGAGCCTCGGTCGGAGCGACCTCCGGACTGGTCGTCCCGCTGTCCTCGTTGGTGACTGTCGTCACCGTGGTGTCATCCGTTTCGCCGTCGCCGAGATAGACGACCGCGAGGATCACCACCAGCACTATCACCGCGCCGAGGATGACCCACCATCCGGGCCAGGTGGCCGGCTGCTGCGGGGTCGGCTGCTGCTCCGGGGTCGGCTGAATTGGATCTTGGGGAGTGGTCATCGTCGGTACCTCCAGATGCTGGGGCGTTCGCACCCATGCCTGGACAGCCTATGAGCCACCATCGCACCTACTCGGGCAATGAATCTGGCGGGCCATCAGCCCGCGTCGCCGACCAGGCCCAATTCGTGGCGGAACAGATACCTGTCGGCCAGGTAGTTGAGGATGCGCCGGGCCTCGGTGAATCGGTCGGCGACTGTTCGCAAGAAAGTCGGGCCGGTCGAGATCGTGCCATTGCACTCGTCGACCGAGCGCCGGTACCAACCGGCGCCCGCCACCTCCATGAAATGCAGGGCCTGCTCTTCGACGAGTGCCTCGGTGGGGCCGAGTACCGCCGATTGGGCCAGCCACTCCCGTTGGGACGGCGTGTACGGATGCCTGGCGGTGTGGTCGGGCATCACCCCACTCAGGAACAGGGCGACATCCCCAAGTCGTCGGTATCCACCCGGTCTCTCGGCCGGTGGCAATAGCTCCACCATCTCAGCGAGTGCGACCGGATCGAGCTCGCTGAATCGCCGGCGCCGTGGACCATCGTGGGTCTGCACCACGAAGCTTCCGCTCGCCACCGTTGTGAATGAGTTGAGGAACTCGATGAGGAAGTACCGACGAGCACCGTCATCGAGGAAATGGCGCAGTGGCTCGACGTCGAAGACGGGAAGGCGCTTTCCGGGAGCTGCCCACTCCGGGACGTAACTGGCGTCATGCAGGTCGCTCGCCGATCGGTTCACAAGAGCGGCAAAGGCGAGGAATGAAGACGCCCCCGGTTCTGACAGTTCGCTGGAGTTATCGAAGATCGTGTCGAAGAGCCGGCGAGACGCCAGAAGCTCGTCGATCACCTCTGGGCGCTCCAACATGCGCTGCTTCAAGGCCTCGCCACCGGTCCCGGCGGTCATTGCCAGCAGCTCGAAGTCCCGTTGGCTGAGATGCTCCAGATAGAGCAGTGGATAGTTCATATCGCACCCTGCCGACCTTCCGGTCCGGGCTCTTGGCCCGGCCCTGCTGGTTCAGTTCACTCTAAGAATCGGCATGGTGAACGAGTGGGATCAACGGGTCGATCGGCTCATCTGCCTCAGACGGCGGCGAACCAGCCCATGGCCCCGCGTTCTGCCAGCCAATGCTGGTGCGGGTGGAACATGTAGCGCCCGACGGTGGGCAGCGTGAACTCGAGGACCGCCCGCTGGGCCATGCCCAGGACGACGGTGTCCTCCTGAGAAGACGGTCGCTCGCCCATGCCCGCCGGGTAGACGTCGAAGGTCTCTGCGTGGAGATGGAACGATGCGAGGGGCTCGTGCTCCAGCATGTTGACCAGATAGAGCCGGACCGGCTCACCCACCGGGACCTTGATCGGATGGTGGTGGTAGAAGCCGGCCACCCCGTTCCAGGCCACGATGCCGTTCCGGCCCATTCGGTCGTCGGAGAACCCGGAGAGGACCAGGGCAACCTCGGTGGCCGGTGGCCGCCCGCCTGGCGGATCGACGATCAGCATGCCGTAGAGACCGCGGGCGATGTGCTCGGCCAGTGGGGCGGTATGACAGTGATAGGGATGCAGCCCGGCCGGTCCTGCGGTGATCTCGTAAGTCGTCTCGCCGCCGGGTGGCACCGGTTCCCAGCCGTCCTGCTCGGGCCGATGCGACCCGTGGAAGTGGATGTTGTGCGGGTTGCCGGTGTGGTTCTCGAAATGGATCCGGAGGACGTCGCCCTCAGTGGCCCGCAGGATCGGGGCCGGCACGGTCCCGTTGTAGGTCCACGCCTCGACGTGGGCGCCCGAGCCCACCTCGATGAGGCGCTCCTCGACGGCGATCTCGATGTCACGCACCGACCCGGGGGGCAGGCCGTCGGGTGGCGCGGGGAAGGTGAGCCCATCGAGCGCATCGGGACCCAGCCCGGCAGGCGGCGAATAGATATCGCCGTACAGATCCGGTGCGCCCTGCTCGTGCATGGTGGAGTGACCCACCAGACCTGGGTTGGCGTAGTCGGTCTCGGCCGCCTGAGCCTGATGCTGGACGGTGTGACCGAGAACCGAGCCACCCAGGAAGACCGCCCCGCCGAGGCCGGCTTTCTTCAGCAGCTCACGTCGGGACAGACCGTCCTTCGATTCAGACGATGCCACCGATCACCATCCCGAGACCGAGGAACAGCAGGTACACGGCCAGGCCCCCGGCCATGAAGACCCATCGCTGCCAGGCGGGGATCGTGCTCTTGCCAAATATGAAATAGGCCACCACGCCCAGGAACGGGATGACCAGGATCCCGGCCATCCATGCGATCGTCTTTGCCCGGCTGAGGTCTTCCCGCCGGGAGAGGTCCAACAAGGCAAGGACCACCCAGGAGGTGTAGAGGACGAGGGGCAGGACATAGGCATAGAGCCCGAAGAACACCCCGGCGGTCGAGGCGAAACTCACACCCATGACGTTGATTCCTTTCTGCTGGGTGACTTCCAAATCCGACGGCATCTCCGGGACGCCGATGCTCTCGATGTCGGGCTGAGACCCGGCGAACACATCGACCGCCGGTCTGACTGGCGCCTCGGCGCCCTCCGGCATGTTCTCCTGTGGCCCGGGATGGGGCAGCGAGGCGATGTCGACCTGGGGCTGGAGGTCGAGCCCGCTCTCGAAGAGACGACCCAGTTGTGCGGTGGTCGACCCGATCTCGAACAACGCCGGGAGGCGAAGACCCTCACAGGGTTGTTTGATCTCCAGGGCCGCAGGGAGCGACGTCGAGAATTGGTTGTCCTCGAAGCAGTTGCCCGATGTCGCCGGCCCACCCAAGGTCAGATCGGCGAGACCCGACCCCTCGATGACGTTCTCGACGATCTCGTGGTCGTAGGACATGTAGAAGTTGGCGTCGAGCATGGGGAAGATGGCGATGCCGCTCAATGGGTGGTTGAACACACGGTTCCTCGCCACATACGAGTCCCCGCCCCCGGCGAGGAGGATGCCGTTGCCCTGCGCCGCCCACTCGAAGGCGAGAGCGGGGGCGTCGACGTTCCCGTTGTCGTGCACCAGATTGCCCACCACCGTCACGTTGTGGAACGGTGGCAGCAACTCCCCATCGAGGGTGTTTGGGGCAACCCCGGCGACGTTGTGTCGGAAGATCGAATTGACGATGTAGAGGTCGGATGAGGCATTGGTGCCCGAGTAGCCCAGACCGTTCCACTCCGAGATCGAGTCGGTGATGGTGGCCTGGCACGGGTCGCATTGCCCGATGTAGAAGCCTGCGTCGGGTGATCCCGATGCGTAGGAATGATCGAAGAGCCCGTCGCCGGAGTCGAAGGCGTAGATCCCGTAGACGCCGTTGTTGACCGCGGTCAGATACGACCCCCGGTAGCCGCGGACGCCGCTCCAGAAGAAGCCATTGGAGGTGTTGTTGATAGCGGTCATGTTCTCCACCACTACCCCGTCGGCAAAGAGGACGCTCACGCCATTGGGCCGCTGGAACTCGCCATCGATGACCACCTCGTTGCGATCGACCCCGCGCAGAGTCAGCCCGGGTGTCGTCACCTCGACCTGCTCGCGATAGGTGCCGCGGTCGATCAAGATCAGGTCTCCGGGGGCAGCGGCGTCGACCGCCGCCTGGATCGTCGGGTAGTCCTGGGGTACGAGCCTCGTGTCCCCCGACCACTCGGAAGGTGACTCGGTCGCGGGGTCACCGACGGCGGCGGGCGATGGCTCGCCTTCAGGTGGCCCGGCGCATGCTGCCAGAGTCAGGGCGGTTCCCGCGATCAGCAGGAGCCGGCCCTTGGTCATTCGCCGGCCGGCGCGACGACCAGCGTCCCTGCCATCCCGTCTCCGTCGGCATTGCCGTGGAAGGTGCAGAAGAAGGGGTACTCGCCTGGCTCGTCGAAGGTGAGAACCGCCTCTTCGCCCTCGAGTTGCTCGAGACTGCCGAACACGTCTTCGGTGGACCAGGAGCCGTCGGCAGCGACAGCGTTGTGAGGGTTGCGGCCCGCCCCGACGAAGGTGACTGTCCCGCCGACGGTGACATTGACCTCGGTGAACTCATATCTGTTGTCGAACATGTCCACCACGACGGCGTCCCCGGAAATGGACTCGCCTCCACCACCCCGCCGCCGCAGGCGACGACGACAAGCAGGGCGAGGACCCCGATCGAGATACGGCGCACGCTACTTCTCCCCTCGTCCGAACAACCCGGTGAACCAGCTCCACAATGAGGCGAAAAACAGGGAAACGCCCTGCACCTCGCCCGCTTCTATCGTCGACGCCTCTGCCACTGTCTCGGCGCCGAGTTTGCCCTCGAGACACTGGACGAACTCACCGATCAGGCGCTTCGACATCTCGTTGATGAGACCGGTGCGGCCGAACTGGGCAACAGGCCCGGAAAGCGTCACGTCGGCATCGATCCCGACCTTCGACCCGGTGCCTTCGGGGGTGATCTGATACGACACCTTGACCTGGCCCCGGGAGCCGCCGCTGCGGTCGACGCCCTTCCCCTCGATCACGGCGCTTCTCGGACCCGGGATCCGGGGTGACGGTCGCCTTCCCCTCGAAGGACGCCGCCATCGGCCCCAGCTTCACCGAGAGCTTCCCGTCGTAGGAACCATCGTCGGACTTGCCCAGCAGCTCCGCCCCGGGCAGGCACTGTGCCACCGAGGGAATGTCCTGGAAGAACTCCCAGACCCGGTCGGGAGCGCGGCCCACCGTGAACTCGTGCTCGATCTTCATCGTCCTCCTGCAGCCTGAAGCGGGGACGAACGGTAGTGACCGGCGGGGCCGTACCCCTAACGGTGCTCGGTATCGCCGGCGAGGAGATCCAGGGCGTGTGGCACGAGGTCCAGGATGGCCTCCAGTCCCTCCACCGACCCCTTGGTGGACCCGGGCAGGTTGACGACGAGCGTCGATCCGATCGACCCGGCCTTGGCCCTGGAGAGCGCTGCCATCGGGGTCGATTCGAGACCCTTCGACATCATCACATGCGTCAATCCCGGCGACTCTCGTTCCAACACCAGGGCGGTCGCCTCGGGAGTCACGTCCCGCGGGCCGAAACCTGTGCCGCCTGTGGTGAGAACCAATCTCGCTACCGACGCGGCGTCGTGTATGGCCGAGACGATCGCTTTCTCCTCGTCGGGTACGACTGAGCGCCCGACGGTGTAACCGGCATCGGACAGGATCCGGGTCAGAGCCTCACCGGACAGGTCGTCACGGACTCCGGCGGCGACACCGTCGCTCACCGTGATCACGTGGGCGGTTGTGGCCGTCAACCCCACAGGACGGGGTTGACCGACACTCCGCCACGGAGCACGAGTTGCTCGAAGAGGAGGATCACGACCAGGGTTGCGCCCAGTCCCCAGGGCCAGGGCGTCTCACGAAGCTCTTCGGGCCCATGGACGGTCGTGGTCCCGTGTGCGGCAGCGAGCGTCGCCAGGAAGATCACTGCTGTCAGGGGAAGGGCTGGCACCACCCCGCTCCCGGCGTCCGGCACGAAAAACGGGATGGACAGGAACACCGCCGCGATGGCCGGTACGAGCGCAATCCAGAAGGCGAAGGTGATGCGCTTTCTGCCCGTGGAGATCATCTTGTCGTGTGGCGTGAACGCCAGGAAGGCGGCTGCCGCTGAAAGCGCCACCAGAAGGAGGCCGACCGCACCCCCGGCGGACAACACGTACTCGAGCCCGGCAGGCGCTTCGAGAGTCTGATACGCCAGAGCGAGAGGGCTATCGGCATCGAACGGGACCATGACCGCCTGGACGAAGGCCTGCCTGAGCAGATGGAGGACCATCCACAGCAGGGTCAGGCGTGCCACTCCATGGCCCCGCGCCGTTGGATAGGAAAAGAGGGCGAGGAAGCCGACGATCAGGCAGAGGAGGAAGCCTCCGGCCCAGACGAGGTCGGAGGAGGCGCCGGTGATCTCCACCCGGTTGTTGTAGATGACAGCATTGCCACCCAGGATCAGGGCCAGGATGCCGTCACCGAGGTCATCGACGAACTGCGCGACGACGATCCCCAGGGTCGACCCCAGAGCAGATGCCACAACGAGGGAAGGGCCGATTCTCTTTATTGTCTCGGTTGTCAGAGGCCCCGAGACGGTTACTTCACCAGTCACAAACGGTCATCCTAAATGAGGGTCACGTGCACGATCAGATAGGTGATCGGCAGGTAATCGAGGGTTCTAAATGGCGACGATGAGAGTTCCGATCATCCAGATCACCAGCAATCCGATCGAGACGAGGAGGACCGGCGCGGTCCTTCGCCAATTGAGGCCAGACCAGATCGCGATGAGCAGCAAACCTACCGCCATCACGATGCTCCACCACGGCGGTACCAGGCCGGCGACGGCCCCGCCGACTATCAGGATCGCCACCACCGCCAGGAACCCGGCGGCCACCAGGGCGTAGAGGACTTGTCTCGGGCTCGGCTCACTCACAACAGTCCTGCCGCTTCTCCTACCCGGCGATACCACTGGCCCAGGGACTCGATCGTCTCGTGGGCGTTCAGCCCGCTCGGGTTGGGCACCACCCACAGTCGAGCGTCACCTATCGCCTCTGGTTGCTCTCCGAGGACCGCACGGGGTCGTTCGAAGGCGGTGCGGTACGCGGTGAGCCCCGCAACGCCGCCACCACCGGCTTCACCTCGGCCACGACGGCCGCCAGGCGTCCGGCCCCCTCGCGCAGCTCGGTTCGGCCCAACTCCGACGCCCGAACCGTCGCCCTGCGGACGAGGTTTGTGATCCCGATCCCTCTCCGCTCCAAACGCTCCTTCTCTTCCGGGCTCATCCCCGTAGACGTGTCGATCGACCAGTCGATGAGGCCGGCCTCGCGCAGCGCCGGATAGAACCGGTTGGAGGGATGGCAGAAATGTGTGTTCGTCGCCGCGGTCCACAACCCTGGGTTGATCCCGACGAAGAGCAGCCGGACATGAGGGCCGAGAAGATCGTCAACTGTCTTGCCCTGGAAAGCCTCCAGTTGCTCCCTGGTGAAACCCATCGATCGGATCGACCGTCAGTCCGCCGGGAGCCAGGGAGGTGGGGGCGCGTCGATTCGAGAGAGCTTGGAGGAAACCGGGCCGAAGCGGTCGAGGTCGTGGTCCTGCCACGCTTTCCAGGCCCGGGTGATTTCCTCCTTGCTCCGCGCAACGAAGTTCCACCACATCTCGATCGGCTCGCCCAGAGGCTCACCTCCGAGGACCAGGAAGCGGGTCTCGTCGCCGGCGCCCTCGATCGGGAGAGTCTCGGCGCCGGGAGGCACCAGGGCGAGCCATCCCGGCTCGACGATGGCGTCCTCCACCTTCAACTTGTGGTTGATCGGGATCACGGCGTACTCGAAACCAGCATCGGCAGGGATCTCGATCCGCTGCCCGTGGAGGGTGACATCGAGGCCGACCGTTCCCCAGTCGACCTCGGCGGGCGACCGATTTCCGTCGAGCTCGCCGATCATCACCTTCACCTCCGCGGCAGGGAGGTCCGCCACCGGCAGATCCGGGATGTGCTCGAACCTCGAGTTGCCATGTCGTGTCTCTTCGGGCTGGGCCAGCCACATCTGCACCCCGTGGATCCCTTCCGTGGTCCCCAATTCGGCGTGTGCGATGCCGTTGCCTGCCGACATCAGATTCAGCTGTCCGGGTCTGATCGCCTGCTCACTGCCCAGTGAGTCGGTGTGCAGCGCTTCGCCCTCGAGCAACCAGGTGACGGTCGACAGACCGGTGTGGGGATGTGGGCCGACCTCCAGGGGATGAGGCTCGTCGAAATCGGGGGGCAGGATCAGGTCTACGAAGCACCACGGCCCTACGGTCCTCCGCCCCTTGGTGGGCAGGACCCTGCTGATCGGCACACCGCCGACGGTGGTCGACCGGCCCTCACGGACCTCGATGCGGGCGAGGGGCCCCTGTTGGACCGAGGCGTCGACGGGTTGGACGGGTCCGCTCACCTGCGCTCCCGAATCGAGGAGTCGATCTACTTCTTTTGACTCTGGTAGTAGGGGTCGTCACCGGAGGCATGGTCGGTGACATCCACGACTTGGGTCAATGCGGGGATGGACTCGAGAATGATCCGCTCGATTCCCTGCTTCAGGGTGACCTGGGCGAGACCACACCCCTGGCAACCGCCGAAGAGACGCAAATAGGCAATCGTGCCGTCGACAGAGACCAACTCGGCGCCACCCCCGTGGGCCGCGATCGCCGGGTTCACCTGCTCTTTGATGACCTGCTGCACCTGATCGACGAGTGGACCTGAAAGGTCTCCTCCAGGAGCCGACATCGGAGGTGGCGCCGGGCTGTTCGGGTTGTTCATCGAGAGACCCTGATCGGTCAGCTCGAGTGCCGCGCCGTCGAGCTTCTCCGTGTCGTCCTCTGGGAAGATCAGGGCAAGTCCGTCATGTCGCTCCGTGACCCAGCCCTCCTTCTTGTCGTCGAGGGCGACGAAGGCGAGCTCATAGGTGAACTGAGGGCCCCGGAACCCCGTCACCTCGATGGAGAGGGCGAACTCCCCGTCCCCCGGCTCCTGATCCCTCAATTGGAGGATCATGTCCAGGGCATCGGGCGCGACGCTGAGAACGGTGTCGTCTGACATCTGTAAGGATGGTACCTGGTCCCTCGACAATCCAACCCACCGCCCATGCCCACTGCGATCGTCCTCCTCCCCAGCACCACCTATCGCGCTGCCGACTTCGTGCGCGCCGCTGAGGGGCTCGGCGTCGACCTGATTGTCGCCTCGGAGAACCCGCCACCTTTCGACATGGGAGATCGCTATCTCCAGGTCGATTGCTCGGATCCGGACCTCGCTGCCGAGGCGATCGTGCGCATCGGTGATGACGCCCCGATCGACGGCGTCGTGGCTGCCGACGATGCCGGGGTGGTGGCCGCCGCCATTGCGGGCAGAAAGCTGGGCGTCCGTGCCAACGAGCCCGAGGCTGCCGCCGCCACACGGGACAAAGGACGGCAACGCGCCCTGCTTCGGGCCGCCGAGGTGCCCCAGCCGAGGTTCGAAGTCGATCTCACCCGGCGAGGACGGAGTGCAGGCCGCAGCGAGCGTTGGATACCCCCTCGTGTTGAAGCCACTGGATCGGGCTGCCGGCCAGGGCGTGATGCGAGTCGACCAAGCCTCTGACCTGTCGACAGCACTATCGCGAGTGCGCTCTATCGCCGGCGAAAGAGCTCCCCTTCTCGTCGAGGAGTTCATGCCAGGCGACGAGGTAGCACTGGAGGGCCTGGTGCGCGATGGGGAATTGACCACTCTCGCCATTTTCGACAAGCCCGACGCGGTGGAGGGCCCCTTCTTCCCGGAGACGATCCTCGTGACGCCGAGTCGCCTCGACGACAAGACCCAGGACGAATGCCGCCGGGTATCAGCGGCGGCATTGGCCGCGATTGGCATCAGTCACGGCCCGGTGCATGTCGAGATGAAGGTCGATGGCGCCCTCGTCCGCGTCATCGAGGTCGCAGCCAGATCGATCGGCGGCCTCTGCTCACGGAGCTTGAACTTCGGATTGCTCGGCACCACTTTGGAGACGTTGATCCTCCGCAACGCCATCGGCATGGAGAAGCCCGAACTGCGTCGGGAGCCGATCGCCAGTGGAGTGCTCATGATCCCTATCCCGCGATCGGGGACCTTCACCGGCATCGACGGTCTGGACGAGGTGCGAGAGCTCGAACTGATCTCCGCTATCGACATCACGACCACTCCGGGTAGCCAGGTGCAACCACCGCCGGAGGGCGACCGGTACCTCGGCTTCGTCTTCGCCAAGGGACCGGATCGGGAGACAGTCGAGGCCTCGCTGCGTCGAGCGCGGGACCTCATCGAGGTGACAGTCGAATGACCGCCCCAATGTCCGTCACCGCCGTGAGACCAGTTTGCCCAGTCTCTACGGCCCTCGGGAGGTCTCAACCTCTACTTGACGGTTAGTGCTTACCCGCGAAAGCGCGCGTAAGACGATTTTGTCATTATGGACACCATCCTGATCTTCGCCGGTGGTGACCTCCCCGATGTCGGAATCGCCGAGGAGCTCCCCTCCGCCGACCTGGTGGTGGCCGCCGACAGTGGCTACGACGCCGCCGAGCACCTCGGGTTCCGGGTCGATGTGTTGGTCGGCGATCTCGACTCTGTCGAGACCGCGCCCATCCCCCGGCATGTGATCGTGGAGCGCCATCCCGTCGACAAGGATCAGACCGACCTCGACCTGGCCCTCGAGCTGGCGATCCGGGAGGACCCGTCACGGGTGGTGGTCATAGGCGGGACCGGAGGGCGGTTCGACCACGAGATGTCGACGGTGGGGCTCCTCTGCTCTGATCGCTGGGGGGTCATCGACGAGCTCGACTGGGTCTCGTCACGAAGTCGCGCCTATGTCCTGCGACGACGACGGATCCTGCATGGCGATGTGGGGGCGCTGGTCAGCCTGATTCCGGTGGGTGGGCCGGTCACCGGGCTCACCACGAACGGGCTCCAATGGGAGCTCGACGGGGACACCTTCGAGGCGGGCACGACCAGAGGAGTGAGCAATGTGATGCGAGCCCCGGTGGCCGATATCAGGATCGACTCGGGATGTCTCCTCGTCGTGTTCCCGACCTAGGGTTTTCGGCCGATCAGAGACCGGCTGCCACCGACGGGTCGAGCTGCGTATATCCGGCCAGGTACTCCGACCGCTCCTTGCCCAGCCTCGCCACCATCTCCTCGTACTCGGCCTCCCTGCCCAGTCTCTGATAGAGCCGCACCGGTTGGAGCAATTCGACGTCGTCGACACCGGGCACGCTCGCGGCGATCTCGTAGCCGAAGTCGGGATCGGTGGCCCATTCGATCGTGCCTTGCACGATCCCCTGGACAATGGCCGACGAGTCCTGGATCCTGACCTTCTTCGAGTCCTCCTCCTCTCCCCCCACCCGGCCGGTGTTGAGCACGAACGCCTCCAGGTCGGGGATCGTCTCGAGCAGCTCCAGCAGGCGATTGCCCTGGAGCGCGTCGTCGTCGAAGAAGAACGGATTGGTGCCGGGCACCCGAAGACTCTTGCCCGCCTCGGCAGCACCCCCGGCTGACGTTCCCTTCGTCTCCCCCAGCATGAAGAACGCCGGGATCTGGTCGCGTCGGAGCCTGGCGACGGCAGGGATGACGTGGTCGGAACGATTCAACATGAGGAGGTATCGGGCCGGAGGGACGTCCCTGGGGTCGCGGTGCCGGATGTTGGCCAAAGGGAAGGTGCTTCGGCCGTTGGCCGTGTAGTTGGTGTCGAAGAAGTCGACCTTGCCGTCAGCCGTGACCGAGACATTCTCCAACCATGCGTCGGGCCTGGTGGTCCCCCCGTAGATGGTGGGCTCGTCGTCGGCGTCGAGGCCAAACGTCTTGGCGAAGCAGCCGTTCTCGGTGGTGCGGATCGCCCCGCCGGGCATGAGGGCCACGAAGTCGTCCTGCACCGGGAGCGATCCCACCTGCTGACGGAAGGTGGTGGTCGTCTTGCCGGTCCCGGAGAGGCCGATGATCAGCATCGACTCCTCGTCGCCTGATCGGGTCGACCCGGCGGGAAAGGTCTTGAGCCCGGCGTGGAGGGCGAGACCGCCCCAGTCGTGCGCCAGCCTGGCCCACATCCGGAGAGAGCCCATTTTCGACTCTCCGAAGTAGTCGGAGCCGAGGACCCGGGTCACCCAGTTCTCGAGGTCGACGATGATGAGACGGTCGTCCGGCTTGCCCGGGGCCGGAAGCGATGGGGTGTAGACGACGGTGAACTGTGGCCCACCTCCTGGAGCGGGAGGGAAGAAGAGCTGGGCCTGCATTCCGGCGATGTTGGCCCCGCCTGCCTCGATCATCAGCCGGCTCGGGGTGCTGACGGACGGATCGGGCCCGACCCGACCTTCGATCAGCAACATGTCCTGGCCGGCGATGTGTGCATCCTGGAGCCGGGCCCACTCCTCTGCCTCGGCTCTCGAGATCCGGTTCTTGTGGATCTCGTGCTCGGCGACGAAAAAGGTCGACATGCTGAGACGGGAGGTGACTTCGGCCTGGTAGTTGAGGTTCCCGAACTCGGTGACCGTGACCCGAGGCATGCGCTCCAGCGTCAGCTCACGGAGGCGTTCCTGTGTCGGGTTCACCTCGATCGACCTGGCTTGGGGCAATTCGAACATGGGTCAGCTATCACTCGACTCAGAGGGGGAACCCGGAGCAGAGTAGTCGCCCGAGGGTTGTGCGGCGCTGCCCGGGAGCCATGCAGGCATGGGCTCCTGACGGAGATAGGCGACGAGATTCGCCACGGCGAGGGCGGCCATCGCCCTCCGCGCCGGGATGGTCGCACTGCCGATGTGAGGCACCACCAGGCAATTGGGGAACTGGAGCAAGGGATGGTCGGGCGGCAAGGGCTCCGGGTCGGTGACATCGAGGGCGGCCCCGCCGATGATTCCGTCCGCCAACGCCTCCACCAGGGCATCGGTGTCGACGATCGGGCCGCGGGCGACGTTCACCAGCATCGCCGAGTCCTTCATGAGCCTGAGCTCGGCCCGGCCGATCATCCCCCTCGTCTCATCGGAGAGGGGGACGGCGATCACCACGATGTCCGACCTCTCGAGCAGCGTGGCGAGATCGAGTCGCTCCGCCCCGGGGACGTCCTTGGTTGTCCGCGCCGTGTACAGCACCATCATGTCGAACCCACGGGCTCGCCGTGCAATCGCCTGGCCGATCCGCCCCATCCCCACGATCCCGAGAGTGGCGCCATGCAGGTCGCTGCTGAGGAAGTGCCATGGGTCCCACGGGCCCCACGCCCCCGACTTGACGATGGCCTCTCCCTCGGGGAGACGTCTGACTGCAGCGCCGATGAGGGCGAAGGCGGTGTCCGCCGTGGTCTCTGTCAGCACGTCGGGGGTATGGCCAACCGCCACCCCGTGACCCCGGCAGGCCTCGACGTCGATGTTGTCGACTCCCACCGACATCTGCGAGATCACCCTCAGTTTCGGGGCTGAATCGAGCAATTCGACATCGATCCTGTCCGAGAGCATCGACAGCCACCCGTCACAATCGGCCAGCCGCGAGAGGAGCGTCTCCCGGGGCACCCGCTCTTTCTCATCCCAGACCTCGACCTCGGCGAGCGTCTCCAGGGGCTCGAGGATGTCCCCCGGGATGAAGTCGCTGACGAACACCCTCGGCATCGGGGCCGCAGGCTAACCCGGGCAACGCAGAACAGTTCTCTTCCACGCTGCCGATACCATTCCTCGAGATGCGACGCATCGCCCTGACCGTCCTCCTCAGCCTGGCAGTGGCCGGCTGTGCCAGCGCCGATGCGACTGAGCCTGCCCCCACCGTCGCACCCACGACCAGCGTGGCGCCGACGACCACCACAGCGCCCACCACGACCACTTCGATCGCCACCACCACGACGGTTGAGGAGGCCCTCGACGTCGAGTCCCTTCCGGAGGGTTCCTCTCTCGTCCTCGGTGCGCGGGAGGCGGTGGAAGTCTTCGCCGGGCCAAACGAAACCGAGCCGACCCGCACCCTGGAACCAACCACCATCCTCGGGACCACCACCGTGCTCATGGTCCTGGAGGGGCCGAATGATGGTTGGGCCCGGGTCCTTCTCCCCGGTCGTCCCAATGGCGCCGAGGGATGGGTCCGCGCCGACGAGATGGTCGCGTTCGTCGTCGACGGCAAGGTGCTGATCGACCTCTCCGACCGAACGCTCAGCTATGTCGTGGGAGACAACGAGGTGATCGCAACCCCGGTCGGAGTCGGCAGCGGGGCCAACCCAACCCCGACGGGGAACTTCTTCGTCACCGACAGTGTTGCCCTGGCCGACCCCAACAGCCCTTGGGGTCCTCATGCCCTCGGTCTGTCCGCCCGATCGGACACCGTCACCGAATACAACGGGGGCGACGGGATCATCGGCATCCACGGGACCAACAACCCGTTGTCGATCGGACGGGCGGTGTCACTTGGATGTGTCCGTGTCGCCAACGAAGTCATCACTCGTCTCCATGACGTGGTCGCCATCGGGACACCGGTGGAGATCCGGGCCTGACGGCCGGATCTCGGTTGTAGGTCGTAGGTCTTACGTTCTACGTTCTACGACTACCACTCCGTTCGACAGCACGACGACTCCTCGTTCCTTCACCGAGGTCGACACCACGAGCCTGGTCGCCTTCCTCCCAGATCGAGCTGACCAGCGTCTCCCCCGGGTAGACGACGCCCGAGAAGCGGGCCCGGAATGAGGCCACCGCATCGGAGTGTCCGTCCAGGGCATGGTCCACGACCGCCTTGCAGACCATCCCGTAGGTGCACAACCCGTGCAGGATCGGCCGATCGAACCCCGCGAAGGCGGCGAACCCCGGGTCGGCGTGGAGCGGGTTCTTGTCCCTCGATGCCATCCGGTAGAGCAGCGCCTGCTGGGGAAGGGTGACCGACTCGACGACGTGGTCGGGGTCCCGCGATGGCCTGAGATCGGTCGTCGATGGGCCGCTGTCCCCGCCAAAGCCGCCCTCTCCCCTGATGAAGATCGACGCACGATTGGTGAACAGCGGCTTGCCGGTCTTCTCCAGGACTGAAACGATCTCGACGACTACCAGTGCGCCCTTTCCCTTGTCCATGATCTCGGTGACGCTGCCGGTCTGGACCACCGTTCCGCTGGTCGGGATCGGCTCGTGGACCACGATCTCATGCTCCCCGTGGAGGATCATCGCCGGGTTGATATCGAAGCCAGGGGCGTATCCCATGCTCATCATCACCGGGAACTGGGGGATGGTTGCGTAGGTGGGGAGAACTCGTAGATCCCCCTCGTAGGCGTAGCGCAACTCACCCGGGTCGGTGGGCGGCACGCCTGCGCCGACGCCCAGGTGATACAGGATGATGTCGTCCTCATCCCAGACGGCGGTCCCTCCGGCGAGCTCCGCCCCGACCGCTTTCTCGAGATCGATCGGCATCAGCCGCCCGCCAGACGGGCGAGGATCATCAGCTCTTCGTTGATATCCCCCGGGATCAGATGCTCAGAGACATCGCGGATCTCATCGAGGTGCTCCACGAGGTCCTCGACCGTGGGCACCACCCCCTGGCCGGCGAACCATCCGGTGTTGGTGCCGACGAAGACCCGGCCGTACCTGCCCCCGCCGACCGTGAAGATCTCGTGGGTGTGCTCGTTCTGCTCAGAGCAGAGATAGACGACCATCGGCATCACCTGCTGTGGATCGAGCAGCTCGACGAACGGGCCGAGGATGTCCTCGGTCATCCGGGTGCGGGCAGTGGGCGCCACCGCATTCGACTTGATGTTGTACTTGGCCCCCTCGATGGCGAGCACGTTGGACAGACCGACCAGCCCGGCCTTGGCCGCGCCGTAGTTGGCCTGGCCGAAGTTGCCGAAGAGACCGGATGCCGAGCTCGTGTGGACGAACCGGCCGTACCCCCGTTCCTTCATCAGTTTGAAGGCTGGATGCGACACGTGGAAGGCGCCTCTGAGGTGCACATCGAGCACCGCGTCGACCTCATCGAGGGTCATATTGGCGAACGACTTGTCCCTGAGGATCCCCGCGTTGTTGATGACGATGTCGACCGACCCGAAGGCATCCAGGGCGGTCTGGACGATGCCCTCGCCGCCGTCGCGAGTGGCGACCGAGTCGTAGCTGGCAACCGCTTCACCACCGGCGCCCTTGATCTGATCCACCACCAGGTCGGCCGCGGAGTGCGAGGAGCCGCTTCCGTCTACCGCGCCGCCCAGGTCGTTGACAACGACCATGGCGCCCCGTCTCCCCAATTCGAGGGCGTATTCCCTGCCCAGGCCCCCACCGGCCCCGGTGACCACAGCCACCCGCCCGTCGAACGTGATTGGCTCACCCATTTGCTGACTCCCTCCGATTGATTCCTGGCTCAGAGACCGAGAGACCGCCCGATGATCTCCTTCATGATCTCGGTCGTCCCCCCATAGATGGTCTGGACCCGTGCGTCGCGAAATGCCCTGGCGATGGGGTACTCCTCCATGTAGCCCCAGCCACCAAAGAGCTGGAGACAGCGGTCGATCACCCTTTTCTCCATCTCCGTCACCCACCATTTGGCCTTGGCAGCATCCTCGGCACTCAGCTCTCCCCGGTTCAGCGCCATCACCTGGCGGTCGACATAGGTCTGAGCGATGTCGAGCTCGGTCCTCATCTCGGCCATGACGTGCTTCACGGTCTGGAAGCTCCCTATGGGCTGATCGAACGCGTGACGCTCCTTGACATAATCGAGCGTCCAATCGAAGGCGGCCTGAGCGTGGGCAACAGAGCCAGTGGCGAGGCTGAGCCGCTCCTGGGGCAGATTCTCCATCAGGTAGACGAAGCCCATCCCCTCCTCGCCCAGCCGGTTCGACACCGGCACCCTGACGTCGTCGAAGAACAGCTCGGCGGTGTCCTGGGCGTGGAGACCGATCTTCTCCAGGTTCCGCCCCCGGCTGAAGCCCTCCGAGCCGTCCTCGATGACGAGGAGGCTCATCCCGCTGTGCCTCTCCTGGGGGTCCGTCTTGACTGCGGTGATCACGAGATCGGAGTTGATCCCGTTGGTGATGAACGTCTTGGAGCCGTTGACGACATAGACGTCGCCATCGCGGATGGCCGTTGTCTTGATCCCGGCCAGATCAGATCCGGCGCCGGGCTCGGTCATGGCTATCGCCGACATCAGGTCCCCCGACACGAGACCGGGCATCCACCGCCTGGCCTGCTCGCCGTCGCAGAGGTGCGTGAAATAGGGGAGACAGACATCGTTGTGAAGGGTGATGCACATCCCCGAGGCCATGGCGTCGGCGCGCATCAACTCCTCACCGACCACCATGTTGAATCGGAAGTCGGCTATCCCGCCCCCACCATGCTCCTCGGGCACCGCCATACCGAGAAGCCCGGCCTTGCCGGCGTTGCGGAACATGTCTTTGTCGACCCTCCCCTGCGCCTCCCATTTGGCGACGTTGGGAGCCACCTCCCGCTCGACGAACTCGCGGGCGGTGGAGCGGAACAGCTCATGGTCCGCTTCGAACAGGTCTCGTTGCATATTCGCCCGGGGCCGGGTCTCAGACTCCTACGTAAAGACTCTCGATCTCGCTCGCGTACTTGTCGAGCACGACCTTGCGCTTGAGCTTCAGGGACGGGGTCACCTCGCCCGAGTCGGGGGTCCACTCGTCGGGCACGATGATCCACTTCTTCACCTGCTCGACCGAAGAGACGGTCCCGTTGGCTTCGTCGATCGCTCGCTCGATCTCGGCATTCACCTCATCGAGCCTGGAGAAGGTCGCCAGGTCCTCATAGATCAGACCGTTGGACTCGGCCCACGCCGGTGCCTCCTCATGGTCGAGGGCAACGATCATCGTCAGGAACTTGCGACCGTCGCCGACCATGCACGCCTTGGAGATGAGAGCGTGGTTGCCCAGGAGGGTCTCCAGCTTGGCCGGGGCGATGTTCTTTCCCCCAGCTGTGATGATGATCTCCTTCTTTCGACCGACGATCCACACGAAGCCGTCGTCGTCGATCCGGGCCAGGTCGCCCGAATGGAGCCAGCCCTGGGAGTCGAAGGCCTCGGTCGTGTCGTCGGGGAGCTTGTAATAGCCCTCGGTGATGACCCCTCCCCTCATCAACAGCTCGTCGTCTTCGGCAAGCTCCACCTCCACCCCGGGGAGAGCCTTCCCCACCGAGCCGAGCCGGAATGCACCGGGGAGATTCGTCGTCGCCGGACCGGTGGTCTCCGACATCCCGTACAACTCGAAGAGAGGGATCCCCAGAGTCTGGAAGAACAGGATCAGGTCCGGGTTGATCGGTGCAGCTGCGGTGATCGCGAGCTCGACCTGGTCCATGCCCAGCTGCTCGCGCACCTTGGACAGGACGAGCGAGTCGAGCGTCCCCGCCATCATCGGGCCCGATGACCCTTCCTGCTCCGCCAGAACACGTTTCCGGTTGGCGTCCAGCGCCCGGTCGAGCAGGGTCTTCTTGATCCCGTGAGTCTCGGCAAAACGGGCGGCGAGCCGGGAATGGAACTTCTCGAAGACACGGGGAACCCCGACGAACAGGGTCGGCCGAGCCTCCTGGATGTACTCGAGGACACCGGCGAGATTCGGGCAGAACCACACCTGGCCGGCCAGATACGTTGCCAGATAGTGCGTGGCGAGCCGCTCGGCGATGTGAGCGAGAGGCAGATAGGAGACCATTCGAGGCCCGAGGTCGATGTTGGCCGCCCGTCGCAGGCATTCGGCAGTCCAGACCACGTTGCGGTGGCTGATCATGACGCCCTTGGGGGTGCCGGTGGTTCCCGAGGTGTAGATCAGGGTGGCCAGCGTGTCCGGGGTGATCGTGCCGGCGGTGCGGCTCACTGCGTCGGGATCGTCGGCAAGGCGCTTCTTGCCCCTGACCAGAAGCTCGTCCCAGCTCAGCACCCAATCAGCGGTGTCGTAGTTCTCGGCGCCCGACATCAGGACCACGTACCGCAGGTTGGGCAGCTCCGAGCGGATCTCCTCCCAGCGCTTCATGAACTCGAGGTCTTCCAGCACCGCCACGGTGGCCTTGCAGTTGTCGGCGATGTATTGGACCTGGGGCGCGGTGAGCGTGGAGTAGATGGTCACCGCGGTCGCCCCGGAATGGATGGCCGCGTAGTCGGCGATGACGTGCTCCGGGCGGTTCCCGGCCATGATGGCGACGAATTCTCCCTCGCCGACACCCAGGGCCTGGAAACCCGCGGCCGCCTCGTGCACTGCCTGGCGGTATTCGCCCCAGGTCAGCGTCTTCCAATCCCCCATCCTTGTAATGGATCGCGGGCTGGGCACCGTGACGTTCAGCATTCCGATCGAGGTAATCGACGATCGTCTTGCCCTCTATCTCGGCGTCGATCGCCGCTCGCTCCGCCAACACGGCTTCCTGGGACATTTCTCCTCCGCGATCAGGCCACTGCTCCGACCCGGCGGAGCATACTTGTCTCGGTTTCGCTATAGCCGAGCGTCTCCAGCACGAGATCTGTGTCCCTCCCCGGGTAGCCAGGGCCCGACGGAGCGGGCACAGGAGTAACCGAGAATCTGGGGCCGGGAGCGGGTTGGGTGACCCCGTCGACCTCGATGAACACCTCGCGGGCCATGTTGTGGGGATGGCCGGGCGCCTCGGTGGCGTCGAGGACCGGGGCCACGCAAGCGTCGATCTGCGCGAAGTGCTCAGCCCACTCGTCACGACTCCGTGAGCCGAATTTGGCCGCCAGGACGGTCTTGATCTTTGGCCAGCCCTCCCTGTCTCCCTGTGCAGGCAGAGACTCCTGGTCGATACCGAGACCTTCGAGGAGTGCAGCAAAGAACTGCGGCTCCAATGCACCGACCGCGATGTGACCGCCATCGGCTGTCTCGTATACCGCATAGAACGGCGCCCCACCATCGAGGAGATTGGCCTCGCGCCGCCCGGGCGCCCACCAGCCCTCGGCGATATGACCGTGCATGGCCGTGGTGAGCAGTGCCGACCCCTCGACCATGGCGGCATCGACGACCTGGCCCTCCCCGGTCTCACGAGCGTGAAGCACGGCGGCGAGGATGCCGACGGCGAGCAACATGCCCCCTCCTCCGAAGTCACCCACCAGATTCAAGGGAGGCAAGGGCGTCTCGGCGGGACCGATCGCGGCCAGGGCACCGGACAGGGCGATGTAGTCGATGTCGTGGCCCGCCCGCCCCGACAGCGGACCGTCCTGGCCCCAGCCGGTCATCCGCCCGTACACGAGGGCAGCGTTCCGGGCGAGACACTGAGCGGGGCCGATGCCGAGACGCTCGGTGACCCCGGGTCTGAAGCCTTCGATCAGAGCGTCGGCCCCCTCCACCAGCCGAAGAACGACACTCACTCCTTCTTCGTGCTTGAGGTCCACCCCAATCGACCTCTTCCCGCGACACATGAGGTCGTTTCTCGTCGAGCTCGTGTGCCCGCCGGTGACCGCATCGGCTCGATCCACCCTCACCACGTCGGCGCCGAGGTCGGCAAGGACCATCCCGCAGAAGGGCGCCGGCCCCAAGGCGGCGATCTCGACAACCCTCATTCCCTGCAAGGGGCCGGTCATGGTCCGGCGCAACCTAGTGGTGTGTGACCGCTCAGCCCTCGGGAACTATCGGCTCTGCGCTCTCGACGAGACGGGGGGCATACTCGAAGTCAGGGGTGATGGTGAACGCACCCTCGAGGATGGCGTTGGCGATGTAGAAGCTCTCGGTCTGGTTGCCATCCGACTCGATGATGTTCATCGAGCCCGGTTGCATGTTGGCCCCGAAGTTGACCTCTTCCTGCCCGCTCCAGTCACCGATGTTCCAGAAGGGCCCGATCTCGGACGGGTTGTCGCCGGGGCCCTGGATGACCGAATCCCAGGCGAGGAGTGTCGGTCTCTGATACATCGGGATCATCGGAACCCCGGCGAGCCATAGCTCGTCGGCCTGGTTGTAGGTCGCGGCCCGCTCGTCCGGGTCGACGATCGTGTCGGTCTGCCTGATCAGCGCGTCCACCTCTTCGTCGCAATAGCGAAAGAAGTTCAGGTCGCCGAAGCCGTTCGATGCGTTGCCCTGGCAGTAATAGCGGCTGTTGCCCCAGGACGGGTCCGGGGAGGCGACCCAGGCCAGGTTCGTCACCTGCCAGACGTCGGCCCCTCCCTGCAGATTGGCGGTCTGCAACAACTCGGAGGTAGGCCCGAAACTCGGAGTTATCTCTATGCCGATGGCAGCGAGATCGGCCTGCGCGAGTTCGAAATGCATATCCCGGGCGTCGCTGCCCGATGTGGTCGCCCAACTGAATGAGAGACGCTGGTCGCCGCAAACGTAGATGTCGTCTTCACCCCTGACGCAGCCGTTGCCCGACAACAGCGCTTCGGCGGCCACCGGGTCGTAGGGGAACTGGCCGTTGAAGTGGTCCACGTAGTGATCACTGCTGTTCAACCAGACCGAGTTCCCGAGGAGCTGGCCGCCCGGAGTGATTGGCCGGACAACCGCTTCCATCATGGCGTCGCGGTTGATGCCCTGGGCGATGGCCTGGCGGACGAAGAGGTTCCGCAGCCTGGGGTCATCCTGGTTGAAGCCGAAGTACTCCCACACCGGGCCGAGGCCCGTCACCGAGTCGACCTCGCCGATGCCGGCGACCTCTTCCAACAGGGACACATCGGGCTGCGGGTAGATCATGTCGACCTCGCCATCCCCCAGCGCCTCGACCTGCACCTCCTCGTCGCCGAGAAACAAGACGTTGAGGGTCTGGACGTCACCGGTTGCCTCACCCCAGTAGTTGGGATTCCGCGCCAGCGTGATCCGCTCCTCAGGCACCCATTCGACGAATGTGAACGGCCCCGTGCCCATCGTGATGGCATCGTCCCAGACGGTGTTGAAGGGCTCGCCCTCGAGGATGTGCGCCGGCAGGATCGAGCTGAACAGCGTCTGCCACGGCGCATAGATCTCGTCGAAGGCGAAGACGACCGTCTTGTCATCGACGACCTCGTACCCGGTGATCAGGTGGTAACCCTCCCGACTGGTGATGTCCAGCGCGGGGTCAGCGATGGTCTCGTAGGTAAAGACGAAGTCGGCGGCGGTCACAGGTGTTCCATCGGCCCAGGCCGCCTCCTGACGGATGTTGTACCTGACGCAGAATGTGTCACGGCACTCGCCCACCACCGTGGTTGTGGGAGCGACCGTCGTCGTGGTCACTGGCGCCGCCCTGGTCGTGACCACCGCCACCGTGGTCGTTGGCTCGGCCTCACCGGTGCAAGCCACCGTCGACATCACCAGGGCGACGAGAAGGGCCGAACGTATCGGAACCGTCCTTCTCATATCACAGTTTCGGAGTCGTGCCCATGGTCCAGGATCACAGCGTGTTCATTTCGGGTCTCGGAGATGAGCGCCTGGATGATCCCGGTCATCGGCAGGGCGAGGATCACACCGATCGGCCCCAACAGGGCCGACCCGATGATGATGGCGCCGATCGAGACGGCGGGATGGATCTCCATGGTCTTCTGGGTGATCCGGGGTGCGATCAGGTAGTTCTCGATCTGTTGATAGGCCAGGAAGTAGACGATCACCCAGAGCATGGTGCCCAAGCCGCCCGAAGAAAGGGCAACGACGGCAGGGAGGATGGCGGCGAGATAGGTGCCTACCACCGGGATGAATTGGCTGAGCACACCGACCCAGATCCCCAGCGACACCGCGAAGGGGACTCCAAGGAGGGTGAGAAAGCCTGCGGTGAGGAGGCCACTGAGTAGGGCGAGGATCAGCCTGGAGTAGATGTACAAACCCATCTTCTCCACCGCCACGTCCCATATGTGCAGAGCGTCACGCTGGCGCTCCTGGTTCATCGTGGAGAGGACGGTCCGCTGCAGCTTGGGCAGCTCGGCGATCATGTAGAACGAGAAGAGGGCGACCGTGGTGGCGAAGAAGAGGAAGCTGAAGATGCCCGTCGTGACGCTGACCACCCCTCCCAGGATGGTCCCCCCGGAACCGGCGATGATGTCGGGCAGTCTGGCCGCCTCCTGCTGGAGAGATTCCGTGGACAAGTCGAGGTTGAACCAGTCGTTCAATTGCTGGGCGACGGATTCGATGTATCCGGGTAGCTGGTCGATCAGCTCGTTGAACTGGTTGACGAACAGTGGGACGAGGAGCGCGACAAACGCCACGATCAAAAGGAAGACCACCAGGAATACCAGGCCGGTGGCAAGGCCTCGCTTCCAGCCCCGCTTCTCGAGAAAGTGGACCGGAGGCTCTAGGGCGACGGCGATGAACAGCGCGACGAACACCATGAAGATAAGAGTCCTGAGGCGGAAAAGCAGGTAGAGCGCCAGCGCAGTGAGCAAGAGCACCCCGGCTACGACCAACGTCCGTCTGCCGGAAGACGCGGTTGTCCGTTCGCTCCTCGATCTTGTTCATCGACGAGGAGGTTAGGACTGGCCGGGCCGCTGTATTGGCAGCGATCTAGCCTCCGACACCACCCACGAGGAGGGCAATGGAGAGGTTCAGATGTGGTGTGGCGGCCGACTCCGGAGAGGACGGCGGCGTCCAACACGGCCGCGTTCATGCGCGAGCATCGAGATCGCGACCGTGGATGAGCTGCGTCAGAGGTCGGCATCCGACCCGGAGTGGTTCTGGGAGGCGGTCGTCGATTTCCTCGGCCTCCCCTTCGAACGGCCGTGGCGGGCGGTCCGGGACACATCCAGAGGGCATCAGTGGGCGACCTGGTTCGTCGGCGGTGGCTTCAACCTGACCCAGGCATGTGTCGACAGGTGGGCCGACGACGACGCGGGCCGGATCGCGCTGCGCAGCGAGAAAGAGACGGGTGAGATCCGCGAGCTGACCTTTGGCGAGATGAGGGATGTGGTTGGCCGTCTCGGCGCTGCACTGAACGGGCTCGGCGTCTCCAAGGGGGATGCGGTTGCCGTGTTTCTGCCCATGGGCGTAGAGGCAGTGGTGTCGCTCCTCGCCGTGGCCCGGATCGGAGCGATCTTCATCCCGGTCTTCTCCGGATACGGAGCCGAGGCAGTGGCTACCCGGCTCGGCGACCCGCGGCCCAAGGTCATGATCTGCGCCGACGGCTTCCAGCGCCGGGGCACTCTGATCGAGATGAAGGAGGTCGCCGACGAGGCGATCGACAGCGCCGGTGGTGTGGACCGTGTCCTCGTCGTCGACTACGCCGGCCGGTCCGACACCCCGATGATCGAAGGGCCGGGACGTGTGGTGGGACGATGTGGTCCCGGACGCCGAGCCGGTCCCCCCAGTCCCCACCAGCACCGAGGCTCCCGTGCTGATCGCCTACACCTCGGGCACCACCGGCAGGCCAAAGGGAGCCGTCCATGTCCACGCCGGCCTCACGGTGAAGCTCGCCGCCGAGGGCGCCTTCCACGCCGAGATCGGCCGGGACGACGTCGTGATGTGGGCCACGGACATGGGTTGGATCATGGGCCCATGGATGGTCCTCGCCGGTCTGGCCAACGGGGCGGCCCTGGCCACATACGACGGGGCGCCCGACCATCCAGGCCCGGACCGGCTCTGGGCGGTGGCGGCCAATCTCGGCGTGACCTTCCTCGGGATCTCACCCACGCTCATCCGTGCCCTGCGGCCCCACGGCGCCGAACAGGCCCGCCGTCACGACCTCTCCCGGCTCCACACTTTTGGATCCACCGGTGAGCCGTGGAACCCCGATCCATGGTGGTGGCTGTTCGACGACGTCGGAGAGAGGAAACGGCCGATCATCAACATCACCGGAGGGACCGAGATCGGCGCGGTCATCGTCGGGGTCAACATCCTGCAAGGGCTCAAGCCGACGTCGGTGGGATTCCCATCTTTCGGGATCGACGCCGACATCTACGACGCCGACGGCAACCCGGTGCGTGGAGAGGTAGGCGAGCTGGTGATCAGGGGCTCATGGCCGGGGATGACCCGCGGTTTCTGGGGCGAGCCCGAGCGATACCTCGAGACCTACTGGTCCCGTTTCCCCGACGTCTGGGTGCATGGCGACTGGGCCTCGACCGACGACGACGGCTTCTGGTTTCTTCACGGCAGATCGGATGACACCCTCAACATCGCCGGCAAGCGCGTTGGCCCGGCCGAGATCGAGTCGGCGGTGGTGGCCCTTCCCGAGGTCACCATGGCCGCGGCGATCGGAATCCCCGACGAGGTGAAGGGGGAGTCGATCGCGCTCTACGTCGTGCCCTCGCCCGATGTGGAGCCCGACGACAACCTGACCGCAGCGGTTGTTGCCGCAGTGACCGCGACGATGGGCAAGGCGTTCCGCCCGAAAGATGTCCGTTGGGTGGCTGACCTGCCCCGAACCAGGTCGGCGAAGATCATGCGCCGGGTGATCAAGGCAGTGGCCCTTGGGGAGGAGCCGGGCGACCTGTCCGGTCTGGAGAACCCGGAGAGCCTGAAAGGGCTTTGACTACTCGGCCTCTGCGAAAATCTCGCGTGGGGCGGCGAAATGGCAGGCGGCCAGAGTGTCGAAATGCTGCTCCAAGGGTGGCTCGACCTCGGCACAGATGTCCTGGGCCTTCCAGCACCGGGTGCGGAAATGACACCCGGAGGGAGGATTGGCCGCCGAGGGCACATCGCCCTGGAGCAGGATGCGCTTGTCGGAGTGGAATTCGGGGTCGGGCACCGGCACCGCCGACAGGAGAGCCTGGGTGTAGGGGTGCGACGGATTCGCGTAGAGATCCGACTCGACCCCCTCCTCGACGATCTTGCCCAGGTACATCACGGCAACACGGTCCGAGATGTGACGAACAATCGAGAGGTCGTGAGCGATGAAGATGTAGGAGAGGTTGAACTCGTCCTGGATGTCCTCGAGGAGATTGACCACCTGGGCCTGCACCGAAACGTCGAGGGCAGAGACCGGCTCGTCACAGATGATGATGCTCGGGTTCAGGGCCAAGTGCCCGGGCCACCCCGATCCGCTGGCGCTGCCCACCGGAGAACTGGTGCGGATACCTGTTGATGTGATTGGGGTTGAGCCCGACCAGCTCCAGGAGCTGGCGAACCCGATCTCTGACCTTGTCTTTGGGGAGCAGATCGGTGTGGATCGCCCACGGCTCGGCAATGATGTCCCCGACCGTCATTCTCGGATTCAGAGACGCGTACGGGTCCTGGAAGATGATCTGGATATGCCGCCGCAGTTCCCGCATGTCGCCTTTGTCCAGCGAGAAGATGTCGGTGCCCCTATAGAGGGCCTGACCTGCGGTCGGCTCGATCAGACGAAGGAGGGTGCGGGCCACGGTCGACTTGCCACAACCCGACTCGCCGACCAGCCCCAGTGTCTCGCCCGGCATCAGGTCGAAGCTGACCCCGTCCACGGCCTTGATCGAGCCGACCTGGCGACGGAACACGCCCTTCCGGATCGGGTAATGCTTGACCAGGTCCTGAACTGAGAGGATCGGCTCAGTCATCTGAGAACACCTCGGCGAAATGACAGGCTGAAGTTCGGCCCTCCAGGATCTCTCGCAACGGTGGGTCATCCGTCCGACAGAGGTCCTGGACATAGTCACAACGGGGATGGAAGGGGCAGCCCGAAGGGATGTGGAGGAGGTCGGGGGGCGACCCCTTGATCGGGGAGAGACGACCGCCCTTGTGGTCGGGCCGGACCAGGGAGCGCATCAGACCCTCGGTATAGGGGTGATATGGATGTCGATAGAGCTCACGGATATCGGCGGTCTCCACGATCTCGGCGGCATACATGACCGAGACCTTGTCGGCTACCTCGGCGACCACCCCGAGGTCGTGTGTGATCAGTATCAGCCCCATCCCGGTCTGCTGCTGCAGATCAGCGAGGAGCCCCATGATCTGCGCTTGCACGGTGACGTCGAGAGCGGTCGTCGGCTCATCGGCGATCAGAACATCCGGATCCAGGGCGATGGCCATTGCGATCATTACCCGCTGACGCATGCCACCCGAGAACTCGTGGGGGTAGGCATTGACCCGCTCAGCGGCCGAGGGGATCTTCACGAGGTTCATCAACTCGACGGCGCGTTTGTAGCCCTCAGACTTGGACATGCCCCGATGCTTCTGAAACATCTCCGAGATCTGCCAGCCCACCGTGAACACCGGGTTGAGCGCGGTGAGAGCGTCCTGGAAGATCATCGAGATCCGATCGCCCCTGATCTGGCGTCGCTCCTTCTCCTCCATCTTCAGCAGGTCCTTGCCCCGAAACAGGATCTCGCCGCCGGTGACGAATCCGGGAGGAGAGTCGATGATCCCCATGATGGCCTGGGCGCTGACGGTCTTCCCCGAGCCCGACTCGCCGACGATGGCGAGGGTCTCACCCTTGTCGACTTGATAGCTGACCCGGTTGGCCGCCTTGACCGTGCCGGATCGCATCCGGAACTCGACTTCCAGGTCCTTCACGTCGAGAAGCACCCCGGTGTCGGCGGAGTGGGGATCGACGGCTGTGTCCAGCGGCGTGACCTTCGTCATCGCAGCTTGGGATCCAAGGCGTCGCGGAGGGCGTCACCCATCAGGATGAATGCGAAGACGGTCGCGCTGAGAAATAGCCCGGGGAAGAACAACAGGTGCGGGAAAGCAAGGATGCGGTTCTGTGCCGTGTTGATCATCAGGCCCCACGAGATGGCGGGCAGCTGGAGACCCACATTGAGGAAGGACAGAGAGGCCTCGGCCGAGATGATGACCCCGACGGTGATGGTGGCATAGACGATGACAGGTGTGATCCCGTTGGCGAGGACGTGACGGGTGATGATGCGCCAGTCGCTGGCACCGAGGGCACGGGCCGCGTCGATGTAGTCGAGCTCTTTCACCGACAGCACCGACGACCTCATGAGCCGCATCATCGTGGGCCACCCGAAGGCAATGAGCACCGCCGACACCTGCAAGACACCCCTGCTGCCGGCCAGGGCATTGAGGATCACGAGGGCGCCCAGGATCAGCGGGATGGCGAACATGATGTCGGTGAAACGGGAGAGCGTCGAGTCGAGCCAGCCACCCCTGTACCCGGAGACGGATCCGAGCGATGACCGCGATGAGTGTGGAGAAGAGGGTGACAAGTAGACCGATCGAGACCGAGGTTCGAGCTCCCCAAATGGTGCGGGCGTAGTAGTCGCAACCCTGCAGGTCGGTGCCAAACCGGTGCTCGGCGCTCGGAGTCTGCAAGGCGTCGATGAGGCTGCAATCCCGGGGGTCGACCGAGGTGAAGAGTGTGGGGAAGGCGGCCATGACCACCATGAGGATCACGAGTAACGCCGAGATGATGAACCCTGGCTTGCGCCGCAATTCCTTCCAGGCGTCAGACCAGAGACTGGCCGGCTTGTCCTGCTTGGGCGCCTGGGCCGGAACCACCTCCGGGGTGACCACGTCTGGCGCCAGGACCTCGGCCGGCGTCTTGTTGGTCGTGTCAGTCATAACGAATCCTCGGGTCGAGCACCGCATACATGACGTCGACTACCAGGTTGGCGACCGCGTAGATGATCACCAGGAGGGTGACGATCCCGACCACCACTGCCCCTTCCTGACCGATGACCGACTGATACAGCGCCTGGCCGATCCCGGGGACGTTGAAGATGGTCTCGGTGATGATCGCCCCTCCCATGAGCGCCCCGAGGTCGATGGCGAGGAAGGTGATCACCGGGATGAGAGAGTTGCGGAAGGTGTGGACCCCGATCACCCGGCGCTGACTGAGCCCCTTGGCCTTGGCAGTGCGCACGTAGTCGGAGCGAAGGTTCTCGACCACGCTGGAGCGGGTGAGTCGGGCGACGTAGGCCAGTGAGACAGCGGCGAGGACGATGGCCGGGAGCAGGTACCCGTACAGACTGGGCGGGTTGCCCGCGGTCACAGGGAGCCAGCCCAATCTCACCCCGATGAATAGCTGCGCCATGAACCCGAGCACGAAGATCGGAATCGAGATGACGGCGACCGTGCTCACCTTCACCAATGAATCCAAGAATTTGTCTTTTCGGATCCCCGCCCAGACCCCGGCCGTGACTCCGATCACCATCTCGATGATGAAGGCGTAGATGGCGAGACGCAGGGTCCTGGGGAATCTCTCCTTGATGATGTCGAGCACCGGCCGTTGGTTGAAGCTCTCGCCCAGGTCCCCCTGAACGACCCCCGTCACGTAATACCAGTACTGGACGAGGTAGGGCTCGTCGAGGTGGTACCGCTGGACGAGAGTCTGCCTCAGGGAGTCGGGCATCGGCTTCTCACCTGCAAGAGCCCGAATCGGGTCACCGGGGATGGCGAAGACCATGGAGAAGATGAGGAAGGTCGCGGCAAAGAACACGAGGACGAATTGCCCGACCCGCCGAATGATGTAGCTCGTCATCGGTCAGTCTTCACCCAATCGCCTCCTCCGCCCCGAAGGTCGAAGCCTCCATCCTCGCCACCCGAATGGAACCATAGTGTGGAGCGGCATCGCGAGGATGCCGCTCCACATTCGGCGACGTTGCCGCCGCCATTGGTTTTCAGCCGCCTGCCGTCAGGTCGGTGTAGACCAGGTTGCCGAAGGCGTCGACATAGACGCCACCGACGTTGTCGCTCCAGGCGTACTGGTTGAGCCCGAAGAACATCGGGATCAACGGAGTGTCAGCACACGCGATGGCCGCCGCCTCTTGATAGAGGGGGATGGCAGCTTCGAGGTCGGCCTGTGAGTTGGCCTCGTCGATCTTGGCGTCGTACTCGGGGTTGATGTAGAACGTGCTGTTCGAGCCCGAAGGCGGCACGAACCGGCTGTCCAGCAGCAACTGCCAGTAGTTCTGGGGGTGTGGGTAGTCCATACCCCAGCCGAGACGGAACGGGCCGGTGATCTCCTGGCCGTCGATACGGGGCAGGTAGTCGGCGAAGTCGAGCTGCTCGAACGCAACCGTGGTCGGGTCGATCCCGAGCGTCTCGGCCCACATGTTGACTACTGCCTCGACCCAGGCGTCGTGACCGGCACCCGAGTTGAACCAGACCGTGATCGGGCCCTCGATGCCACCGGACGACTCCCACAGAGCAGCTGCCTGCTCAGGGTCGTAGTTCCAGTTGTCACAGACCGTCTCCTGGTACCCGGGGATGACCGGAGCCTGCAGGTTGAATGCAGGAGCACGAGTGCCGTTGAAGATCGGGCTGTCGACCAGCGTCTGCCGGTCGATGGCCATCGACAGTGCAGCCCGCACATCGGGGTTCTCGTATACGGGGTCGTAGAGCGGGAACGCCAGATAGTTGATCGACGAGCTCGGTGACTCACTCGAGTTCGGGACCGCTCCCATGACCTCAGCCGCCCGCTCGGGCGTCAGGGCATCGACGATGTCGAGGTTGCCCGCCATCAGGTCGTTCATCGCGGCATCGACTTCTGCGTAGATCTTGAAGGTCAGACCTTCGATCTGCGCCTGGTCCTCACCCGCGAAGTCGGGGTTGGCCACGGTCCGGATCTCTACGTCGTGCTCCCAGGACCCGTCCATCATGAACGGACCGTTGCCGATCGGTGCCTCGTTGTACGCGGCCGGATCGGCGAAGAACGCCTCCGGCAGCGGGTAGTACGCGGTGTAACCGAGTCGTGTCATGAAGAACGTCTCGGGCGCGGCCAGGGTGACCGTGAAGTGGAGGTCGTCGGTGACCGACAGACCACTCATCTCCTCGGCTGCGGGGGGCTGGCCCTCACAGTCGGCGACGTCGACGTCCTCACCGGTCTCCGGGTCGGGCTCCGTCACGGTCCCGCACTGGAGGTCGGCGTATCCCGCGATCGACGCGAAGAAACCCGACACCTGGGCCGCATTGGGCCCGTAGCGCCGAGTAGTTCCACGAATCGACGAACGACTGCGCCGTCACCGGCGTGCCGTCGTGGAAGGTCCAACCCTCGTTGAGGGCGATCTCCCAGGTGAGACCCTCGTCGGGCGACTCGATCGACGCGGCGACACCGGTGAACTGGGGCTCACTGGTCTCCGGGTTGTAGTCGATCAGGCCACGGAACAGGGCGCTGAGCACCGCGTTCCCTTCCGACTCATTGGTGTTCGGGGGCTGCAGGAACTCCGGCTCACCGATGTAGCTCGTGATGATCCCATCGCCGGCCGCGGCGGCCTCGGTGGTATCGGTGGCGGTGCCTCAGTGGTGTCCGTCGGAGCCTCGGTGGTCGCCGTCGTGTCGCCCGACGCCTCCGTTGTTTCTGTTGGTTCCCCGCTGCTACAAGCCGCAAGGAACAGTCCAAACGCAAGAAGAGCGGCAAGCGCGCTCCTCTGTCGTCCCTTTTTCATATGGATTCCCTCCTATGGGCAGACGGGCTGTTACGCCCATCAAGCGGGGAGCATATACACCCACTGCGTGCAACACATAGTGACAACGGGTGGTTTTTTGGTACCGAACGATCGCGCAACGATCATCGGGGCGGCATCCTCGCGCCGGCGTCGAGACGGATGACCTCACCGTTCAAAAGCGGGTTCTCCACAATCGACTGCACCAGATGGGCAAAGTCCTCGGGTGTGCCGAGACGACGGGGGAAAACATGAAGGGCGGCCAGGGATTCCTTGAGCTCCTCAGGAGCGTCCGCCAGCAGGGGCGTGTCCATTATTCCCGGTGCGACCGTGACCGCTCTCACCCCGATCCCGGCCAGATCGCGGGCCAGGGGCAGGGTCATTCCGACGATCGCCGCCCTTCGAGGCGGAGTAGGCAGCCTGCCCGATCTGCCCCTCGAAGGCCGCGATCGACGCCACGTTCACGATCACTCCTCGCTCCCCGTCGAGACCGGGATCGTTGTGAGACATGACCGCCGCGACATTTCGGGTCACGTCGAACATGCCGATCAGATTCACCTCGATCACGAACTTGAACAGGTCGAGATCGAATAGCTCACCATCCCGCGAGATCAACCGCTGCGCCGGCGCCACGCCGGCGGCATTGACCAGGATGTCGATCCGGCCCCATTCCTCGGCGGCGCGGCCCACCGAGTCGGCAACAGCGTCTCGATCACGCACATCACATCGGATGAAGCGGGAGCTCTCTCCCAGCGCATCGACGGCTGCGGCGCCATGGGCGTCGTTGATGTCGAGCATCACCACCGATCCCCCACCTCGAACGAAACGGGAGGCGGCACCGAAGCCAAGACCGGACACACCGCCCGTGACCAGCGCCACCGAGCCCTCGATCTTCACGCCGGACCTCCTGTTAGGGCGAAGCTACCACCGACCCCTTCGTCGCCCTGCTGATATGACAGCCATGATCGGGGTATTCGACTCGGGTGTCGGCGGCTTGAGCGTCCTCACCGAGATACGACGTGAGTTGCCCTCCGCCGACCTCTTCTATCTCGCCGACCAGGCTCGGGCCCCGTACGGGGTGCGAACGCTCGCCGAGGTCGCCGAGATGACGGCGGAGGCCTCCCGGTGGCTCCTCGATCGGGGCGCCACGACCATCACCATCGCGTGCAACACCGCTTCGGCGGCCGCCCTCCATGCATTACGTGCCAGCCATCCCGACGTGCCCTTCGTGGGAATGGAACCGGCCGTGAAGCCGGCCGCAGTGAGCACCGCCACGGGTGTCATCGGTGTCCTCGCCACCGCGGCCACCTTCCAGGGCGAGCTCTTCGCATCGGTGTTGCAGCGACACGCGACAGGTGCGACGGTGCTCACCCGGGCCTGCCCGAGATGGGTGGAGCTCGTCGAGAAAGCTGAGGTCGACGGGCCTGAGGCGAGACAACAGGTGGAGGCATGTCTCGAGCCGATCCTCGATGGCGGCGCCGACACGCTGGTCTTGGGCTGCACCCATTTTCCTTTCCTCGTTCCGCTCATCGAGGCCGTGGCCGGGCCTGGGGTCAGGATCGTCGATCCGGCGCCTGCGGTGGCCCGCCAGGTGAGCAGGGTCGCGTCATCGACCGGAGGCTCGGGTCGCCTCACCCTGGCCACATCGGGCGACCCTGAGCGCTTCCGTCGGGTCGCGTACGAGTTGGCGGGGATCGAGTCACTCGAGCCGGTCCTAGCCTGCACGTGGAATGACAGCTGAGATCTTCGAGTCGGCCGTGCGCGACGCCCTCTCACGCGCCCCGGACTCGGCATGGATCCATCGCGACGTGGCGCTCTTCGGCTGGGGAGTCTCCACGAGGATCGACGCCGGCACCGGAGCCGACCGCTTCGACCGGGCCTTGCGCAGGCTCTCCGCCACCACGGCCCCGGTCGCCCTGGCGAGCTTCACCTTTGACGAGAACGATGCGGGCTCGGTCGTGGTCATCCCCCAGGCACTCATGAAGATCGACGCAGCCGGGACCCGGTTCCTGATGGGGGACCCAAGCGACCTGCCTCCATCAGCACCACCCACCGTCTTGCCCGGTGGCCATCTCGGCGACGGCGGGCTCGAGGTCTGGATGCGGCTGGTCAGTGACGCCCTCGATGCGATCCGCGAGCGAGAGGTCGAGAAGGTCGTCCTCTCCAGACGACTCCCTGCGAGGTTCGAGGGTCAGGTGCCCACCCACCTCGTCCTGTCCAATCTCGCCCGCAACGAGCGTGGATCGCACACCTTCCTCGTCGATGGCTTCGTGGGCTCGAGCCCCGAGCTGCTGGTCTCGCTGGCCGCGGGGAATGTCCGATCGATCTCCCTGGCCGGATCTGCCGATCCCGGCGACCCCGCCTCGGCCGGCTTCTTCGACACCGAGAAGATGACGCGGGAGCATGCTCTCGCTGCCGATTCGGTCGACACCGCCCTGGCGCTCTTCTGCACCCGTCTCGGGCGGTCGGAGAGAACGGTCGCCACCTACGGAGACATCCAGCACCTGTCGACCGTCTTCGAAGGCGATGTCCGCCCGGGAACCACCGTGACCGACTTGCTGGCGGCCCTCCACCCGACTGCGGCCGTGGCGGGGACGCCGACCAAGACCGCGGTCGAGTTGATCCGTGAGCTCGAGGGCCACGAGCGGGGGAGATACGCCGGTCCCGTGGGCTGGTTCGACCGGGAAGGGGACGGGGAGTTCGCCATCGCCCTCCGCTGCGGGGAAATCCACGGTGCGGAAGCGACCCTCTACACCGGTGCGGGGATCGTCGACGGCTCCGACGCGGTCATGGAGTTCGAAGAGACACAGATCAAGCTGCGGCCGATGCTGGGGGCACTCGGTCTCAGTTGAACGTGGCGCACACTGCCCGCGAGGTGTCGTCCAGGCCCCGACGAGTCTTCAGATCGGCCTCGCGCTCGACCGGAACGACGACGACATGTGGTCCGCCTGCGTCGAGCCGACTCTTGATCGTGGCCCCAAGATCAGCGACATCCTCCACGATGGCGGCACCCAGGTTGTAAGCGGACGCGACCCGGCTCAGGTCGAGATTGTGGGGGGCCACGAACAAGCGCTCGAAAGCAGGGGCGTGCTCCGCCTGTGGAAGCAAGTCGAACAGACCACCGCCGCCGTTGTCTACGACCACGAACACGACGTCGCCGTGGTCGTCCGCGACGAGACCGGTGGCGTCATGGAGAAACGAGAGGTCACCTGCGAATGCCACCGCGCCTCTCGTGGCCGTGGCGGCGCCCAATGCCGTGGAGACGAAGCCATCGATGCCCGAGGCGCCGCGATTGGCGATGACCCTGGCCGTGTTGGCGACATGTGCGTCCACGTCCCTGATCGGCATTGACGAAGCCGCGATCAACGTCGCCTGATCGAAGGGGTCGAGGGCTCGGGCCACTGCCGGGCCGGTGGGCGTCTCGTCGGCAGAGAGGTGGTCGTCCAGAGCCGACCGCATCGCGGCGTCTGCCCCGAGCCACGATCGGAGCAATCGGTCGTCGGGAGCCGGTGAGAAGCCGTCGAGGGTTTGCGCCGGATCGGCCTGGAGCAGATGGCTCGAATGCCGGCGCGGGTCGTTCCACGCCCCCCAGCGGTCGACCTGCACCTGCGGCACGGGCAGTGAGGTGAGAGATCCGATGCGGTCGCTGGGCCCGGTCCGGCCAACAGTCACCACCAGGTCAGGCTCGAGGCTCGTGGGCACACCCGTCACCAGCACGTGGTGATAGGTGGTGACCACGTCGAAGACCCGGAGCCCGGAAGTGGCGGTAGCGAGCACCGGCCAGCCGAGTCTTCCAGCGGCCTCGAAGACATCCTTCGGGTCGAAGTCACCCTCGCCGACGATGACCAGGCCTCGACCACCCAACCCGAGGGCCGCACCTGCCGGCCTTGCCTGCCGGTGTTGCTGCCAGGGCTCGTCGCCCGGCCGCCCCTCGATGGGGTGCCGGTAGGGCTCGGCCCGGGTCCGCCCGTCATCGGGACGGGGACCGTCGGCTCGCGAAACGCCACGTTGACATGAACCGGTCCGGGGCGGCCGCCATGTCCCCTGGCCCTTGCCACGGCCTGGGAGACGCTCGAGCGCCAATAGCCGTTCGAGTCACGATCGGGCTCAGCGGGCGGGATTCCACATGACCAGCGGACCTTCTCCCCAAAGATCCCTGCCTGGTCGATTGTCTGATTGGCCCCAACATGGAGGAGATCGGGGGGCCGGTCGGCCGAGATCAGGATGAGAGGGACCAGCGACAGGTCCGCTTCGACCACAGACGGCAGGTAGTTGGCAAGCGCGGTCCCCGACGTGGCCAGTGCCACAACGGGGGTCTGCGTCGCCCGGCTGCGGCCGAGGGCATGAAAGGCGGCGGATCGCTCATCGAGGACGACCCTGGTCTCGACGCCGGGGTGCTCTTCGAAAGCGATTGCCAGGGCCGCCGAGCGTGAGCCAGGTGAGATGACCACATAGTCGACACCGTGGCGGTGCAACTCGTCCACGATGACCCGGGCCTGGGCAGTGCTGGGGTTGGGCTGTGTCAATGGAGTCTCGATTTGTGGTCTCGCGATCTCAGGTGAGCACCTCGGCCGCGTTTCTGACCTTACGCAGGAGCTCGGCGGACCTGTCACGGTCGGGCCGCCAGCGGACCAGCAACTCAGGGTCGGGCTCGGGGCGGCGGACTTCGAGCTCCCCGTTCATCGAGACCAGGGGGAGGCGAGTGGGATCGCCTTCGATCAGTGACACCGTCCCCAGCCCGCAGGCGTAAGGGAGCTCGGGTAGGAGAGAAGCGACCAAGAGACCGGAGTAGATCCCGATCGAAGTCTCCAGAGCCGACGACACGACGACGGGGATACCGGCGCGCGCAGCAATGTCGAGAGTCCTGACCACGCCGCCCAATGGCTGAACCTTCACCACCAGGATGTCGGCGGCGCCCATGGACGCAACCTCCAGCGGGTCCGGCCGGAGACGTACCAGCTCATCGGCAGCGAGCGGAACATCGGTCATCTTCTTGAGCTCGACCATCTCCTCGAGGCTCGTGACGGGTTGCTCGACGTACTCCAGGTCGAAGCGGGCATACGAGGCAAGACGGGTAGCGGCGGTCTCCAGGTCCCAGCCTGCGTTGACGTCGATGCGAATCTTGCCCTCCGGCCCGATCGCCGCCCGGACCGCCGCAAGACGTGCCTCGTCCTCTTCCATCGTTTGGCCGGGCTCCCCCACTTTTACCTTGGCCGTGCCCGCGCCCGACTCCAGGACGAGCCGGGCAGCCACCTCGGGCGTCACCGCCGGCACGGTCACGTTGACCGGGATCGTGGCCCGACCGGGTTCGGGGAGGACACTGCAAGCAGCTTCGAGTGCCGCAGCCAGCCACCGCGTCGTCACATGAGGCGGGTAGTCGGGGAAGGGTGAGAATTCACCCCACCCGGCCGGGCCTTTGATGAGGACGGCCTCGCGGTGATCTACCCGGCGAAAACGGTGACGCATCGGTATTCGAACGGGATACAACTCGAGGGCCTCCAGCACGACGCTCATCCGTCTTGGGCCTCCCGCAGGTAGTCGATCAGACGCCCCACCTGATCGTCGGTGAGGGATGAGGAGAAAGATGGCATCCTCCCCCGTCCCTCGACGATGGTCAGCCGGAGATACTCGTCGGGCTGTTCGGCGGCGTTGCGTTCCGGGGCCCAGCGGTGGGCCGACTCCACCTTCGAGCTGGTCGCCGTGGCAGTTGGAGCAGAGCTGGAGGTAGATCTCCTCCCCGCTGGCGTCGGCCTCAGGGCGGCCCACGCATGCGGAGACCACCACACCCAACAGGGCCACGATCGCCAGACGCCTCATCGTGTCCGATGGTATGGATCGCCGGGCCAGGGCTTCAATCGGCCCGCCGACTCGCCGCCCACCCGGCGGCGAGGTCCCGCACCATCTGGGACTTCTCCTTGGGAACGATGAGGACGACGTCCGGCGTCACCACCACCACCAGCCCCGTAACTCCCGCCACAGCGACCGTCTTCGACCCGGATCGGACATAGGTATCGGCCACGTCGACAGCCACCACATCGCCGTTGAGGGAATTGCCGTTCCCGTCGTGCTCGCTCAGCTCCCAGACCGAATGCCACGAGCCCACGTCGCTCCACCCAGCGTCGAGCGGGACCACTACCGAGTTCTCCGCATTCTCCATGACGGCGTGGTCGATCGAGGTCGCCGGTATGTCCGAGAAGGTCTCTCCGAGAGTGATCGTCCCGGCCCGCTCGGCGGGGAGGGAAGCCTCGCACTCCCGTCAGGATCTCGGGAACCTGCCGCCTCGCCTCGCTGAGGATCTGACCTGCGCCGAAGACGAACATTCCCGAGTTCCACAGGTGCTGCCCGTCGCCGGCGAGACGGGCAGCCTCGTCCTCGTCGGGTTTCTCCTTGAATCTGTCGACCCGGAACCCGGACCCCACAGGCTCTCCCTTCTCGATGTAGCCGTATCCGGTCTCGGGTCGGCTCGGTTCGACGCCGAACGTGACCAAGGCACCGTCGCCGGCCAGTGCGACTGCCTTGGTCACAGCCTCGCCAAATGCCGGACTGTCGCTGATGACATGGTCCGAGGGGAGAACCACGAGGACATCGTCGGGATCCGAGATCAGGGCGGCTGCCACCACCGCCGGCGCAGTGTTCCGTCCCGATGGCTCGACCAGGATCGTGGCCGTCTCGATCGCCTTGCTGGCCAGCGATCTCTCCACGGCAGGAAGCTGATCGCGGCCCGTCACCACCGTGACGGCGCCGCCGAGACCGAGCTCGTCCACCCGGCCCAGCGTCGCCTCGAACAGAGGCTCACCGAGAAGCTCGAGGAATTGTTTCGGGGCGTTCGTGGTCGATAAGAGGCCAAAGACGAGTGCCGGACCCGCCGGAGAGGATCACAGGCCGGACCGTGGGATTCACCGGGCGAGGGTACCCCTTGCCGGTGCCTGGCTCGTGCTACGTTCCTGACCCTCTGAGATGAGCGAACTGCTACTCATCATTCACATCCTCGCCGCCGCGGCATGGATCGGCGGTGGCCTGCTCAATGGCTTCGTCGCTCCACGAATCAGCCGAAGCGGCCTCGAGGGTGCTGCCCTCGCCTGGGCCAGAGTGGCGGCACAGGCCGGAACCCGCTACTTCAACCCGGCGGGATTGCTCACTGCCCTGAGCGGGATCGGCCTGGTCATGGTGAGCGATACGTATGACTGGAGCGACACGTTCGTCTCGATCGGCATCGCCGTCGTGATCGCAGCCGGGCTGATCGGCGCCTTGGTTCACCGCCCGGGCGGCGAGCGCATCATCACCGCTCTCGAGTCGGGAGACCGAGCCGCCGCTGCCCGGGACGGAAAGAGGGCGGCGATCTGGGGAGCGGTGACGATCGTCCTGTTGATCGTCGCGGTCGTCGTGATGGTTCTGAAGACAGGCGCCGGCTAGCCAGGCCCCGTCGGCTTCAGTCCGCGACTCCAATGGATATGTAGCCGCATTCGGCACAGATCTGCCGGACGATGCCGATCCCACCGGGGGCTTCGACGAACTCATGTTCATGCGAGGTCTTGTTGCGGGCGAAGGCGGAACGGACTGCGCCCAGCAACCCGCTCTTCTCACCTTCGGGTGCGGGGGCACCGGCGAACAGCAACTCCAGGTCTGGCTCGAGCGATGCCTGGTCGACATGGAGATGATCGAGGTCGACCACCATCTGGGGCCTCAACGTCTCGTCGGTTGCGGCAACCACCGCCAATTGCTCTACCGGGACCGGGAAGGCGGATTCCTCGACTTCCGTCTCTTCCACCCCAACGGGGAGAGCAGGAGCGGGCGCCGAAAGTGCCTCGTCGGCGAAGATCGGATGGTCTTCCTCGGTTACCAACTCCACCGCTTCGACATCGGGGTCGTCGGCCTCTTCTGACCTCTTCCGTGACCTCGGCTTCTGTGACCTCGGCCGGCAAGTGCTCGAGAGTGAGGAGGGAGTCGGCGTCGGGAGGCAGGTCGTCGTACGGCTCTTCCTCGATCGGCGGCTCCTCCCATGCCTCGTCCCAGAACGGAGCGGCGACTTCCTCGGCCGGGGGTCGCTCGACTCGCCTCGGGATCAAACCAGGGCCGGGCCGCAGTGGCGCACGGAGCTCGGGCTCCGCATTCTCGATCGCAATGGCGTCCGCAGTGGGCTCGATCTCAGGTGCGAACGCCGACTCATCCAGGGTGTCGACCAGCAGACGTTCGGTGGGCTGCTCCGCGCTCGGGACGTTCTCGAGGTCGGGGGCCTCGTCATCGGGCTCTGCGACGGGTTCGACCTCGACTGGATCGGTGTCGATCAACTCGGTATCGATCGGCTCGGTGTCGACCGGCTCGGTGTCGACCAACTCGGTCTCGATCGGGTCGGTGTCGATGGGCTGGGGCACATTGGAATAGGCATCGATCCGCTTGGTCCACGGTGACGGCTCGGCGAGAGCCGTCGTCGTCACCTCCATCGTGGCCTGGCGCGAGGCACCACGGCCGGCCGTCTGGAGATTCAGCAGCATCGCCTCGCGGAGTTCCGGGATACGCGAGGGGATCGTGCCGCGCCGGGAACGGCCAACTGCCACGACACGACGCGGGATCGTCATCGACTTGTAGCGAGCCCAGACCCCCGCCATGTGATCGACGCCTTTGTACGCGAAGTCGACCGGCTCATCGGCGATGAATGTGATCTCCTCGCCGTCGAGAGAAAGGGAGAAGGCGCTCGAGACGAGACGCGCCGCACGCACATCGAAAAGAGACCAACGGCCGAGCGATTCTCCTTCGAGAAATACTTCGGTCTGGCCCTCTTCGACCACGATCGTTGCTGGGACTCCCGGATGGTCGACTTCCGGAACCCTCACCTGACCGGTGAATTTCACCCTGACACCGTCACCTCTGCGTCCCTACCCGCCCTGTGCAATGCATCAAGATCCCACCCTCCGGGTGAATGTCAAGCCAAGAATCAAACGTAGGCGTCGAGGGGCGGGCAGGCGCAGACGAGATTGCGGTCGCCGCCGGGACCGTCCACACGGCCGACGGGTGGCCAGTATTTGTCGACCCGGAGCGAGGCCACGGGAAAGGCCGCGGTCTCCCTCGAATAGACGTGGTCCCATTCGTCCGACGCCACCTGCTCGGCAGAATGAGGGGCGTTGTGGAGAGGGTTGTCCCCCGGGCTCCACTCCCCTGACTCGACGCGCCCCACTTCGCCGTGAATGGCGATCATGGCCTCGACGAATCGATCCAACTCCTCGAGGCTCTCGGACTCGGTGGGCTCGATCATCAGAGTGCCGGGCACCGGGAAGGAGAGCGTGGGCGCATGAAACCCGTAGTCGGCGAGACGCTTGGCGATGTCTTCCGCGGTCACCCCTGCAGCCCGCGTCATCGGTCTCACATCGACGATGCACTCATGGGCTACGCGACCGTTCGTCCCGGTGTACAGCACCGGAAAATACGGATCGAGGCGTCGAGCCAGGTAATTGGCCGAGAGGATCGCCACCTTGCTCGCCGCCCGCAGGCCGTCCGCCCCCATCAGGCGGACATAGGCATACGGGATGGGGAGGATCCCGGCCGACCCGAAGGGCGCTCCCGAGATCGGCCCCACTCCGGTCGACGGGCCTGCCCGCTGGCTCATCGGGTGGTTGGGCAGGAAGGGGGCGAGATGTGCCTTCACCCCAACCGGGCCCACGCCGGGCCCACCACCCCCGTGGGGGATGGTGAAGGTCTTGTGGAGATTCAGATGTCCGACGTCGGCCCCGAATCCGGCCGGCTTGGACAGCCCCACCATCGCATTCAGATTCGCCCCATCGACATAGACCTGGCCACCGTGTTGGTGCACGATCTCGATCAGCCGCCGAACCCCCTCCTCGAACACACCATGGGTCGAGGGATAGGTGATCATCGCCGCCGCCAGGCGCTCCGAGTGCTCCGACGCCTTGGCTTCGAGGTCGGCCAGGTCGACGTTCCCCGAACTATCGGTGGCGACCACCACGACCTTCATGCCTGCCATCACTGCCGAGGCGGCGTTGGTTCCGTGCGCTGACGACGGGATCAGACAGATGTCCCGATGCCCTTCTCCAATCGAGCCCTGATAGGCGCTGATGGCGAGCAGGCCTGCGAGCTCGCCCTGCGAGCCGGCGTTGGGCTGCAGTGACACGGCGTCGTAGCCGGTGATGCGGCAGAGGTAGCCGGCGAGGTCATCGATCAACTCCAGATATCCCGCCACCTGCTCCTCCGGCGCATAGGGGTGGATCGCGGAGAACTCTGGCCAGGTGATCGGGATCATCTCTGTGGTTGCGTTGAGCTTCATGGTGCAAGACCCCAGTGGGATCATGCTTCGGTCTAGGGCGAGATCGCGGTCGGCGAGGCGTCGCAGGTAGCGGAGCATCGAGTGCTCCGACCGGTGCAGGCTGAACACCGGGTGGGTCATGAACTCCGATTGCCTGACCAGGTCGACCGGAATCGAGTCGTCGTCGGTGACGCCGACAACACTCGCGCCAAAAGCATCGAGCAGCCGCTCGACGATCTGATCGTTGGTCGTCTCGTCGAAGGCGATCCGCACGTGGTCCTCATCCACCCGCCCGAGATTGATCCCGCGCTTCAGGGACTCCCCTATCAGCTCCTCGGCTCTGCCCGGAGTGGCAACGGTGATCGTGTCGAACCACGACCCATTGACCACCTCATATCCGGCGGAGCGAAGAGATGCGGCAGTCAATGAGGTCAGCCGGTGCACCTCCTTTGCGATCTCCTTCAGACCAAGCGGCCCGTGCCAGCAGCCGTAGAAGCCGGCTATCACCGCGAGGAGGACCTGCGCGGTGCACACATTGGAGGTGGCCTTCTCCCGCCGTATGTGCTGCTCCCGTGTCTGGAGGGCAAGCCGATAGGCGACGCGACCCGACGTGTCATGGGAGACACCGACGAGGCGGCCGGGGAGGCCCCGGACGTGCTCGTCCTTGGTGGCGATGAAACCGGGATGGGGCCCGCCGAATCCCAAGGGGACACCGAAGCGCTGGGCTGAGCCCACCGCGATGTCAGCACCCCACTCCCCCGGCGGTGTGATCAACGTGAGGGCGAGCAGATCGGCGGCCACGGCCACCAAAGCTCCGGCACCGCGGGCCTCGTCGACCAGGGCCCGGTGGTCCCTGATGTCACCCGAAGACCCCGGATACTGGAGCAGCAGGCCAAACGACGCATCGGCCTCGAAGCCCTCGGAGAGCATCCGGATCTCGATCCCGGCCGCCGCGGCCCGGGTCTTCACCACCTCGATTGTCGGGAGATGGCAATCGTCATCGAGGTAGAACACCGACCGATCGCTCTTGGCGAGGCGGCGGCACATGGCCATGGCCTCGGCGGCGGCAGTCGCTTCGTCGAGCAGCGAGGCATTGGCCACGTCCAGACCGGTGAGATCGGCGACCATCGTCTGGAAATTGAGGAGGGCCTCGAGCCGACCCTGGGAGATCTCCGGTTGATACGGGGTGTATGCGGTGTACCAAGCCGGGCTCTCCAAGACGTTGCGTTGGATCACCGGTGGGGTGATGGTGTCGTGATAGCCCAAGCCGATCAACGAGGTCATGACCACGTTCTTGGATGCGAGGTCTGACAACCTCTCGATCGTCTCGCCTTCGGACAGGGCCCGCGGAAGGTCGAGGTCTGTATCGAGTATCGAGGCAGGGATGGTCTCGGCCACGAGGTCATCGAGACTGGCCGCGCCGATCGTCGCCAGCATCTTGTCGACATCGTCTGGCCGGGGACCGATGTGCCTGTCGGCGAACCGCTCGTTGGGGTTGGGCATCTTTCTCCTCAGGGTGCAATGCCCTCCCCCGCTGTCGTTGCCTTCAGCGATGCCTCGACCGAACGGTCCAAGTGCCTGAGAGATTCCGGGGAGGAGTTGCCCCTTCGGCGCCCCTGCCAACCAGGGGCTCTCCCATTCGGTGTCGATGGCCAAGCCAGTCTAATTGGCCGGCCGGAGTCAGACGTTGAAGCGGAACTCGACCACGTCGTCGGGTCGCATCAGGTAGGACTTGCCCTCGGTCCTGACCAGGCCCTTTGCCTTGGCCGCCACCCATGAGCCCGCCTCGACCAGAGCCTGGTAGGCCACGACCTCGGCAGCGATGAACCCCCGCTGGAAGTCGGTGTGGATGGCGCCGGCCGCCTCGGGGGCGGTCGCCCCGGACCGGATCGTCCAGGCACGGGCCTCCTTCTCGCCGGCGGTGAGAAAGCTCTGCAGGCCCAGGGTGCGATAGGCGGCCCGGATCACGGCATTGAGGCCGGGCTCGTCCTGTCCCACCGAGGCGAGGAGCTCCCGTCGATCTTCCTCGTCGAGCTCGCCCATCTCGGCCTCGATCTGGGCATCGACGAACAGCGACTCAGATGGGGCCACCAGATCGGACAAACGGCTGCGGAGAGCATCGTCGCGCAGACCGGCCTCGTCCACATTGAACAGATAGATCACCGGCTTGGCCGTCAGCAGATGAAGATCGGCGAACTCAGGGCTCCGGGCCATCATCGACGGGACGCTGCTCACCACACGCCCCGACGCCACCACCGACCGCAGGTCTCTCAGCAGTTCGACCCGCGGCACGAGCGTCCGATCGATGGTCGATTCTTTCTCGAGGCGGGGCAGCCGCTTGTCGATCGTCTGGAGGTCGGCGATGGCCAGCTCGGTCTCGATCGTCTCGATGTCCCTCTTCGGGTCGAGCTCGTTGTCGACGTGGGCAACGCTCTGCGAGCTGAAGCCCCGGACCACATGGCAGATCGCGTTCGGCATCGCGGATGTTGGCGAGGAACTGGTTGCCGAGGCCTTCCCCTTCGCTGGCGCCCTTCACCAGCCCGGCGATGTCCACGAAGGTGACCGTGGCCGGGATGACCTTCTCCGAGTCGAAGATGCCGGCCAGGACCTCGAGCCGCGGGTCGGGTATCGGAACGACCCCCGTGTTGGGCTCGATCGTGGCGAAGGGATAGTTGGCGGCGAGAACGCCGGCATCGGTGAGCGCGTTGAAGAGAGTCGACTTGCCGACGTTGGGGAGACCGACGATGCCAATGGAGAGCGCCACCGAGATCGCAGGTTAGGGAGCGCCCCGGGCATGCCCACTAGCGTCGCCTCCGATGGACAGGATCGCAGTGATTGGCGCCGGGTCGTGGGGCACGACCGCCGCAGCCCTCGCCGCCACAGACACGCCCACCATGCTCTGGGCGCGCCACCGTGAGGTGGCCGATGGAGTCAACCAGGAGCACCGCAACCCGCGCTATCTGCCCGACCATCCCCTCCCCGATGGCCTCGTCGCCACGCCGGACCTCGCCGAAGCCGTCGCAGGCGCCGGCGCCGTGGTGATGGCTGTCCCGTCACATGGGTTCCGTGACGTTTTCTCTGAAGCCGCCCCTCATATCGATGCCTCTGTCCCCATCCTCTCCCTGACGAAGGGAATCGAACAAGACACGCTGGCCACGATGACCCAGGTGATCTCAGATGTCTCTCCGACCCACGATCAGGGGCGGATCGGCGTCCTGACCGGTCCCAACCTCGCCTCGGAGATCGCCGCCGGCCAGCCAACGGCAGCGGTCATCGCATTTCAGGACCCGGATGCGGCCGTCTCCCTCCAGAAGGTGTTCATGGGACCGACCTTCCGCGTCTACACCAATGACGACGTGCCCGGATGCGAGCTGGGAGGTGCCCTCAAGAACGTGATGGCGATCGCAGCCGGTATGTCCGACGGCCTCGGCTTCGGCGACAACACGCGGGCCACCCTCATCACCCGCGCCCTGGCCGAGGTGACGCGTTTGGGGACCGCATTGGGGGGCCGCCCGTCGACCTTCGCCGGGCTGGCCGGGATGGGGGACCTGATCGCGACCTGCATCTCCACCAACAGCAGGAACCACCACGTTGGATTCGGGCTGGCCCGAGGAGAGACACTCGAGGCGATCGTCGAAGAGATGCAGATGGTGGCCGAAGGGATCAAGACCACTCGAGCCGTCCTCGACCTGGCCGCCAAGCACGGGATCGATATGCCGATCGCTGCCCATGTCGGAATGGTGTTGTACGAGGGGATGCACCCCCGCGATGCCGTCCTGCGCCTGATGACCCGTGACCCGAAATCGGAGAGCTAGATGGCAAGGACACCGGCCACGATCCGCCGCCTGCCCGAGAAGTCTGTCGAGGACCGAGCGGTCATCGACGCCATCCTGGACGAGGGCTTCGTCTGTCATGTCGCCTACCTCATCGACGGCCGGCCCGTGGTCATCCCGACGCTCTATGTGCGTGACGGGGACAGCTGCCTGCTCCATGGGTCGACCGCGTCCGGGATCGCCGCCGCGGCGCGCCGGGGATCACCACTCAGCATCGCGGTGACACTCGTCGACGGGCTGGTGGTGGCCCGGAGCGGGTTCGAGTCCTCGGTCAACTACCGATCCGTCGTCATCCACGGACATGGCACCGTCCTCGTCGGAGAACGCCCACCGTCGAGCCCTCGACCTGATGGTGGAGGGTTTGATCCCGGGCCGACTCGCCGATATCAGGCCTCCCACGGACATCGAGTTGCGCAAGACCGCCGTCGTGTCGGTGCCGCTCGACACGATCTCGGCCAAGGTGTCCGCCGGCCCACCCGAGGACGACATCGCCGACCTCGGCACCGGGGTGTGGGCGGGTGTGGTGCCGATGACCACGACATATGGCGATCCGGAGCCGTCGCCGGACCTGGAGCCAAATCTCGAAGTCCCGGACTATCTGACCGGCTACAAGCGTTCTTGATTGAGCGCAACCGCGGTAGGGAGACCGGTGTTCTAGAGATATGACCAACCGTCTGCTTTCCACATCCCACGGCACCAATCGTGAGGCCTTCACCGGCCGCGATTGGGCTCGTTTCGTGTCGATCGGTCTCATCTGGGGCGCGTCATTTCTCTTCATCGAAGTCGGGCTCGAGGCATTCCACCCGGGTCTGGTGACCTGGATGAGGGTCGGTTTTGGCGCTCTCTTCATGGCCATGCTCCCCCGAGCCCGATCGACCCCGATCCGACGCGAGGATCGCCCACGGGTGGCGCTTCTCGCCGTGGTCTGGGTAGCCATACCGCTGACGCTCTTCCCGATTGCACAGCAATGGATCGACTCCGCAGTCGCCGGGATGCTCAATGGCGCGGTGCCGATCTTCACCGCGATCATCGCTTCGGTCCTGCTCCGTCAGCTCCCCGGACGTCTCCAGATCGCCGGCCTGATCGTGGGCTTCGTCGGCATCCTGGCCATCGCCCTCCCCTCGGCAGAGTCGGGGAACACTGCCGCCCTTGGCGTGGGCCTCGTGCTGGTGGCCTGCATTTGTTACGGATTCGCCACCAACATCGTCACACCCCTGCAACAGGCCTATGGGTCGATCCCGGTCATGGCACGCATGCTCTGGGTAGCCGCAGTGCTCGTCGCCCCGTACGGCCTGTACGGCCTCACCCGGTCGACCTTCGACTGGGGTTCGCTCGCCGCCTTGATGGCCCTTGGCCTTCTCGGGACCGGTCTCGCCTACATCATCATGGGAGGACTGGCGGGGAGTGTCGGCCCGACCCGGGCCAGCTTCATCACCTATCTGATCCCGGTCGTGGCGCTGGTCCTCGGCGTGGTATTCCGGGATGAGATCGTGGCGCCCGTTGCCATAGTCGGATCGCTGCTCGTCATCGCCGGTGCGTTCCTTGCTTCGAGACGGGAGACCCCGGCCGCAACCCTGGCAACGCCGGCTGCGCCCGATGTCGAGGACGACGACGCGGCCTGAATCTCCCCCTCCGGCCCTGACGGGCCACCTCCCCCTGCGGGGGAGGAAATGTCAGGCGGCAGCCGCCCGCCTCAACGCCCTCATCGCCAGGTCACGGTCGCCCAGTCTGCGGCGCAGCTCGCGTTCCAGGCCACCGATCGGATAGAGGTTCTGTGGAGCCCGGGGGTCTTTGTGCCGGGCCGACGCATAGCGGGGCAGCGAGGCACTCACCATGTTGGCCCGACGCGCGGCGTCGGCCACGGTCATGTCGGCCTTGACCTCACATCGAACCAGGCCTCCGGCAGGCCCGGTCCCGTTGGCCAGTCTCAAGTACCACGAGAACCTGCTCCACGATGTCGTGGTCAGGAATAGCGGTGTGCGGCATCCGACCGGCAGGCTCCCCAGGGTGCCCCGCAGCTCTTCGGGCAGGTATTGGACGTGCTGGGTCTTCACATAGCCCACCGCCCCTTCGACATGCCGGCGATGAGAGAGCGGGCCGTCGACTACGACGAGAGCCACGTCTGCGTTCGCTTCGGCGACCACGCCCTCGAGGTCACCCATCCTCTCCTGGATCCCCAGCCACAGCTCCTCAGGAGTCGATCCCTTCGTGCTCATGATCTCGTAGGTCCCCACCGCGGTCTCCACGGAGTCGGCATCGGCGCCGGTGAAGACCCCGCGCCGCACCTCGGCGGCCACCACACGGGCAATGCTGTTGCAGCGAACGGCCCCGGCAGCGAAGGTGGCGGCCAGGCCAAAACCCGGGAATCGGCCATCACGGTCGATCCAGAGATTGGCATCGACCCGGCGAACACCGTCGACGAAGAGGATGTCCGGCGCAGGGTCGCCTTCGGGTGGCATCGGGCGCCACTGCTCAGGGGGCAGCTCGACGGAGGGATCGACGTTCTCCGTCGCGTCGACGAGATCCGCCTCCGATGGCGCCCCGTAGTCGGGGTCCCAGGCTTCGACCGTGAACCTCATCTCTCCCCCGAGGGGGAGTCCAACCCCCTCCGGCCCTTCGGGCCACCTCCCCAACGTCGCTCGCTCCTGGGGAGGAAATGGCGGGGGGGGATCATTCCCCCACCCTCACGATCGACGATGTCTCAGGGCCCTTGGTGACCTCGAAGCGGACGGGCATCCGCTCGGCAAGCTCACGCACGTGGGTGACGATGCCGACGGTGCGGCCCCGACCGACCAGCTCGTCGAGCACGGATGCAACCACGTCGAGAGATTCCTGGTCGAGGGAGCCGAATCCCTCGTCGAGGAACACCGACTCGAGGCGGGAGGACATCCCGGTCAGCTCGGCCAACTGCTCGGCCATCGTCAGGGCGAGGGAGAGGGCAACGAGAAATGTCTCGCCACCGGAGAGGGTGCGTGTGGTTCGAGTGAGCCGGGCATTGCGATGGTCGACGACTTCGAACTGACTCTTCTTGACCCTCAGCGAGTAGCTGCCACCTGATAGCTCGTCGAGAAGACGGTTGGCGCCATCGATCAGCACATCCATCGCCTCCTCGAGGAGCCACGCCTCGAAGTTGTTGGCCTTGAGATGGTTCCCGAGGGATGAAGCGACACGAGCATGGCCCATCTCGACACCCAGTTCCTCGTTCAGCTCCCTGGCGTGAGCGATCGTCTTCTCCATCTCTTCGATCTCGGCTCGCCGTCGCTCCTCCGCCAGTGCCAGGTCGCGATCGGGTGACTCGGTGGAAGGGATTCCGAGAAGTTCGAGCCAGGAGCGCTGCTCCTCCTGCGCTTTCGCCAAGCCTTCGGTAGCCGTCTCGACGGCCTTTTCGAGATCGGCCAATTCCTCCACGCGCGATGCGGTCCTCTCCCCCAGCCATATTTCGAACCGCCGCCAGGCTTCGATGGCGTCGTCATCGGGCAGTGGCGGCTTCTCGGCCGCAATCTGGTCCCTGACGGCGAGAAGCGCGTCGCGCAGACCTGAGCCGCGTGTCTTGAGATCAGCGACGGCGAGACGTGCCTGATCGACGGCGAGGCTGGCCTGCGTCACCGCCTTCTCGCCGGCTTCCCTGGATTCGACCAAAGCCCGGACAGTGGTAATCGCCTCATCGAGGGCGTCGAGGTCCGGCTTTCCCTCGAGACGCCCACTCACTTCCTCGAGCTGACGATCGATCTGCTTTGCCTGCCCCTCTGCCTCCTTGAGGCCGTCCCGAGCGCGATCGGCCCGCTCCTCGAGCTCTCGCAGCTCGCTGGCGAGCTCGTCGAGCGAGATGTCCGGCCCATCGGTCTCTTCGGTCATCGTGGCAACCACCGACCGGCACACCGGGCAGGTGTCACCCGTGGCGAGTCCTCGACGAATGTCATGAGCGGCGTGCTCGACACGGAGCACGTCCAGCGAGAGACGCTTCTCATCGCGATTCGGCGGTTATCTCGCTCACGGCCGTCGTGAGGGATTCGAGACTGAGCTCCAATCTGCGGTCGGTGAGATCACGGTGCAGGAGCCGGTCGGTCCTGGCCGACTCGAGACTGGCCAGCTCGGGGTGCCCCGCCACGTCCGCATCGATCGCCTTGGCCGTCTCGACAGCTCCGGCCAATTCCTTCTCGAGCGTTTCGAGATGCTTGGCGGCGGCCGCCATATCGGTGTCGAGAGTCTCCAGATCGTCGGGCACTTCGATGGCCCGGAGCCGGGTGAGACTCTCCGCCGCTGACGCATGTCTGGACCGCGCCTCGCCCAACAGGGTCGCTAGCCGGCCGATCTCCTCGAGACGGGCCGGGAGCTCGACTCTGGCCTGTGCCAGGTCTCCCAGACGTTGCCGCGCTTCCTCGATCTGCTCCGGAGTTGCGACTTCGAGCTTGGCCAGGCTGTCATCCACCGACTTCGCCCTCGCCTCGGCCAGCTTGGCCCGCTGGTTGGCGAGCTGCATGACCTGCTCGTACAAGCCCATGTCGAGCAAGGCACCGAGAAGGGCCTGACGATCGCTGGGCTTGTCAGTGAGAAAGTCGGCAAAGGCACCCTGTGGCAGCACCACCGCTTTGATGAAATGCTCGTACCGCAGACCGAGCAGGTCGGTCACGGCATTGGTTACCTCGTCAGCCGTCCCCGCCAGCACCTCTTGACCTTCACCACGGAGCAGGCGGGCCTCGGTAGTGGATGCCCCCGAGCCCTGCCGCACCATGAGCCGGACCGCTGTGTAGGTCTCTTCACCGACCGAGAACTCGAACTCGACCCGGCAAGTGTCTGCCTGAGCCGAGATGAGGGGCGCCACCGAGCCCTTGCCGACGCGGGGGATCGCCCCATAGAGAGCGAACGTCATCCCGTCGATGACGCTCGATTTCCCCGATCCCGTCGGGCCTGACAGCACGAAGAGGTCTGCATCGGTGAAGTCGATCTCGGTCTTGCGCCGGTAGGCGAGGAATCCCTCCATGACCAGGCGCTGCGGTCTCACCTGGAGAGAACCTCCTCCTCGAGCTCCCGGAACAGTTCCACTACGGCAGGATCGTCGACCCCCTTCGAGTTGAGATAGGCCTCCAGCAGCGCCGCCGGAGACCGGCCCACCCGCTCGATCCGTTCCCGGGGCGCTCTGTCCTCTGGTTGGGCGATGATCACGTCAACCGCCCCCGGGATCGCATCTCTGACTTCCTCGTTGAGGCCGGCTCTGGCTTGCTCGTCGAGCAAGACCTTCACGTAGGACCCTTCCACCTCGGCAGCCCGGCTGAGCACCTGCTCCAGGGTGCCCCGTATCTGCACGAGCCCGATCCCGCTCTCGAGCACGACCGGATCCGACCGACGCCGGCTTACCCGGCTCGGCCTCCACGACGAGGACGCCCTTCTTGTCACTGACCTCACCGAAGTCGAGCTGCATCGGTGACCCGCTGTACCAGACAGGGGCGGAGGCGGGAATCCTCTGCTGACGGTGGAGGTGGCCCAGCGCGACATACGAGAGGCTTCCCGGGAAGGCCTGAGGGGGGATGGCATAGCCAAAGATGTGGGCTTCACGCTCGCCGCCGCCACTCTCTGCCCCGTACACGGTGAGATGTCCGGTGAGCACGTTGACCGTGTCTGTGCCCATGTCCTCGGTCAGACCGTCGATGATCCGTCTCAGCCGCTCTTCGTATCCCTGGGCGTGTTGATCGGGGTCGAGATCCATGATCTCCGCCGCCTTGATGATGCCGCGCTGAGAGACGAACGGGAGGCAGGCCACCTTGAGGCCGAGCGACTCGATGACCGCCACCCCACCGTCGATAGGCCGCGTGGGACGGGCGACGACCGTGATTCGGCCCAGGTCGAGGAGCGGTTTCACCGCCTCCAGCCGGGCAGCGCTGTCGTGGTTGCCCCCCACCACCAGGACCGGGCCGACCTCGGCGAGGTCGAGCAGCGCCCGATAGATGATCGATTCGTCCTCGGGTGAGGGTGAGGAGATATCGAAGAGGTCACCGGCGACCAGAGTGATGTCGACACGCCGGTCCCGGGCAATTTCCACGATCTCGGACAGGACCGCCCGATGCTCGTCGGCCCTGGAGCGACCACGGATCTTCCTCCCCACATGCCAATCCGAGGTGTGGAGCAATCTCATGGTGGGACCGAGCAGGTCATCGCTCCCGATCGTAGGTCGGGGCAGGGACAGTTCCTGGGAGGCTCTTAGAGGTCTTCGAAGGGGTCGGCCGGGCCGTCGATCTCGCCAGGTTCCCTGCCTGCCTCGGAAGCGCGGGTAGCCCAGGCCGGGAATGGGAACTCGAGGACGAGTGGGACCGGGATCTCAGGTTGCGCCAGGAGCATCGTCCCCGGTTTGAGGATGGTGGCGCGCTGTCTCTGTGCGGCCGGGAGAAAGCCGTACTCCTCCCGGGACGCTTCGGCCGAGTCGAGTCTGCCCACCACCCGAATCGAGGAGTTGGCGATGATCCGCCTCTCCACCTCCGATGCGGTCTGTTGGGCGCCAATCAGGATCACGCCCAGTGAGCGGCCCCGCTCGGCCACGTCGAGAAGCACTTCCTTTATCGGGCTGGCCCCCTCTCTCGGGGCATATTTGTTCAACTCGTCGAGGACCAGGAAGAGCAGCTCGTCGGATTGGCCCGCCTTCTCCTTGTCCTCGAGAGCCCGACGCACCGCCACACCGACGACGAACCGTTTCGCCCGATCGTTGAGATTGTGCAGGTCCACCACCGTGACCTGGTGGCCCTGAACCTCGATTCGGTGCCGATCCGGGTTGGCGATATCTCCCCGTATCAGCCGTTCGACATGCCGGACGGCTCCCTGGAGTCTTCGCACGAAGGCGTTGACCGTCCCGGCCCCGATGTGGGGACCGGCCCAATCGTTCCGGGTTTCCTCTTCCTGGACCTTCCGGGTCACCAGGTCGACCAGGTCCCGGAAGGTCCGCACCGTGTCCCCTTCGATGCGGACCGACCCTCCGTCCGCAGGTTCGGCATGACGGAGCTGAGCCATGACGTTGTAGACCACCATCGTGTACTGCGCACGCTCATCCTCTGCGTCGGCGAAGAGGAAGACCATCAAGTCCTCGTGGCAGAACTCGGCCAGCGTCCAGAAGAACGACGTCAGGTCGGAGCGGCTGCTCACATCGGCCACCGCCCGATCGGACCCGGGCCGGGGCGGGGCGAACAGACCGACCGAGCCGAACGGCTGGGCCGGTAGCTCCAGCGCCCGATAGAGACGCTCGGCGTCCTCGTCGAGGCTGGTGTTCCGCCGATCGAGATGGAGGAGGTCCTCGCCCTTCACGTTGAAGATGAGCGCCCGGGTGTTGACCACGGCCGCTCCGAGCACCCCGGAAGTGAACAGCGAGTGGAGGAGAAAGGTGGCGTAGCTGGTCTTCGTGGCGACACCTGAGACCCCTGAGATGTTGACGTGGGCACCCCGCTGCCCGTTGATGAACTCGAAGTTGGCATAGAGGGGCTCGCCGTTACGCGAAGCGCCGACCGGGAACCTGCGATCCATCCGATCGAAGAACAAGGCCTGGTCGCGCTCCTTCCCATGGGCCCTGCGCACCGGCTGTCCGGGACGGGGTGGGACGAAGATCTCCGGCTCGACCCGGGTCGCAGTGACTTGTGCCGCTTCCATGACCTCGGCCGGCAGGACCCCGTCCTCGATGAGGAAGACGTCGGAGTCGAATCGGGCCCCCTCGTGGCGAGCCCTGACCTGGCTGATGGTCCCGAAGATCTTGACCAGCTCACCTGTCGGAAGGACGCGCTCGAGGGCGACGACATCGTCCAGCTCCAGGTATTCGCCCTCGGCTACTCCGACCCAGAATTCGAGCGGTGTGGCGTCGACAGTCCCCAGCACGCGACCGACCATCTCCTCCATCCGGGCGAGCGTAGACCCGGGGAGGGACAGATCGAGGGCCACGTAGGCTCGCCGGGTGAGCCTGGCGGTGTTCCCCTTCAAATCGGAGGAGCCCTCCCTGGTCGTCTCCAATCTCGCTACTGCGGCAGCTCACCCCGCCATCGACGAGGTATGGGCCGTGGCACCGGAGGTAGGCGGCGCGGAGGCGGCAGTGCGAGCGATGGCGAAGGAAGTGTCCAGCGCCCATGCCAAGCCGGTCGAGGTGATCATTCAGGAGCGACTGGGCACTTACCGGTCGGGCAAGGGCGACGCGATGAACACTGCCTTGGCCCTCGCCGCCGGGCAGGGGCGGCATCGGGTCCATTTCTACGACGCCGACATCACCAACTTCGACGCGTCATGGATCGACGGGGCCGAGGCCGCGGCCGACCGCGGCTTCGGCGTGGTGAGACACCGGTTCCCCAGGGCAGCGACCGACGCAATGATCACCTGGATGATCACCAGACCCGCCCTGGCCCGCCTGTTCCCTGGGACCTTCCTCCCCAGGCTCGACCAGCCGCTCGGAGGTGAGGTCCTGCTCACCCGGCCAGCGGTTGAGACCCTGGCCGCCTCCGATCTGGTGCGAAGTCGTTCCGACTGGGGGATCGACACGGTTTTGACCTACGCCACCTCGGTGATGGACATCGGCTTCTATGAGCACCACGTTGCCGACGGGAAGCGACACGCCCTCTATGGGTCGCTCGACGAGTTGCGGGAGATGCTGATCGAGTGCCTGGATGCGGCTGCATCACTGTCGGGCCGGCCCGGCCCCGGGCCTGGCGCCAGACATGCCACCGACCCACCCGCCCCGGTCCCGGAGGATCTGAAACAGATCACGGCATATGACCTGGAAGGCACCGTCCGCCTGCTCGACGCGGAATGGAGCCCCGACGAGGTCCATCTCGCCGAGAGCCTGCCCCAGGATCTGTCCGGTCTCCTCCTCGACGATCCGATCCGACCGAGATTCGAGCTGATGGACGCCGACCGATGGCACATGGCGCACGGTTTTCTGATGGAGAGCTTCGCTCTCGGCGATCCGGCATGGGAGTCGCTGGCCTTTCGGCTCTGGCTGACCAGGGTGCTGTCCTACACGACCAATCAGGCCCGGGAGGGGTTCGACGCCGCCATGGCCTATCTCGAATCCACGATCCGGCGCTACGAGGTGATCGCCGCCGGATCCTCCTGATCCCCGGAGCCGGCCGTGACCTCTCGCACACCAGTGAGAACCACGATCAATGCGGCCAGGGCCACTACGGCCGCCATCAACGTGACCGACTGCATACCGCCGGCTGCGAACACACGCGGGGCGACGAGGTCCCCGACGATCCGCCCCAGCCCGCTTGCGACAATGAGAAGCGAGAGGAGGCGCGCCCGGGCTCGCGGCCGTAGCTCGGTGGTCAAGGGGATGGCCGAGATGATCCCGAACTCGATGGCGACACTGACGACGACGAGGACCGCCATCGCCGCTAGTAGCTGCTCGGAGACCACCGAGAGCACCAGAAGGGCGACCGCGGCGACGGCCAGCCCGAGGGCCAGCGAGTTCCGTTTCCCGATGCGATCGGTGAAGGCGGCCATCGACACCTCGCCGGCCAGCTCGGAAACCCCGACGAGGGTGCCGACGCCACCGAGTGCGATGAGACTCAACCCGAAGCTGCCTTCGAGCCACCCCCCGAGCACGACCAGTAGCGACTCATGGGTGAAACCGAACAGCGCCACGGTCACCAGGACCAGCGCCACCTGACGACCGGGGCTGTCCGCCGCCATGACGCCGGAGACGGAGTCGTCTCTCCGGTCCAGGAAGAACAAGGCCAGCCCGATGCCGAGGAGCCCGACGGAGCCAACCACCCAGAACGGGGCCTCCCAACTCCAGTTCTCGATCAGCCATCCGGCCAGCGGGGCGCCGATCAGCAGCCCGCCGGCCCATGCGATCTCCAGGATCCCGAGGTACCGAGCCCGCTCCCCGTAGGCCACCCGCTCGGAGACATACACCTGAGAGCTGACGTCGATCATCGGTTTGGCCAGGCCGACCAGGGCAAAGCCGATCACCGCCCCGACATACACCCCGGTCCATGCGGTGACGATCGAGCCGATTGAGAAGAGAGCCAGTCCTGCGACGAGAAGACGACGGCTTCGCCCTCGAGTTCCGGAAAACGACATGAAGGCGGGCGTGGTGAGGGCACCGGCCCAGCGCACCGATACCAGCGCACCGGCCTGCGTCAGGTCGATCCCCAGCCCTCGGGCGATGGCGGGCAGGAAGGGATAGACGAAGCGGAAGCCGATGTTGGCCACCAGCTTCAGGAAGAGAAGTGTGGCGACGGCGGGGCGGAACGGCCGTGCTCGGACGGGTGACTCGGCTATGGCCCCATCGTAGGTTCGGGCAGATCCGCCTCCACCGGACCGCAAGCGACCATCCTGGCGGGTGAGATGACACTCATAGTCGTGGTGCTGATCGCAGTGCTCGGAGGCTTGGCCGGGGCCCTCCAGTCACAGATTCCTCGGTGTGATGGAGGAGAGAGTGGGAACGCTCGCCTCGACCTTCGTCACCTATGCCGGAGGTGGTCTGGCCGTGACCATCCTGATGGTGGTCTTTCAGGGGAACCGGCTATCGGAGTTGAGAGAACTGCCGTGGTGGGTGTACGGCGCCGGTCTCATGGGGCTCGTCGTCGTCGCCTCGTTGGGGGTCAGCGTGGCCAATCTGGGGCTGGGAGCCGGACTGACCTTGTTCACCGCGGCCACACTCATCCTCGGTGCCCTGATCGAGCATTTCGGCTGGTTCGGGGACGGGCGCTCCTTGGACGCGGTGCGGGTTGTCGGCGTGGCTCTCGTCATCGGGGGCACCTGGCTGGTGGTCCGAGGCTGATCGTGCTCAGCCCAAAGCGATGGCTGCCATGGCCACGATGGTGAGAACGAGGCCGACGATCTGCCGTGAGCGGAGGTGCTCGGCGTTCACCAGCCGGGCGAGCAGCACGGTGACAGCCGGGTAGAAGGAAGCGGCGACTGCGGCCAGGGCGAGAGAGCCGGCCCGCACGGCGAGCAGGAGAGCGACGTTGCCGCTCACGTCGAGGACGGCATTCCCCAGGACCACGCGCCGGGGCACCGAGCCAAATCCGACGAGCTTCCAGACGCCGAGGCCGGTCAGCGCCAGAACCGCCAGCATGGTCGCTGCCCGCGACGTGATGAGCGGGAGCAGATTCGACTCTGGATCGGTGAACCCGATGATCGAGGTGAAGCCACCGAACCCGAGCCCGGCGGCCAGCCCATATCCGAATCGACCCCGTGGTGTGTCGCCCGGGTCCGCCACCCATGAGCTGAGAACGATCGCCGGGACCGCCACCGCCACACCGACCCAGGCGAGGGTGCTGGGTCGCTCGCCACCGACGACCGCCACGATCACCGGTAGCACCGCGGCCACGGCGGCCGCTGTTGGGGCGACGGCAGCGGCGTTGCCCCGACTGAGCCCGGCGAACAGGGACACGAGACCCACGGCGCCGGCGATCCCGGCTGCTGCCCCGAGCAGGAGGTCGGCAGGCCCGGCATCGCCACCTACGACCAAAGCGACGACGAGGATCATCGGGAAGCTGATCACTCCCGCCCAGAGGACGATCGCCGCGGCCGGAGCGCGCTTGGCTCCCTCTCCACCCAGGAAATCGGCGACTCCGTAGAGAAGGGAGCTGATGCCCCCGAGGATTACCTCCACCTAGCTGCTGGCCCCGGGCAGACCCATCGCAACGAGCTCATCGCGAATCGCCCCGGCGGCGTCGTCGAGGTCCTCACGCTCGACTGAGGAGGCCGCATTGGAGAAATCCAGATCGTGCATCCCATCCATCGGGACCACGTGGATGTGCATGTGCGGAACCTCGAGACCGGCGATCATCAGACCGACCCGTGTCGGCTGAAAGACGTTCTGGAGCGCCATGCCGATGTGACCGGCGACGGTGAACAGGTGATTCGACAGCTCCGGCGGGCAATCGATCCAATGGTCGATCTCCAGCTTCGGCACCACGAGGGTGTGGCCCCGCCGCAAGGGGTTGATGGAGAGAAACGCAACACATAGATCATCCCGCCACACGAATGTGCCGGGTATCTCTCCATCGATGATGCGGGTGAACAGTGTCGGCATCGCGCCGAGAATATCGGCCCCCGGTCAGCCGCCGGCAACCACCTTCAACAGCTGGTTGGTCGTGGTGACATACATCTCGCCCGCCCCGTCGACGCCGAAACCGGTCACCTGCCCGGGGACGCCGACCTGCTCGGTCCAGTCCCGAAGCTCGGTGGCAGCACCATCTGCGAAGAGAAAGCTGCGCAGATACCCGCCGCAATAGTCGGAGTAGAAGTAGTGACCGACCAACTGGGGAAGAGACGCTCCCCCGTAGACGGGCCCACCCGTGATGGAGCAGGTGCCGGCGTCGCCGTGCTCGACCTCGAGGACGGGTGTCACCATCCCGGTCCCATCACAGTCGGACGTAGCTGAAGCAATTGAGGCCCTCGAGAATGGGCCATCCGAAGTTGTGGTCGGGCTGCAGGGGGACGACGGAGACCTCCTCGTACGTGTTCTGGCCGACATCGGCGATGTAGATGGTCTCCCCGTCGATCCAGAACCGCCACGGGTTGCGCAGCCCCATCGCGTACTTGGTCGGGTTCGGGTCGGCACCCTCGACGTCGATGCTCACCAACCCGCCGAGGAGCGTGTCCGGGTTCTGGCCGTTTCCGAAACCCGTCGCCGGCACCGCCGCCGTCGCCGAGCCCGAGGATCAGGGCGCCATCCGGGGCGAACTGGATCATCCCGCCGTTGTGATTGGCTGCGGGCTGGTCGACCTCGAGCAGCACACGTTCGCTGGCCGGGTCGGCCTGTTCCGGGCTGGAGAAAGTGAACTCGGAGACAACGGTGTCTCCCGAGGTATCCGAATAGTGGAGGTAGAACCGTGCCGGATCCGTGGGGTGAAGCGCCATCGAGAGCAACCCCTGCTCCCCGTCGTTGCGGACCCTCTCCAGGATGTCGAGCACAGGCGTCTCTGCGATGGCACTCCCGTCGTAGAGCCAGACGCGCCCGTCCTTCGTAATGACGTAGGAGTGCGCCTCTCCGGCCCGGGCGGTGAGCTGAACCGGGAAGTTGAGATCGGCCACGGGCTGATAGGCGAGGACCGTCTCGTCCAGGGCGAGCGGTCGAGGTGGTGGCCGGCGCACTGGTCGTGAGCTTCTGCCGGAGCGGACGTGGACGTGGTCTCGGGAACGGTGGTTTCGGCACTCGTCGACGACGTCGTGATCGGCCGGGACGGTCGAGGTGGTCGGCGCCGGCTCAGGCGCCGCGGTGCATGCGGCCAACGACGCATAAGAGCAGGGATCAGACGGCGCCGCATGCTGGACACGCTAGGTATATGTTCCGCCAATCGTGGCCGCCGAGCACCAGAACGATCCGGGCAGCATCCGGGCCTGGATCACCTATGACTGGGCCAACTCGGCCTACGCCACCACGATTCTGGCCGCCGTGCTCCCCGCCTACTTCGCCGCCGAGGTCGTGGGCGACGCCGGCTTCGACCTCGTCGGTCGCAACTGGACCGGTCAGGACCTCTGGGCTCTCGCCGTCGGTGCGGGGCCCCTGATCATGTTCCTGGCGACACCGGTGCTCGGGGCCATCGCCGATTTCTCGGGATCGAAAAGGCGCTTTCTCGTGGTATTCGCCACGTGGGGGGCCATCTTCACCTCACTTCTCTTCTTCGCCGCCACCGGCGACGTGCTGCTCACACTCGGTATCTTCCTCCTCGCTCACCTCGGGTTCGTCGGCGCCAACGTCTTCTACGACGCCTTTCTCCCCGACCTCACCACCGACGACACCATCGATATGGTCAGCTCGAGGGGGTTCGCCTGGGGATACCTCGGTGGTGGGCTCCATCTCCTCCTCTCCCTGGCGCTGATCCAGCTCAGCGACGGCCTCATTCCCATCGACACCGCCCTGGCCACGAGGATCGCCATCGGATCGGCCGGGCTCTGGTGGCTGGGATTCGGGGTGGTGGCCTTCAAGCGCTTGCCCCGGGTCGGTATCGCCCAGGAGCTACCCGGTGGTGTCACTCCAACCTGGGGGGCTTACACCCGGTTCGGGTTCAGCCGTACGTTTGCCACGCTGAAGAAAGTGGTCCACAACCGGCCGCTGCTCGTGTTCATCATCGCCTTCATGCTGTTCAACGACGGGGTGCAGACCACGATCGCGCTTGCGGCGATCTACGCCACCGAGACCTTGGACCTCGACATCACGATCGTGATCGTCGGAGTGCTCCTCGTGCAGTTCATCGCCTACTTCGGCGCGATGGGCTTCGGGCGTCTCGCCGACAGAGTCGGCACCAAGCCCGCACTTCTGGCCAGCATCGCTGTCTGGTCGGCGGTGACCCTTGCCGCCTTCTTCCTTCCGACCGGCGAGGCGGCGCCCTTCCTGGCCCTCGCTGCGGTGATCGGCTTCGTCCTCGGCGGCACCCAGGCGTTGTCGAGGAGTCTCTACGGATCGATGATCCCCGAGGATCAATCGGCGGAGTTCTATGGCTTCTACTCGGTGTTCTCCAAGTTCAGCGCGATCTGGGGGCCCTGGATGTTCGCCTTCGTCCGCCAGGTGACCGGCTCGGCCCGACTGGCGATTCTCTCGATCGCCGTCTTCTTCATTGCGGGCGGCATCCTGTTCAGGTCGGTCGACATCGACGAAGGCCGACGCAATCGGGCTGCGCTACGAACCCCGGCGGCCATCACATAGGATCGACCCGATGACCGACGAGCATCAGGACCCGTTGGAAGTTGAGCGAGACCTCCCTGCCGAGCCCGACGAGCGCGAGGCGCCGGCCCGTCGTTCGGAATCTACGGGCATCGCGTGGGGGGCGATCTTCGCCTTCGCCGGGATCGCCTTGGTCATCGTCTTCGCCGTCCAGAACACGGACCCGGTGCCGGTCAGGTTCCTCTGGATGGAGGGAGAGCACCCGCTGGCCATCGTGATCCTGATCACCGTCGGCGTCGTGATCCTGCTGACCGAGCTCATCGGTGTCAGCTATCGCAAGCGACGGCGTCGGCGGCGCGAGGAGAGAGATGAGCTGCGGAGGTTGCGGGACGTGTGAGCACGCCCGCCGGGGCTCTGGCCCTGGTCATCCTCCTCTGTGCCTGCCAGTCACCGGGACAAGGAAACGGGAACGCGGAACCGCCCGACGACCTCATTCCCGGGCGCGTCGTACGGGTGAATGATGGAGATTCCGCCGTGGTTGTCACCGAAGACTCCGACGTCGAAGTGCGGCTGATGGGCGTCAACGCCCCCGAGCAGGTCGAGTGCCACTACCAGGATTCGACAGACCATCTCGCCGGCCGGATCGAGGGCGAATCGGTCGCACTCGAAGTGATCTCGACCGACCAGTTCGACCGCACCCTGGCCTATGTCTGGCTGGATGGCCTACTGGTGAACCAGGAGCTGGTGAGTGGCGGTTTCGCAATCGCCACGACTCCATCTCAGGAAGGCGACCCCCACGGTGAAATGCTCCTCGCAGCCGAGGACGCCGCCTTCGAGGCGGGACTGGGACTGTGGTCCCAGACGGTATGCGGCTCGGACCGGTCCGCTCCCTGAGGTCGTGGTCGATGCCCGTGCATCCGTGTTCGACCCGTCCGGGCCGGATGAGGACGTCCTCGACGAGGAGTGGGTTTCGCTCACAAGCGTCGAGACCGTCGATGCAGGGCGCTGGACGATCCGCGACGAGTCGTCGCAACATCGATGCCACCTCCCTTCGGGCACCACGATCGCACAGGGCGGAGGTCTGACCGTGACGAGCGCAGACGGGTGTTGGGACCCGGGCGGCAGCTCGGTGTGGAACAACGGCGGAGACATGATCCTGGTGCTCGACGATTCGGGCACGGTTGTAGAGCGACATCGTTACGGTCCATGATGCGAACGGATCGACCACATCCGGGTTAACCCGACATGTCAGATTGGTTTGCTTGATTCCCGATCTGGATAACAATGGCCCGGCACAGGCAACCTGTGCCCTCATAGGAGTTGAAGAATGATCTTTGGTTATCTGGACCCGGGCTCAGGCAGCCTGATCCTGCAGGCCGTCATCGGGGGCCTCACCGGAATCGGTGTCGCCTACAAGGCCTACCGCGCCAGACGCGGCCTCGGCAAGGTCGATCCTGATTCCGAGCATGAAGGTGACGAGGAGAACGCTGGAGACGCGGCGCTTCCCGCCGAGTCCTGACATCCCTTCATGAGCACGCCCGACCCCGGGTCGTTCCGAGACCCGGCCTCCCGCGTCGTCATCGACGGCGACAAGGTGATGCGTCTACTCGACGAGCGAGGGCTCGAAGGGTGGCGCGCCCTGTCCGCGACGGATTTCTTCCGCAAGGCGGTGGCCGACGGCCGGCTCATCGATTCGGTGGAGATCGATCCACCTGACGGCAGCGCCGGTGCATTGAGGCACCCACGACTCGATCTGATCACCTACCCCTACGAGTGGACCTTCTCGATGCTGCGGGATGCCGCCTTGCTCCAGCTCGACCTGCTCGAGGGAGCGCTTTCGGCGGGACTCACGATCAAGGACGCCACGCCGTACAACATCCAGTTCGTCGATGGGCGGCCGATGTTCATCGATATCGGCTCGTTCGAGACCTTATCGCCAAGGCGAGCCCTGGATCGGCTATCGACAGTTCACCCGTCAGTTCCTGTTCCCGCTGATGCTTCGGGCCTGGGTTGGCGTTCCCTTCCAGCCCTGGCTCCGCGGGGACCTGGAGGGACCCACCCCCGACCAGATGTCGAAGCTCCTGGCAGGGAGGAAGCGCTTCAACACCAGTGCCCTGCTCCATGTCCGGCTACAGGCCCGCATGGAGTCCCGGATGGCCGATCGCGCCGTGCGTCAGGAGTTGAGCGAGGCCGGATTCAGCGCCGATCTGATCCTGGCCAATGTCAGGAAGCTGCGGTCGTTGGTCGAGTCCCTCGACGGTGGGACGAGGGCGAGGAGGGATGGTCGACCTACGTCGAGTGCAGCCACGTCACCCGTGACCGGACGGCGAAGAGCGAATTCCTCGATTCGGCGCTGAAGAAGTTCGTTCCGGGGCGGGTGGTGGACCTGGGGGCCAACGACGGCCATTTCTCCCGTATCGCCGCCGAGAACGGGGCACTGGCGATCGCCATCGACAGCTATGAGCCCGTGCTCGACGAGGTGTATCGGGGCAGTGCCGGCACGGGTATCGCCGTCGCCCTCACCGAGCTGGCCAACCCATCACCTTCCCAGGGCTGGGCCGGGAAGGAGAGAGCCTCATTGATGGAGCGCGCCCGTCCCGACCTGATCATCGCCTACGGGGTGATCCATCATCTGATCTACGGAGCGAGCATCCCTCCCCGCGAGGTGGTGCGATGGCTGGCCTCGTTCCGTTGCCCCGTTGTCGTCGAGTTCGTCTCCCCTTCGGACGAGATGGTGATCAAGCTCGTCGGCAACAAACTCCCTCACGAGCTTCACCCCGGAGGCGACGAGTCGGAGTTCCGGGGGATACTCGACGAGTCATTCGTCACCGTCGAGGAGAGCGCTCTCTCCTCGGGTACGAGGATTCTTTTCGCACTCGAGCCGCGATGAAGCCGGGGCGGCTGGGCTCGTCGCCCTGGTTGACGGTGCCTTTGTCGTTGGCAGCGGTGGGTGCATTCGCCCTGGCTCAGCCCGTCCTCGACCTCCTCGGGAGAAATCCGGAGTTCTTCATCGCCCGGGGCTTCACCGCGATCGATGTCATCCTGTTCCCGGCCCTGCTGCTCATGTTGCCCGCGCTGCTCTCGCTCCCGGTCCTCGCGCTCCGCTGGATCGGGCCCCGGACCGCAGGCATTGGGCACGCCATCGTCATCGGGGCGCTCTTCTCCCTTTTCGTCGCCAATGCCTGGGTCGCCTTGTTCGGGAGCGACACCTCCACGCTTCTCTTCGGGGCGACGGTCGCCGGCGCCGGGATCGTCTTCGGCTGTGCGTTCCTCGCCTTCCCGGTCGTGCAGACCGGGACCGTCTACGCCGCCTGGGCCGTACCCATCTTTGCCGCCTGGTTCCTCTTCATGACCCCTTCCGGCGATGTGGCATTGGCCCGATCCGGCGACCTCCCCGAGACCGGTGAGATCCAGAACCCGGTGCCCATCGTGCTGCTGGTGTTCGACGAGTTCCCGGTGGCCACGTTGATCGATTCGCAGGGCAACCTCCTGGGCGACCTCTTCCCCAATCTCGCCGAGCTGGCCGGTGACGGCATTTGGTACCGGAACGCCGTCGGGGTGCGGCAGCAGACCGAAGAAGCCCTGCCCAGCATTCTCAGCGGGGTAGGGGCCGACGAAGGGAGCATTCCCATCTCCTCGGACCATCCGCTCAACCTGTTCACCTTGTTCTCGGACGCCTACGACATCGCAGCAGTGGAGACCGTCACCAACCTCTGCCCGGACTTCGCATGCAGCAACTCGAGCAGGCGGATCGCCCCCTGGCTGGAGCGATGGACGGGGCTCGGCGTCGATATCGCCGTGGTGTACGGGCATCTCACGACACCGCGCGAAGTGTCAGATGATCTGCCGCCGATCGACCAGACGTGGGGCAATTTCACCACCGGCGAGAGCTCGGACTTCGACATCATCGACCGCTTCCTGGCCAACGTCGACGACGATCGAAGACTCGAGGTGGATCGACTCCTCGACACCTTCCAGTTCGATGGGGCAGAGCCCGCCCTCCGCTTCGGTCACTTCCTCTACCCCCACCACCCGTGGGAGGTGACTGCCGATGGCCACCGGACGGGTGCGGGCAGCTCGCCGGGAGCCGAAGGGATGGGTTGGACCAACGACACGTGGCTGGTGGGTCAGGGCTACCAACGGCACATCCTCCAGACCCAGTATGCGGACACCGTCGTCGGGTCGGTGATGGATCGTCTGCGCGAAGAAGGCGTCTACGACGAGGCCCTGGTCATGGTCGTGGCCGACCACGGGATCACCATCGGCCCCGGAGTGGAAAACCAGCGGTTGATCACCGAGGACACGATCGGAACCATCGCCGCGGTCCCGATGTTCGTGAAATACCCCGCCGGACAAGCAGGAGTCGAGCCAGGGACCATCGACGACGTGAGAGCCGAGACTGTCGACATCCTCCCCACGATCAGCGATGTGACCCGGACCGAGGTCCCGTGGACCATGGAAGGGCTGTCGCTGCTCGACCCGGAACGGGCCGGGCGGACCGAATCGGTCATGGTGGGACGGGAAGGCCCGGTCTCGATTGGAGTCGGCGGTGAGGAGAAGCTCGCCGCCGCCGCCCTCAAAGAGGGCTGGTTCCCCGGAGGAAACCCCTGGTTACTCATCCCGCCGGGTTGGCAGGAGTGGATCGGCCGCCCGCTGTCCGATGCCAGCAATGCCGAGGACAGAGAGGACGTCATGGTGAGCGTTCGACAGCAGGATCTGTTGGACGACGTCCCAGCTGACCCGGACCTCCTCCCGGTATTCATCTCCGGGAGCGTGACACTCGATCGGGAAGCGACCGGCCAGGAGATCTTGGTGGCGTCGGTCGACGGCGTTGTGAGAGCAGCGACCCGTGTGTTCGAGCCCGATGGGCGTTCCGCCCGATACGAGGTGATGATCCCGCCTGAGCTCCTCCATCCCGGTGACAACGACGTGGTGGTCTGGCTCGCCGAAGGTGACGCATCAGATCCTGCCTTCGTCAGATAGCCGGCCGTCGAACCGGCGCCTCGCTCCCGTCACCTACGATTGGCGACGCCCCGGCTCGAGAAGGGACATGAGATGGGACTTATGGACACCATCAAAGGATGGTTCGGGACTGCCAAGGAAGAGGGAGCGGACGTCGCCGACAAGACCATGGATCAGGCCTCCGAACTCGTGGACAAGGCCGAGCCCTACGTCGACAAGACCAAGGACTTCGCTGAGGACGCCGCGGACACGGCCGGAGACAAGATCGAGAAGCCTCAAGGACTCGGGCTCGGATTCAGTCGACAGTGCCCAGGACAAGGCAGCCGAAGCAGTTGACACCGCCCAGGACGCCGCCGGAAACGCGGCCGACGCAGTCGAAGGTGCCGTGGACGACGTCAAGGACAAGCTGGACAGCTGACCGAGCCACACGCCCGACCAGGATCCCGTGACCCATACTGAACGATGAAACGCGCCTCAGACCGTCTCAGCAGCATTCCCCCATCAGCCACCCTCGGCATCAGCGCACGAGCCAGGGAGCTGCGCGCCGAGGGCCTCGACGTGATCAGCTTCGGCGCAGGTGAGCCCGATTTCGCCACACCCGAGCACGTCGTGGCCGCCGCAGCCCGCGCCTGTTACGACCCGGAGAACCACAAGTACACGGCTTCAGCGGGTCTTCGGCCGCTGCGGGAAGCCATTGCCGAGGACGTCGGGCGATATTCAGGAGTCGAGGTCGACTGGTCGGAGGTGATGGTCACCAACGGGGCCAAGCAGGCTGTGTTCCAGGCGTTTGCGGCTCTTCTCGACCCGGGTGACGAGGTCCTTCTCCCGTCGCCCCACTGGGTCACCTACCCGGCGGGCATCGACCTGGCCGGCGGGGTCACTGTCTCGGTGCCAACGAGGATCGAGGACGAGTTCAAGGTCGACGTCGAGAGCCTCGAGCGTGCGCGGACAGATCGAACGAGGCTGCTCGTGTTCGTCTCTCCTTCCAACCCGACCGGGGCTGTGTACACGCAGGAGGAAGCACGTGCCATCGGGGAGTGGGCCAAGGCCAACGACATCTGGGTGATAGCCGACGAGATCTACCAGCGTCTCACCTACTTCACCGACGTCGCGCCCTCGATAGCCGCCGTGACCCCTCGCTTCGACAACTGGGTGCTCATCAACGGGGTGGCCAAGTCATACTCCATGACCGGTTGGCGGGTGGGCTGGATGGTCGGCCCGTCCGACATCATCGATGCCGCCAACAGCCACCAGTCCCACGCAACGGGCAACGTCGACAATGTCGCCCAACACGCCGCCCTGGCTGCCCTCCGGGGACCTCAGGACACGGTGGACGAGATGCGTCAGGCGTTCGACAACAGACGCAAGCTGATGCTCTCGCTGGTCAGCAACATTCCGGGTGTCAGATGCGTGGAGCCCCAGGGCGCGTTCTATGTCTTCCCGGACGTGACCGGGGCCATGAAGGGGCGGTGGGACTCCACTTCCGACCTGGCCACGGTCATCCTCGAAGAGGCAGGAGTGGCGTTGGTCCCCGGCGAGTCGTTCGGGGTGCCCGGGTACCTGCGACTCTCGTATGCCACCGGGGAGACCGAGATCGAAAGAGGAATGGAGCGCATCGGCCTTCTCCTGGCCGGTTGACAGGCGTCATCTGAACCGGGTTTACACTCGCCGGCGATGGAAGGCACGACTGCGCGGGCCATGATGCTCGTTGAGCCTCGTCACTTCTCGCTCACCGAGTTGCCGGCCAGACCCGGCCTGGACGGGGGGTGGCTCGCAGTCGAGGCCACCGGGATCTCCGGGGCAGACGTGCAGGTGTGGAAGGGCGAGGCCAAGGACGTCGTGTACCCGTTGATACCCGGGCACGAGGTAGTAGGGAGGATTGCCCGAGGTGGGCCTTCCATACCGTTCCCGGTGGGGACCCGGGTCGTGGTCGAGCCCAGGATCCATTGCGGGGAGTGTCATCGTTGCAAGCTCAACCTGGCGACCTGCGTCCGCCGCCGACCTTCCAATTCCTATGGCTTCATCCCCTCGATCGAGCCTCCCGGCCTTTGGGGTGGTCTCGCCGAGTTCCTCTATATCGACCCGGCGGCCCGGCTGCACCCTCTCACCGACGATGTCCCCGCCGAAGTCGGGACCTTTGTCCATCCTCTGGCGGCGGGCCATACCTGGGCGGTGGAGCTGCCCAATCTCCAGAACGGTGAGAACGTCCTCATCCTCGGCCCCGGCCCCCGAGGGCTGGCCTGCCTCATTGCCGCCAAGGCGGCCGGCGCAGGGTGGGTGGGTGTCACCGGGCTGTCCCATGATCGTGACCGGCTCGAGCTGGCCAAGCGCCTCGGTGCGGACCTGGCCATTGACGCGGAGAAGGAAGACGTGGGGGGCGCCATCGCCGAGGCGATCGGGCGGAGGCCGGACATCGTCGTGGACGTCACCTCCGACGACCCGGAGGCACTCTTCACCGCACTCGACCTGGTCCGCAGCGGCGGACGGGTCATATTGGCGTCGACCAAGGGCAACCGGGCTTTCCATTTCATCAGTGACGTCCTCGTGGCCAAGCAACTCACGATCAGAGGCGCCATGGGGGCCTCGACGGTCGGGTACCAGTGGGCATCTCGCCAGATCGACACCGATCCCCGAATCGATGATCTCGTCTCGCATCAGTTCCCGCTCTCCGAGTCATCCCGCGCGCTTCAGGCAGCCGCCGGGTTGCTCGGGCGTGAGGAGCTGATATCAGTGGCCGTCACGTTTTGAAATGACCCGCTGAAATGATCCGCTGACATGACCGGTCGCGGGGAGGCCCCGGGCCGGTTGTCAGTTTGGTCCTGGGTCTTATACGACCTGGCCAACACCATCTTCGCCCTCGGTGTCATCGGGCGCTACTTCCCGGAGTGGCTCATCTCTGTCGGCGAGCCAGACAGTGCACTCGCCCTGGTCGAGGCCGGTGCGGGGGCATTGGTGATATTTCTGGCACCGTGGGCCGGGGCACGAAGCGACGTCCGGGGCACCAGGGTGCCGACCCTGGCGCTGACAACCATCGTCTGTGTGGCCGCCACCGCCCTCCTCGCATCGGGCCCTGCCAGCCTCTCGCTCGCCCTACTCGGCCTGGCCCTCGTCGCGTTCAATGTCGGCGCGGTCGTCTACGACGCCCTCCTCGTCGATGTCAGCACGCCGGCCAACCGGGGCCGCATCTCCGGGCTGGGAGTTGGCGTCGGCTATGTCGGCTCGTTCATAGGCCTCGGTATCGGCGTGGTCACACTCGACGTGCTCGGCTGGTCGTACGCCGCCACGTTCCTGATGCTCGCCCTGGCTTTCTTGGTCCTCGCACTACCCGCGTTCTTCTTCATCGACGAACGGGGCGGTCACGACGACGCACCTCTGCCGGCCCTACGGGACATCGGGAGAAGGTTGGTCGCCTCATGGCGGCTGGCCGGCACCTACGACGGCGTAGTCCGATTCCTGGTCGGCCGGTTCCTCTACACCGACGCCATCAACACCCTCATCGGCGGCTTCCTGACCATTTTCGTCATCCAGGAGTTGGGCCTCGACGGCCAGTTCACGACCAGGTTGCTCGGAGTGGCCATCGCAGCCGCCATCGTCGGTGCGTTCGCAGCCGGTGGCCTGGTTGAGAGATTCGGGCCGATCCGCGTGTTGCGCGCTGTGCTTGTGTTGTGGATGGTCGCCATCGGCGCCGGAATCGCCGCCGCGGTCACCGGCGAGACCGGTCTGGCCTGGGCGATCGGGCTGCTGGGAGGCATGGCTCTGGGAGCGACCTGGACCGCAGATCGCGTGGTCATGACCCGGGTCTCACCACCACGCCACCTCGGTGAGTTCTATGGGCTGTATGCAACCGTGGGTCGGTTCGCCACCATTCTCGGACCGTTGACATGGGCGTTGATCGTGGACGTGATCGGGCTCGGGCGTCGCGTGGCGATGGCTGCCCTGATCGTCTTCATCGGCATCGGCTGGTGGGTGTTGCGACGGGTCGACGACTCGGAACGGGATTGGACCCCGGCCGACCTGCCGATTGTCAATACAGCCCCTGACGCTCCCCTGATATGAGGTGGTGCTCCACGGCGTAGGGGATGGGCAGATCCCTGGTCTCGTTGGGCCCCCGCACCAATCTCCTTCCGATCTCGGCGAACCAGGTGTCATTGGCGAACGCCCAGGGCCAGGCACGAATCCCCACCCGGGCCCCGACGATCCCACCGACCATGGCGGCCAGCGGGCTACCTGCGAGCCTCGCCGCCTGCTCCACCGGGAGATGCGATCGGTCCACGACCGGAGCCGAGAGGAGCAGACCCGCCCTGACCAGGTCCCAAGGCGCCGGATCACCTCCATCGTTGATGACTGCCAGCGCCTCGTCACCGTCGATGACGCCGACGTGGCCGGCAATCCGCCGCAACCCTTCGACCAGGTCACCGGGTTCTGCGCCCGAAACAGGATCGGGCTCCAGGGTGGCCGCGGCCGGCTCGGCTATCTCGACAATCCCGGTGATGAGATCGCGCCCCGACTGTCCGAAACAAGAGGCTGCAACGGCTCCGGCCGCCACCACACCGCTCAGGATCGACTGCGGATCGTCGTGGAACAGCCTGCCCAGCGCCAGGGCCTGATCACGGAGACGATCCGGATGGCGCCGATGCTTGACGCCGAGCGGGACCGCCCTCGGCGCGGCATCGAGAGACGGATCCTCCTCGGGCACCGGCCGTCCGGCGGCGGCCCGGTCGAGCCATGCGCGGAACTGAGGGCTCTCGGCCCGATACACCGGCTCTTCCTCGTCCGACCCGTCCAGCTCTCGCAGCGCGGTGACCACAGCATCGAGATCCAGGGTGTCACTCTCGATCAGTTGATAGGCGATCACGGTCGCCTGCTCGGTGATTGCGCTGTACCCCAGCTCCCAGAGCCCTCCGGCGGTGTCGCCGGCGGCGAGCCCGAGCATTGCCCCATCACCCTCGCCCGACACCAGCGAAAACCTCGGTCCCGAGTCCGTCACGGTGCGGGAGGGTAACGAACGCAAGACCATCGGTTGTAGGCTCCCTCGTCAATGGACCGCATCGTGGTCGTGGCCAATCCCTCGGCGTCGCAATTCACCGGTGGCGCCCATCGGACGGTGATGTCGGTACTTGGTCGGGTCGCGGAAGTCGAGTCCGTTTGGCCCGAAACCCCGGCCGACGCCGAGATCAAGACGGCACAGGCTGTCGAGAACGGTGCCCGCGTCGTCGTGGCGATGGGCGGGGATGGCATCGTCCACCATGTCGCGCAAGGCCTGGTCGAGACCGATGCCGCCCTCGGCATCATCCCGGTCGGGACGACGAATGTCATAGCCCGGTTGCTGGGAGTCCCGACCAAGCCGGTCAAGGCAGCCCGTCTGATCGTCGAAGGCGAGGAGCCGCCCCTGACGATGGGGACGGCACGGATGATCCTGACCCGGGGCTCGGTCGAGACCACGCACCACGCCGTCTTTGCCTGTGGTTTCGGACTGGATGCCGCGGTCGTGCTCGAGGCGGAGAAAGATCCGTACCGGAAATATCGATTCGGATCGCTCCACTATGCCCGCACGACCCTGGGCGTCGCCTTCAAGGATTTCCCGCGCCGAAAGCCCCACGTTCGGGTGACGCACGGCGACAGCGAGGAGATGGGCATCGCCGCCCTCCTGCAGTTCCGCCAGGTCTATACCTACTTCGGGGCTATCCCGCTTCGGGTCTCGCCGGAGCGGCCCGACCCGATGACCCTGCTCCTCATCAGCCGGCTGCGACGCCGCCGCATCCCGGGCATCGTCACCAAGCTGCTCCGCAACGGTGAGCTCGACACAGTCCCCGAGATGAACGTCGTCCCCCACGTCAAGCGGATAGAGGTCACCGCCGACCCACCGGTGGCCGTCCAGGCCGACGGTGAGTCTCTGGGCCTCGTCGACGGCGGGATGGTGGAATGGGTCCCGGGCTCGCTCCGGATCGTGGCCGGGCCGAGACCGCTCGACGACTGGATACCCCGTAGGCGGGAGAGTCAGAGGATTTCGATGTCCTCGTCCGCGAACCGGTTCTTCAACCGGCGCAAGGCCTCCCGCTGCACGGACCAGCGTTGCTCGGCCACCGTGGTGAGCCGGGCCCGGATCAGCACGCCGGAACCCACCAAGTCCTGCACTCCGAGCATCTGCGGCTCCTTGGTGATCATGTCCGACCAGCTGGGATCGGCAGACATGCGCGCCAACTCGTCGAGCATCACCTCCATCGCCCGGTCGACATCCGCCTGGTAGCCGACCCTCACATCGATAGACGGCGATGCGTAGAGACTGGTGAGGTTGGATGAGACCGTGATCTGTCCGTTCGGGACGTAGTGGACATTGCCCTCGCCGTCACGAAGCACGGTCACACGGAACTGGATGTCCTCGACCTTGCCGGTCGTGGCGGCGATGGTCACTGTGTCTCCGATGCGGTATTGGTCCTCGGCGAGGATGAAGAAGCCGGCGATCACATCCCTGACCAGGTTCTGGGCGCCGAACCCGAGTGCGGCGGCGATGGCGGTGCTCACAGCAAGGAACGGAGCCATGTTCAGTCCCCAGATGTCGACCACCATGAGGATGACGAGGACGACGATCACGATGAGGATCACGCGCCTCACCATCACCCAGAGAGTGGCCACACGGGCAGCCGATCCAGGGGTCCGCTGCCGTACCCGCTCGACGAATCTGGCGCCGGCGGCGGCCAGGATCAGATAGAGGACGACTCCGGATACGACGATGATCGCGGTCACCAGCGGAGGGTTCGCAGCGGTCGCGTTCATCCCGGGCGAGGCTAGTTAGCCGGACCTCCGCTCCAGATCTCCCAGCGCCAATGCGAGATCGGTGATCGCGGCATGGGCCCGGCCTCTCTGCACCAGGAGGTCACGGATAGGCCCTCCAATCTCCAGGTCGACCCTGGCAATCAGATCCTCGCGGTCCATTCCCCCACCTTCATGAGTGTCGCTACGTCTGCGTCTCAGCCATGACCTCCCGGGCTCGGTGGGTCGAGCCCTGGGAGGCGACGCACCTGAGGAAGGCAGCATGGGTCTCGATTGCGAGATCCTGCAGACGATGCTCGGTCTCACCACCCATCTCGGTGGCGAGATGGGCCACATACTCCGCGAGATCGTGCCCGCCGCCTGCCGCCCTACCGGCGATCGCAAGGTCGCACGCGGATCCCACCTGGTCAGCCCATTGACTCTCGAAGTCGACGGCGTGGGCCATCGAAGACGATGCCACCAACCGGGACGAGGCGCTGGCGAGGTCGGCAAGCGCCTTGCGACTCACGGCCAGGCGACGATCCAGCGCCGCCTCCAGCGAGTCGATCAGCAGATCCACCCCGTAAGGGGGCCCTGCCACCGGGCTGGCCGCGGTGGCTATGACCTCTGGCTCGAGGATCCCGTCCTCGCGCAACGCCTTTCCGAGGTCGCCGACGACGACCCCGACGTCCTCAGGGTCGAGACGGTCGATCTGGTTCAGGACGAAGACGAACTGCTCCTGGTAGCCAGACATCTCCGAGATGTATTGGTGATGGAGCACTGCGTCCCGGTATTTCTCGGGATCGGTGACCCACGCCACCATGTCGACCCGGGGAAGCAGGGCATCGACCCGATGGCGATGATCCAATTCCACGCTGTCGTTGTCCGGGAGATCGATCAGGCACAGCCACGATGGGCCATCGTGCTCGACACGGTCGGAGATCCCGAGTTCGTCCAGAAACCCATCGAGTGACTCCGCTCCATCGGCAGGCACCAGTGCCAGTGGTTCGGATGTCATCGGGCGGATGCCACCGGTCAGCGCAACTTCTTCGCCAGCGATGGCGTTTGCGAGGCTCGACTTGCCTGACCCGGTGCCGCCTGCGAGCGCGACCACCACGATGGAGTCGGGATATGCCAACCTGACCCTCGTGGCGCGGGCAAGAGCGGCCACCGATTCCACTTCGGTTCGATCTAGAGCCCCGACCGACTCCGCCACAGCCGTGTCGACCTTGTCGAGAAGGCCAACAAGCGCATCATGCATTGGCGAAAGACGACCTCGCGATCACTGCCCACCGCGATGCCTTGACTCGATCGATGGACCGCCGCGACAGGGCGGCAAGAGTCATCCGGGAAACGACGCGGTATTCGGCGCCGGCATACACGGGGACGAGACGGTCGACGAGCCGTGTCGCTACATCGGGGGCAAATTCGGACAGGTCGATCGCCGGAGCCAGGAGCCTGACCACTTCCTCGAGACGCCCATCCGGCATGTCGAAGCAGCAACCCCCCAATATCAGGGACACCAGCGGAGGGTCGTTCGAGGTAGCCACGGCGGGGAGAGCTCCGATCTCGCTCCTCCACCTGGCTCACGGCGGTGCGCGTGGCGAGGTGAGTGTCTGATAGGACTTGCTTTCGCTCCTCACCGTGGATGAGGCCACCGGCATGGAGTTGGCGGCGTATGTCGGCGTCGACGGCAGCGATCACCGATTCGTCGAACAGGGTCAGGCTGTGGGCGACTTCGGCAGACGATGGCAAACGTCGACGGATCATGCCCTTGGTGCGAAAACGGCGGCCACCGAGGTCGGCCAGCGGGCGCAGATCGAGCCCGGCGCCCTTCACATTCTCACGGCGGACCCCGATCCGTCCCAGATCGACATCGAGCAAGTTCTTCACGTGGGATGTCGCGAAGCCGGTCACGTCGAGCAAAGCCGTGGCATCGTCGATGACATGTCGAGTTTGCTCGATTGTGGTGTCGAAGACCGATCGGACCACGTCTGCTGCGCCCGTGCGCCGTGCTTCGACGACTGATACCAGCCGGTCTCGCAGGTCCTGGACGGCAGCAGGTGGGATCGTCTGCGCCCCCGGGCGGATGTGATGCTCATGGACAGCAACGATGTCCGACGCCAGCCCTTCGTTCTCGAGTCTCGACGAGTAGTCGGCGAGGGCGCCCCCTGACGACCCCCTTATCCGGTTCATCACCTGGATCACCGGGACCCCTCTCGAGTGGGCCCTCCGCAGCACCTCCCATGGCACCAGGTCGGCGTAGCGAAGGGCGGAGCTGACGTAGACCACCACGTCGGCGTTGTCGATCATGGTCTCGGCCATGGCCCGATGCTCCACCGCCGTCGAGTCGATGTCCGGCGTGTCGACGAGGATCAACTCCTCGAGGATCGGAGCGCGCCCGGTCACCACGTCGCAGACGACACCGCCGATGTGCCGATAATCGCCCGCCCTCGTCTCCGAGGACAAGACCAACGGGTCCTTGGTGGTCGGTCGGAGCGGACCGGCCAGCGTGTGGGCGGCCCCGGTCACCGAGTTGAGGAGTGTCGACTTGCCGGCACCGGTGGGCCCGGCGAAGACCACGATCAGAGGAGCGGTGTGGTCGCCCATCCGCGGGAGGAGGTAATCGCGGATGGTGCGGATGATCCAGTCGCGTCTGGCGATCAGCCTGCCATTCTCGGGGATGTCGGCGATGGGGAGCGTCTCGAGGGACGACGCGAGATATTCCAGGTCACCTGCCAGATCGTCTCGTGTGGGCTCGTCCACGATTTCCGGGATTCTGGCACGCGCCAACCCGGTTCCGATGTCAGCTCACCCAGCCGCCTTCTGGGCGGTCGAACCAGACATGGACCTGACCCGTGCCGGTGGCGTTCTCGTAGTCGGAGAAGAGCTCCCCGGGTGCCGTGCAGTCACGCCCCCCGATGGCGCCGAGCATCATCAGGTAGTGGCCGAAGGCGCCTTCCGGCGAATGAGCGAAGTACTCGCCCATGGTGTCGACGATCCGGGCGTGATCACCGGCCCGCATCCACTCCAGCCTCTCCTCGTCGGCGGCCCGCGCCTCGGGGGTGATGATGTGAATTGGATCCGACGCCTCGTGCTTCGCGATCTGCTTCAGGGGCCAAAAGGTGTGGCTCATCCCACCTGACGCCAGCACCACCGCCCTCCGGTCGAGTCTCGCGATCGCCTCACCGATCGCCTCACCCATGGTCATGAAATCATCCGTCTCGCCGGTCTGGACCACCGACACGGAAACGACGTTCTCGTCGTTTCTCAGGTAGTGGAGGAGGTTGATCGTGGCGTAATAGACGGGAAGGTGGTCGTCTACGGAGGCGTGGGTCGGGGTCCCCAACTCCTCACCCAGGGTCGCGGCGAGGTGGGCCAGCTCGGGGTCGCCGGGATAGTCGTAGGGGATCTGGGCCATGCCCCTGGGCAACTCGGATGAGGTGAATATGCCCTGCCGCCGGTCGTGGGCGGAGAGGAGGTGCTCGACGGTGGAGAACCAGTGCGAGTCGATTATCACGATCGTGTCCGGCTGGAGGCTGTCGAACACCTCGTCGCGAAGACGGACCAGACCGGGGACCAGGCTGATCTCCTTGCCGTCGTTGATCTCCAGCCGGGTTGCCTCATCGAACATGATGGTGGGGGCATGGCTGATCAGGCCGGCGCCGATGATCTCGCCCATTTGGTCCCTCCTCGGGTCGTTCGCTACCAAACGAATGGTACCGGCCCCGGGCTTCACTCGGCGATGAGACGGGCCCCGTCTGCGGTCGCCGTGACCCGGCGCAGGAGCCTGGCCATCTCCCGTCGCTCCTCGTGATCGAGGTCGGCGGTGAACTTTGCCTCGTAACGATTGAACTCGGGAAACACCGATTCGATCGTGTCGAGACCCTGCTCGAGAAGTCTCACCACCACCCGTCTCCCGTCGTCCGAATGACGCGACCTCTCGACCAGCCCACCCTTCTCCAAGGTGGTGAGCATGCCGCTCAGCGTGCCCTTGGCCAACCCGCAATCTTCGGCGAGCTGGCCGGTCTCCCGTTCGCCCCAGACCCAGAGCACGAAGAGAATGGTGAAACCGCCCCACGAGAGGCCGGCAGGCCCGAGCACCTCGCGCTCCATCCGGTTGCGGACCGCGTTGGCCGCCCGATAGATGTTGGAGACGGCCAGCATCGCCTCGAAGTCGAGGGCTCGGTCCCCCAGTCTGGAACGGATATCGCGCTCGGCTTCGAGGATGACATCCTCGTCGTGGTCATGGAGAGGTCTCGGCATGTGCTCCTGCCAGCATATCCTTAGCTAGCTAACGATCCCTATGCCCTCCACCAGAGTCGAGATCTCCGACACGGCCGTGTCCCCCGACCATTTCATCGGGGGCAAACGCGTGTCCTCGCCGGCAACTTTCGAAGTCCGCTCGCCTCTCGATTGGGAGTGGCACCTGGCCGATGTCGCCCGTGGCGACCCGCTGACCGCCGATCAGGCGGTCACGGCCGCCGTCGACGCCTTTCCGGGCTGGGCGTCACTCACCCCAAAGCAGCGTGCCGAGCCGCTCCATCGCTTGGCCGATCTGATCGACGCCAACATCGGCATGTTGGCCCGCGTCGAGTGCGTCGACATGGCGATGCTGCTGGAGAGCCTCGAGGCGCGGGTCATCCACCGCGGGGCGGAGAACTTCCGCAACTACGCAGATCTCGCCGTCTCCTATCAGGGCCGTCACTGGTCATCGAAGGGCACCGACAACCAGGTGGAGCGGATGCCGGCAGGGCCGGCAGTGATCATCACCCCCTGGAATGCCCCCTGGCTGCTGTCGACATGGAAACTGGCCCCGGCGCTGGCCGCCGGCAACACGGTGATCCTCAAGCCGGCGGAATGGGCGCCACTTTCGGCCTCACTCCTGGCCGATCTGGCGACCGAAGCGGGGCTCCCACCCGGAGTGCTCAACATCGTCCAGGGCATCGGTGAGGAGGTCGGTGCGGCCCTGGTCTCCGATCGCCGTGTCCGACGCATCTCGTTCACCGGCTCGCCGGAGACGGCGCGCCACATTGGGGTGGCCGCAGGGAGAAACATCGTCCCCTTCACGGCCGAGCTCGGGGGAAAGGGGCCACTGGTCGTCTTCGCCGATTCCGACCTGGAGGCGGCCGCCCTGAAAGCTGCCGGCCAATACGACGATTCCGGCCAGACCTGCCTTGCCGGCACCAGGCTCCTCGTCGAGGAAAGCGTGTCCACGGATTTCCTGGAACTGTTCAACGCGCACACCGATGCCCACGTCCTCGGCGACAGCCGCGACCCCCGGACCACGGTCAGCCCGCTGATCCACCCCGACCATCTGGCCCGGGTCGAGGGATTCGTGGAAAGGGCACGACGGCACGGGGACCGGGTGTTGCGGGGCGGGGAGAGATGGAAACAGGATGGGCTCTGGTACGAGCCGACGCTGATCGAGCCACTGGGCAACGACTCAGAGATCGTTCAGCGCGAGGTGTTCGGCCCGGTCCTCACCTACCAGACCTTCGCCGACGAGGAGGAGGCGGTCATGCTGGCCAACTCGACCTCGTATGGCCTATCCGGGATCGTGTACACCGGCAGCGAGGAGCGCGCCGAGCGAGTGAGTCGGGGCATCAGGGCCGGGACGATTTGGGTCAACACCTATCTGGTCCGTGACCTGACTGCGCCTTTCGGCGGCATCGGGATCTCGGGCATTGGCCGGGAGGGCGGCGACTATGCCCTCGATTTCCACTCAGACCTCAAGACCATCCAGATCGGCCAGGGCACCGTTTCCTGAGGCAGGCCGCTACCAGCTGGTGGCGATGTACTTGGTCTCGAGGAACTCCTCGATGCCCTCATGGCTGCCTTCGCGGCCGATCCCGGATTGCTTGACGCCACCGAAGGGGGCAGCAGGGTCGGAGACCAGGCCGCGATTGAGCCCGACCATCCCCGATTCGAGGGCTTCCGCCGTTCGGAGGCCACGGCCCAGATCGCCGGTGTAGACGTAGGCGATCAAGCCGTGGACCGTGTCGTTGGCCATGGAGATGGCCTCATCGTCGGTGTCGAAGAGGACCACCGGCGCCACAGGCCCGAAGATCTCCTGGTCGAGGATGGCGGCGTCCGGGGAGACACCCGACAACACGGTGGGCTCGTAGAAGTAACCCGTGCGGTCGGGCACCGACGCTCCGACCGCGACACCTGCCCCCGAGTCGACGGCCTCCTGGACCATCTTGGCGATGTCGTCGCGCGATCGCTCGTTGATCATGGGGCCAACCTGGTTGCCCCGGTCTATCCCCGGCCCGACCTTCATCGCCCCCATGGCGCCGGCCAGCATCGAGGTGAATTTCTCTGCGATCGACGAGTGGACCAGGAACCGGTTGGCCGCAGTGCAGGCCTCTCCGGCGTTGCGCATCTTGGCCACCATCGCCCCTTCCAGGGCCGCGTCGAGATCGGCGTCCTCGAACACGATGAATGGCGCGTTGCCGCCGAGCTCCATCGACACATTCAGCACCTGGTCTGCGGCGACCTTGAGCAGCGTTTGACCGACTTCGGTCGACCCGGTGAACGACAGCTTGCGCACCCTCGGGTCATGCAGCATCTGCTCGATCACCCCGGATGACCCCCGGGCGACGACGACGTTCACCACCCCTGGCGGCAGACCGGCCTCCTCCATGAGATGGACGACTGCGAGCGTGGTCAGAGGAGTGTCCGAGGCCGGCTTGACGATCGCAGTGCACCCGGCGGCGAGGGCGGGCCCTATCTTGCGTGTCGCCATAGCCGCAGGGAAGTTCCAGGGGGTGATCATCACGCTGACCCCTACCGGCTGGAGAACGGTCATGATCCGCTTGTCCCCGGCCGGCGCAAGTCGAACCTCGCCTCCGATACGGGGAGCTTCCTCGGAGAACCAACGGAAGAACTCGGCGGCGTAGCGCACCTCACCGAGTGCATCCGGGAACGCCTTGCCGTTCTCGAGGACTATCAGCTCGGCCAGGGTGTCTTCGCGTTCGCGCATCGCCTCGAAGGTGCGGCGGAGGATCTCGGCACGATCACGTGGCGCCGTGGCCGACCACGGGCCAAGGGCGTCGGCGGCCGCATCGACCGCATCCGCAGCATGACTGGCCTCGGCGAGGCCGACATCGACCAGTACGTCTTCGGTGGCCGGGTCGACGACGGGCATCTCGCCGGCGCCCGAGGACCAGGAGCCACCGATGTAGAGACCGGTCTTCCCGTGTTCTTTGAGCTCATCGAGGATCGCTGTCATTGACCATCAACCTCCATCGGCACCTTGCGGCGCAGTGTCGTGCCGCCCTTCCATGAAACACCAACCCGGTGGTAGTAGCCGGCGATGACCTCCAATGGCGCCAGCAACGACAACTCGTCTGCGGGGGACGGGAGTAACTCGAGCTCGGCTGAGCCGCTCCAGACGTCTCCGATCTCGCCGTCATAGCCCTGCATGGTCACCAACTCGTCGAGTGACTCCGTGCCATCGGATTCGATCGCCGGCCACCTTCGATTGTGAAGCATCTGATGCCCGTTTACGAACCCGGGACTGGGCCCGGGCGCCTCCAGCGTGACCACGGCCCTGGCCAGACGCCGGTCCGCCGCCGCCAGTGTCGCCCCGAAACGCCCTCCTGACTCGAGTCTGGGCCCTGCATTGCCCACGGTGATCGGGCGGGTCATCCAAATGCTGCCCAGCTTCTTGGGGTAGCCCTGGTGATAGCCCCGCACCAAGGCAAAATCCTTGTCGACCCAGATGAACACGCATCGGCTCCAGGTCTCCCCGGCCCACGAGCACCGGACCACTGCGAAGCACTCCTTGTATTGAGAGCGCACCGGGTCGAGGACCTCCTCGAAAGTGTCGCCGCAGCTCTGCCAATCGGCCCAGATCAGTGCCACTGCTCCGGGATCCTCGGGGGCAAGCTCGACACCATCGGGGAGGAGCTCCGCCACCCGCTCGGGGTCGGTGCGGTACTCGACGGTGAGCATCTCGCCCGAGTAGTGCCAGGGCGGAGGCGGAATGAGAGAGGAGCGCCCACTGGGAGTGCGAGGGAAGAGGAAACCTGACATCAGATCGTCTGCAAGCTGTAGATCGCGTGATCGTATATGCGCCGATCCGGGGTGGGCGAAGACATCTATCCGGGCTACCTTTGACCCCGATGTCGGGAAACCTCGAGCCGGGGCACCAGGAACGCGCCGAGTTGGCTGAGAGCGTCCTCGACGTCCTCCAGGACTGGTTCGACCGAGCCGACACGATGCCGGCCTCCGGCGTCGAATTGGATGACGACCTGGCGGCGCGTCTGATGGCCCCGCCCACCGACGACGGCCGCTCCCTCGATGCGATCCTGGCCGACGTCGAGCAAGCAGGGCGCTCCGGCGTGTTCCACCCGTCCGGCGGGCACCTCTCGTACATCCCCAATGCGGGCCTGTACACGGCGGCGTTGGCCGAGTTCCTGGCGGCCGGGCTCAATCGCTACACCGGGGTCTCGGGTGCGGCACCGGGCATGAGCGCCATCGAGCACGGGATGGTGCGTTGGATGGCGTCCCTGTTCGACATGGGTGAATCGGCTTCCGGCGTCATCGTGTCGGGTGGCTCCATGGCCAACCTGACCGGTGTGGTCGCCGCTCGCACTGCCAGGCTCGGGGACGAGTTCACCAAGGGTGTCATCTACGTGACCCGTCACACCCATCACTCGCTCGAGAAGGCCGCCCGAATCGCCGGCTTCAGAAAGGACCAGATCCGGGAAGTCGGCATCGACCACGATCTGAGGATGGACCCGGACGCCCTTTCGGCGGCCATCGCCGAAGACCGGGGTGCCGGGCGTGACCCGTTCCTCGTCGTCGGATCGGCCGGGACCACCGACACCGGGACTGTCGACCCGCTTCCCGCTCTGGCCGGGATCGCTGCCAACGAGGGGCTCTGGCTTCATGTCGACGCCGCCTATGGCGGTTTCTTCCAGTTGACGAAGCGGGGCCATGCCGTCCTCTCCGGGATCGAGCAGGCAGACTCGATTGCCATCGATCCGCACAAGGGTCTGTCCGTCCCGTTCGGCGTCGGCGCCCTGCTGGTGCGCGACGAATCCCACCTGATCGACGCCAACCAGGGGCGCGGCGCCTATTTGCGAGAAGAAGATCACGATTCGGGCATCAGGGACATCGCCTCGCTCGGCCCGGAATTGAGCCGGCCGTTCCGCGCCATGCAGATGTGGCTCCCGCTCCATCTCCACGGTGTGAGCCCGTTCCGGGACGCTCTCGACACCAGCCTCGACCTTGCCGAACATGCCCATCAAAGACTGCTGGGCATCGACGGTCTCGAGATGCCGTGGAAGCCCGACCTCTCGGTCGTGGCGTTCCGATTCGAAGACGACGCCCTGGGCCGTCTGGCGTTGGAGACGATCAACAGGGAGCGGGTGGTCCATCTCTCCCCAACCACCATCGCCGAGCGTTTCGTGCTCCGGTTCGCCATCCTCAATCGCCGCACGACTCGGGATCACCTCGATCATGCCATCGACATGATCGAGAAGACCCTGGTCGGCTGAACCGACGGATCCGAGTCAGTTGTTGGGCGGGGCTTCGCTGATGCTGGCGAGCGCCGACCCCGGGTCGCGCTCCATGGCGAGGTCCCCCAGCGTGACGATGCCCACGAGACGACCGTCATCGATCACCGGGAGCCGACGGATGGCCCGGCCGCTCATCATCTTGACCGCCTTGCCCACCGGATCACTCGACTCGACGGACTCGACCGTGTGATTGCAGACGTCACGAACCACCATCGAAGCGGGGTCCTTGCCCTCGGCGACCACGTTCAACGCAAGATCGCGATCGGTCACGATCCCACAAACGCTCCCGTCGGGGCGGGTGACGAGAACGTCGCCGATATTGGCCTCACGCATTGCGCGGGCCGCCTCGCTGACGGGCGCGCCCTCGTCGACTGTCAGCGGATCCCTCGTCATGACTTCATGAATGGTTTGCACGGCTACCTCCTGTTCGCCGTGTCAGTTACCCGATGTGACATGCCCTGAAACGTTGCGGGTGTGCGCACAGTGACGACGAGACCGCTCACGAGCAGGACCACCATGACAACGTGGATGGAGATGTCGAGAAGGGTGCGTGGGCCAAGGGTGATGAGGAGGGTCAGGCCGACAAAGGTGCCGACCAAGGCGAAACCCTGGACCAGGATGCCCGCTCGCCGCGTCCAGTCGGGACGCAACAGGCTGGTCAGAAGACCGGCCAAGAGGACGATCGCAATGACACTCTCGGCAGTTCCGGCCTCCTGGTCGTTGTAACCATCCATGACGACTCCGAAATGGATGAGGGCGGCCGCGATGAAAACCGCCGCCTCCAACCCGAGGAACAGACGAATGCGGTTGACCATCTCTCTCCCATTCCACGAACCCGGGTACGCCAAACCAATCGTCATCCGATTCAACCCGTGTCGTCACCCGCTGTCGGCCACTGATCGGTACCGTCCGACCGGTGACCGCCACTCCCACTCGCATCGCACGGGCCTTGTTCGCCCCCCTCGCGCCCGGATACGAGCGCTGGGCCCGGATCCTCAGCATGGGACAGGACGGTCGCTGGCGGGCGCACATGGTCGAGGCGATCGCCCCGCGCCCGGGAGATGTCGCGCTCGACATCGCCGCCGGCACCGGCTCGATCACCCGGCGCCTCCAGGAGGAAGGGGCAACGGTGACGTCCCTCGACCAGAGTGCCCAGATGCTGGGACCGGCCATCGCCCGGGGCGCAACCGGGGTGCTTGCGTCCGCCGAGTGGCTCCCCTTTCCCGATGCCCACTTCGACATGGTGACCTTCGGCTATCTGCTCCGCTACGTGGGGGACGTGGACGATTGCATGACCGAGGTCACGCGTGTCCTGAGACCGGGTGGCCGCGTCGGAATGGTGGAATTCGGGCGGCCGCGGGGCATCTGGCGGCCGCTGTGGTGGCTCTATACCCGTCTCGTGCTGCCCATCGCCGGGCTCCTCGCCGGAAAGGGCTGGCCCGAGGTAGGAAGGTTCCTCGGTCCGAGCATCGAGGACTTCGCGGACAACTACCCGCCAGATCGGCTCGCCCTCATCTGGGAGAGAGCCGGTCTCGCCGGGGTCCGGTACGAACGCCTGTCCCTTGGTGGGGGTCTCGTCATGTGGGCGCACAAACCAGAGCATTCCGAGGTCGGAGGCTCGTGAGCGATCGGCGGCCGGCCTTCTACGCACCCACCGGCTCTCTCACCGGGGACTTCGTCTCCCTCCTCCATGTCCCCTACACGTTGTGGCATCTCTCTTATGTCCCCATCGGAGCCGCCCTCGCCTTAGAGCTCGATTGGCTCATCCTCGGCGGCACCCTGGCTGCGTTCGCCGTAGGGCTCGGTGTCGGCGCCCACGCCCTCGACGAGGTGAAGAGCCGACCTCTGGGGACGCGCATCTCGGACCGGGCGTTGTGGGCGGTAGGCATCGGAGCCATGGTCGTGTCGCTGGCGATCGCCGTGGTCGGGTCGTTTGTGGTCTCACCCTGGGTCCTGCTTTGGGCGATCGTGGGCATTCTTCCTTGCCGTCGGCTATGCCCTGGAATGGCCCTTCTTGCACAGTGACGTGGGGTTCGGGCTGGCCTGGGGGGCCTTCCCTCTCCTGGTGGGCTACTGGGCGCAGACCATGACGATCACGCTGCCTGTCATCGTCATGGCTGCGATGGCATGCCTCCTCAGCCTGGCGCAAAGGGCCTTGAGCACCCCTGCTCGTTTTGTCAGGCGACGCACCGGCGAGGCGGTGACCGTGTTCGACGGGGAGCGGTCCTGGGATCGAGGACAACTTCTGCAAACCTGGGAGAAGCCACTTCGCCTCCTCACCTGGACCACGGTCACCCTCGCCATCGGGCTCCTGCTGACCCACGTCTAGGGCGTCAGACCGTCGTCACCCTGACCGGGAGATGCTTGATCCCGTTGATGAAGTTGGAGCGAAGACGATCGGGCGGGCCGGTGATCTCGATGGAGGCGACCCGTCTCAATAGCTCCTCGAACACGACCCGCACCTCGAGACGGGCCAGGGATGCGCCGAGGCAAACGTGACGGCCTGTGCCGAAGGTCAGATGGTCGTTCGGTTGGCGACGTATGTCGAAGGTGAACGGGCTGTCGAACACTTCCTCGTCGTGATTCGCCGAGGGGTACCACATGACCACCCGGTCTCCGGACCGGATGGTCCTCCCTCGCAACACCACGTCCTCGGTGGCGGTGCGCCGGAAATGCATGGTCACCGACGATGTGCGGAGGATCTCCTCAGTCGCCGACGCCGAGAGACGCGCCGGGTCATCACGCAGTTGTTCCAGCTGGTCGGGATGTTCGAGGAGATAGATCAGACCGTGACTGATGGTGTGCCGGGTCGTCTCGTTCCCGGCGACCATCATGAGGGTGAAGAAGTTCTTGAACTCCAGGTCCGTCAGCGGCTGACCGTCCGGTTCGGCGGTGAGAAGCACCGTGACGATGTCGTCGGCCGGGTTGCTTCGCCGTTCCAGTGCCATCTCCTCGGCATAGCGAAAGACTTCGAGGGCAGCCGGCGATCGAAATGGGAGGAGCCGATATTCCTCGGTGTCCATCTTGTCGATCACCACCGGCGTGTACTCGGGGTCGGCGTTGGAGATCATCTGATCCCCCCAGGCCACCAACTGCTGGGCGTCCGTCTCGGGGACGCCGAGAAGGCGGCAGAGAAGCCTGATCGGGAGCTCCCGGGCGATCTCGGTGACGAAGTCGAACTCTCCAAGGGGGAGGACACGGTCGAGGACCTGGCCGGCCAGGGTACGGAACGCGCTCTCGTAGGTCGCCACCACCTTGGGCGTGAAGCCGGGTTGGACCAGCCGCCTCAGCCTGGCGTGCTCCGGAGGGTCGAACTCCATCATGGTGCGCCGTGCCTCGAGCTCGTCGGGGGCCATCTGCTCGATCCTGATCCCCCTCGAGGCGGTGAATCTCCCGAAGTCCCGGCTCGCCGCCGAGATGTCGGCGTGCTTGGTCAGCGCCCAAAAGCCCTCGCCATCGCTCTCCTCGACCCAGGCCACCGGCTCCTCGCGGCGCATACGGGCGAAGGTGGCGTGGGGCACGGACCGCACGAAGGTGTCGTGTGAGGTGATGTCTGCGTGGGCCTCACCGGGATCCTGGTGAAGGGTGCTCAGGGACATTTGCCCACATGATCGCAGCGTTCCACTCAGTACCGTGGGGCCGGATGGCGGAACACCGAAGAATCCTGCTCGACGGCGTAGCCACCCAGGTCGTCAGGGACGGCGAGGAGCTCGTGGCGGATGACGGTCACAGGGTCCCGGTCGAGCAGGCGATCCACCTCCCCCCGGTCGAGCCGTCGAAGATCATCGCCGTTCACCTCAATTACCGCAGCCGCGTGGAGGAGTTCATGACGAAGCTCCCACCGGCGCCCACCTATTTCCAGAAGCCGACGACTGCGCTGAACTCCCACGGCGGCAAGCGTCGTCCGGCCCGCCGGCTGCCGGTACCTCAACTACGAGGGGGAGATCGCCATCGTCATCGGGGAGACATGTCGCAATGTCTCGATCAGCGAAGCCGAGGCACGGATCGACGGATACACGATCGCCAACGACTTCGGGCTGCACGACTTCCGTGACACGGACGCCGGCTCGATGCTCCGGGTCAAGGGCTCTGACACACTCTGCCCGATCGGCCCCGGGGTCGTGACCGACTGGGCATTCAGAGGGAAGACAATCACGACTCATGTGAACGGTGAGATCCGCCAGGAAGGGTCCACCGACGAGATGGAATGGGACATGGGATATCTCGTGGCGGATCTGGCCCGCACCATCACGCTGTTGCCCGGGGACGTCATCCTCTCCGGGACGCCGGCCGGGTCGAGACCCGTTGACCCCGGAGACGTGGTGACGGTCATGGTGGAGGGCCTCGGGGCGTTGACCAACACCATCGTCGAAGGACCGACGGCGATCGACCCGAGCTTTGGCGCCCAACCGAGCAACTCCGAAGAGGTGGTCTCGACCGCACTCGGTGGTGAATGGGAGCATCGTGGAGTTCGTGCCCCGATGGGTCCCGGCTCCGCGCACTATCGGTCGGAGCTCGATGCCTGAGAAGGCGGCAGCGTGTCGTTGCGCTGCTCCGCGGCGTCAACGTGGGAGGGGTCAGGGTGCCGATGGCCGAGCTCAGATCATTGCTCGACCAGCAGGACCTGGGCGAGGTCCGGACTCATCTCCAGAGCGGGAATGTGATCGTGACTCCACCGTCCGGCGATTCCGATGCCGTTGCCGGGCTCATCGAAAAGGTGATCAGCGACAGTCTCGGATTGAACATCCGCGTCATCGTCCGGGACCGGGATGAGATGGCGAAAACGGTCCTGACCAACCCCTTCCTCGGGCCGGATATCAACCCCACGATGGTTCATGCGGTCTTCCTCGAATCCGCGCCGGCCGGCGACCGGGTGGCGGCGCTCGATCCCGATCGCTCACCTGCCGACCGGTTCTCCGTCGAGGGCAGGGAGATCTTCGTCGAGTACGGCCCCGCCGGCTCGGGACGCTCCAAGCTCGACCTGAGCTATTTCGAGAAGATCCTCGGCGTGACCGGCACCGCCCGCAACTGGAACACGGTGACCCGCCTGCTCGCGATGCTCGAAGAGAGCTAGACGGGATCTAGAACGGGTGGGCTGAGGGCGTCCCTGATCTCATCGAGACGCTCCGGGACGACGCGGTAGTGGACCCATCGGCCCCGCCTCTCTCCAACGACGAGGCCGGCCTCGCGCAGGATGCGGAGATGGTGGGACACGGTCGGTTGAGCCAGCCCGAGCGGGTCTTCGAGCTCGCAGCCACAGGCCGTCCCCGCTGGAGCGGCCGCCAGCATCGAGACGATCCTGAGACGGACCGGATCCGCCAACGCGGCAAACATGGCAGCAGTCCGTGTGGCCCCCTCCTCCTCGAGAACCCCGCCGAAAAGCGGCTCACAACATTCCATTCTCATATTGACATTAGTCGATATATCGACAAGGATCAATGTATCGAAGATCATCGATACGAAGGGAGTCACGATGATCCTTCTCGATGACAGCAACTGCTGTGGCGGCGGCGACGGGATTCGCTGCTGCTGATCGGCATCCGGTCGGGGCGTTGCTAGTCGAGCAGCGCCCCGACCGATTTCCCCTCCTCACAGTCCTCGAGGAGCGGGCAATACCGGCACCAGGGACCACCGGTCCGGGGAAGGTCGGCGCCGGTCGCCCAGGCATTGCGAAGGACATCGACCAGCTCAGCGACCTCGGCAGCCACCCTCCCCGCGTCCGCCGAGGACGGCACAGTTCGATATCGCTCCCCCGTCCTCACCGATACCGCTTCGACGTAGGCCGGCAACGCTCCACTGTCGAGCAGCCACAACAGCGCATAGAACAGAAGCTGATCCTCGGGATCGGTGAGCTCGCCGGTCTTCCAGTCCACGAGGCGGAACCCACCGAGGTCCTCGCGGTACACCGCATCGACTGTGCCCATCAAATCCACACCTTCGGCCACGGTCGCCTCGATGCTGTGCTCGGAGCCTTCGAACCCCTCCGCGGGCAGCCGGGTGAAACGCTCGTAGAGGCCACGGACCTCTTCGATGACGGCAGCCAGGGCGGACGGGCGCATCTCGAGATCCGCCATCTTGTTGTTCAGGGTCGAGCCGCCGATCTCCTCACGGCAGGCCTGGACGAAGTCATCAGATGGGATCGAGCCCGAGGTCAGATGCCGGCTGAAGATCCGATGGGCAAGGATGCCGAGGAACGACTGACGGCTCTCCGGGCCATAGATCCCTTGCAGTCTCGCCCCGGCCTGGGCCGGGCATTTCTTGAAGGTGACGTAGGTCGACGCCGAGACCTTGATGGCTTCACCATGAACCATTTCCGGGAATCGGATCGTCACTCGAATCGAGAGTACAGAGCGGTCCTGTCACATTTTCGGATAACGGCGGACTGCTCATTACCATCGCTGGCCCCGGGCAAAAGGTCGTTTTGGGGCGGCCTTCCATGAAAAAGCATCTCTCCGCAGTCAAGACTCCGCTTGGCGCGCTCATCGTGGGTGTGGCCGGCCTCGTGCTGCTCTTGCTCACCGCCTACGGCCTGACCCGTCTGGCTTCCCGAGGTGAGGTGATGGGGCGAGTGGAGGTCTCCGACACCCAGATCGGCGGTCTCGACGAGGAGCAAGCCCTGAGCGCGTTGGTGGCGGTGGAGGAGGAATACCTGGGCCGGCCGGCCGTCTTCAACATCGAGGGCAAGTTCGTCAGCATGCAGCCCCCTGAGGCCGGGCTCGACATCAACGAGCAGGCGATCGCCGATGAGGCGCTGCTCGTCGGGCGCAACGGCAACGTGATCTCCGAGTTCGCCTGGTGGATCAGCCACATATTCGACACGGTGCACGTGCCGGTCAGAGGTTCGATAGACGACGTGGCTATCGGGGAGGTGTTCGACACCTGGGACGCCGAGGTGATTGCCCTTCCCCCGTCACCGGGTGGAGTGATTCTCACCGATGGCCGCCCGACTGCTGTCTACCCCGAGGTCGGCACCGGCGTCGACCGACCCGCGGCCCGGGCCATCGTCGAGGCGAGCCTTCTCTCTCTCGAGCCAGAACACACTTCGATCCCGACAACGACCATCGTGCCGGTGCTCACAGATGAAGACGTAGACCGTGCCGTCGATCAGGCCGAAGCAATGCTCGTCGAGCCGATCCAGCTCGACCATGAGGACGTCGATGTGGTGTTCACGGTCGACCAGTTGACCGAGTCCTTCCGATCCGAGACGGTCACCGAGAGTGAGCCACGCATCGTCAACTCCTTCGACCCTGAGCTGATCGACAGTTACCTGGACTCGATACGCGACCAGGTCGAGGCGGAGCCGGTGAACGCGACGTTCGAGATCTCTGGCGACAGCATCTCGATTGTCCCTGGCACCAGCGGCACCCAGATCGATGCCGAGGAGACCGCCGTGCGGCTGGCAGATGCGGCGATGACCGCGGAGCGCACGGGGGAGCTGCCGCTCGTCGAGGCCGCGGAGCCCGAGGTCACGACCGAGGACCTGGAGAGCCTCAACATCAACCACCTCGTGGCGCAATTCACCACCTACTACGACTGCTGTCAGGACCGTGTCGTGAACATCCACACGATCGCCGACGAGGTCGACGGGGCCATCGTGGGCGCCGGACAGACGTTCAGCCTCAACGACCATGTCGGCCAGAGGACGCTGGAGGACGGCTACCTCCCTGCCGGCACCATCATCGCCGGCGAGGTCGAGGACACGGTCGGCGGCGGGGTCAGCCAGTTCACGACGACGATGTACAACGCCGTGTTCTGGGGTGGCTACGAGGACGTCGAGCACAAGCCCCACTCCTACTACTTCTCCCGGTATCCCGAAGGCGTCGAGGCCACTCTCAACTGGCGAACCCCCGACCTCAAGTTCCGCAACAACACCGATTACGGCATCCTCATCGACACCACCTACACCGACACCTCGATCACCGTGCGGATATTCGGCGAGAACGACGGCCGAACACTGAAGGGCGAGCAGTCGGATGGCGAGAGCCGGGCCTGGGTGGACACCGAAGGCGGGCCCAACGCCCTCCACGTCAAGGGATCGGTCTCCGATCGCTTCGCTGAGACCGATCCGCCAGAGCCCCGATACGAGCCGAACCCCGATTTTGGTGTCAACCAGGAGGACCAGACGCAGACCGAGCTAGGAGGTTGGAGCGTGACCGTGACGCGGCGCATCCTGCTCGGCGGCGACGAGAACGAGGTGGTCTCGGAACAGGAGTGGACGGTGCGCTACGCCCCCAGGTTCGCTGTTTACGAGGTCCACCCGTGCATGGTCCCCGGGACCTCCACTGCCTGCCCGACTACGACCACGGTCCCCCCGACGACGGTTCCACCAACCACCGTGCCTCCTCCGACGACGGTCCCACCCACCACCGTGCCTCCTCCGACGACGGTACCACCCACGACCACCGCACCCTGACCAGGGTCAGGATTCGTCGTAGAAGCGCAGGAAGCTCTCGACAACCGAGGTCACCCCGGCCGTGCTCTCCTCATCCCATCCACCGGGACGCCTCACCGTGACAGTGTTCTGCAGCACGTAGACGTGATCGACGCCCAGCCCAAGGTCGAATAGTTGGCCGGCGAGAAGACCGGGAACACTCCCACCCCGACTGGACGGCGTCATGACGACCCCGTCCTGACCGGTGAAGCTCCGATCGGTATCGATGAGCAGGACGTCACCGAGCTGTTTCACCTCGTTGACGACGACGGTCTGGCCCATGAGGGTCGGCAGGGTAGTTCCTCCCCCGTCAGGGGGAGGTGTCGCCGAAGGCGACGGAGGGGGAGATCTCAGGACCCCAGGCCGCCGGAGGTCTCGCCGATCACATGGACCTTGACCAGGTTGGTGGAGGCCTGCACGTTCGGGGGCACCCCCGCCACCATGACCACCCGATCGCCTCTCCTGACCACTCCTTCTCGCTCGAGGATGTCGGCAGCCGCGGCCAGTTCCTCGTCGGTATATGTGCGGCGCTCGAAGGGATGGGGGCTGACTCCCCAGTAGAGGGCCATCTGGTGCAGGGTCGACTCGTTGGGGGTGAAGGCCACGATCCGCGCCTCCGGGCGGTACTTGGAGATCAGCCGGGCGGTGTTTCCCGACTCGGTGAAGGCCACGATGGTCTGGGCTTCCAGGTTGACCGCGATCTCGGTGGCCGCTTGGGAAACCGCCGAGGCCACTGTGTTGCCGTCGCCGACGAACGGTATCGAGTGGTGCCCGCGAGTCGAAAGCGTGCCCTCCTCCATCGCCACGCAGATCGATGCCATGGCGGTGACCGTCTCCACCGGGTAATCCCCAACGGCGGTCTCACCCGACAACATCACGGCGTCGGTGCCGGCCATCACTGCGTTGGCGACGTCGGTCACTTCAGCTCTGGTGGGCCGGGGGCTCTTGGTCATGGATTCGAGCATCTCGGTCGCCGTGATGGAGATGCGGCCGGCCGCATTCGTCTTCTTGAGGATCTCGGCCTGGATGAGGGGGATCCTCTCCAGCGGCAGCTGGACCCCGAGGTCACCTCGGGCCACCATTACCGCCGAGGAGGGCCCGATGATGTCATCGAGGTTCTCGTAGGCCTGGGCGAGCTCGATCTTGGCGACGATCGGCGCTTCGCCGGCCAGCTGGGCCACGCTCCGTATGTCGTCGCCGCTTCGAACGAACGACGCCGCGACATAGTCGACCCCCAACTCTCGCCCGAATGCGAGGTCGACCTCGTCCTTGGGAGTGATGATCTCCAGCGTCAGCTTGCTGTCGGGGAAGGCCACCCCCTTGTGGTCCGAGAGGACCCCGCCAACCCGCACTGCGGCGACGAGGCCGGCTTCCGTGCGCTCCACCACCTCGCACCGGATGAGCCCATCGGCAAGCTGCACCCGGTCCCCGGGTACGACGTCCTGCAGCAATGGCTCGTAACCCACCGGGATCACGTTGGCGTTGCCCACTGCCCCGTCGGCCACCAGAGTCACCTCTCGGCCGGGCTCCAACGTCACCTTCCCTTCCGCGAACTCGCCGACACGGAGCTTGGGCCCCTGTATGTCCTGCATGAGGGCCACGGTTCGCCCGGTCTCCTTGGCGGCATCCCGCACCCAGCCCGCCATGGCGCGATGGATCTCGTGGTCGCCGTGCGAGAAGTTGAGCCGGGCGACATCGATCCCTGCCTCGACGAGGGCCCGGATCCCGGAAGCCGAAGCCACGGCAGGCCCAAGCGTCGCGATGATCTTGGTGTGGCGCTGCATGTGAGACCGACGCTAACCGTCGCCGGTCAGCCCGACATCCTCTCCCTGATGAGCTGGTTGACCAGCCGCGGGTCCGCCCTGCCCTCCGTGGCCTTCATGACCTGGCCGACCAGGAACCCCACCACCTTCTCTTCACCGGCACGGAACTCATCGATGGCGCGGGGGTTGGCGGCCAGCACCTCGGCGACCGCGGCCTCCAGTGTCCCGGTATCACTCACCTGGAGAAGATCCCTCGTGTCGGCAACCTCCCTCGGGCGACCTTCACCCGAGAGGACTCCATCGAGCACCTCCTTGGCGGCTGAGCTCGACACGGACCCGTCGTCCACCATCTCGATCAATTCGGCGAGGCCGGGCCCGTCGAGGGCGGCGTCCCGCGCTTCGATCTCTGCTTTGCGCAGCCAGGCCACGACTTCGCCCGTGATCCAGTTGGCCGCCGACCGAGCCGGGGCCCCGGACAGCACGGCTTCGTCGTAGAGCCGTCGCAGATCGGCGTCGAGAGCGGAGAGAACGCCGGCGGTGCCCTCGGCCACGCCCTGTGCCGCGTATCGGGCCCTGCGACTACCGGGCAGTTCGGGGAGTCGCTCTTCGATGCCGGCAACCCACTCCGGGGTCATGACCATGGGAACGAGGTCGGGCTCAGTGAAGTAGCGATAGTCCGAGGAGCCCTCTTTGACCCGCATCGAATGGGTGACTCCGGTCTCCTCGTCCCAGTGACGGGTCTCCTGGATCACCTCACCGCCCGACTCGACTACTCCGATCTGCCGCTCGATCTCGAATGCGATTGCCCTCTCCAGCGAGCGAAACGAGTTCATGTTCTTGATCTCGACCTTGGTGCCGTACTCATCCTCGCCCTCCGGCCGAATCGAGACGTTGGCGTCGAACCTGATCGAGCCCTCCTCCAATCTGGCGTCCGAGACCCCGAGCTCGGCAACGATCGACCGCAGCTCCTGTGCGTAGACCCGCGATTCGGTGGCGCTGCGCAGGTCCGGTCTGGACACGACCTCGACCAGGGGCACGCCCGACCGGTTGAAATCGAGAAGAGTCCCCTCTGCGGCGTGGATGCGACCGCCGGCGCCGAGATGAGTGGACTTCCCGGTGTCTTCCTCCATGTGGGCGCGCTCGATGCCGATGCGGCGGGTCTCGCCGTCGACCTCGATGTCGAGATGCCCGTCGTGACAGACCGGGACGTCGAATTGGGAGATCTGGTAGTTCTTCGGAAGGTCGGCGTAGAAGTAGTTCTTTCGGTGGAACACCGAGCGATCCGAGACCTGGCAATCGAGGGCGAGCCCGATGGCCATGATCGACTCGATCGCCGCCCGATTCGTCACCGGGAGGGCGCCGGGCAGGCCAAGACATGTGGGACAGACCCTGGTGTTGGGCTCGCCACCAAAGGCAACGGCACAACCGCAGAACATCTTCGAGTCCGTCATCAGCTCGACGTGGACCTCGATCCCGATGACCGGCTCCCAGCTCACGCCGCGCCTTTCAGGACGCTTGGTGAGATCTCGAAGCCGGCGAGACGCTCGACTTCGGCCGCGACCTGGTACATGGTCTCCTCCCCGAGAGCGGGCGCCATCACCTGGAACCCGATGGGCAGACCCGCGTCGTCGAGGCCGACCGGCACGGATATGGCGGGATGGCCGGCCATGTTGGCCGGGATGTTGCAGATATCTGACAGGTACATGGCGAGCGGGTCGGAAGTCCGGGCACCGGCCTCGAACGCAACGGTGGGGCTGGTCGGCGAGACCAGCACGTCTACCTGCTCGTAGGCACGGGCGAAATCCTCCTGGATGGCGGCCCGCACCCGCTGCGCCTGGCCGTAGAAGGCGTCGTAGTAACCGGCGGAGAGGGAGTAGGTGCCGAGGAGAACGCGCCTCGTCACCTCCGGACCGAAGCCCTCCGCCCTCGTCCTCGCCATCAACTCCTCGGTGGTGGCACCGTCGACTCTGAGCCCATATCGGATTCCGTCGAAGCGAGCCAAGTTCGAGGAGGCCTCGGCCGGAGCGATCAGGTAGTAGGCGGACAGGGCGATGTCGAAGGTGGGCAGAGACACCTCGATCACTTCGACTCCTGCCTTCTCCAGTCTCGCCACCATGTCGGTCGTCGCCGCCTCGACTGCGGGCTCGAAGCCCTCTCCCGACAGCTCCGTCACGACGCCGATGCGTAGCCCGTCCACCCCTCGATCGAGGCCGGCCATCGGATTCGGGTACTCACCCCCGTACGACGTGGAGTCCAGCGGGTCGTAGCCCCAGATGGAGGAAAGGGCGAGAGCCGAGTCCTCCACCGTCCTGGCGAAGGGGCCGATTTGATCCAGCGACGAGGCGAATGCGATCAACCCGTACCGGCTCACCGTGCCGTAAGTCGGCTTCATCCCAACCACACCGCACAAAGAGGCTGGTTGGCGTATCGAGCCTCCCGTGTCGGAGCCGAAGGCGAGGAGCGACGAACCGGCTGCGACGGAGGCCGCCGAGCCTCCCGAGGATCCGCCAGGGACCCGGCTCAGGTCCCAGGGGTTGTAGGTGGTCCCATAGGCAGAGTTCTCGGTCGAGGACCCCATGGCGAACTCGTCGAGGTTCGTCTTGCCCACGATCACCGCTCCGCCGCTGCGCAGCCTGGTGACAACGGTCGCGTCGTAGGGAGGGACGTACCCGGCGAGGATCTGTGAGGCCGGCTGTTGTCTCGACTCCCCGGGTGCACATGTTGTCCTTGAGGGCAACCGGGATGCCGTGGAGAGGCCCGCGATCGATCCCGTCGGCCAGATCGGCGTCGGCCTGCCGGGCCGCCTCCCTGGCTCCGTCGCTGTCAATGGTCAGAAACGCGTGCAGCTGTGCCTCGGTCCGGGAGGCGGTGTCGATCGCGTCCTCGAGCAAGGCCTGAGCCGACGTCTCACCCGTGCGAAGCAGGCGACCGGCTTCGGAAACGCTGGCGGCGATCATTCGGTCCCCAGCGCCGGAGGCACGACGAAGTGCCCATCGATGGCTTCCGGAGCCTGGCCCAGCACCTCATCCCGGTCGAGCGACGGCCGCAATTCGTCGTCGCGGAATGCGTTGGTCAGGCCCAGCGGATGGGCCGCCTCCACGTTCGGCTCGACCTCCAGGGATTGGACCCTGGCGGCGTGCTCCAGGATCACTCCGAGCTGGGCCTTGTACGACTCGAGCTCGTCGTCGGTCAACCCGAGACGGGCCAGACGCGCAACGTGGGCAATATCGATCTCTATCGGCATCGGGGCGGAGTCTAAGAGTCGCCGTTGAGCCGCCGACCACCGGTTTTGCGCGCGCCACAATGGACGACGTGGCCCAGAAGAACCAGCTCAGGAGCACCGCCGTTGCCATGGGGGCGGTCGGGCTGGTGGTGATCGGTATGGGTCTGGCGATGCTCCTGTTCGACGACGGAGGTCGCGGCAACAACCTGGGCGGGCTGTTGATCAGGGTCGGGGCGGTCCTTGGAGCCGTGGCCCTGGTGCTACCGAACATCCGGAAGCCGTCACTACCCACGCTGATCGTCGCCGGCCTTGGGCTGGTGCTGGTCCTCGCCCGTCCGGCTCTGGTTTGGGCGGCACTGATCGGATGGGCGGTCTGGGTGCTGCTCGGACGTCAGCGAAGCAGGTCGAGCAGCGACTCGTAGGCCCAATCCAGGTCAGAGACACGAACAGACTCACCCGGCTTGTGGGCGAGCGATGGTTCGCCCGGACCGAAATTCACGGCCGGGACACCGGCAGAGGACAGCTGTGCCACATCCGTCCAGCCTTGCTTGGCCCGCAAAGGCGCCCCTGTGTTCTCGATCAGCGCCTGGAACAGCGGGTGATCGGTGTCGACCGATCCTGCCGGAGCGAGGTCGGTCACTTCGACCCGGTCGGCGGGAGCGCACACCTCGTGAAGACGGGCCACAGCCGCGTCGTGGGACCGATCCGGGGCGAATCGGTAGTTGATGTTCATCACGAACTCCCCAGGGATGACATTCCGGGCCACGCCACCATGCGCGGCGGTCACGGACATCACCTCGAGGAACTCGAGGCCGTTCACGACGTGCGGCTCGGGTTCCAGTGCCCCGAGGAAGGCGAGGAACTCGCCCGACTTCGTGATTGCGTTCTCCCCCAGCCAGGGCCGGGCCGAGTGCGCCGGCCGGCCGGTGAAGACGACATCGGCATTGATCACGCCCTGACACCCCGCTTCGATCGCCCGATCGGTCGGCTCCAGCACCACGGCTGCCGACGATCTCGTCAGCCAGGCCGCTTCGTCCAGGACACGACTGAGCTGATTGCCGGGCAGGGGCCCTTCCTCCCCGGCGTAGAAGACGCAGGTCACCTTCTCTGGGCCGAGGGCCTCGACGAGATGGATCATCACCGCCAGCCCGCCCTTCATGTCTGTCGCGCCGAGACCATGGAGCCGGTCTCCTTCGAGCGTCGCCCCGACCTCGCCTTGAAGCGGCACCGTATCGAGATGCCCGACCAGCATCACAGCCCCGTCGCCCGGCTCTCCGACCACCAGAGAGTCGGCGATCGCGTGCTGTGGCATCCCATGAAGACGCTCGGCAATTGCGTCACGAAGACCGGCCTCATCGCCGGTGACCGAGGGGATGTCGACCAGCCAGGCGGCCGTCTCGACCAGATCGGTCAAAGCTGGACGTCCAGCTCGCGGAGGAAGTCGTTGAGGGCGGTCTTCTCGTCGGTGGCCGCCGTCCGCTTGCCGATGATCAGCGCACACGTGAGGTCGTAGGTCCCGCTGGGAAACTCCTTGGGTCTGGTGCCGGGGACGACGACCGCCCCGGCCGGGACCCGCCCTCGAAATTCCACCGGCTCGGGGCCGGTCACGTCGATGATGGGCGTGGAGGCGGTCAGGACGGTGTTGGCGCCCAGCACGGCCTTCTCGCCGACGATCGTCCCTTCGACGACGATCGACCGGCTGCCAACGAAGGCGCCGTCCTCGACGATCACCGGGCGGGCACCCGGCGGCTCCAGAACACCGCCGATCCCGACGCCGCCCGAGAGGTGGACGTCCCGTCCGATCTGGGCGCAGGAGCCGACCGTGGCCCATGTGTCCACCATCGTGCCAGAGCCCACGTAGGCACCGATGTTGACGAAGCCGGGCATCACGATCACCCCCGGCTCGCAAAAGGCCCCGTAACGCACCGTCCCCGGCGGCACCACCCGGATCCCTTGGTCGGCCAGGCCGGTCTTCAACGGGATCTTGTCGTGGTACTCATACGGCCCGACCTCGAAGGTGTCCATCTCCCGAAGGCGGAAGTAGAGGAGGATCGCCTCCTTGACCCACTCGTTGACGACCCAATCCCCGTCGACCTTCTCCGCAACCCTCACCTGACCCCGATCCAGGCCGGCGATCGTCCTCTCCACCTCTTGGCGGGCGGTCTCGGCGTCGACCTCGCCGGAGAAGGCGGCACGTATGGTGTCTTGGTCGGGCAATGGGCTCCCTGGGTCGGTCTGGCGGCAGGGTAATTGCCCCCGCTCACCGCTACGGTCGAGCCGATGCCCTATCGACTTCTCTACATCGGGCTCGGCTTGCTCGCCGTGGCGGCCATCGCATTCGGGATCGCCCTCAACAGGAGCGGCGACGAGCTGGTGCTGCCCGAGGAGATCGAGGCTCTCTCTCCCAACCCGGGGGATCTGGTCCCCCCGCAAACAAGTGTCGAGGTCGATCTGCCGGTTGCCTACCGGGCAGACATCTACATCGACGACTGGCTGGTCACCGATGTTGTCTTCGTCGAGGGCACGGGTGTCTACCGGTGGTCGCCCTCGCCCCAGAACCCAACCATCACCGAATGGGTCCCCGGCGAGCACACCGTGCGGGTCGTGTGGGACACGATCAGCGGCCTGCCCGACCCGGGAGAGTACGAATGGACCTTCCGGGTCGGGTGAGTCTCATGACGAGGTTCTGCACACGCTTTTACTGCGGGGCCGGAATCGGCTCGCTCCGGCGATAGGCGACCAGCGCCAGGGTGTAGGAGACCACGAGGATCCCTGTCGCCCAGGCCAGTGCCTCCCAAATTCGAGAACCGGGTGTTCCCTCGATAAGGAGTGAGCGAATCGTCTCGACTATCGGGGTCAGAGGCTGATTCTCGGCGAAGCTTCTCAGCCACGGCGCCATCGAGGCGGTCGGCACGAACGACGGGCTGATGAAAATCAGCAGGATCAGGATGTAGCTGAACGCGCCGGCGCCTTCGACAGTCTTGGCGATCAGGCCGAAGAACATGGCCAGCCAGGTGGTGGCCAGTATGAACAGGATCAGGAAGCCGGCGAACAACGACCAGGCGCCAAGGGAGGCAACCGGGCGAAATCCGATGATGAATGCCACCACGAGCACGAGGACGCAGGAGAGCAGGTTGGAAACCGTCGACGACATCGCCTGACCGCTCAACACCGACGAAGGTCTCACCGGCATGGTCCGGAAACGGCTGATGATCCCCTTCTGCATGTCCATGCTGAGACGGAAGGCGGCGTAGGCGATCCCGCTGATCACCGTCATGACGACGACGCCCGGGGTCAGGAAGTCGACATAGCCCACCGAGGTCTGCGGCCCGAGGGCGCCGCCGAACACATACACGAACAGCAGCATCAGGGCGATCGGCGTCAGGACGACGGTGATGATCGTGTCCATGCTGCGAGTCGTGTGGCGGAGGCTCCGCTTGGCCATGGTCCAGGTGTCAGTGAGAGTTCGCATGAGCTTCTTCCTTGTCTTCTCCGAGGATCTTGAAGAACACGTCGTCGAGAGTCGGTGCCTTCGCATTGAATCCGGTTGGCTCCAGACCGGCGTTGTTGAGCCTGATGAACATGTCGGCCATGTCGGCCACCGAGCCATTGCTGGCGACAACCAGCTTCGAATCCACCTGGCTCAGCTCATACCCATCCCCCAGTGCTCTCCGAGCCGCCGCCAGATCTGCTTCGTCGATGAAATCCAGTTCGACCAGCCCGGCCGGCACCATCGCCTTCAACTCTTCCGGCGTCCCGTCGGCCACGACTCGGCCTCCGTGCAGGATGGCGATCTGGTCGGCGAGACGGTCGGCCTCCTCCAGGTACTGGGTGGTGAGGAAGATGGTGATCCCCTTCCCGGCCAGGTCCCGGATGGTCAGCCACATGTCGTTCCGACTCTGCGGGTCGAGCCCGGTCGTCGGTTCGTCGAAGAAGATGATGGGCGCCTCGCCCACGAGACTCATGGCGATGTCGAGCCGGCGCCCCATCCCACCGGAGAAGGTGAGCAGACGACGGTCCGCCGCATCGATGAGGTCGAACTTGTCGAGCAAGGAAGAGGCAACCCCTTGGGGATCCGCGATGTGGCGCAACTCTCCCATCAGCACCAGGTTCTCCCGAGCGGTGAGCATGTAGTCGACGGCTGCCGACTGGCCGGTGACACTGATCACCTCCCGGACCCTGTCGGGTTGGGTCGCCACGTCGAACCCGCCGACGGTCGCGTTGCCCCCGTCGGCCTTGATCAACGTGTTCAGGACGTTGATCGTGGTCGTCTTGCCCGACCCGTTCGCTCCGAGGAGGGCGAATACGCTGCCCCGTCTCACTTCGAACGAGACGTCGTGGAGCACCGGTACGTCCTTGTATCCCTTCTCGAGGTGTTTCACCTCGATTGCATTTGCTTCGTTCATGGCTAGATGCTCCTTTTCTCTGATTACTTGACTAGGCAGGCGCTCTGGTGATGAGAATGTCGCCGTAGGAAGTGCGGGCGCGCACCTCGACCGTCGAGCCCGACGGCTCCGAAGCCGTGGACGCCTGCAAAGAGCTGCGCACGTTCCCGTGGTGCGTCTTCACGTCCAGGAATGCGGCGGTGCCTTCGTGGATGCCGACTTCGATCTCGCCGGCCGCCGTCTCCATCACGACCGTCCCGCTCACGACGTCGCCAATCCGGATCCTGCCATTGGCAGACTTGGTGACGACCGAGGCTCGAGCCTGACCGATCACGATCTCGCCGTTGGCTGTCCTGACACGCAGGTCGCCGCCGACCTCACCGATCCTGGTGTCGCCGTTCCCGCTCTTGACGACTGTCGCCCCGTCGACGGACCCGACGCGAACCTGGCCCGACCCGGTCTTGAGCTCGGCGTCGCCGGCAATTCGATCGGCGATGATCTCGCCAATCCCTGTGCTGGCGGTGAGGGGGCCGGTCCGATCGAGGCGAATGCTGCCCGCTCCAGTCTTGAAGTGGCATTCCTCGAGACGGCCGTCGACGTCGTATGACCCCATCTCGGATTCACTATGAACTGCGGAGCCGGTAGGTAGCTCGATGGTGATGTCGACCGAAGCCACGCCGCCAAAGGGCGTGAACCTGGTCCATTCCTTTGCCATCTTGACCGACAAACGGCCATTGGAGTACTCGACACGGGTCTGCTCGGCCGCCTTGATGTCCGCGCTCCTGTTCTGGTTGGTCGGGCGCACCTCGACAACGGTGTCGGCACGGTCGCCGGCGATGATCCTGACGTCGGCCACGCTCAAATCGAGCGTCGCGGAGATCGGCTGGGGTGTCTCGAAAACCGACATGGCTACTGCACCCAGCCGGTGTACTGCTGCCCCATCGAGGGGCTGCGGCCGCGATCACGAGCACCCGGCTCGAGGGCGGCGACTACCGCTCGCACCAGCCAGGCATTGACCGAGAGACCCTCCCGGCCGGCAGCCTCGTCGACCTTGGCCTTGACGTGATCCGGCAGGCGAAGGGTGGTGCGCGCTGCCCCGCTCTCATCGATCTCACCTGAGTAGGCGATGGTCTCGATGCTCGCCGAGCCGACGTCCTCGAAGGACTGCTCGGCGGGTGGCTGTGTCACTACGAACTCGGGCTCGCGGCCGCGGAGACGCACCTCGACCGACCCGGGAGCGAGCTCACTGGTGATCTCGCTTGCGGCGTCGGACAGGGCATCCAACAGGACGAGCCGGGTGGCCGAGTCGAGTGGTGTGATGAGACGCTCGGCCAGGGAGCGAGCCTCGTCACCGCCGGCCTCGGCGGCAACCAAGAGCTCCCGACGAAGGGTCTCGACATGTGGTGATAGATTCATGACACCACTATGACACCATTAGTGGTGTCTGTCAAGACACCAAATCAAGATATTTGGTGTCTTGCGAGACACCAAGACGACACCACTGCTGGAAGCTGTAGATTTCTCCCATCGAAAGGTCAGAAACCCACCCCGACGTCTTCATCGCCTCGCTCCCCGACCCGCCGCGGTCCGACATGGAACGGGTCGATGCCGTACTGAGCAAAGTGATGAAGGGCCACTCCCGTGTGCTTTGGGGAGGGACGTTCTGGGGTGGAACCGAACAGAGCATCATCGGCTACGGAGACCTCACCTACGAACGGCCCGGCAAGGAGACGGTCGAGTGGTTCGTCGTCGGTCTCGCCCCGCAGAAGAACTACAACAGCATCTACGTCAATGCCACCGACGAGGACGGCTACCTGATCCAGCGAGTATGCCGAACCGTCTGGGCAAGGTGAAGGTCCGCAGCGCCGCGATCACCTTCAAGAAGGCCGATGACATCGACCTTGGTGTGCTCGAGGAGATCGTGACTCTGGCCCGGGACCAGATGACCTAGACGGGCAGCGCCGACAGCCCCTTCTCCAAGAGCTCACGAAAGATGTCGCCATCGATGATCGGCACTCCCAGCTCTTCGGCCTTGCGCGATTTGGAGGCGCCGGGGGAATCGCCGACGACCAGCGCGGTGGTCTTGGACGAAACGGAACCTGTTGCCTTGCCACCCCGCTGCTCGATAGCGGCTTGTGCCTCCTCCCTGGTGAAGCCCTCCACGGTGCCCGAGACGACGAAGGTCGCCCCGGCGAGCAGGTCACCGGCAACTCCGGCCTCGACCTCGTCCTCCAACCGCACTCCGGCCTTTCCCAGGTTCGCGACCAGATCGCGATTGACCGGGTCCGCCGCCCACTCGGCGACCCCATGGGCGATTTTGGGTCCGATACCCTCGACCTGCGAGATCTCCTCCTCGCTGGCCGCCATCAGTGCGGGGAGGCCTCCGAAGTGCCGGACCAGGGTCCGGGCGATGGTGCCGCCGACGTGCCGGATGCCCAGTGCAGTGAGGAGTCGCGCCACCGGCCGGTCTTTGGCGGCCTCGATCGCCCGGCTCAGGTTGTTCACGGAGATCTCGCCCCAGCCCTCACGACCCCGCAGTTCGTGGACGTCGAAGGTGAAGATGTCGGCCGGGTCAGTCACGAGACCTTCGCTCAGAAGGAGATCGATCGTCTTGTAGCCCATGTGCTCGATGTCCATGCCGCCCCGGGAGCAGAAATGGAACAGCCACTCCCGGACCCGGGAAGGGCAATCGAAACCGCCGGTGCATCGGGCCACGGCCTCGCCCTCCACCCGCACGATGGGATTGCCACAGAAGGGGCACACGGCCGGCATCGACCATTTCTTGAGCCTGCCCTTCCTCGCCGCCACGACCGGGCCGACCACCTCCGGGATCACATCGCCGGCCCGGCGGACGATCACCTGATCCCCCACCCGCACGTCTTTCAGGGCCACCTGGTCGGCGTTGTGCAATGTCGCCAGCCCCACGGTTGCGCCACCGACGAACACCGGCTCGAGAACGGCAAACGGGGTGGCGGCCCCGGTACGCCCGATGTTGATCTGGATCCCCTTGAGCAAGGTGACCTGCTCCTCGGGCGGGAACTTGTAGGCGATGGCCCATCTCGGCGCCTTGGAGGTGAAGCCGAGGGAATCCTGATCGGCCAAGGAGTCGGCCTTGATCACCACGCCATCGGTCTGATAGCCGGTCTCGTGACGCCCCTTCTCGGCCCTTTCCACATAGTCGAGCACCTCGTCGATGGTGCCCAGTCGCTCGCTCGCCGGGTTGGTCCTGAATCCGGCGTCACGCAGATATTGCATGGTGTCGGTGTGGGTCTCGAATGCCGGCCCACCCTCGACCAGACCCAATTGGTAGACCCAGATGGCCAGGTTGCGCGACGCGGTGATAGTGGGGTCCTTCTGACGGACTGAGCCGGCGGCGGCATTCCGTGGGTTGGCAAAGATCCTGTCCTCCGCCTCGGCCTGTCGTCGATTCAGCTCCTCGAAGGCCTTCTCCGGCATGTAGACCTCGCCGCGTACCTCGAGGACCGCCGGATGGTCCTTACCCAGCAGTCGCAGCGGCACCGACTTGATCGTTCGCAGATTGGCGGTGACATCCTCACCGGTGACACCGTCACCTCTCGTTGCCCCTGTCGCCAGGACACCGTCGCGGTAGGTGAGGACGACGGCGAGACCATCGATCTTCAACTCGGCGACGTATCCGACCGGCGCTCTACCCAGCTGGCGCTCCATGCGCTGCTCCCAGGCGAGGAGCACGTCCGACGAGTCGGCGTTGTCGAGCGAGAACAGGGGTCGGAGGTGCCGGACGGGTGCAAACAGGTCGCCCACCGGCGCCCCCACCCGCTGGGTCGGGCTGTCCGGAGTGACCAGCTCGGGATTCTCCTCCTCGATTCGACGCAGTTCGGCTATCAGAGCGTCGAACTGGGCGTCGGAGATGATGGGGTCGTCGAGGACGTGATAGCGGTACAGATGCTCGTTGACCTGGGAGCGCAGCTCCTCGATCCGGCTTGCATCTTCAGGCATGTCGCCGACGTTACCGCGCTCGTTGTCACACGAAAGTCTCGGTGATCAGCCCGCCACCGAGCACGCGATCTCCGTCGTAGAACGCCACCGTCTGACCCGGCGCCACGGCCTCCTGAGGCTCGGCGAAGAGAAGCCGATCGTCGTGCAAAGTGGCGGGGACGGGCTCGCCATGGGCCCGGTACTGAGCCATCACCTGGCCCGAGAAGGGTGCTCCTTCGGTCCAGGTGAGCTGGCTGAGGCCCACACCGGCAACCGCCAGCTCGTCGCGACGGCCGAGAACGACAGTCGAGGATCCAGGGTCGATTCGGACGACGAACCTCGGCTCTCCCAGCGCGACTCCGAGGCCACGGCGCTGACCTACGGTGAAACCCACGATCCCGTCATGACTCCCCAGCTCGGTGCCGTCGCTCGCCACCAGTGGTCCCGGCTCGAAGACCTCAGGCGCGGCATCGCGGAGGAAACCCCGGTAGTCGCGCTGCCCGACGAAGCAGATGTCCATCGACTCCGGCTTGTCGGCGGTGCGCAGCCCCATCTCCGCCGCGACCGACCTGACTTCGGTCTTGGTCAACTCGCCCACGGGAAGCCTGATCCTCGACAGTTCGGCCTGGGTCAGCATGGAGAGGACGTACGACTGGTCCTTGGCACGGTCCTCCCCCCGATGAAGCCGCCAGGAGCCGTCGACATGGCGATTACGGGCGTGGTGACCCGTGACCAGCACTTCGGAATCGAAATCGGCAAGACCGTTGAGGAGCCGGTCGAACTTGACGGTCCGATTGCACTCGATGCACGGGTTGGGCGTGCGCCCCGAGCCGTAGTCCCGGACGAAGCGGTGGACCACACCATCACGGAACTCGTCGGTGTAGTCGAGCACGTAATAAGGGATGTCGAGCTGAGCCGCCACTCGTCGGGCGTCCTCGGCGTCGGACACGGTGCAGCAGCCCGCCGTCGGAGCCTCCCCGTTCGGCCCCGACCACAGCTTGAGGGTGACCCCCACGACGTCGTGGCCCGCTTCTCGCATCAGTGCCGCCGCCACCGAGGAGTCGACGCCACCCGACATGGCGACGAGGGCCCTCATCGCAGCTCCTCGATCAGGTCGATGACGATCGTGGCGGCGTCCATGGCCTCGTCGGCCGTGCTGTTCCAGCCGAAGCTGAAGCGAACGCTCTCCCGCGCCTCGCCCGGGCTCAGACCCATCGCCTCGAGGACATGGGACACCTCCGACGCGCCCGACTGACACGCCGAGCCTGCCGAGGCCGCCACGCCGGCCCGATCGAGACGCATCAGCAGGGTCTCGTTACGCACCCCCGGAAATCTGACATTGAGGTGGTGAGAGGAGCGCGCGGCCTCGGGCGTGTTCACAACGGCATCCGGCACCGCGGCCAGGACTCGCTTCTCGAAGTCGTCCCTGATCTGGCCGACCTGACTGCGAAACCGCGATCGGTCGGCAAGGGCAGCTTCCATGGCGGCGGCCAGGCCGACGGCACCGGCGACGTCATGGGTCCCGGAACGACGCCCGAGCTCCTGTCCCCCACCGTGCAGAACCGGCTCGAGCGCGGTCCCCTCCCGAACGTAGAGCAGGCCGGCGCCCTTGGGACCACCGAACTTGTGAGCGGTGATGGTGAGGAGGTCCACACCGAGGTCGTCGACATCGATCTCGGCGGAGGAGAAGGCCTGCACCGCATCGCTATGGACCAGGACGTCGGGCTCGTGCTCCTCGATCGCTGAGGCGATTCCCGCGATGTCCTGGATCACTCCGGTCTCGTTGTTGAGGTACATCACCGAGACGACTGCGGTGTTGGCATCCACCACGTCGACGAGTGAAGGAAGATCGACCTGACCATCCCGGTCGACCCCGACCACGCTCGTCGGGACTCCGAGACGGCGCAGGAAGTCGGTGGTTTCGAGAACCGCTTCGTGCTCGGTGGCGACGGTGACCACCCCTCGCCGCGGGATGCTGCTCAGCGAGGCGCCCTTCATGGCGAGGTTGTCGGACTCGGTGCCACCGGACGTGAAAACGATCTCCCGCGGCCCGGCTCCGATGGCGACCGCGATCCTCTCCCTCGCCTCCTCCAGGGCGTTCTTGGCCCGTCTGGACACCTCGTGGACGCCAGACGAATTGCCGAACACGTCGTCGGCGTAGGGGCGCATCGCCTCCCAGACTCCGGGACGCATCGGGGTGGTGGCGGCATGGTCGAGATAGATCATGTCGCCCCCAATTGTCGCAGGATGAGGGGGATGTCACGATTCACCACATGGCCCGGCCGATCGAAGTCAGCGTCCTCATCGACGCCCCACTGGCACGGGTCTGGGCCGAGCTGGCCGATTTCGCCTCTCACCCGCAGTGGATGGACGATGCAGCCACCGTACGGTTCCTCACCGACCGGACCACCGGGCTCGGTACCCGGATCGAGGTCGCCACCCGCGTCGGTCCGCTCCGAGCGACGGATGTCATGGAGGTCGTCAGATGGGAGGAGGAGCAGACGATCGTCGTCGAACACGTCGGAGCGGTGAAGGGATACGGGACATTCGACATCGGGCCGAAGTGGCGACAGCACCGAGATGCGCTGGGTGGAGGATCTCCGGTTCCCATGGTGGATGGGTGGACCGGTGGGACTGGCGGTGGCCCGACCGATTCTGCGGCGGATCTGGCGGGGAAGTGTGATGCGGCTGAAGGAACGGGTGGAGCTCAGCGGCCCTTGAAGTCCGCCTCACGCTTGGCGATGAATGCGGCGACGCCCTCACGGGCATCCTCCGTCCCGAACGACTCGTTGAATGCATCCCGCTCGATGAGGAGCCCTTCGCTCACCGGCAATCCGAACCCGGCGTTGAGAGCCTTCTTGCCGGCGGCGATGGCCCGAGTTGCCTTCGTCGCCCATTCCCGGGCCGCCTCGAGCGTGGCGTCGAGCAACTCGGCGGAGGGAAACACCTGGTCGGCGAGTCCGATCTGCAGCGCTTCTTCGGAATCGACCTGTCGCCCGGTCAGGACCATCTCCTTGGCTCGCTGATACCCGACGATCCGGGCCAGACGCTGAGTTCCGCCGGCGCCCGGGATGAGACCGAGCAGGATCTCCGGCTGCCCGACCCGGGCATCGTCGGCGAGAAAGCGAAAATCCGCTCCCATCGCCAGCTCGAGACCTCCGCCCAACGCGTACCCGTGAACGGCGGCGATGGTTGGCTTCTCCAAAGACTCGAGGATCCCGATGGCCTCCTGCAGGGTCCACGCGCTGCGCTCCTCCACTCCGGCATCGAATGTGGCCTGAAAGCCCTTGATGTCGGCTCCGGCGGCGAAATGGGGCTGGCCAGTCACCACTACCGCACGGATGGCGGGGTCGGCGCAGTCGGAGAACACCTCCTTCAACTCACGGGCGAAATCCTCGGTCATGGCGTTGACCGGAGGGCGATTCAGGGTGACGACGGCGACCGATTCTTCCCTGGTGACATCGACGAATTCCATCCGGCGAGGTAGTTGTGGGGCTTTGGGGCGAGGATGGTGGGGGCGGTTGCCCCTAGGTTCGTTGTCCGACGAGTTCTCGGAGTCGGGGGTCGAGTCCGGGTCGGATTGGTGGGTAGATCTGTCCGTCGGGTTTCCGGAAGACGGGTTTGCCGTATCCGTCGTTTTCGATGGTCCATCCGTGTTCATGTAGGAACCGGTGGTGGTAACCGCAGAGGAGGATCAGATTGTCCAGGTCGGTGGGTCCTCCATCAGCCCAGTGGGTCTCGATGGTGGGCGTGGAGCCAACCTTTGAACGCGACATCCCGGCCACTGACAGCCTCCATCTCGATGCCAGAGTTGGTGACGTAACCAGGCCGGGATCAGCCGGGAACGACGACCGATCCCCAACACTTTCCGGTGGTCATAGACAGCACATTCGACGATCGGATCACAGGAGAGTCGGCGGGCGGTCTCGTTGGCGATGACCGGACCACCCTCGATCTCGGCCACCCCGGTCTCGGAGTTCTCGATCAAGGCGATTCGAGATCGGCGTGGACCACGATCTGGGTCGGAGCCGAACCGTTCTCATCACCGGTGGTGGAACACAGTTCGACCAGTCCGTCGGCCATCCGCTGTGGATACGGGTCGAAGATGCCTGATTCGGGGTTGGGTGGGATCCGATCCGCTCTGCTCTCGGATCGCTGATTCGACCAGGCCATCTCGGCATCCGGGCAGATCAGCGTTCAGATGGCCTCTGATCCCGTCCAGGGTGTATTGGATCGACAACCACCGCACCCGCCACGAATCCGACTCCATCCTCAGTGGATGGCGGGTTGGCCCGGCGGGCGGCACGATCCAGGGCCGCATTCGACAAACCGAGACATTCTGCAATCACCGCTTCCTCTGTCTCCGCAGTGGCCAGCTTCGAAATCGAATCCACCTGATCCAGACTCAACTCACCAGCCGCGAACCGGGAACGAAGCACCGGCAGATCCTCCAGTCTCCGCGCCACCCGGACCAGCTGAGCTGCCGTCGAATGCCGGAGACCAAACCGGGCCGACACCCACTCCGGAAGATTCCGAGCCCCATCCGCCAGGAACCGTTGACCCCGATCAGCATCGATCAACCATTCACAGATCTCGGCGTAGAAAACGGCCAGACCAGAGAACAGATGAGACAAGACCCCATCGGCCTGATCGTTAGTGAAACTCTCCCTCTCCATCACCCCAACGTACGAACCAGGTGTGACAGAATTCGGGTCAGAAACAGGCCATTCGCAAAGAAATCTCAGAAATCTTCGGCGATGGGACGACCCACCGTGAGGCGTCCCGAAGCTCGGGGTCCATCTCGTTGTAGATCGAGTCGGCCAGGGTCCCAGTGGCGTCGAGGACCTTGGAGAAGAAGCAGCGGGCAGCGGCGGCGAGAACGACGTCGAGGATGTCCCGCTCACTGAGACCGGCCGTTCGAAGACGGTCGATGTCTGCCTCGGTGATGGTGCTGGCGTCTCCGGCGACCTTGGCGGCGAACTGCACGATCAGGGTGTCGGCGTCGTCCAAGCCGGCTGAATCCGGGTCCTCGACGAGGACCTCCACCACCGAAGGCTCGAGGAACTTGTCGACCAGGACCTGGCCATGCGCCAACGAGCAATAGGAGGACCGGAGTCGGTTGGCGGCGCTGAAAGTCGCCAGCTCGTAGCGACGCTCATCCATCGGTTTCGCGATGGCGCCGACCAGACCGCGCCAGGCCTGATAGGCGGCAGGGTGTAGGGAGAACGTGCGGATGTAGTTGTGCAAATACCCCACTCGCTCGATGTCCGTCTCGTACAGCTCGGCCACATCTCCAACGGCCTCATCCTCGGTCACAGTGTTCAAGAACGACAACTCGCCTCCCTCATGATGTGACGCCGGGGAGGTCCCGCATCCGGGGGTGCCTCGCCGGCTCGACACGTCGTATCTTCATTCGAGCGTCCACCACCACCACACCCTGCCCCGGCTGGAGGACCTTGACCGGGTTCAGGTCCATCTCCAGCAGCTCGGGCACGACGCTGATCAAACCCGAGACCCGCATCAGTGCGGACTCCAGGGCGGGCACATCACCTTGTGGCTGGTTCCGATACCCCTCGAGAAGCCGGAACCCCTTGGTCTCCCGCATCATCTCGGCGGCGTCGACATCGGTGAGCGGATGGATTCGGAAGGCGACATCCTGAAGGAGCTCCACATAGATCCCGCCCAATCCGAAGACGACCAGAGGGCCAAAATTCGGGTCCTGGGTCATCCCGATCAGCACCTCGTGTCCGCCTGACACGAATTCCTGGACGAGGACGCCCTCGAAATCGTCGACTGCCGCCGTCACCTGCTGGTAGGCCCGCTTCACCTCGTCGTCGCCCTGGACACCCAGGACCACGCCACCGACATCGGACTTGTGCAGCGCCGATTCTGAGATGACCTTCAAGACCGCCGGTCCATCGAGCTCGGCCGCGGCCGCGATCGCATCGTCTTCTGATCCCACCACCTTCGAACCGGGGACGCGGAAACCGGCCTTTTCGAGAATCGCGTCGACCATGTCCGGGTCGAGCCACCCACCCTCGGCCGGCACCGATTTCAGTGCCTCGTCGACCAAGGTCCGAATCTCTGTTTCCGCCTCGGGTTCGAGCCTCGCCTCGACTCCAGGATCACGCCGACGCCATTCCCCGTGGCGAACCGCTCGGGCCAGTGCCAGGGCGGCGGACTCCGGGAAGAGATAGGTCGGGACGGCCCTACCCCCGTCTGAACCGCCCAGGAAATGCGCCGCCTCGCCGGTCTGCATGAACACGGAGAGCATCGTGACATCGCCCTCGTGGGCCAACTGGGAGCGTGATATTGCCGCCGCCACGTCCTGCGCACCCTCCGGCGTCACCGGCACATAGATGACCATCACTGCGTCCACCTCACCCGATTCGAGCAAGAGGGAGGTGGCATGTTCGAACTCACTGGGCCCTCCCGATGCGATCAGGTCGACCGGATTCCTGGTCGAGGCCTCGGCCGGGAGCCTGGAGCCGATTTGCTCCTGAAGCGCGCCTGAGAGCTCGGGGAGCGTCAGCCCGTTCGCCTCGAGCGCGTCGGCAGCGAGGATCCCCGGCCCACCGGCGTTGGTGACGATCCCGACCCGCCCACCCGCAGGGATCGGCTGTCGGGCGAGGAGGTTGGCGGCGGCGAACAGCTCCTCGATGGTGTCGACCCGGATGACTCCGGCCTGGCGGAACAGGGCCTGCACGGCCACATCCGACGATGCGAGGGCTCCCGTATGGGAGGAGGCGGCCCGGCTCCCTGACTCGGACCGGCCCGATTTGACCGCGATGATCGGTTTCCGACGCCCGATCCGCCTGGCGATCCTCGAAAACTTCCTCGGATTGCCGAACGACTCCAGGTACAGGGTGATCACATCGGTCTGCGGGTCGTCCTCCCAGGAGAGGATCAGGTCGTTGCCACTCACGTCCGCCTTGTTCCCCACGGACACGAATTGCGAGATCCCGATGTTGTTGCGGGTGGCGTAGTCGAGGATGGCGATGCCGAGGGCCCCGGACTGGCTGGACATGGCCACATTGCCCGCGGGTGGGTAGACCGGTGCGAAGGTGCCGTTGAGCTGGACCGACGGGGCGGTGTTGAGCAGTCCCATGCAATTGGGGCCCACCATCCGCATCCCCGAATCCCGCACGATCTCGAGAAGCTCCGCCTCGAGCTTCGCTCCGTCCTCACCGGTCTCGGAGAACCCGGCCGAGATCACCACGATGCCCCGCACCCCGGACGCGGCGCACTGCCGGGCGACATCGATCACATACGCCTGAGGGACGACGATGTAGGCCAGGTCGACCTCGTCTGGCACCTCGCCGATCGTCGGGTAGGCCCGCACCGACCCGATCACCTTGGCCTTGGGGTTGACCGGGTACAGAGGTCCGGTGAAGCCACCGTTGAGGATGTTTCGGAAGAGGCGGCCACCAATCGATGCCGGGTCGCTGGAGGCCCCGATCACCGCTATCGAGCGGGGGAAGAACAACGGGAGGATCGAGGCAGCGACCGCGCGCTTTTCCCGCTCCCATTCCGCGTGGAGCATTCCCTCGCTCTCCGCCACCGGGAAGTCGACCGTGAACACACCCTCGTCGATGGTGCGGGTCAACTCGTAACCCGAGTTGCGGAACAACCGCATCATCTGCCGGTTCTCGGGGAGCACGAAGGCCTCGAAATGTTGGACCCCATGGGACCGGGCGTGGTTGGTCAGGAGTTGCAGGAGCTGGGTCCCGATGCCCCGCCCCTGGTGCTCGTCGGCCACGGCGAAGGCCACCTCAGCGGTCCCGTTCTTGTCCGGCTCGCGGTCGTAGCTGGCCAGCCCGATCATCCTGCCGTCCAGGACCGCGATCAACGCCATCCGATCCGAGTAGTCGACATTCGTGAAGAACTCGACTTCCTTGGGCTCGAGGGTCTCCTTGATCCTGAAGAACCGGAAGTACCGGGATTCCGGGCCGAGTCGCTCGAAGAATTCGACCAGGAGGGGCCCGTCACCAGGCTTGATCGGCCGGATCCGCGCCCCGCCGCCGTCCCTGAGGGCTACATCCAATTCGTACTCGGATGGGTATTCGGCCACCCGGGAACGCTACCGCGACTCGTGTGGGGTCAGTACTCGGTGTCTGCCTAGAATTCAGGGCTACGGGGTTGATCTATGTGGGAAAGGAGAATCTCAGGGACGTAGATCTTCAACGCGCTTCGTGGGGCCCGGGCCCGGTTCCTCTCCCCTCCCCCACCCACCGGCCCGGGTCCCACGACCTTTTCGACGCGCACGACTGTCGACTCAGGAGCTCAGGCAGTGGGCGCACGACACCAATCAGCCGGCGACTTCGTCCTTCCACTCGCACCATGAACGGAGGACTTCGACCAGCTCGCCGGCCGGCGCTCGACGTCCTCGGCATCGGAGAACCGCATCACCCGCGCCGTCTCGGTGTCACCCTCCAGGGCCGGATGGTCCCCCGGGATCTGAGCTCCGGTGTGGAAGAGCAGGCTGACGAACTTCTTCGCCGGGTTGAAGCTGAAGATGTTCCCCTGGTAGGAGTAGGTGGGCGTCGACCACTTGATCGACTCCGTGATGCGGAGATCGGCGTCGAGCGTCACCTTCGCTGCACCGCCTGCATCGCCTCCTCCATCGGGTGCTGCTTCGCCTCGAACCAGGCATCTACTGTCGGGATTTCGCATCGCGCATCGACCTCTCCGGTGGTCGGCTTGGCCCGGTCGTGCCCGGGGTGGGATTCGAACCCACACGAGCCGATTCGGCTCAAGGGGGTTTAAGCCCCTCGCGTCTGCATTCCGCCACCCGGGCCGGGCCAGCCATCAGGCTATAGCCAGCAACTCCATTGCGACGCCGTCGAGGGTGTCGTGCTCCGAAACCATCACCTCATCGACCTCCAGGATGTCCATCACCCCTTCCGCCACCAGCGCGCCCCCGAGGATCACCGGGGCCCGCTTGGGGTCGAGTGCAGCGATGGCCGCCGTCTCCTCGAGCGTCATCGAGGCCAGCGAGTCGATCGTGACTGCCAACGCGTCACGACTCATCCGGTGACCATGCACCTCGATCCCTCGAGTACTCGGGGAGGTCCTGCGCAATGGCGGCGAGACTGGTCCAGGTCCCGGCAACGCCGATCAAAGTCCCTGCCTGGAGGTCGACCTCTGAGAAGAGCCCGGCAACGAGCGCTCGGGCCGCTTCCATCTCGGTCGAGGGGGCAGGGCGCGTGGGGATCGATCGCTCGGTGAGACGAACCGACCCGATCTCGAACGACACCTCTCCTTCGGCAGTCACGAACTCTGTGCTGCCCCCACCGATGTCAGACACGACGATCGGCGAAGCGACATCGACCTGAGATGTGGCGCCGGCAAAGGCGAGACGGGCCTCCTCCGCCCCCGTGATCAATCTCGGCCTCACTCCGAGGGCAGACTCGGCAAGGTCGAAGAACTCCTCGCGGTTGGCCGCGTCCCGGGAGGCCGAAGTGGCGATCGCGGCCCGTTTTCCGACCTCCGCCCTCTCCATCTCCGCCCCGAAGCGAGCCAGGGCGGCCACCGACTCCTCGATTCGATCCGGGGAGAGGGTGCCTGTGCGATCGACTCCCCGGCCCAAACCGGTGACCTCGACCCAGCGGCCGATCTCCTCGGTCCCATCCGTCACCAGCAGTCGCATCGAGTTGGTGCCGATGTCGACCACCCCCACCCTCACGGGCGGGCGACCCATTCCGGGTTCATCTCCCCTTCCAGCACACAGGGCACGGTGCAATCCAGGGGCTCGATCCAATCCTGCACCAGCTCGCCGACCGGGTTGTCACCACCGGCCCGGGTGTGGGCGTAGTGGGCGTGAAGGCACTTGATCCCGGTTCGGGTCCCACCGACCCCTCCCGATGGCTGGTTCGAGGCATCCCCCGGGAGCAACGTCGTTCGCTCCCCCTCATACGACCGGTGGGCCTCGGCGAGCCGGGTCCCGAAATCCGGGTCGGCTTCGGCCTTGCGCTCGAGACGCTTTATCCCGCCCGCCCCCTCGAGCCGCGCCACACGCCCGACGGCCAGCGGGCAGGTCAGCCAGTAGAGAGTGGGAAACGGCGTTCCGTCATCGAGGATCGGGGGAACCCGGACGACCACGGGGAGACCGAGATGACAGCGTGAGACCGGGCTCGATTCGGCGCGTATGGGGCGCCCGATCTGGATCTCGACGACCTGGCGGTCGTCGGAGGGGGTCATCCCTCTGAATCTAGATCGCCGCCGGTGAGGAAATCCCAGATGTGATCCACCCAGGTCCTGTCGTCCACCACCAGCACTTCTTCTTCCGTGGCCGGAGCCTGGTTCGAGCCCGGCGGATCGAGAACGACATATGCGGTCTCACCAGGGCGGACATACCCGAGCTTCTCCGCGCCAGCTTCTCGATCTCTTCGTCGGTGTCGAGGGCGGCCGCATCGGCCTGGAGCGTCGCGTTGTCCGCTTCGAGGGTGGCCAGCCGCTCCTGGGCCGCCGTCACCTGGCGCTGGGAGTCGATTATCTGCCGGTAGGGCACGACCTGGGTGATGAAGGCGGCGCCCAGAAGCAGGAAGAGGAGAGTGACGAGGGCCACACCGGGTCGTCGAAGGAGGGTCAAACGACTCTCCGGAAGCTGTCCCAGCCGGCGAACCGGGCTTCGCCACCCAATGACTCCTCGATTCGGAGCAGTTGGTTGTACTTGGCGGTTCTCTCACCGCGGGCAGGGGCGCCGGTCTTGATCTGACCCGAGTTCGTGGCGACTGCGAGATGTGAGATGAAGCTGTCTTCGGTCTCCCCGGACCGATGGCTGACCATCGTGGCGTAGGAAGCACCCCGGGCCGCGCCCATCGTGTGCAAGGTCTCGGAGACGGATCCGATCTGGTTCACCTTGATCAGGATGGCATTGGCCACGCCTTCTGCGATGCCTTTACGGAGTATCTCCTCGTTGGTCACGAACAGATCGTCTCCGACCAGCTGGATCCCCTCACCCAAGCGGTCGGTCAGAGCCTTCCAACCCTCCCAATCGTCCTCGGCCATCCCGTCCTCGATGGAGACCAGCGGATAACGCTCGACGAGCCCCGCCAGGTAATCCACCATCTCCGCCGAGTCCAATTCGCCGCCTTCGAGGTGGTATTGCCCCTCCCGATGGAACTCGGTGGCAGCCACGTCGAGGGCAAGGGAGATCTCGTCGCCGATGCGATAGCCGGCCACGTCGATGGCCTCCACGAGCAGTTCCAGCGCAGCCTCATTGGTGGGCAGATCGGGGGCGAATCCGCCTTCATCGCCGACATTGGTCCCGAGACCACGCCCGGCGACCACCTTCTTGAGGGCGTGGTAGACCTCGACCCCGGCGCGAAGCGCCTCGGAGTAGGAGGGGAGGCCGGCGGGCACCACCATGAACTCCTGGATGTCGACCGAGTTGGCAGCGTGTGCACCGCCATTGAGCACGTTGAGACAGGGCACCGGAAGCACCTGCGCGGCCGGGCCACCGAGGTACCGGTAGAGAGGGAGTCCCACGGCGGATGATGCCGCCCTGGCCACCGCCAGCGAAACGGCGAGGATGGCGTTGGCCCCGAGTTTGCCCTTGGTGGTCGTCCCGTCGAGGTCGATCATCATCTGATCGATGCGCTCCTGATGAGTGACATCGATCCCGACCAGGGCCGGTGCGATCCGGTCGACGATGTTGCCGACCGCCTTGGTCACCCCCTTGCCCTCCCACCGTTCGCCGCCATCACGGAGCTCGACCGCCTCGAGCGTGCCGGTCGAGGCCCCGGAGGGCACGGCGCCCCGTCCGAATCCGCCTCCAGATGTGTGGACTTCCGCCTCCACCGTTGGGTTGCCCCGCGAGTCGAGGATCTGGCGAGCGAGGATGCGCTCGATCTTGGGCTGGGTCATGATGGGTTCCGGGTGGTGGGTGGTGGGTTGTGGGTTCGGCGGCTCGTACAACCTACAACGCAGGGCGTCTTTTCTTTGCCTGTTCCCAGCGCTCGTCGAGCTCTTCGAGTGACAGCCCTGCCATCGGGCCTATCTCCTCCATTGCCCGAAATCGCGTCTCGAATCGATCGACCGCCCCGCGCAGGGCGAGCTCGCCGTCGATGCCGAGATGACGGGCCAGATTGATGATCGAGAACAGGACATCGCCCAACTCCGACTCGGCCTCGGATGGATCGGTGAGGACCGCCTCGAGCTCGTCGATCTCCTCTCTGACCTTGGGCAGGACCTCGGATGCCTCGGACCAGTCGAAACCCACCTTGGCCGCCCGGTTCTGGACCTTCGAGGCGCGCTGGATGGCGGGCAGCGCCCTCGGGACCCCGTCCATTTGCGACTCCCGCTCGGAGCCCCTCTCCTCGTCCTTGATCTGATCCCAGTTCCGCTTCACATCTGCGGCCGAATCGACGTCGACCTCGCCGAAGACATGTGGATGCCGACGCACCAGTTTCTGCCTCATGACCTCTGCCACGTCGTCGATGTCGAAGACGCCGTTCTGCCTGGCGATGGCTGCATGGAAGAGGACCGAGAGCAGGACATCCCCCAGCTCGTCCTCGACCGCGGCATAGCCGACCCAGTCGGTCCCGTCGGAGTCGAGTTTCCCAACCGCGTCCATGAGCTCGTAGGTCTCTTCCACCAGATACTTGACCAGGGTCTGATGGGTCTGTTCGCGGTCCCAGGGGCACTCATCGCGCAGAATCGTCATGGTCCGCACCGCGCCGATGAGACCTCCCGGATCGGTGTCGATGAACATCGACGTCCGGTATCCGGCCAGAGCAGAGTCGATTTCGTCGGGAGATGACTCGAGCCGGACGGCATCGGAGGCGCCCAGACCTGCCAGCATCAGGATCGTCGCCTCTTCGGGGAGGACCCGCCCGATTCGTGCGGCGACATCGGCCAGGACCTCGGGACGGTCGAGCTGGGCGATGATGGTCGGTTTGTCCAATACGAGAGGCTCGGGCAGGTCGTGACCATCGAGGATCTGCAAGCCCCGATCCAGTGGGTCGTATCGAACCTCGTCGAGGATTGCGTCGATGAAGGATTCGGCCGGGATCAGCTCGATCTCGGAATCCGAGTCCCGCAGCATCCTGACCGCGAACTCGCCGACGAGAGGGCTGCCCGGTACGGCGTAGACGACGGGCCCGTTCGAAGCCGTCTCCAGAACCCGATCCGCAATGGCCCGATACACCTCTTCGAAGGATTCGCCACTCACATAGAGGTCGTCACAGGTGATCACCTCCCTGAGCGCGGCCAGTTGTTCGGCAGCCGGATGCTGTTCGGTCCGGACGATCAACGTCCGGCCGGGATCGAGCAAGATCGAGCGAACTGCCGCCGGAATCCGGTCGAGATCGCCGGGGCCTAGACCTGTGACCGTTATCACTCGGCCGGCGGGACCACCTGGGGTGTCGGGGTCGCCTCCCACGTGCCATAGGTCTCGTCCACGGTCACCTCGGCTGACTCGAACTGCTCGGTGAACCACGTGTTGGCCGCGGCGCTCGATGCATCGGCGGTGAGAGTCTCGATGGCCTCTGCCTCGGTGGGTAGCTCGTCGTCCCTGAGCAGGATGACGTGGAAGCCGAACTGACTTTCAACCGGGTCGGTAGGGACACCAACCTCCGCCTCGGTGAGGGCCGCGGCAAAGGCGGGGTCGTAGACCTCTGGAGCAGAGCAGCCCAGATCGCCCCCTTGCGCCCCGCTCGCGGTGTCAGTCGACAGCTCGGTGGCAAGGGCGGCGAAGTCCTCGCCGGCCTCGAGGCGCGTCAGGATGTCATTTGCCTCTTGCTCGGTCGCAACCAGGATGTGCGAAGAGCAGTAGAGCGCCTCTGCATCGGTGATATGTGTGTCGATCTCCTCCTGGGTGGGCTGTTCGACATCCGCCTGCAGGGTTTCGCTGATCTCCCCGACCAGCAGCTGGCTGTGGGCGAATTGCTGCAACAGCTCCTCGGTGATCCCCTGCGCCTCGAGGAATTCCTCACGGGTCTGGCCGTTCGCCGATTCTTCGAAGAGAGCGGTGGCCTCGGCGGTGACGTCCTCCTCTGGTATCACGATCCCGAACTCGGTCTCGGCGGCCTCTGAGATGATCTGCTGCTGGACGAGGAATCCGAGGGCGCCGGCGAACTCCGTCTTCGGGATCTCAGATCCGTCACCGGAGATGAGGGCCTCGACATCGGCGACAGTGATGTCCGTGCCGTTGACGGTTGCTGCCACGCCACCACCGCTGCCGCATGCGGCGAGGGTGATGGCGGCAATGACCAGGAGAATTGCATACTTCTTCACGACGGATTCCTTCGAAAGAGGGGGAGAGAGGAGAAGGGTAATAGGTTGTAGGTTATGGTAGGTGGTAGGTGAGCTCTAAGACCTACAACTTAGAACTTACGACTCTTCCTCCCACATCTCACGGAGGAACGCGATCAGCCCTGGTACCAGGTCGCGCGGTGCGGGGATGAAGATCACACCCTCCTGGGCGTTCAACACCGAGCGGGGCTGGAGCCGCTTCAGTCTCACCTCCTGCGAGCTCTTCAGGTCGACCGGGCCCATTCTCACTTCATGACGAAGCTGGACCAGCTCTTCGAGACCGACCCGCAACGCCTCCACCCGAAGCCGGGCCAGGGAGATGAGGGCCTCCGCCTCTGGCGGCAGCGGCCCGAACCGGTCGACCCATTCGGCAGCCACATCGTCGACCTCCGCGTTGGTGGTGGTGGTCGCCAGTCGGCGATAGGCCTCGAGTCGCAGCTCCTGGTCGGCGACATACGAGTCCGGCAAATGGGCGTCCACAGGCAAGTCGATGCGGACCTCTCGTTGCGCCGTGACCACCGGCTCCCTGCCCTCCAGCTCCGAAACCGCCTCCGCCACCAGCTCGGCATAGAGATCGAATCCCACCGCTGCGATGTGGCCGCTCTGCACCTCACCAAGGATCGACCCGGCGCCCCTGATCTCGAGGTCGCGCAGGGCCAGCTGGAAGCCCGAGCCCAGATCGGTCGCCTCCCCGATTGCCTCGAGCCGCCGATGGGCATCCTCGGTCAGCGACTGGTCGGCCGGGTGGAAGAGATAGGCGTAGGCCCGCTGATCAGACCTTCCCACCCGGCCTCGCAGCTGATAGAGCTGGGCGAGACCGAGCAGGTCGGCACGCTCGACGATCAGGGTGTTCACCTTGGGCAGGTCGAGCCCGGACTCGATGATGGTGGTGGCCACCATGACGTCGTATTCGCCGCTCCAGAAATCGATCATCACCTGCTCGAGCTGGCCTTCTGACATCTGCCCATGGGCGACGACGTATCTCGCGTCCGGCACCAATTCCTGGAGGCGGGCGACGGCGCGGTCGATGGACTGGACCCTGTTGTGGACGTAGAAGACCTGACCCTCCCGGAGGATCTCCCTCCGGATCGCGGCCGAAACCGACTGTTCGTCATAGGGCCCGACGTAGGTCAGGATCGGATGACGATCCTCGGGCGGGGTCCTGATGTGCGAGACGTCGCGGATCCCGGTGAGCGCCATCTCCAGGGTCCTCGGTATCGGGGTCGCGGTGAGAGTGAGGACGTCCACTCCCACTTTGAGCCTCTTGATCGCGTCCTTGGCGGTCACGCCGAATCGCTGCTCCTCGTCGACGACGAGAAGGCCTAGGTCCTTGAAATGGATGTCGTCGGAGAGCAGCCGATGAGTGCCGATCACCACATCGACCTCGCCCGTGGCGAGACCGGCGACGACTGCCTTCTGCTGTTTTGGCGTGAGGAAGCGGGAAAGGGCCTCGACATTGACCGGATAGCTCTGGAATCGCTCGGCGAAGGTCTGATGATGCTGCTGGGCGAGGAGCGTGGTGGGAGCCAGCACGGCGACCTGCTTCCCCGCCTGAACCGCCTTGAAAGCGGCCCTGATCGCGACTTCGGTCTTGCCATAGCCGACATCGCCAAAGACGAGCCGGTCCATCGGCTGCCCGGCCTCCATGTCCCGCTTGACGTCGACGATGGCCTGCATCTGATCGTGCGTCTCCTCGTAGGGGAACGATCCCTCCATCTCCCGCTGCCAGGGCGTGTCCGGCTCATAGGTGTGGCCGGTGGCGGCGGCTCGGATTCGGTGTAGCTCGACGACCTGCTGGGCGACCGCCGCCACCGCCTTGCGAACCTTGGTCTTCTGATCCGACCAGTCCTTGCCCCCCATGCGGGAAACGCGGGGAACCTCGCCGCCCGTGTAGCGGCGGACGGCCGCAAGCTGGTCGACCGGCACATAGAGCCGGTCCCCTGCGGCGTAGGCGATGATCAGGTAGTCACGCTCGATCCCGGCCATCGTGCGCGAGACCAAACCTTCGAACCGGCCGATCCCATGCTGGTGATGGACCACGAAGTCTCCCTCGGTCAGGTCCCGGTACTGCTGGCCGACTTCGGCCCGTGACCGGCCCGACCGGCGATGGGCACGCCGTCGGCCGGCGATCTCCTGCTCGCCGAGGACCGCCACCCCGATCGAAGGGGCGACGAAGCCCTTGTGTATCCCAATGGGGATCACTCCCGATCTTGGAGTCACCAGGGCTGGAAGACGGTCGAGCACGAGGCCCTGTTCGGCCAGCGCCGCTGGCCACGCGATCTGCAGCGGCTTCTCCATCCATGGCTATCACCGTGTCGATCTGCCGGCCCAGCAATCTCCCCACCCCTGCAGCTACCGACTCGGGGCTCCCGGGGATGGCGTCGAGTGCGCTGATCTCGACAACCGGGTCGCCGGGACCCGTGGGGCTGGACGGCATTCGCAGATGGGATCGGCGGGCGAGACTCTCCTCCAGATCGAGGAACAGCGCCGGGTGCTCACCGGCGACCGGCGCCTGGTCGCCCCAGGTCGGGGCAAGTGCGGCGGCGAGCTCTGACTCCTCCTTCACCAGCTCACGAGCGCGGTCCAGGGCGCGGCTCGGCTCCACGATGACCAGGCCTGCGCCTTCGGGCAGGGCGTCGATCATGGAAATCGGCTCGGCGAGCCAGGGAAGCCACGACTCGATGCCAGGGAAGATCTGCCCTTCCACGATCCGGTCCCAGGTGGAAGCACTCCACGGCTCGCTCCGGACCAGTTGAGCGGCCCGATCGCGAATCAAGTGGATCCGGCCGGACCTCCCGAGCCGGGAACGCTACGAGCCGGGGCACGACGTCTTCGGAGCGCTGGGTGGCCACCGAGAAGGCCCGCGTCTCCTCGAGTTGATCACCCCAGAAGTCGAGCCGCACCGGGTTGTCCGCTTGTGCCGGGAACACATCCACGATCCCGCCTCTCACTGCGAACTCGCCACGTGCCTCGACCCGATCGGTGCGGGAGTATCCGAGGTCGGCCAGGGAACGGGAAAGGGTGTCCATGCTCACCTCGTCGCCGGGAGTCAGGATCAGGGGTGTGTGGGCCGACGGGCTGAGGCGCTGGATCGCGCCCCGGACGCTGCTGACGACGATCGCCCGATCGTCCTATTCCAACGCGTGTCTCGCCTCGGAGCGGTGCGCCATGGTGCCGATGTTCGGCGACACATGCTCGAAGGGCAGCGTCTCCCAGGCAGGGGCGAGAAGCACGTTGTCGAGGAACAAGGAGATGTCATCGACCAACTCCTCTGCGTCTCTCTCCCCGGGCACGACCACGAGGAGCGAGGTCTCGACCTGGTCGGCGAGACCGGCAATGGCGAAGGCACGCCCGCCCGGCGCCACGGACCAGGTGCCGTGGAGATCGGGCAGAGGGGCGGACCGCCAACCAGACAGGAGTGGCTCGAGGGGGGCAACCATCGGGGGGCCGATGGTACCTGTGGTTCAGACGAGCAGACCCTGGTCGCGAAACCAGTCCACGGTGCGGGAGATCGTGGTCTCGAGCGGGGTGTAGACGAGTCCCAGCTCCCGGGTGGCCCGGCTCCCGTCGTAGGTGTGACCAGCCCTGAGCACCCTGACCATCTCACGACAGACCGGTGGGCGCCGATTCGTGATCCGCGCCCCGAGCTCGAGGGCAGGTGCTGCTGCCGTCGCCACCCAGCCGGGCAGGAATCTCGGTGCCAGGCTTCGCCCGGTGACCTGGTTGAACAGGTCGACCAGCCTGGATATCGAGGAGCTGGAGCCGTTGAGGATGTACCGCTGGCCGGTGGCTCCGCCGTTCTGCGGCGAGAACGTGGCCTCGGGCGCAATCGTCGATGTCGACGATCGACACGGTCGTCTCCACCAGGAATTGGAGCGTTCCATTCAGGAGATCGAGGATGAGCTTGCCGGTACCGGTCGCCCGGCCCGGTCCCTGGACCGATGACGGGTTGACCACGACAACATCGAGATCGCCTGCTTCCTCGAGGACGAGCTGCTCGGAGAGATGCTTCGACCTCTCGTACCGGGACAGATAGCTCCCCCGATGACGGCTCGCCTCGGAGCCGATGGTCCCGTGCGCCTCACCGATGGCGGCGGCCGAGGAGGTATGAATCATCCTCCCCACACCGGCAAGGCGGCAGGCCTCCATCACGTTGCGTGTGCCCTGGATGTTGACCAGGTCCATGAGGTCGGGGTCCGGGGAGCACATCTCGTTGATCCCGGCGACATGGAAGACCCAGTCCTTTCCCTCGACCAACGGGAGAAGACCGGGAGGATCGATCACGTCGCCATCGACGGGAGTGGCGCCGAGGCCCGCCAGTTCGGCGGCGGACACCGGAGTTCGGGTCAGGGCGCTGACCTGATGCCCCTCGCCGACCAGGTGGCGGATCAGGGCGCGGCCCACCACACCGCTGCCACCGGTGACACCGATCTTCACGTGCGAGTTGGGGTCGGTTCCGAGCGAACCGTGTGCCAGAAGGCCGAGATGTATCCCCAGGCCGATCCCACCGTGGCGATGACCGCGATCAGCATCGCCCACTGATCGAGGTACCAGGGGCCCCAGCGATCGGCGAGCCTGAAGAAGGCGAGGAAGATGGCGACGAACTGGGTGATGAACTTGATCTTCCCCCAGGTCGAGGGGCGGATGAGACCTCCCTGGGTCGCCACCACTCCACGCAGGGCCATCACCAGGAACTCACGGAAGATGATGATCGAGGCGGGCCAGATCGAGACCCGATCGATCGAGACCAGAGCCAGCAACGTTCCTGTGATGAGGATCTTGTCGGCCGTGGTGTCGAGAAAGGCCCCGAGCAGGGTGCCCCCGCTTGTCTTTCGGGCCAGGTAGCCGTCGAGGAAATCGGTGAAGGCGGCAACCGCGAAGAGAGTGGCAGCGATCACGAGGGCGTAGTCGATGCGGTCGGACCGGGTGAACGCCATGATGAACGGCACGAGAAGGATCCGGGAGAGCGCCAGGATGTCAGGCGTTGAGATCGGGGTCCTCCTCGACTAGCGATCCGATCTTATCGACGGCGCCGGTTCAGAGAGGAAGGCCATGAGTGCCTCGACCGTCTCGTCCGGAGCCTCCTCGGGGAGATAGTGCCCGCAGGGGAGAGCCCGGCCCCGCACATCGTCGGCCCATTCGCCCCAGACCTCGAGGATGTCGTACCAGTCGTCGATCGGCCCACGACCCGACCAAAGCACGAGAAGAGGGCATTCGATCTTTCGACCCTCCTCCTTGTCGGCCGTGTCGTGCTCGAAGTCGATGGTCGCCCCGGCCCGGTAGTCCTCGCAGATCCCACGAATGGTCTCGGGGTCGGAGAAACAGTCGAGATAGTCCTCCAGGGCGCGATCGTCGAAGAAGCTGGTATCAGGACCTCTGGTCGTATGCCATCGCCAATACCAATCGGGGTCGGAACCGATCAGCTTCTCGGGCAGGGGCGCCGGCTGGGCCAGGAAATACCAGTGATAGTGACTGAGCCCGAAATCCCTGCCACCGCGGGCGAACATATCTCCGGTAGGGATGATGTCGAGGACGGCGAGTCTGTCGACCACCTCGGGATGATCCAGCGCCATCCGGTAGGCCACCCGCGCCCCCCGGTCGTGCCCGGCGACCGAGAACCTGGAGTGCCCCAACCTCGTCATCAGGTCGATCTGATCGCGGCCCATCGTCCGCTTCGAGTACGGGCTGTGGTCGGGAGAGGAAGGGGGCTTCGATGTCTTTCCGTAGCCACGAAGGTCCGGGACGACAACCCTGAAGCTCTCGGCCAGCCGGGGAGCGACCCGGTGCCACATCACATGTGTTTGTGGGTTGCCGTGGAGCAAGAGCAGCGGTGGGCCGTCGCCACCGACACGGACTCGCACCCGTATCTCACCGAGATCGAGCATCTCCAGATCGAATCCGTCGAACATGCTCAAACCCAGCCCAGGGATCTCTCCACCGCCTGCTGCCAACGTCCGTGGAGACGAGCGCGCTCATCGTCGCTCATCGCCGGGGACCAGCGGGCGTCCTCTGCCCACAGGCTCCGGATCTCGTCGAGACCCGACCAATACCCGACGGCGAGACCGGCTCCATAGGCGGCGCCGAGGGCAGTGGTCTCGGCCACCTTCGGCCGGATCACGTCCACTCCGAGGATGTCGGCCTGGAACTGCATGAGAAGGCCGTTCGCCGTCATCCCACCGTCGACCCGGAGCTCCAATAGATCGACACCGGAGTCGGCCACCATCGCATCCAGGACGTCCCGGGTCTGGAATGCCGTCGATTCGAGGGCGGCCCGCGCGATATGCCCCCGTTCGGCGAAGCGGGTGAGGCCCACGATCACACCCCGGGCGTCGGGCCTCCAGTGGGGAGCGAAGAGACCGGAGAACGCCGGGACGAAGTAGACATCGCCGTTGTCGTCGACCGAGCGAGCCATGGCCTCGACCTCGGAGGCGTCGTCGAAGAGTCGCAGGTTGTCCCGAAGCCACTGAACCAGCGAGCCGGTGACCGCAACGGAGCCCTCCAGGGCATACACCGGGCGCTGGTCGGCGATGCGGTAGGCGACAGTGGTCAGCAGCCCGGCGTCTGAAGTCACCGGGCTCTCCCCGGTGTTCAGCAACATGAAATTCCCCGTGCCGTAGGTGTTCTTCGCCTCGCCCGGGTCGAAACAGGCCTGGCCAAATAGCGCCGCCTGCTGATCACCGAGGATCGCGGCCAGGCGGACTCCGCTGAGAGGGCCCGCACACTCGAGGTCGAGTCCGATCGAAGGAACGATCTCGGGGAGGATCGCGCTGGGCACGCCGATCTCGAGGCTCAGATCGGCGTCCCACGTGGTCGTCGCCAGGTCCATGAGAAGGGTGCGCGAGGCATTGGTGACGTCGGTGATGTGACGCCCTCCATCGGGCCCGCCTGTGAGATTCCAGGCGATCCAGGAGTCGATGGTCCCAAAGGCGAGCTCCCCCCGTTCGGCTCGCTCCCTGAGATCGAGGTCATCGAGCAAATGGCGTGCCTTGGGGCCGGAGAAGTACGTGGCCAGGGGAAGACCGGTCTTCGCCCTGAATCGGTCGGGGCCCTCGTCACCGGCGAGCTCGTTGCACAGGTCGGCAGTCCGGGTGTCCTGCCAGACGATGGCGTTGTGAACGGGCTCACCGGTCCTCCGGTCCCATATCACCGTCGTCTCCCGTTGGTTGGTGAGGCCTATCGCGGCGAGGTCGGATGCCTTCAAGCCGGCACGGGAGAGAGCACCTTCGATCACCGATGTCGTCTTCGACCAGATCTCCACAGGGTCATGCTCGACCCACCCGGGCTGGGGAAAGATCTGGCGATGCTCTCGCTGATCGACCGAGACGACCGCTCCATCGCGGTCGAAGATCATGAAGCGGGTCGATGTGGTCCCCTGGTCGAGGGCGCCGATGAGGTCTGCCACGTCGATCCCTATCCGTCGAAGGCCGCCCGGCGATCGTCCATCGACAGCCCCCTTCCGATGTAGGTCGAGGTGCCTTCCGACAGCAGCTCCCGGGCTGCGGTGGTCATCGCCCCGTACGCAGCAAAAGCCAGGGCTCCGCCGGTCGAGACGCGCCGGACGCCGATGTCGGCGAGCTCGGAAACACCAGGCCCGTCGACCCGGGCCAGCACATTGACCGGGGCCTCGGTCTCGGTCACCACCCTTTCGATATCCCCGATGTCGGCCAGCCACGGCGCGTAGACCACATCGGCTCCTGCCTGGCGATAGGCGATCAAGCGGGCGATCGTGTCTTCGAGATCGTCGACGCCGTAGAGGTGATTCTCCGCCCTTGCCGTGAGCACCATCCCATTCGACTTCGCCACCTCCGCTGCGGCAGCCACCCGCTCCGCTGCGACCTCGGCCGGGTCGATCCCGGAACCAGGCTCGTAGTCCTCGATCGATACGCCGGCAGCACCTGTGTCCGCAAGCATCTCCACAGTGGCGGCGACGCCCTCGGCATCATCGGCGAAACATCGCTCGGCGTCGACGCTGACCGGCACGTCGACCGCATCCACCAGCGCTGTGACATGGGCCAGCAATTCCTCGAGGGTGACTCGCTGATCCATCCGGCCCAACGAGGCAGCATGTCCGGAGCTGGTGGTGGCGATGGCCTGGAACCCGAGTGAGCCAAGGATGCGCGCCGAGCCGACATCCCACGCATTGGGCATCACGAAGCATCCGGTCTCGTGCAGCTGTGCGAATCGACGCGGACCTCGGACGCGACATCGGGGCGAGGCTAACTGCCTGCTGGGAGCCGCCCCGGGATAGCATCTTCTGGGTGCGCCGGTCGTGCTTGTCGTCTGACGATGACCTTGGTTTCCTGCGGCACCGAATCACTCGCTCAGATGACAACAACCACCAGAGGTTCGACATGGGGCGTCTGACCTGTTCGCAGGACCGTCGAGCACAGCATGGGTGGCGACTTCTACACGAATGCGATGGGTTTCGAGACGTCTCCGACGCGATCGAAGCCTTTCGCCTGTCGGAGGACTGGCGATGCACGAGACTGGCACACCCTCAGCGTCGGCATGTCGATCACCGGTGGAGTTCACCGACGAGCGAGGGTGGGTCTACCTGGTTGTCGAGTGGCCGGATCAACGACACCTGGTTGGTCAGTGGGTACGAGACCTGTGCCCCTCGAGGTGATTGATCGACTTCAGGAAGACGAGTCTCGACCCCGGTGTGCGGCCTTTTCTTGAGCCCGGGCCGGGTCGGTTGGCCACAACTCGACGACGTCGGCGGCGTCCTCGATCATGAGCTCGACCTCGGCTCGCTCCGCCTTGGCGAACGGGCGAAGGACGTAATCGGCCGGGTCCATCTGCCCGGGCGGTCGCCCAACACCGAGCTTGAGACGGTTGAAGTCCTTCGTTCCGAGTGCGGTCTCGATGGATCGAACCCCGTTGTTGCCACCGCTTCCACCCCCGACCTGAAGCCGGAGGCGCCCGAAGGCGAGGTCGATGTCGTCGTGGATGACCAGGATGTCAGAGGGAGACAGATCGAAGTAGTCGAGCAAAGTGCGCACGGCACGACCCGACTCGTTCATGTATGTCATGGGGACCGCGTAGAGGAGCCGGTCGTCGCCGGCCCCGATCTGGGTCACCTGCGCCTGCACCCGGGATGGGCCCCGGCCCAATTTCTCCCCAGCCCGTACCAGGACACGCGCGAGCACCTCATAACCCGAGTTGTGTCGGGTGCCCTCGTAGTCCGATCCCGGGTTGCGCAGCCCGATGACTGCGCGGGCGGGCTTACTCGCCGGACTCGCCTCCGGCTTCGTCCGCAGCAGATTCCTCAGCCTGGCCATCGGGCTCCTCACCTTCGGCGAGCTCCTCAGCCCCTTCGATCTCCTCGCCCTCGACCTCTTCGGGCTCTTCCTCGATCTCGGCGGCCGGGGCGGTCACACTCATCAGAACCGTCTCGGGATCCTCGGTGTAGATCACTCCTTCGAGCTCGGGAAGGTCGGCGATACGCAGAGCGTCTCCCATGGTGACCCCCGAGATGTCGAGCTCGATGCCTGACGGGATGGACGTGGCCAGGGTCTCGACGACGACATGGGTCTTGCTCGGCGACAACACGCCGCCCTCGATCACTCCGATCGGCGTCCCCACGAAGTGGATGACTACCTCGGCGTGGACGGTCTCGTCCAGTGACACGGTCACGAAGTCGATGTGGCGGTACTCGTTGCGGAATGGGTGCCGCTCGATGACCCGGGCCATGGTCAGGACCACGTCCTGTCCCTCGATCTCGAGATTGATCAGAGCGTTGGCGCCGGCCTCGGTGTGCAGCGCCATGTGGAGGTCGTGGGCATCGACGGCGACGTTGATCGGGTCGGTGGCCTTGCCGTAGACGATGCCCGGCACGCGCCCCGTCCGGCGGAGACGGCGCGACTCACGCGAGCCGGTGGGCCGGCCCGTCTCGGCGCGCAGAGTGATTTGCGAAGACATCTCGAAGGGCTCCTCGATGAGGTGGGTGAGTCCCCAATTATGGCCCGGTCCCGTGGCTTGTGCCAGATGAGACCGCGTCCATCCATCCCGCTGACCCGGTGACGAGACGGTCCAGCATCGTCTCTTCGGTCCACCCTCCGCCCCGGAACGAGTGGCTGGCCCCTTCGAGCAGCTCCACACTGGCATTGGGCAGGCTCCGGATGTGGCGGTCGAAGAGCTCCATGCGGCTGAGGGCATCACGTGTCCCCTGGAAGAAGAGCAACGGGACATGCACATCCTGGAAATGAGCCACCCGCAGCCGATCCTCCCGGCCCGCCGGATGAAGGGGATACGCATAGAGGATCACCCCGTCGGTGGGAAAACCCTCGGCGACCAGATATGTCGCCATGCGCCCACCCATCGACCTGCCCGCCAGGAAGAGTCGATCGACACGTGCGTCGAGGTGCTCGGCGGCGGCGCGATGGGCCTCGATCAACCGCTCGGGGCGGTCGGGGCTCTTCGACCCCCGCTCGGTGTAGGGATAATTGAACGTCATCACCGTGTGGCCCGCCAGGGCCAGCCCGTCCCGCAGAGAGATCATGAAGGGATGGTCCTGGTTGGTGCCTGCCCCGTGGGCCAGGAGCACGCCAGACGGGCCGGAGCCGGCGAGGCGTCCCGAAACCTGGCCATCGGGCCAGGTGATCGTGGTGCTGGTGGCCATGGTGCAAATGTAGGGCAGGTACCGTGACCCGATGGAGGCGATGGTCCACGAGACGCCCCAGGAGGTGGCCGAGGCTGCAGCCAGGAGGGTGGCCGACCTGCTTGGCGCGTCCACCGATCGGTTCTCCTTCGGCCTTGCCGGAGGCTCCACGCCCGAGGCCACCTACAAAGAGCTGCGTGGCCGGGCCTCGGGCTGGGACCGGGTCGATGCTTGGCTGTCCGACGAGAGATGGGTGCCTCCCGACCACGAGCGATCAAACGGGCGCATGGCAGCGAGCGTCCTGTTCGACCATGTCGACGCTGTGTTCCACCGGCCGAAATGGAGCGAGTCGTTCGGGCCCGACGACGCGGCCGCCCATTACGAGGCGCGACTCAGGTCTATCCATGGCAACGGGCCGCCCGACGTGGTGTTGCTCGGGATCGGGGAGGACGGGCACACGGCGTCTCTCTTCCCCGGCACCGCCGCCCTGACCGAAGCGAGGCGATGGTTCGTCGGCAACCATGTGCCTGCTCTCGACGAGGATCGACTCACGGCGACTTTCAATCTCCTCTGGGAGGCGCGCCTGCTGATGGTCCTCGCGGTTGGCGTGTCGAAGGCGCCGGCCGTGCGAGCGAGTTTCGAAGGGACGACGCCGGCCGGACGGCTGGGTGACGGGGAGGCCGAGGTCGAGTGGTACCTGGATCGAGACGCCGCGTCGCTGCTCGGCTGACCTGGCTCACCCTCGTGGTGCTGGTCGCGTCGGCCTGTGCTCCGGAGTCAGACCCGAATGCGACAGCAACGGCACCGGAGATTCCCACCACGACCACCTTGCCCTTGGTCACATCCACGTCGGCCGGCCCGGCCACGACACGTCGCTCGGGTGCCGACCTCGACATCCGGGTGCCCGAGGGCGAAGGCCCGTTCCCGGCGGTGGTCCTGGTCCATGGCGGTGGCTGGGTGGGCGGCTCGCCGGAGCTCATGGGCGGTCTGGCAAGGTTCCTCGCGGCTGCGGGATACCTCACGGTCAACACTGCATACACATTGTCCAACGGCATCGCCGGCTTCCCGGTGGCGGTCGATGATGTCGCCTGTGCCGTCCGCAATGCCGCTGATCATCCCGACAGCGACGGCACCGTCACCGTGGTTGGGCATTCGGCTGGGGCCCATCTGGCCGCACTCGTCGCTTTGGACACCGATGTGTATGGCAATGAGTGCGCGCTGGCTGAGCCCGTGATCCCCGAGCGGCTGGTCGGGCTCGCCGGCCCCTACGACGTCGCCCGGATCGGGCCGTTGATCGTGCCCTTCTTCGGCGTCCCACCCAATGAGGACCCGGCGTTGTGGCAGGCCGGGAATCCCCTCAACCAGGTGGCGAACAACCCCGACCTGTCCAGTCTGATCATGCACGGCGAAGAGGACGGTTTGATCGATCTCAGCTTCGCCACCGACTTCGCCGAAGCCCTCAACGGTGCGGGATCCGAGGCCGTGGTCGAGGTGGTCGAGGGGGCACGTCACAACGAGATGCAGGATCCCGAAGTCGTCGGGGACCTGATCGTCACCTGGTTGGAGCGGGACTAGACGGGCTGCTCCCCCGGCCAGAGGACCCAGGCGCTGTCGTGGCGGGTCATCCCGATCCTGGGGTAGTAATCGACCGCGGCCGGCGCAGCGAGGAGGATCACGGTGGCGTCGGGGGTCGCCTCACGGGTGAGACGAACCAGCTCCTTTCCGATCCCCTGGCCCTGGTAGTCGGCTCGCACGGCGAGGTCGGAGAGATAGGTGCAGTAGACCCAGTCGGTGACACACCGCGAGATCCCCACCATCAGGTCCACGTCCCAGGCAGTGATCACGAGGTCCGCCTCCTCCAGCATCCGGGCCATTCGCCCTCTGTCGCCGACCGGCCGTCGCTCACCGAGGGTCGAGTCGACGTAGAGCTCGATCATGTCATCCAGGTCGAGGTCGTTGCCGGTGCGATAGGTGATCATCGGCCTGGATCGTAGGATGACCTGGTGCTGCGGACCTTCGCGAGGCTCACTGGCCTGGTCGTGCTCCTTTATGGAGCGTGGATGTTCACGATCAATCTGTTCGAAGCCGTCACTGGTTCCAACACCTATGAGCCGCCCTGGATGTTGCTCGTCGTCCTCGGGTTCGGAGCATCCGGCGCCATCGGCGGCACCCTCTTCCTGCTGAGCATCGACGGTCCGTCGAGGTTCCGGACGCCGATGATCCGAGCGATCGGCTGGATCGGGATGTTCATCTGCTCCGCCCTCCCGACGAGCCTCTTCTACGTCCTGCTGATCATGGTCGCTATCTCCGCCGTGGTTCTGCTCAGGCCGATCGAGCAGGTGCCGGAGGAAACATCACTCAACTCCGGGTGATGTCCCTCGCCGCAACACGAGGGCCGAAGCTGGGCTCATGGCCCAGAGTGTGGAGGAGGCGGGTCACCCTGCCCCGATGAGGGCGGAATGGCTCGAGCAGCTCCAGCATTTCCTCGTCTGTTCCACGCGGGCGGCCAGTCAGGTGATAGACCACGATGTGCTTGAGATGAAAGTCGCCGACGTCGACCTGGTCGGCGTCGCCGTGGGAGATCGAGAGAGTCTTGGACACCGTCCACAGTCCCACCCCCTGGATCGAGACCAGTTGAGCCGCCGCTTCTGATGGAGTCGCGTATCTCGATTTGTCGATGCGAGCCGCCGTGGCCGCCACCCTTCTGAGGAGGTCAGCCCGTCGCTTCTCCAGGTGCAACCCGTGATAGACCCAGTACGGGGCACGTGACATCTGCTCCGGGTCGGGTGGCAGACGCAACTCCCGCGGCCCCGGAGCCGGATCGCCGAACTGGCGCCGCAGGCCCCGGAGCGCCGCTGTCGCCTGTTCACCTGTCACCTTTTGACCGCAGATCGCACGGACCAGGGCATCGAACACCAGATCAGTCCTCCCGAAACGCCAGCCCGGATGACGTCGATGCAGCTCGCCGACAACTGGATGATCGGTTTCGAATTCGGTCGGGTCGTCGCCGAGCCCGGCGATGGCGTCGAGACGGTCGAGCAGCCATGGCCCGCCGTCCCCCCAGGCGTCGCCAAAGAGCTCCTGCCTGGTTCGTCTCATGCGAAGCGAGCCCGGGCCAAGCGGGGTGCGCGCCGTCAGCCACCAGCCGTCATCGGCGAACCATCCATGCAGGGGGCGCAGGGTCGCCTTGAGATCGAGTGGGCCGTCTATCGGGATCGAGCGGCTGATCGGATCCAGGCCCATCGTCGTCACCATCGATCGTGGTGGACAACCTCGTCGAACGGTCGGCGGGCGGGGTTCTTGATGGGCTTCAGCGGCCGGTCCGCTGGATAACCGAGCCCGAGCATCCAGGTGAGACGCCGGTCTTCGGGGAGCCCGAGGACCTCAGATGCAAGCTCGTAGTCCCGGACCGAGGCGGTCCTGCTCCCGATCCCGAGATCGGCGGCTGCGATCATCATCGACATCGCCGCTTGTCCCAGGTCGTAATTGATCACTGCAGTGAGACGCAGGTCGTCATCGAACGGGGCAACCAGGCCGACTGCGGCGGCGGCATTGGCGATGTGGCCGGCGCCTTGCCAGACGTGAGAGATCTTCTCCAACTGGGCACGATCCCGGATCAGGACGAAATCCCATCGCTGGTTGTTGCTTCCGGACGGGGCGCGGCGGCCCGCTTCGAGGATCCGCTCCAGGTCCGATTCTGCGAGCGGTTCGTTGCCGTACTCCTTGGTGGCTCGCCGCGATGTGATCGCATCCCATGTCTCCATGGGGCGCAACCTAGCCCGCCCCGAACCCACTCAGACCGGGACCACCTCGACCGGGATCCCGTTGAGGACGGCGTTACCCGAGACCGGGTCCATGGCGCCGGTAGAGAGGCGGTTGGTGTTGACCCCGGGTCTTTCGGCGGCCACCGAGAGAGCCGAGCCCTCGAGGTCATGGCCCCAGCCGTGGGGCAGGCTGACCACGCCGGGCATGATCGAGTCGGTGACCTCGACCGGGACGGTGAGTGTCCCCGCCGTCGACGACACCTTGACCCGGGCATCGCCGCTCAGACCAAGCCGTTGCGCATCCTCATCGCTGATCTGAAGGGTGCACCGCTCCTTCCCCTTGACCAGCACATCGATGTTGTGCATCCACGAGTTGTTGGACCGGATGTGCCTCCGACCGATGAGGAGGAAGCCGCCGTTGGGCATACGGGCCGCCGAGTCGCGAAGCCTCGGAACGTCGGCCAACAGATACTCGGGCGCCAGCTCGACCTTCCCGGACGGGGTGCACAGGTCTCCGGGCAGGCGAGAGTGGAGCGGGCCGAGATCGATTCCGTGCGGCGCTTCTTTCAGGCGCTCCAGGGTCAACCCATCCGGATCGGCCCCATAGCCATCGCCATACGGGCCGGTGCGGACCAGGAAGTCGAGCATCCTCTCCGGGCCCCTGAGAAGATCTTCGCCGTCACCGGTCGTCGCCGAGAAGATCTCTTCGGGATCGCGCCCGTGGATCGACGATTGGGGGTTGCCAACCGCCGAACCGACCATGATCCCGAAAACGCCGTCATCCAATGCGTCCAAATCGGCATCGCTCCCCTGCCCGGACACCGTTGCCCCCAGCCGGAGCAGCACCTGCCATTCGTCGGGGGTGCCTTCGGGCAGCGGGAACAGCGGGGGCGAGTAGTTGGCGACGTTGCGCACCGCTAGTTGATTGAAGGCGAAGTCGTAATGGGGGCGCCGGAGCGGGGAGGCGCCGGGCAGGATGACGTCGGCGTGACGGGACGTCTCGTTGAGGTAGATGTCGACCGACACCATGAAGTCGAGGCCGCCTAGGGCGGCATCGAGACGATCGCTGGAGGGTGTGGAGAGGATGGGGTTCCCGGCGATGGTGACGAGGGCGCGGATCTGCCCCGGACCCGGCTCCAGCATCTCGTCAGCCATCGTCGACACCGGGAGCTCTCCCCTTACCTCGGGGAGTCCCTTGACCCGACTCTGCCATCTCCCCACCTGGAACCCGCGGGGCGATCTCGGCTGCTCGTGGGCGGCGTAGGAGAACATTGCCCCGCCCGGTCGGTCCAGGTTCCCGGTGAGGACATTGAGGACGTCGACCATCCAGGACGCCATCGTCCCGAACTCGGCGGTGTGAGTGCCGATCCGGCCGTAGACAGCGGCCGAGTCGGCGCCGGCGAGCTCTCGTGCCAGCCGCCGGGTCCGGTCCGGGTCGACGCCAGTCGTATCGGCGACTTCCTCCGGCGTGAAGGGCTCCACGGCCGCCGCCAACTCTTCGATTCCGGCGACATGGGCCTCCAGGTCGCCCGGATCGACCAGACCTTCGTCGAAGAGCACGTTGGCCAGGGCGAATAGGAACAGGGCATCGGCGCCGGGCCGGATGAAGACGTGCTCGTCCGCGGCGTCGGCAGTCCGGGTCCGTCGCGGATCCACCACGACCACCTTGCCACCGCGCTCCCGGATCGCCTGGAGACGACCGGGCCAGTCGGGCGCGGTCGCCAGGCTCCCGTTCGACTCGTACGGGTTGGCGCCCAGCATGAGCAGGTAGGAGGTGCGGTCGATATCGGGGACCGGGATCAGGTCGGGGTGGCCGAACATGAGACCGGACGAGACATGCTTCGGCATCTGGTCGACCGTGGCGGCGCTGAAGATGCTCTTGGACCCGAGCATCTTGAGGAAGACCCGCGGGTAGAGGGTTCCCGACATCGAGTGGACGTTGGGATTCCCCAGGTAGACGCCCACGGAGCTGTTGCCGTGCTCGGCGATGATCGGCAACAGGCGGGATTCGATCAGGGCGAATGCCTCGTCCCATGTCGCCGGCTCATGGATGCCGTCTCGCTTGATCAGAGGGGTGCGGACCCGGTCCGGGTCCTCGTCGATCTTGCCCAGTGTCGATCCCTTGGGGCAGATGAACCCGTGGCTGAACACGTCGTCACGGTCGCCCCTGATCCTGACGATCTTCTCTTCCTGATGGGTGACCTCGAGACCACAGGTCGCCTCACACAGTGGGCAGGTCCTGAAGTCGATCGAGGTGGTCATCTCGCGGCGACCATCACCTCGTCGGCGCGGTCCCGCACGACCGGCAGGGGAGGCTCGATGCGGACATCGCGTCGGGTGAGCCTTTCCCCGCAATGGGCGCAGTGGGTGACCGCCTGAGCCTCGTTGCCACAGCTGACATGGATGACCTTCTGCCGCTCACTCCCGGCCGGCGGCTTCCATCGCTCCCCATAGCTCCACAGGGTCATCAGCACATCGAAGAGGTCCTTGCCCTGTTCGGTGAGCCGATACTCGTACCGGGGAGGGCGATCCTGATAGAGCCGGGTCTCCAGCATCCCGTTGCCGACGAGTCGTTCCAGTCGGTCGGTCAGGACATTGCGAGCGATGCCGAGGTCGTTGACGAACTCGTCGAACCGGCGCACCCCGAGGAACGCATCGCGCAGGATGAGGATCGTCCACGAATCGTTGACCATCTCGACGGTGTTGGCCACGGCGCACTCGAGATGTTGAAGCGACTTTCGGGACATGGGATCATCCTAGCGAGTTTCGAGTTGCAATGCACTACTCAGCTCGGTACGGTTGTGAGTAGCTATTCGAAACTCACACGGTTTCGCAATAGACACAGTTTCGGAATCGACACCGAGTGCTCGATAGACCAGGAGGCGTGTATGCGATTCTTCAAGAGCCTGCGGATGAAGCGGCGTCAGCCCAACCCACCCTTCTATCTCCTCGAGTTGGACCTGCCCTTCGAGGAAGTGATGGCCGACCTGACTTACCCCTCCCCCAAGCTGGTCTGATCGGCCCCGGCCACCTCGTCGAGAAACCAGTCGAGCATCCGCTCCAGCGCCGGCTGGGACTCGACCTCCCGATAACGGCTCTCGTCGATGAGCTCGTCGGGGTCGCGACCCGCCGCGATCAACTCCTGGGCGCCTCCCTCCTCCCGGCACCACGAGGCGAGTAGCTCGCCGGACATCTCGGGATGAAATTGGACGGCGAGCCCCCGACCGGTGCGAAAGGACTGGACACCGGACTCGTTCCGTGCCAGCTCGACGGCACCCTCGGGCACCGTGAACTCATCGTGATGGAACTGGAACCACGGGCCCTCGGCAATCTGCTCAGTAGCCGAGCCGACGTCCGTCCATCCGTACTCCGGTCTGGCCGCATGGCTGACCTTCCCGCCGAGGGCAGCGGACATCGCCTGGGCCCCGAAGCAGATTCCGAGCATGGGAACGCCGGTAGCAAGGCGGCTGCGGATGAATTCGAGCTCGGGGCCGAGCCATCCCTGGACCCGATCTTCGTAGACAGACCAGGGGGACCCCATCAGCACCACGAGATCGTATGGGTCGTCGGGAAAGGTGGCGGTCACCGCCGGGTCACGAATGTCCTCCACCACGACGAAGGGAACGAGAGTGGCGCCGCGCTTCTCCAGATGGGACCCCACCCGCTCCGGTGTGGACAGGGGATCATGTTCGACCACGAGTGTTCGCACGGGCCTGCAGGGTAACGACAGTCACAAACAGGTCTGTTGCAGCAAGATGTCCGTTGATACTGTGTCGAGGCGAGTGACCGACCTTCCCTACGCCCGCGTCCGCTTCCTCTGGCCCGACCATCTGGGACTGGCCCGGGGCAAATACCTCTCGGCGGCTCGCGCCTCCGAAGGCTCGAACCACTGTGTTGCACTGTTCTCCCTCCAGCTGAACCGGGAGATGATCCCTTTTCCCGGGGCGCATCACGAGAGCTTCCCCGACGTCGAAGCGCGCTTCGACACCGACGCCATCAGGCCGGGCTGGGAGAAGGACACCGGGGTCGTGGTCGCCTCGATCACGAAGGAGGGCGTGCCAATCGAGCTCGCTCCACGATCGATCCTGGAGCGTGTCATCGGCGAATGGAGGTCCGCCGGGTACAACCCGATGGTCGGGCTCGAGCTGGAGGCATTCCTGTTCGAGCCCGATGGGGACCAGGGCTGGAACCCGATCCACACCCCGGGGTCGTATGTGTACGGGACCGGGACCGCGGTCGACCCGAGCGGGACCATCGAAGAGATCATGCAGACCGCCCACGAGATGGGCATCGAGCTGGAGTCGGTCAACTCCGAGTACGACGACGGCCAGTTCGAGCTCACCCTCCGCTACGGAGAGGCGCTGAAAGCAGCCGACGACGCCTTCCTGTTCAAGGTCATGGCCCGGGAGGTGGCGGCCAAGCGCGGGTACTTGCTCGCCTTCATGGGCAAACCGATCACGGATCGGGGTGGGAGCGGGATCCACGTCAACTTCTCCCTGCTCGACGACCAGGGCGAGAACGCCCTCGCCGACCCGTCTGCGCCAGACGGTCTGAGCGCCCTGGCCCGCCACTGCATCGCCGGCATCGTCCACGATCACGTCTCGATGTCTGCGCTGGTGGCGCCAACCGTCAACGCCTACAAGCGGCTCCGCCCCGGCTCGCTCAATGGGTTCTTCGCCAACTGGGGCTTTGACCACCGCGGGGTGGCGCTCCGCGTGCCGCCCGCTCGAGGCAGCGCCACGAGGCTGGAGCACAGACTCGCCGACGGCGCGGCCGGGCTTCACCTGGCCACGGCCGCCACACTGGTAGCGGCGCTGCGCGGGGTGACGAAGGGCTTGGAGTGCCCGCCGGCCGAGACCCAGGACTGCATCACCGGCGCGGATGCCGACGTGACGGTCCCCCCAGACTTGGGGGCAGCTCTCGACGCTCTGGAGAACGACAAGGACTTCGTGGAGGCCTTCTCACCGGCCTACGTCGAGGGGTTCCTCGCCGTGAAGCGGGCGGAGTGGGAGCGATTCAGACAGCACACGACCGACTGGGAGATCGCCGAATACCTCGAGTACTACTGATACGACTACCAAAGGGATTGGTGGGAACCGGGGTGTCGGAAGGTCAAGAAGCGGGACGGACCGGGCGGGGTGGGGCTATTGCTCGCCGAGGGAGGCGGGAGCGGGTTTCCAGGTCCGTCCCACATTCTTGACTTTCCAAGGCCGCGCCCTCATACCCCGGGCGGCCGAACCTCAAACAACTTTTTCCCGAAACGCGACGATGCCCGGGCCATGAAGGACCCGGGCATCGAGGCATAGTCGTGGTCAGCTGAGGATCTTGGCCTTCTGAGCGGCAAATTCTTCGGCGCTGATGACACCCGAGCTCTGCAGCTCGGCCAGCTTCTTCAGCTCATCGGCAGATGAGGCTCCCCCGCTCGAAGCGCTGACCTGCTGGATGTACTCCCTCTGCGCCTTCTCCTGCTGGACCGCCATCGCCATGGCGCGCTCCTGCATCGAGCCGCCACGGGCGATCAGGTAGATCAACACCCCAAGCCAGGGCAGGATCACGACGAAGATCGTCCAGAACGCCTTCCCCCATCCACTCAAGTCGTGGCTGCGGAAGATGTCAGAGAAGATCGTTATGAGCAGCCAGATCCAGGCAAAGAACAGGAAGAACCAGAGCATGCTCCAGAACAGATCCATTAAGGGCACGACGCCACCTTTCTAGTTTTGTTGGCTCTTGGAGACGGCCAACGATTCAGTCTGAGGCGATGCTACAGCCTTCGACATGCCCACAATCGCCTAGATCGGGTGAATACTCTTTGAGGGCGGTCGTGCAGAATCGGCCTGAATCGAAATCAGGAGGAGCAATGACGGAGCGAGAAACCAGCGGCTGGGCGGTCGGATGGGCCACCTTCGCCGCCCTGATGATGATCATGATCGGCTTCTGGCATGCCATCGCCGGTCTCGTCGCCCTGTTCGAGGACCAGTTCTATGTCGTAGGTCAGGAATACGTCTTCCAGCTGGACGTGACCACCTGGGGTTGGATCCATCTCATCCTGGGCATCGTGGTGGTCCTCGCCGGGGTGGCACTGTTCAGCGGTGCGGTATGGGCCAGGACCATCGGCGTGATCCTGGCGGTGGTCAGCGCCGTGGCAGCCTTTGCCTGGCTTCCCTACTACCCGATCTGGGGGGCGCTCATCGCCGCCTCGGCTATCTTCGTGATCTGGGCGTTGACGGCTCATGGCCGGGACATCGTGAAGGGCGTCTGATCAACAATTGACCACCGCGAGCGACACGACGACGGACAGGTCCGTGCCACGCAAGTGGATTGCGGTCCTGCTCGTCGTCGTGTCCTCGATTTTCGTGGTCATCTCGGCGGTGGCGGTGTGGGCCCATCGCACCATCTTCGACACGGACGTCTTCATGGCGACCATCGAGCCGGCCCTGGAGGACCCCCAGTTCACCACGTCGCTGGGTGACTACCTCACCGATGAGATCACTAGCGCCCTGGATCTGGAGCAGCGACTACAGGAGCCGCTGGCGAACCTCGATGCCTTTCTCACCTCGGCACTGTTCGGGTTGCTCGGCATCGACCAGGGGACCCTGCGGCTTCCTCGGCCAAATCGACCGACCGACCCTGGCCGCCTTGGCGGGCCCCATCGCCGATGAGCTCAACGGGCGAATCGAGATGAGAGTCGACCAGGTGATGGAGTCCGAACGCGATGCAAGAGCTCATCCCGGAAGTGGTGAGACGGGCCCACCAGGGGGCGACGGCCCTGATCGCCGGAGACATCGAAGAGACGCCCAACATCTCCATCGTGGAAGGCGAGGTTCGGCTCAACACGTTGCCGATCATCGCCCGGGTGTTGCAGGAGGTCGTCGGGGAGCTGCGCGACGTGCTCCCGATGTGAACGTGCCGGATGCGATCTCCGATCGGGTCGCCGAGGCAGTTGCCCAGTTCAAGGAGTCGCTGGGAGACCGGGTTCCCGACGACTTCGGGCAGATCGCTCTGATGTCCGAGGAACGGCTGAACGCGGCCCAGGCGACCGCCGACCGAATCGACCGCTGGGTATGGGGCATCGTGATCCTCACCGTCATCCTGATCGTCGTCACGATGTTCGTGTCGCAAACCCGTCGCCGCACCGGCATCCAACTCGGGATCGGGGTCGCGGTGGCTTTCGTCGTCGCTGCCGCGGTGGTGAATCGTGTCGAGTCCGCTCTGGTGGCCGAGATCGCCAACCCGGTCGCGGGAGAGACTGCCGCCGCCCTCTTCGGGCACCTCCTCGCCGGTCTGCGCACCGGGATAATCGCCGTGATAGTGATCTCGACGGTCGTCGCACTGGTCCTCTATCTGGTGGGCCGACCCCAGTGGGTCACCACCACCGGCGAGAAGGTGAGCACAGTCGTGCCTGGCAGCTCAGAGACCGGTGGCGTGAACAGATGGATCGCCGGTCACTACGACCTGCTCAGAATCGCGGCGGTCGCGATCGCCCTGCTCGCTCTCTTCCTCATCGGATTCGGAATCGTCGCCCTCCTCGTCATCGGCGGCCTGCTCGCCCTCATCCTGTGGTGGCTGGCACAGGCGCGGGACGCGGCCGATGCGCAGCCCGAGGTGGTGGCGGTCAGCGACCCGGAGCAGATCGAGACGACCACCGATTCGGAGTCCGGCGTCTAGTCGATCGCCCGGACCTCGCCGTCCACGACCAACTGGTCGACGATGCCCACCACGACGGCGCGGATGGCGCCGTGATCGAGACCCAGTATCTGCCGGGCAGAGCTTCCCTCGTCGAGTATGAGCACGGTGTCGCCCACTCCGGCATCGACCACATCGACGGCGATCGTGTAACCCGAGGGCTTGCCATCGACGTCCTCGACGTCGCAGAGGAGAAGCCGGTGCTCGTCGAGCAGCGGGATGTTGATCGTCGAGATCACCGTCCCGGCAACTCGCCCTACTTTCATTCTTCTTCCTCGACGTGGACATCGTCGACGATCCCGACGATGGCATGGTCTACAGGGACGAACCTCTCGGGCAACGCCTCGGCCGCCTCCCGGGAAGCGACGAAATAGACCAACTCTCCAGGCCCGGCCATCGACACGGCATCGGCTGCGACCAGGGTCTCGCCCTTGGGCCGGCTCCCCTTGTCGAGCGGCTGCACGATGAGAAATCGAATCCCCTCCAGACCGGGCGACTTCTCGGTGGCCACCACGCTGCCCAGGACGCGACCCAACTGCATCTCACTCTCCCCCGTTGGGCGGCGCCGACAAGCGGCTCAGGAATCGGAGATCGGTGCGGAGGTTTTCGGCCATCTCCCCATGGAGTTGGGCAATGAGATCGGAGCGGACCAGGGCGCCATGGCCATCGGCCCTCGCGACGGCCGCGGCCAGGGCCGCCTCGACCTCTGCCACCACCCCAGAAAAGAGGACATAGCCCTTGCCCCCCAGCCCGTCGGCAAGACGGATGGCGGCGAGGTCAACGTCGGCCGCCTTGGCCCCTGCGTCGGCGGCATCGATGGCGGCCGCCACGGTGGTCGTCTCGACGACGCCGAGAGATTCTTCACCGACCGTTGCCAGGGAGATGTTCCCGGTGACCGCGTCTGCCACCGCAGGATGGACATCGGGGAGAAAGACCATGTCGGACAGCGATTCGGCCCCATTGCCCACCCGCACCGCCTCATCGACGCTGGCCGTATCGCCGGTCACCAGAACCAGGTACCTGCCGGGGTGGACCGTGCCGGCGTAGATGGCGCCCAACGGCGAAGTCTTCACCATGGCGTCGCCGGCCACGATGCCGGCACTGATCGACTCGAACTCGAAGAGGGCGATTGCGGAGTCGAGCTCAGACAATGCGCAGGGCCCCGACCACGGTCACCCGCCGCACCCTGGAGAAGGTGCGAGGCCGGGTCAATCCCTCCCCGGTCGGGCTGGCGATGGAGAAGGAGGTGAATCCCTCCCCGCCCTCGCCCAGACCGTTGAAGTTGGAGCCATTGGCCACGAAGATGCTGCAGTTCATCGCCCGGGCCATCCTGGTGATGGTCTCGACATTGGTGCTGTGGATCGAGGCGGTGTGCCGGAAACCGTGCTCGGAGCGGACCGCCAGATCGATGGCGTCGTCCACGTTGCTGACCCGGACGACGGGCATCACCGGCATCATCTGCTCGGTCCAGACCAGGTTGTGCTCACGGGGGACCTCGGCAACGAGCAGACGGGTGTCTTCCCCGGTGGTCACACCGATCTCGGCCAGGATCCTGGCGGCGTCCTTGCCGATCCACTCCGGGTTGATCATCCCCGGCTTCTCCGGAGGCCCCATCTCCTTGAAGATGACCCGCTCCAGGCGCTTCAGCTCGTGCTCCTTGAGCCGGTAGGCGCCTGCCGCCACCATCGCCTGAACCAGCCGGTCGGCCACGGTGTCCACCACGATGGTCGTCTTCTCGTCGGTGCAGATCACGTTGTTGTCGAACGAGGCGCCCCGGACGATGGCCCGGCCGGCCGCTTCGATGTCGGCGGTCTGATCCACGACTGCCGGCGGGTTGCCCGGCCCGGCGGTGATCGCCTTCTTGCTCGTCTTGAGGGCCTCCTTGACCACACCCGGGCCCCCGGTGACGAGCAGCACCCTGACCTCGGGGTGGTTCATCAACTCCTTGGCCGACTCGAGGGTCGGAGAGGGGATGGCGGTGACCAGGTCAGGGGGACCACCGGCGCCGACGATGGCGCGGTTGAGCAGCTGGACGTTCTCGACGGAGACCATCCGGGCGTTGGGGTGGACATTGAAGGTGACGGCGTTGCCTGCCGAGACGATCGCGATGGAGTTGTTGATGATCGTGGACGTCGGGTTGGTGGTGGGGGTGATGGATCCGATGACGCCGTACGGGGCGAACTCGGTGACCATCATCCCCGAGTCTCCGGTGACGACCTGGGGCTCGAGGTCCTCCGGGCCGGGTGTCCGGGTAGTCACCAGGCGGTTCTTGATCGCCTTGTCCTCCCCGCGTCCCAGGCCGGTCTCCTCGGCCGCCATGTAGCCCAGCCTCTCCCCTTCACGCAGCATCGCGGCGCGCATGGCCTCGACGATCGTCTTCCGGGCTTCGAGACCCATCTCCCGGTAGCCGACGAAGGCGTTCCGGGCTGCGGTCACCGCGGCGTCGATGTCGGGGTGGATCCCGTCACCGAGCTCGACCTCCGAAACGGCGAGATCGTCTGCGGCGCGCAGCACCGGCGCCGCTCGCCCCGAGACCTCGGCGGCGGCGACCCGGCCCCTGACCCGCTCGATGATGGCCTGGATCTCGTTGTCGCTCAGCATCGCTATCCGGTGCGACCCTCCTCCCGGCCCTTGTGGTATCGCTCCTCGCCACCGACGTCCCAGGAGTCGACGATCGCCATGACCACGGCGTCGACCGGCCGGTCACGTGTGATCTCGGTCTGCCGGGCCGAGCTGCCCGAGGCGTAGAGGACGATCTCTCCTTCACCCGCCCCGACCGCGTCCACGGCCACCACGTAGCTGCCGGTCTCGGCGTTGTCGGCATCGAGCTGACGGACGACCAGCAGCTTCATCCCCTCCATGAGGGGCTCTTTCCTGCTGGCGACCAGGGTCCCGGCGACGCGGCCTAGATGCACGGTGTGATCTCCTGCCCGGTTCGGGGGTGGATTCGGCTAGCCGAGGTCGTCTTCCGCCTGATCCTGGCGGCCCAAAGGCAGCACCAGGTCGAGGTTGACGTGAGGCCGGGCGATGACATGGGTGGCGATGACCTCGCCCACCTTCTCCGCTCCGCGAACCCCGGCGTCGACGGCCGCCTTGACCGCGGCGACGTCACCGCGCACAACAGCCGTGACGTACCCGCCACCCGTTTTCTCCATGCTCACCAATTCGACCTTGGCCGCCTTGACCATGGCGTCTGCCGCCTCCACCATCGCCGGGAAGCTGCGTGCCTCGATCATTCCCAGAGCTTCAGCCATGAAGCTCCTCCTTTCCTTGTGTTCGACTCAATGGGCTCATCCCGACCCGGCGTCCCGCCCGGTGAGGCCTTCCAGGGCCGCCACCGCCGCCTGCCATCCGACATCGATGTCTTGCTCCTCGCCACCCAGGTAGACCCGCCCCATCGAGCCGAAGCTGCGCACCTCGAGGACGTTGATCTCCGCCGCCTTCTCTGCCTCGTTGGCCGCCAGAGACGCGTATGCGGCCGGCTCACACTCGAGGACGTAGAGGGTCTGGCCCGGGATGATCATCTGGCCGTGCCTGGTCCGGTTGATGAGCTGGGCGTGGTGGTCGTCGAGCCGGCGAATGATCTGCGACGAGAGGATGCGGGGCTTGATCCGATCGTCCTCGCTGGCCTCCATCCCCTCGAGGATGGCCTCTCCCGCCGCCCGGGTATCCGACTGGTCCGGCGAATGCACCTCGAGCACCCCGTAGTAGCGCTCGATGATCTGGAGGCCTGGCTTGACCGAGGTCGCCTTGAGGGCGACGTCGGTGAGCCGGTTGATCTCGATCCCGGGAGCTACCTCGATCCAGAGAGAGGCGTCACCGGCCAGGGGGAGAAAGCCCTGGGCCACGGTTCCGAGGAAGGCGGCGTACTGCGGCTGGAGGCTGTCCAGGAATGCAAACGACCTGAGCTCAATACCTTTCGCCACTGCCTCCGTCCTTCCCTCCGACGATCTCGATCCCGGCCGAGGCCCCGATTCTGGTCGCCCCGGCAGCGATCATGTCCTCAGCATCCCCGGTCGTTCGCACCCCTCCCGAGGCCTTGACCCCCATCTCGGGGCCCACGGTCTCCCGCATCAGGGCCACGTCGTACACCGTGGCCCCTCCCGGACCGAAGCCCGTCGAGGTCTTGACGAAGTCGGCCCTGGCCTTCTTTGCCAGCGAGGAGGCAATGACCTTCTCCTCGTCTGTCAGCAAGGCCGTCTCCAGTATGACCTTGCAGAGCGCGCCCCCGTCGTGAGCGGCGTCGACGACCTTTTCGATATCGGTCCCAACCAGGTCATAGTCGCCGGACTTGAGGGCGCCGATGTTGAGCACCATGTCGACCTCGCGGGCCCCGTCACGCAGCGCCCGACGCGCCTCCATCGCCTTGATCTCGGGCGTGGTGGCCCCCAACGGGAATCCAATCACGGTGCAGACGGGGACCGACGTGCCCCTCAGGTTCTCGGCTGCCCGTTTCACCCAGGTCGGGTTGATGCACACCGATGCGAAGTGGTATTGCTCGGCCTCACGGCAAAGTTGATCGATCTCTGCTGCGGTCGCCTCCGGTTTGAGCAGCGTGTGGTCGATGAAGCGGGCCATATCCAGAGGCACCTCGGCTGCCTCTCCATGGAAGGCGACCCGATCGGCGCCGTTGGCGACGACCTCACGGACCTTCTCGCCGGTGTCGCAGACGTCGTTGCCGCTGGCGAGGGCGGCCAGCACCTCGCGGGTGACCGCCTCGACGAGAGCGTCGCGGTTCATCGGTGGCCCTGGCTCATCTCGGCTTTGGAGTATTGCCGTTCGATGTCGTCGATCTTGGCAACCCGTCGGGCGTGCCGGTCGCCACCCCATTCCACCGAAAGCCATTCCTCGACGATCTGCCAGGCCAGTGCCTCGCCGATCAATCCGGCCCCGAGTGTGAGCACGTTGGCGTGATTGTGCTCCCGACTGTTGCGGGCTGTGGACAGGTCGTAACAGAGGGCGGCGCGGACCCCGGGCACCTTGTTGGCGACCATCGCCGAGCCGATCCCCGCCCCGTCGACGACGATCCCGTAGCGGCAGGCGCCCGAGGCGACCTCTCGGGCGACAGCGTGGGCGAAATCCGGGTAATCGACCGCCTCATGACTGTCGGTGCCGCAGTCCAGCACCTCGTAGCCGGCCTCCTTGAGTTTGAACCCGATCTTCTCCTTGAGCGGGAAGCCGCCGTGGTCGGCACCGATGGCGATCCTGTCGCTGACCTCCGGGCGCCGGTTCGAGGGGCGGGGCATTCGTGGTCTCAGGAGCAGGCGACGGATCAGCGGCGATGACCCCATCGAGGACACGTTCGACGAGTGAGCGAACCTCCTGTTCGGAGGGAGACCTTTGAGAGGGAGATTGAGGCCCGGCGGGTGCTGTCATCGGGTTGGGTTCGGCCTCCTCACCGGGCCCACTCTAGGAAGATGCCCCGACGCCAAGACCCCGGCCGTCTGATGTTCTTATGATGCGACGATGGCCAATCGGGACCCCGCGTTCCTCTGGGAGACCGAGGCGCTCCGCACCTCGTCGAACCAGGCTCCTGCCGCGGTCAGGCCGGCAGCAGGAGACTGGATGACCCTTCGAGAAGCAAGCGATGCCACCGGTGTCCAACTTTCGACAATCCGCAACTGGGCCAGAAAGGGCCGCGTGCCGACCGCCCTCGAGGAATCGGCCGACGGGACCCACCGGATGGTCTCGTTGGAGGGAGTCCGGGCACGCGCCCGACAACTGGGCCACCCGATCATCGAGTCCCGGCCGAAGCCAACTCCTCCGCTTGCCGCCGCGTCACCCCCGATCGTCGAGGAAGAACAGGCCCCTCCGCCCCCGGGCACGATGCTGGTCCCGATCGAGGCCTGGGACAAGATGCTGCACCAGTTGGGGAACCTGCACGAAGCCGGCCAGCAGCTGGCGGAGGCCAGAGAGCGCGCTGCCCGCGCCGAGACCGAAGCAACTTTCCTCCGCGAACGTCTCGCCGAGATGAGAGCCGCTCCATCCCAGGAGCCGGCCACTGCGCCGGTCCAGGATGAGATCCCGGTCGCTGCAGAGCCCGAGCCGGCCCAGCCGGTCAAGATGCCGAGGTTCAGCGCCTATCTGTGGCGAATGGCGGTCTCGGGCCGCAACCGGAAATAGGCACTTCTCAACGTCAATCTTCGTCGTCGTTCTCGAAGTCGGGCCAGGCCGCGATGTCGACGCCGTGGTTCTCAGGGGAAGCAAGTGTCCACCACTCGGGCGCGTGCGAGTCGTCGGCGATTCGGCCGCCCGCCGCCAAGGCAGCCGCGACTCGCGCCTCAGCCTGATCGGCCGGTACCGCGACGTCGATGTGAAACCGACCACGGCCGGCTTTGGATGGCTCGAGCGCATGGAACATGAGATGTGGATTGCGCCGGTGTCGGTCGATTGCGTCGTCAGCGCCTAGATGCTCGTAGCCGAGGGCGGCGGACCAGAACGGTCGGACGTCGGCTCCTGCGTCCTGGGCCACGGCTATACCCACCATCTGCACCTGTGACGGGTCAGGCTCGAGCCCGAGCTCCCGAGCCATGTCCGAGATACGCCTGGCGAGCGCGATGTCGCTCTCGCTCAAGGCTCCGTCCTGACGTGAGAAGGTCCGGACCGTGACCCCCTCGGGGCGAAGGTCCACGTCCGGGTAATGCCCGGTTTCCTCGGCGACATCGGCGATCGCAGCGACGAACCTCGCTCCCTGGGCGAACGACCCGATGCGGTAGTAGGCATACGCGCCCCAGTAGAGGACCCGCCAGTCGTCGACTCCGCCGGCGTCGTGGAACTCCCGGGCCGTGGTTCTCTTGGCGGTCATGGACACTCCTTCCGCGAGACCCGGGACGATAGGCAGGCGCTGACCTGACGTCCGCAGGTTCGGTAGGCTCGGATCAGTGATCCGGCTGGAGACGCCCGAAATGGTTCCGGTGCTCTCGAAAGGGAAACACCGGAGCCCGCGCAAGGGGGCTTGCTTCATGGAGTACGCCTCTTTCCTCGCAGGCGAGCGATGGAGCGATCACCCCCGGTGTACCCATCCCCTCCTCGCCGGTGTCGCCAGGGACATCAACGATCACACCTCCGATGCCGGTCGATACCGGCTGGTCCCGCTGATCCCGTCCGTGGTCGGGCTCAACGGGGACGACCCCCGTGTCGACGTCGGGATCGCTGCACGATGTGCAGTGGTCGCCCTTCCCGTGGTTGCTGAGCCACGACAGCGGGCGCTGGCGACAGGGCTACTCGCCGCCCGCCGGGTTCTCATCTCCCTCGACGAACAGTCATCGTCGATCTTCGATGCCCGGAATCTGTTCGATGACGTCGACCGGGCCCTGTCGGGTGTTCCCCACGCGATGCGTTGGGCGGAGGACTTCATCAGCCGGGTGCAAATCGAACCGAAGACTTTTGAGCGTCGCTCGGCCCGGAGCATGGTCCATGTCTCCGTAACCGGGATCAGCGAGGCATGCATCCCCGACCCCGACAGCATGCTTCACGATCTCCTCTACGCGGTGATCGACGACTGCACGCTCTGGTTCGGGGCGAGCATCGTCGGTTCAAGCGTGGTCAGGCGCCAGCTGACCGACAGCGCGCGTCGCTAGACGCAGCGCTTCATAGGAGGAAACTCAGGCCAGTCGGGACCGCTGATCAGACGGTAGGTGACGTCCTGATCGAGGCTCATGTCCATGACGAAACCAGACATCTCGCCCGTCTCTTCGTCGGGGATGTTCATGTCCATCGAGATGTTGCTTGCCGCCGCGGTCTCCGACTGCCTGGCCAACCCGGCCTCGGCGTCGAACCACGTCGTGCTGTCGGCAGTGCTGTCGTCGACGCTGATCAGGAACTGGAGCTGATCCATCATCGCCTCGAATTCTGCAGTCTCCTCAGACGAGGTGCCCTCGGGAGCCATGGCGCCGAACATGCCGGCGAAGAAGTCGGCGAGATCGAACTCGATCAATGAGGTGGTGGCGTTGCTGTCGATGACGAGGACTTCGGCCCCGTCCAATTCTTCGACGCCGGTCACGGTGCTGGTGATGCTGGTCGTGATCGGGTCCTCGCTGAGACCGGGAGTCTCGATCTCGTCGGTCCAGGTGTCGCCCACCGTCACCTCTTCATCGGGCAGCGGGGGCCCAACGAACTGACCGGGATCCAGCCCGGGAGCCGGGTTGGCGCCGCCACCCAATGCCCCGAGGCCACCGAGCATCCCGCCCAAGGGGTCCTCGCTGTCGCCGCCCTCGTGGATGATGTTGCCCTGCTCGTCCACGACGACGGTCACATCGATCGGCTCCATCGCCGCAAAATCGGGAATGTCGCTGGAGTCGACCGGCTCTCCGTCCATCGTCCCGGTGACGCTGACGTCGGCGAACTCACCGGTGATGTGGACTTCGTGGGTGCCTGGCTCGGGCCCGTCGGAGATGGCGTGGGTGAACGTGGCTGTTCCGGCGATGTCGACCGAGGCCTCACCCGGGACATCCTCGCCGGCCAGCATGGCCGCGTCGCCCGAGGCGGTCATCTCGATGTGCTGCTCGAGACCGACTTCGTACTGAAACTCGTCCCCGGAAGTCAGGGAGTAAGAGAGGAGCATGGCCTCGGGAGTTGGCTCGCCACATGCGGCGAGCGCGATTGCGAGCACCGCGGCAAGAGAAAGGAGACGCTTCATACGGACACGTTATCGGTGACCCCAGCCTTAACTTTGAGCGGGAATCCGGGTTGTACCGTCCCGCCCTCATGAATCCCTGGACCCCGCTCGTGGCAGCGATCCTCGGGTGGGGCTCGGCGGCGGTCCTCACCCGGGCCGTCCTGACCAGTGGCGTGTCGACGTTCGTCGTCGTGCCCGATGCGGTTCGGCGTCGCCCTGGCTGTCCTCCTCCTCGTCTCCCGGTTCTGGACCCGCTTCCGCGGATTCGAGCGACGCCATTGGGTCGCGAGGCGTCGTCCTCGGCACGATCGCCCTGGTGATACCAAACACCCTCTTCACGCTCGGGCTCGAAGAGCTTCCGGTCAGCATCGGGGGACTCCTCATCGCCCTGATCCCGATCGCCACCGTCGGCGCCGCCCACTTCCTGGTCGAAGGGGAGCGGTTCAACCCCCGATCGATTCCCGGTTTGGTCACTTCCCTGGTCGGGACCGGGATCCTGGTCGGCCTCGGCGGCGAGAGCATCGAAGGCGTCGGCAATCTTGTGGCGGGGTGTCGGTCTGTCGCTTGATCGCCGTTGTCCTCGCCGGCACGGGTGGGGCCCTCACACGCAGGTTCGCCCTCGAGGTGGGCGGGGACCGGCTGGTGATACCTCAGTTCGCTACCGCCACGATCCTCGGGGTCCTGGCGATGCCGTTTCTGAACACGACACCCGCTTTCGTCGATTGAGACGGAACAGTGGGTCTTGCTCCTCGCCCTGGGCCTGTTCGCCACGGCGATCCCGTTCACCTCGTTCCTGATCGCCGCCGAGGTGAATCCTGCGGCGCGGCTCGGCGTTGCCGCGTACCTCGTCCCGGTGATCGCGGTCACGCTGGCGGTGATCTTCCTCGGCGAAGACCCTGACCCCGGCCGTGGTCGTCGGAGCCGTTCTCATCATCAGCGGCGTGATCGTCACCGAGCGCTCCAGCCGCCACGTCCCCGTCCCCGGCGTCGATATCGCCGAGTGACACACCGGGGTCGCGTTTACCCTCCGACCATGAGTCAGCGGATCCTGGTTGCGGTGGCGTGGCCCTATGCGAGTGGGTCGCTTCACCTCGGGCATCTCGGCGGCGCCTACCTGCCGGCCGACATATTCGCCCGCTACCACCGCATCGCCGGGAACGAGGTGCTGATGGTCTCGGGATCCGATGCCCATGGCACCCCGATCACCGTCAAGGCAGATGAAGAGGGGATCACTCCCCGCGAGGTAGTCGAGCGGTATCACCCCGAGATCCTCGGCTACTGGGATGCGATCGGAATCTCTTTCGACCTGTTCACGACGACGATGACCGAGAATCACGCCGCGGTCACCCAGGACATCTTTCTCCGCCTGCTCGAGAAGGGCTATCTGGTCAAAGGCACGTCGACCCAGTTCTTCGACCCCGAGGCCGAGCGTTTTCTCCCCGACCGGTATGTCGAAGGCACCTGCCCCCATTGCAGTTACCCCCGTGCCCGTGGCGACCAATGCGAGAACTGCGGCCGCACACTGGACGCAACCGACCTGATCGATCCCCGCTCCCGCCTCACCGGAGCCACGCCGGTCCTCAGAGAGACCGAGCACTACTTCTTCAAGCTCCCCGAGTTCGCCGTCCCGCTCCGTGAGTGGCTGGAGTCGAAGACGACATGGCGGCGGCACGTGAAGAACTGGGCATTGGGGATGATCGACGAGGGGATGCCGGAGCGGGCGATGACGCGGGACATCGACTGGGGCGTGGAGGTCCCTGTCGACGATCTCGGGCCCGGCAAGCGAATCTATGTCTGGTTCGACGCCGTGATCGGGTACCTGAGCGCGGCCAAGGAATGGGCTTCTCTGACCGGTGATCCCGAGGCGTGGAGGAAGTGGTGGGAGGACCCCGCCGCCGAGTCGTACTACTTCGTCGGCAAGGACAACATCCCGTTCCACACCGTCATCTGGCCGGCGATGCTCATGGGCTACGGCGGGCTCAACCTGCCCACCGACGTCCCGGCCAACCAGTACATCACCTTCAAGGGCGAGAAGGCCTCGAAGTCTTCGGGGATTGGCCGCTCGATCGGTTGGTACGCCGAACGGCTCGAGCCCGACGCCCTGCGATATGCGATCGCGGCTGTGCTCCCCGAGCAGAACGACACCGATCTCAGCGACGACGACATGATCCGAAGGATCAACGAGGAGCTGGTCGCCACCTGGGGCAACCTGGTCAATCGCGTTCTCTCGCTCAGTGATCGGAACTTCGACGGCAAGGTGCCCGAGCCGGGGCCGCTCACGACGACCGACGAGGCGCTGGTCGCGTCGATCGACAAGACGTTGGAGACCGCCGCCGGTCACATCGAGGCGATCGAGCTACGGGCCGGGCTGCGAGCGGCTATGGACGCCGCCTCGGAGGTGAACGCCTATCTCAACTCCGAGGAGCCCTGGCACGTGCTCAAGGAGGACGAGGAGCGCGCAGCAACCATCCTGTGGACCGCGATCCAGGCGATCAGCGGGATCAGAGTGGCCCTCTCTCCTTACCTGCCCTGGACCTCGGCGCGGCTCGGCGAGATGCTCGGGGTCGGCGCCGAGGTGACAGGTTGGGAGCGACCTGAGGTGGCCGGGGGCTCCGAACTGGGAACCGTCGGGACCCTCTTCACCAAACTGGACTCCGACGCTCTCGAGCTCCGCTGAGCTCGACATTCTCACCGACGACTGAGGTCCCTGATCTCCTACCGGCCAGGGCAGATACACTCACCACATGAAAGTGGAACGGGCAGCCCGTATCGCAGGTGGATACGCCCTGCTGGGCGCCGGCACCGCCATGCTCGTCCTGCCAGGACCCGGCGTATTGGCCATCCTCGGCGGTCTTGCCCTGCTCGAGAAGGACATCCCTTGGGCCAAGCGCATGACCGACCGGATCAGGCCGAAGAAGGCCGGTGAGCCAGAGCAGGAGACCGACTAGCTCGGCGGGTAGACCCCTGCGGTCTTCGCCTTCTCGGTCTGCCAGAACACATCGGCGATCTCATCGATGAGGTCGACCAGCTTCTGACCGTCGGCTGGATCGACCGATTTCTTCGCATTGCCCGGCCTGCAGGATCGCCCGCCAGAACAGGTCGTCCAGATCGGGGAACTCCTTGCGATGGTCGGCGGTGAAGAAGTCGACCCAAAGCACCATCAGATGATGCTTGACCAGTTCCGCCCGCTCTTCCTTGATCGATATGGCCCTGGCCCGGAACACATCGTCGTCGGACCCCTGGTACTTCTCAGCCGACTTGAGGACCGACATCGCCTCGATCTTGGCCTGGGCAGGGTCATACACCCCGCAGAAGAGATCGCAGTGGGCGTGGGCAATCGTTGTCTGCCGCATGGCACTCCTTCGTTGTCGACTTGCTCAGCCGACCATACCCTGCGGGGTCGATTTCCATGCAGCGCTTCCAGGTCTCCGAAGACTCGATGCGACCGACTCTGGCGCCGGGTGACGAGTTCGTCGCCACCTGGTCGAGACGAGCTGAAGTCGGCGACGTCGTCGCGCTCCCCCATCCCGGTCGAGATGATTTCTGGCTCGTCAAGCGGGTCGGCGGCGATCTCCGGTGACGTGGTCGATGGCGGGAGGCGGTTGGGGCCGGATGAGGCATGGGTGGTCTCGGACAATCCTGAGGTAGCGGCTACCGACTCGCGCAGCTTCGGCCCGGTGCCAATCGCCACGCTCAGACCGATGGTCACCCACCTCGACGAGACCACTTTTCACGAAGCTGTCGATCTGCTCGTCTCCGAGGAGCCGGTGTTCGCCGCGGTCATCGAGGAGCATGGGGCGCCGCCGTTCTGGTCGCGGCCCGCCGGATTCGCCACCCTGGTCTGGCTGATCATGGAGCAGCAGGTCTCCCTCGAATCGGGGGCGGCCATGTACCGGCGACTCCACGGGCTGCTGGGGGCGATCACACCCGAGGCGGTCGCAGCGTCAACCGAGTCGGACCTTCGCGGCATCGGTGTAACACGGCAGAAGACCACCTACCTCCTCGCGCTGGGCCGCTCGGTGGCCGGTGGCGACCTCGATCTCGACGCCCTGGCCGACATGCCATTCTCCGAGGCGAGGGACACCCTTCTCGGCGTCAAGGGGATCGGGCCCTGGACCGCCGATGTCTATCTTCTCTCGGCGCTTCGCTTCCCCGATGTGTTCCCTCTCGGTGACCGAGCCCTCCAGGTGGGTTCCGGAGAGGTGCTCGGCATGATCACGGTGCCAGACGGGGATGAGCTCGAGCTCCTCTCCTTCCCCTGGCGACCGGTCCGGGCAGCGGCGGCGAGGATCATCTGGCACGCCTACCTCGGGAACAGGGGGCGGTCCGAGCCACCCGACCCCACCGTCGGGCACGGAGTCGCGCGACCGGCGTAGAGTCACCGACATGACCGAGTTCGTGGTCCAGATGGAGAATCGTCCGGGCCGACTCGCATCGCTGACCGAGGCCCTGGCCGCCTTCGGGGTCAACATCGAAGCGTTGGCCGCCTACGGCCACGATGGGGACGGGACTGTCCGATTGATCGTTGACGACGCCGCCACGACCCGTCGGGTCCTCGAGGAGGCGGCCCTCAACGCCGAGGAACGCACGGTACTCACCGCACAACTCCCCCACCGCCCCGGCGAGCTGGCCCGACTCACCCGTCTCCTGGCCGACGCCGGGGTGAACATCGATGCCCTGTACGTGCTGAGGGCGAACGCCGAAGGGATCGAATTCGCGATCTCCATCGACCAGGCCGACGCCGCCCTGCCCGAGTTGCCGATAACCGGCGGGGCGTTAGTGGTCTAATAACGGGGCAGCGATACTCTGCCGCCCCATGTTCTCAACATTCACACAGTGGGTGAGCGCCCACAAGGTCATCTCAATACTGGCGGCAGCCGTTCTCGTCGTCGGCGTCGGCACCGGAATCTTCATGGCCGCGAACGCCTCGACGGGCGCCACAACCACGACGAGTGAGCCCTCGACGACGACTGCTCCGACCACCAGTTCGAGCACGACCACGACAGAGGCGACGACGACCAGCGTGGTCTCCACCATGTCACCGATCAATGGGCTTCCGGTCGACGACGCGGCACTCCTCGACCGCCGATTGCTGGCAGTGAAAGTCGACAACCATCCCCTCGCTCGGCCCCAGTCCGGGATCAACCTCGCCGACATGGTCTTCGAGATCAGGGTCGAGGGCATCACACGGTTCCTGACGATGTGGATGCAGTCGGACGCCGAGTTCCTGGGGCCGATGCGTTCGGGCCGGCCCACCGACGCCACGTTGCTCGCGGCCCTCAACACGCCGACGTTTGCCATCTCCGGGGCCCAGGGTTGGGTCCAGTCGATGATCACCTCGATGGGGATCAATCTCCTCACCGAGACGACTCCGGCCGCATTTCGCGTCGACTTCCGTAGTGCGCCCCACAACCTCTACACGACCACGGCGGGACTGAGAGCCGATGCAGATGCCAGGCAATACGAGGACGAGCCACCGACCGGGCCCATCTGGGAGTTCGGGCCCATGCCTGCCGACGCCGCCCCGGCCAACGCAGTCCACATCAACTTCGTGGGAACCAGTGTCGACTGGACCTGGGACCAGGCAACAGGAACCTGGCTGCGAAGCGCCGATGGGGCGGAATCGAACTTCCGCGATGAGGATCAGACCGAGGGCCGCCTTGGGTTCCCTGTCCTGATTGGCCTCGTCTCGGAGCAGTATTCGAACAACGGCCTGCCCAGCTCGCACACCGTCGGCACCGGCCAGGCGTGGGTGTTTGCCGATGGCAAGGTCGTCGAGGGAACCTGGACACGGGAGACCGAGACCGAGTGGTACACGCTGACCGATGCCGATGGCAACACGATCGCGGTGCCCCCCGGCCAGGCCTGGATCTCTCTGGTTCCCGACACCGGCGGTCTCACCTTCGAGTAGGTGAGCTGGTTAGTGCATCAGGCTCACCACGTGACGCATCCTCGACAGGTGGAACGAGTCGCTGAAGCGCTGGAAAGCAGACGCGGCCCAGCAGACTCTGAACATCTTCACGTCAATCGACGACGAGGCCGCGTTTCCCGTGCGCATGAGATCGAGGCCGCCATCGAGCGGGCGGACCCGATCGGTGCCCTGACCGGCGTGCCTCGTGGGGATCAAGGACCTGATCGATCACGAGGGCCGGGTCACGACCGCCGGCTCTGCGTTCTACCGCCATGAGGCCGATCGGTCCTCGCCGGTGGTGAGTCGGCTCGAGGCCGCCGGGGCAATCGTGATCGGTCGGACCGGTCTCCACGAATTCGCGTTCGGCTTCTCATCGGAGAACCCCCATTTCGGACCGGTGCGAAATCCGTGGGACCCGGACACCTCGCCTGGAGGGTCATCGGGTGGATCGGCTGCGGCAGTGGCCGCAGGCATCACCCCGGTCGCCATCGGCACGGACACCGGTGGCTCGGTGCGGGTGCCCGCCGCGCTGTGCGGGTGCTTCGGGCTCAAGGTGACCCATGGCCGCATCCCGCTCGACGGAGTCTTCCCCCTGGCCACCTCCGTCGACACCGTCGGGCCGCTCGCCGATTCGATCGAGGCCATCGACAGCTCGTACCGGGTCATGTCCGGCGACACCGCCGACGAGCCACGCCGGGAGAAACTCCGTTTGGGTGTGCCCGAGCCCTGGGTGAGCGCGGCCCCAATGGACAGTGAGGTGGCGGGCGCATTCGAGGAGACGGTGCGGGCGCTCGAGGGCCTGGGTCATCAGCGTGACCGACATAGATATGCCCGGCGTGCTCCCGGCACCCGAGCTGATCGATGCCATCGCCGGCGAGGTCGCCGATGTGCATCGCCAATTCAGGGAAGAGGGCCTCCCCTATGGAAGCGATGTGGCCAAGAGGGTGGACGACTGTCTCGACACCGGCCGGGACCGCATCGAGGCAGGCAGGGCCTGGCAGGCGATGATCCGACGCCGGTTCGCCGATGCGTTCGGGGAGGTCGATCTGATCATCACTCCCACCACCCCGGTCATGCGCAAGATCATCGGCGAGGACATGATCGGTGACCGGCATTACCGCGCGGTCCTCTCCTGGTTCACCGCCCTGGTCAATCACGCGTTGCACCCGGCCATCGCTCTCCCCCTCGCCGGCACCGGTGCCCCACCTGTGTCCCTCCAGGCCATTGGGCCGCTCGGCTCAGAGACATCTCTCATCGATTTCGGTAGAACTCTCGAGGAGTCCGGCCTGGTCGGATTCATCCCGGCCCCAATGGCTACGGGTACCACATGACGCCGATAAACTGAGATGACGCGGCAACCGGGATGCGGTCTTCTCACCAGAACCTCGATTCAAGGCTCTGGCGAGACGCGTGCTGATGACAACCCAAGGATGTGACCCAAGTGGCCGACGAGATCGCCACAGCTGAACCCTCAACCACGACCAACACCGAGACCCTCGAGAAAGTAGTGATCCGATTCGCCGGAGACTCCGGCGACGGTATGCAGGTAGCCGGATCACGGTTCACCGACGCCAGTGCCCTCTTCGGGAACGACCTGGCGACCCTTCCCTCCTTCCCGGCCGAGATCCGCGCTCCGGCGGGGACTCTCCCCGGGGTCTCGAGCTTCCAGGTCCAGATCGCCGATTTCGACATCCTGACCGCCGGTGACTCGCCGGATTGTCTGGTGGCGATGAACCCGGCGGCGTTGAAGAAGAACCTCAAGGACCTCCAGCAGGGTGGGACTCTGGTGTTGAACACCGACGCTTTCGACGAGCGCAACCTGGCCAAGGCCGGTTACGAGACCGACCCCCTCGAGGACGGCACCCTCGATGGATACAGGGTGATCAAGGTCCCCATGGACGACCTCACCAAGGAAGCTGTCAAGGACACCGGGGTGTCGGGGCGAAGTGTGCTTCGCTCCAAGAACTTCTTCGCCCTCGGCCTGCTCGCCTGGCTGTTCCATCGCCCGACCCAGCCGACGATCGATTGGGCCCAGAAGAAGTTCGCCCGCACTCCCGAGGTGGCTGCGGCCAACGTCGCCGCCTTCCAGGCCGGGTACACATTCGGCGAGGCCACCGAGGCAGCGAAGATCACCTTCGAGATCAAGCCTGCGGCGCTGCGCCCCGGGACCTACACCAACGTCAACGGCAACACCGCTCTGGCCTGGGGCCTGATCGCCGCCTCCAAGCTGTCCGGTCTCCCCCTCTTCTACGGGACCTATCCGATCACCCCGGCTTCGGACATCCTCCACGAGCTGGCCCGTCACAAGAACTTCGACGTGCGCACCTTCCAGGCCGAGGACGAGATCGCCGGGGTCGGTAGCGCTATCGGCGCCGCCTTCGCCGGGAGCCTGGCCGTCACTGGCTCCTCCGGGCCGGGCATCGCGCTGAAGAGCGAGGCCATCTCCCTGGCATTCATGATGGAGTTGCCTCTCATCGTCATCAACGTCCAGCGCGGCGGTCCGTCTACCGGGCTGCCCACCAAGCCGGAGCAATCCGACCTGTTGTTCTCCCTCTACGGGCGTCACGGCGAATCACCGATCCCGGTGCTCGCCATAGCCTCGCCGTCCGATGCCTTCGAGCTGACAATCGAGGCGGCCCGGATCGCGATCAAGTACATGACCCCGGTCCTCCTCCTCAGCGACAACCAGGTCGCCAACGGATCAGAGCCGTGGATGCTGCCCGACGTGAATGCCCTGGAATCGATCGACGTCCAGTTCGCCGAGCACCCCAACGGGCCCAACGGCACCTTCCTCCCCTACATGAGGGACATAGACACGTTCGCCCGCCCCTGGGCCGTGCCCGGCACCGCGGGACTGGAGCACCGCATCGGCGGTCTGGAGAAGGAGGCGATCACCGGAAACGTCTCGTATGACCCGGCCAACCACCAGCTCATGACGGACTCGAGAGCATGGAAGGTCGCCAACATCGTCAACGACATCCCCGACCTCGAGGTGGCCGGCGACGAGGATGCCGAGCTCCTGGTGCTGGGATGGGGCTCGACCTTCGGATCGATCCGTGCCGCCGCCCGCAGGGTCCGGCTGGCGGGCGGAAAGGTGGCGACTCTCCACCTGCGTCATCTCAACCCGATGCCGCAGAACCTCGGGGAGATCCTGCACCGCTACGACAAGATCCTGATACCGGAGTTGAACACAGGCCAATTGCGCAAGGTGATCAGGGCCGAGTTCCTGGTTGACGCCAAGGGCCTCAACAAGATCGCCGGTGAGCCTTTCAAGATCTCGGAGATAACTGAGAAGATCGAGGAGATGACCAAGTGACCGCCCCGTCCTACACGCGTGCCGACTTCCAGACCGACCAGGAAGTTCGCTGGTGCCCCGGGTGCGGCGACTACACCATTCTCGCCTCGGTCCAGCAGTTCCTCGCCGGTCTCGGCCGGCCCCGGGAGGAGTTCGTCTTCGTCTCGGGCATCGGGTGTGCCGCCAGGTTCCCCTATTACATGAACACATTCGGGATGCACTCCATCCATGGGCGCGCCCCGGCGATCGCCTCGGGAATCATCGCCAGCCGGCCCGATCTCTCGGTGTGGGTGATAACCGGTGACGGTGACGCCCTCTCCATCGGCGGCAACCACCTCATCCATGCCCTCCGCCGCAACGTCGACATGAAGATCCTGCTCTTCAACAACCAGATCTACGGCTTGACCAAGGGGCAGTACTCGCCGACGTCGGAGGCGGGCAAGACCACCAAGTCCTCGCCATACGGCTCGATCGATTACCCGTTCAACCCGGTGTCACTGGCCCTCGGGGCCGAGGCGACTTTCGTCGCCCGCACCCTCGACATGGACCGCAATCACACCCAGGGGCTGCTGCAGGCCGCCTACGAGCATGAGGGCTCGGCCTTCATCGAGATCTACCAGAACTGCAACGTCTTCAACGACAAGGCATTCATCCAGCTCACCGGCAAGGAGGAGCGGGTCCACAACCGGATCGACCTCGAGATCGGCAAGCCGATCGTCTTCGACGGCGGGGCCAAAGCCGTGGTGATGAGGGAAGGCCAGGCCACCGTCGTCGACTCGTCGACGGTCGACCCCAAGGCGATCCTGGTACACGATCCCACCCGGCCCGACCCTGCGGTCGCCTTTGCTCTGAGCCGGCTCTCCCACGGGCCTTATGGGCCTACCCCGCTCGGCATCTTCCGCGATGTGAGCCGACCCACCTACGAGGGCCAGATGCACGCCCAGATCGACGCCGCCAAAGAGAAGAACGGCGAGGGCGACCTGGCCCGTCTCATCGCCAGCCAGGGCACCTGGACGGTCAAAGACCCGTCATCCAACGGGGGTTAGCGCCTCAGAGGCGATGCCGGCCAGTGCGACGCCGCCCCCTGGCTGAGACGACCATCACGCCTCCAAGACCGATCGCCGACATTCCCAATACGCCCAGCATCGCGAGCTCGGCGCCGGTCAGGGGGAGGTCCCCCTCGACGGAGGTAGTGCTCGACGTCGGATCCACAGTGGTACTCGGCGAGCCTGGGATGGTTGTTGTCGTCGTCGCCACCTGCTGCACATCGATCGTGACCGTTGCCGAATCGCAAAGGTCAGGCTCGCCGGGCGCACAGATCTGATAGATGAAGCTGTCGGTCCCTGCGAAACCGGGATCGGCGGTGTAGAGGAAGCCACTTCCGTTCACCACAGCCGTCCCACCGGACGGTGCGAGCAGGATCGTGGGTGGATCGGTGCCGCCACTGTCGTTGACTGCGATCTCGATGGTCGTTCCCGCGCCGGCGACCACTTCGACCGAGTCGTCCTCAGCCACCGGATAGACCACGACCTCGATCTCGGCCGGCTCACACATTTCGGGCACACCGTCGTCGCAGCCCAGAGCCATGAAGATCTCGCGGCCGGCAAACGTGCCCGATGGTGTGTAGGTGAAGCTGCCGTCAGGTGATATCGGGCTCAGCTCCTGGATCTGAATCCCACCTGAACTGAAGGTGACGGTCTGCCCGGCGTCGGGGTCACTCCACTCGATCTGCCCGGTCACCGGGGTGAAGGCGTTGGTGATGACGCTGACGTCCTCGACGTCGGGAGGACGGTTCTGCACCGTCGTACTCAATTCGGCATCGTTGTTGGCCAGGACAGGGATCGACGGTCCCCGACGATGCGCCCACATTGTCGGCAAAGGTCCCGGTCAGCGTGTAGAAGCCGGTCACATCGAACACAACCGAGGCACCGGCGGAGAGGTCGCCGGCGTCCAGGAAGGCCGACCGTCCGAACGAGGTGACCGGTGACATCGGTGATGGTGAAGGTCGGATCGTGGAACTCGTGGAGCAGGACGCCCTCGGCGGTGTCCGGACCGTCGTTGGCGACGGTGATGGTGTAGGTCACCGGCTGCCCGACGAAGGCGGTGGCAGGTCCTGTCTTGGTCACCGACATGTCGGCCTCAGCACGGTCGGTGGCGCCGGAACACCCAGCTGGGGGGACGTTGGGATCGGGCACATCGAAGGCCACTCTCACCGCATTGGTCACCGTCCCGTTCTGGGTGTCGAAGAACGCGGGTGGGTTGGTCTGGGTGACGTCGTAGATGTTGATCTCGGGGGTCCCGGTCACGGCGCTCGAGCCGTTCTGCAGAGAGCTGCCCTCGATTCGCATCGCCCCAGAGCCGGTGATGTCACCATCCAGGTTGTTGAGGGTGTTCGCGGTGATCACTCCGTCGAGAGCGAGGGCGGCTGAGCCGTTCAGCAGGAGATTCCCGCCGATGAGCCACTGACCACTGTTGGAGATGCCGGGAGCGTCGAGCGTGGTGCTGCCACTCACGGTGATCGTGCAGGCGTTGTCGACATCACCGCCGGAGTTGACACCCAGGTTTCCCTGAATGTCGAGCCTTCCGCTGTTGAGGATGGCGCCGTTGAGACTCACCTGACCGTTGACCGTCATCTGACCTTGGTTCTCGATCGTCCCCGAGTTGACGTTCAGCGTCCCCCCGATGGTCAGATTGCCTGCATTCGTACAATGTCCCCTGCCAGTTGGCGTCCAGCGGCCGTCATGGTCGCTGTCGCCCGGTTGATGCACCTGAACTGCTCCGTTGGCAGTTCAGAGTGCCGGGGAACGACACCGTGCCGTAGTTGTCGAGGAGGAAGCCGCCGGCAAACCCACCGACCGAGAGAGTGGCGGTCCCTCGCACGTACAGCGACCCGGCTACCGAACCGTTGAGCGCGCCAGGTTGGAACACCGCCCCGGTGTCGACACAGATCACCGAGCCCGAAGGAAAGTTGTTGATGGTCCCGGTGTAGGTGCCAGTGTCGATGAAGAGGATGTCGCTCGCCGTCAGGTTGTACGTGGTGCTGCCGCCGACGTCGACGATGGTGGGGGTGGCGCAGGCGTCGTCGAACGTGTCGGCTCGGGCCGGCGGAGCCGGGGGAATCAGGACGATGAGAAGGGCGGCGGTCGCTACCGCTCCCAACCAACCCCGGTGCCGTGTTGCGGACAAGCGTCGACAGACTTGCATGAAACTCGGGGTTGAAAAGGGGATTTTCTAGGCGGTGGTCAGCCCAGCCATGGCGTTCTCGAAGATCACTTCGGCGAGCCCGCTCCGATCCAGCGTCCCATCCGGGCGATACCAGCGCTCCACTGCATTGAGGATGGAGAGGATGAGTATCGAGGCCATCTTGGGGTCCGTGCCCGGTAGGAACGTCCCATCCGCCGCACCCTCGGCGATCACGGATCGGAAAGCGGCCTCGTAGGCGTCACGGGCGGCGATGACCCGGGCACGATGCTCCTCGTCGAGCATCCGCGCCTCGTTGAGGAAGGTGCGAACCACGTCCTGGTTGTCGAGCACCACGTCGATGTGTCCCGCGACGAGGCCGCGCAGCCGGTCGGCGGCGGTCCCGCCGGCGGCGAGAGCGCGATCAGCCGAATCCTGGAAGAGACGCGCCCCCTCCTCCACGACTTCGACGAGGAGGTCCTGTTTCGACTCGACATGGGCGTAGAGCGAGGAACCGAGAAGCCCGAGCTCGCGACCGAGGTCGCGCATGGAGGTGCCGTGATAGCCGCGCTCGGCGAACAGCCTTCCGGCGGCGGCCACCACGTCGGCACGACTGTTGCGGGTGGTGACCATCAGCGGTGGTCGTAACGCACGACGACTTTGTCCGAGACGGGGTGCGACTGGCAGGTGAGCACGTACCCGGCCTCCAGCTCGGAGTCGACCAGGGCGTAGTTCTTGTCCATCCGCACCTCGCCCTCCTCGATTCGGCCCTTGCATGATGCGCACATCCCGCCCTTGCATGAGAAGGGGAGCTCGGATCGGACCCGAAGCGCTGCGTCGAGGATCGACGTCTCAGGAGTCATCCTCGTTTCGACCGCCCTCCCGTCGAGGATGACCGTGAGGTCGACCGACCCTTCTCCCGGCGGCGGCTCGGGAGGCAATGAGTCGAGGTCGAGAGGTCCGGCGAAGAAGAGCTCGTCATGAATGCGGGCTTGGTCGACTCCCAGATCGCCGAGGGTCCGATGCGCGGTCATCACCATGTCGTAGGGGCCACAGAGGTACCAGCCGGCGACGTCCTTTCCGCCGAGCAGCCGGTCATGGACGACACGGATCTTCTCGTCGTCGATCCTGCCGGAGAGAAATGGCAGATCGGATCCTTCCCGGCTGAGGAGGTGGAACAGCTGGAAACGGTCCGGGTACCGGTCCTTCAGCCCCTCCAGCTCTTCGAGAAACATGACGCTGTTGGCTGTCCTGTTCCCGTAGAGGAGTGTCCAGGACGAGCCCGGCTCCATCTCCAGGGTCGTGGCGATCAGCGACAGCACCGGGGTGATGCCCGAGCCGGCGGCGATGGCGACACGATGCCCCGACAAGCTCGGGTCGGGATCGATGGTGAACTCGCCCACAGGCGGCATCACCTCGAGGACATCACCGGCCCTCAGCTCCTCTATGGCCCATGCGGAGAAGACACCTCCCGGCAGACGCTTGATCCCCACCCGCAGCTTGCCCCCCGCTGCGTTGGAGCAGATCGAGTACGAGCGCCGGACGTCCTCGCCATCGATCATCGCCCGCATGGTCACGTGCTGGCCCGGGATGAAGGAGAACACCTCCGCGAGACTGCTCCGGTACGTCGAAGGTCACCGTCAACCGAATCGTCCGTGAGCGGTGACACCTCGGGACCCGAAGAGGGTGGAAGTCGACACTCACCTCAGAAGTCCTTGAAATGATCGAAGGGCTCGCCACATGAGGTGCAGGCCATGAGAGCCTTACAGGCGGTGGAACCGAACCTCGAAACGACCCGAGCTGATCCCGACCGGCATTTCGGGCAGACGATCTCCCCGCCGGGCGGTGCAATCCCGAATCCGGACAGTTTCTCCAAGCCCTCCTTTGTGATCCAGTCGCTGCTCCACGGAGGGTCGTGGGCGATCGCCACGTCTACGTCTTCGAAACCGGCGGCGCCGAGCGCAGTGCGCAGGTCAGCTGCGATCTGGAGCATCGCCGGGCATCCCGAATATGTGGGGGTAATGGTCGCCACCACCCGGTGCCCGTCGACGCGGACGCCGCGCAGGATCCCGAGGTCGGCGATGGTGAGCACCGGGATCTCGGGGTCCACCACCCGCGAAGCGACGTCGCGGGCCCGTTCGAGGTCCAGGACGGCGGTGGTCATCACCATTCCAGCCCCGGATGGCTGCGCTGCATCCATTGCATCTCTGCCAGGAGCGGGCCGAGATGCTCGGAATGAAAGCCACGCCGTCCCCCGCTCCGCTGATATGGATCGTCGGGAATCTGAAGACGGGCCTCGTCCAGGGTCTCCCCGACGACCTTCTGCCAGATGTCGTGATACTCCGAAGCCGCACCTTCGAACAGCTCGGCGGTGTACCGCCACAGGGCATCGACTGCGGCCTGCGCACGTCCATGCGATTCCTCCGTGCCGTCGCCGAGCCGTATCACCCACGACGATGTGTGGAGGAGGTGATAGCGGGCCTCCTTGAGCGCACGGCCGGCGATCCCGGCCAGCGTCGAGTCCTCCGCTCCAGATAGATCTGCCCAGAGCTCGACCTGATAGGCGTCGAAGAGGAGGCCGCGCACCATGGTGTGGGCGAAGTCACCGTTGGGTTGCTCCACGAGGAGGACGTTGAGGAACTCCCGCTCGGGCCGCCGCATGGCGAAGTCGTCCTCTGTGCGCCCTTTCCCCTCGAGCTGCCCGGCATGTGTGTAGAGGGCACGGGCCACTCCGAGATGATCCAGGGCGATGTTGCCCAGCGCTATGTCCTCTTCGAGCTCGGGCGCCCGCGAGATCCACTCACCGAGACGCTGGGCCAGGACCAGGTTGTCGTCGGCGTGAGCGACCAGGGCAGCGCACCGGGTCAGAGGCGTCAGAAGCAGGTGCACCCTGGGGAGCGGTGGAGATGATCGGCTCGCTCACATGTGACCTACTTCATCAGGGATCTCGTAGGTCGTGGCCAGCCGGTATGGCTTCTCGTTGGCATCGACGTAGTCGGAGATGTCGTCGGGCTCGAAGGTTTGGATCTCGCTGCTGCGGACCACCCAGAGACTGGCGCCCTCCCCACGTCGGGTGTAGACGTCGCGGGCATTCTGAAGAGCGGCCTCCGCATCGGCGGCGTGAAGGCTCCCGATGTGGACATGGGAGATCCCACGCCGGGCCCGGACGAAGACCTCCCACATCGGCCACGCCTCGGTGGCGAGGTCGGCAGTCTCCTCCAGCTCGGCGCTCTCACCGGGCGCCACCGGAACTTCGTACGTCATGTGATTGCCCCCTCCTTCTTCGCCGCATGTGCCAGGGCGGCCTCCCGGACCCAAGCGCCCTCGTCCCACGCCCGGACCTTGTGCTCGATGCGATCGCGGTTCATCGGCCCATTGCCCTTGACCACCGCCCAGAACTCGTCCCAGTCGATCTCGCCGAAGTCGTAGTGGCCCCGCTCCTCGTTCCACCTCAGTTCGGGGTCAGGCACCACGAGGCCCAGATAGTCCGCCTGGGGAACGGTCATGTCGACGAATTGCTGGCGCAGATCGTCGTTGGACACCCGCTTGATCTTCCATTCCATCGACTGCTCGGTGTGGGTGGAATCGGTGTCGTGGGGGCCGAACATCATCAGTGACGGCCACCACCACCGGTCCAAGGCGTCCTGAGCCATGGCCTTCTGCTCCGGGGAGCCGGAACAGAGGCGGATCAGGCTCTCATAGCCCTGCCGTTGGTGGAATGACTCCTCCTTGCAGATTCGCACCATTGCCCGCGCATACGGGCCGTAGGAGCAGCGAGTCAGCATCACCTGATTGGTGATCGCCGCCCCGTCGACCAGCCAGCCGATGGTGCCCATGTCGGCCCAGCTCAGTGTGGGGTAGTTGAAGATCGACGAGTACTTGTGCTTCCCCTGGTGGAGCAGGGTCTGCATTTGGTCGCGATCGACGCCCAGGGTCTCGGCGGCCGAATACAGGTAGAGGCCGTGTCCCGCCTCGTCCTGCACCTTGGCCATGAGGATGGCCTTGCGATGCAGGGTCGGGGCCCGGGAGATCCAGTTCCCCTCCGGCTGCATCCCGATGATCTCCGAGTGGGCGTGCTGGGCGATCTGGCGGATCAGGGTCTTGCGATAGTCCTCCGGCATCCAATCGGCCGGCTCGACCTTGTCCTCGGCGGCGACGATGGCCGCGAAGCGTTCTTCAGGACTCATCCGCGCTCTTCGGGGTTCATGGTGGAAGTTTACCAAACGAACGTTCGTTTGTCAGCGCTCGACAGGACTAGTCACCATGGGTGAATCGGGAACAGTGCTGGAGTTGGCGGCGGATGAGGATGAAATTGAGGAGCGCGCTGGGAGAGAGCGCACGGAAACGGGGATCGGCGCTGGGGGCTCACCCCTTCGGCATTTGGCTTGCAGGTCGAAATGTGCCCGGTGTCGGTCCCTGAAATCACCCGAAGGGAGGGTCTCACCACAGGGAGACCCTCCCTTCACCGTTTCGTACTCAGGTTTCGAAGGACCCGACGACCTCGCCGTTGAGCTCGATTTCCCGGCTCTCTTCGGCCCAACTGCCCAGCGGGACCGCGATGGTGAACGGCTCGATCACCTGGGCACAGGTTTGCTCGGCGGCGACCTGAGAGATCATCTCGATGGCGATGACCTCACCGTCATCCTCCACCGTCCAGAAGATCTCATGACATGGCGTCGGCTTGTCGCCGGTGACGTCGAGCATGATCTGAACCGGGAAGCTCTCCATGATCCGCACGTCGGCGCCGGTCACCCACACCTCGCCGTCGACACTCCCCTCGATCGGGGGTCGTGGCTCCGGGATCGACCCGACCTCACCGGGCTCCACGATCGGCTCGTCGCCGCCGGAATCAACCGGCTGATCAGGGTCGACGGTGGTCGTCGGCGCCGGGTCACCCCCACCGCCTATCACATCGGGTGAGCCGCAAGCGACCGCCACGGCGGCCAGGACCAGGACCAGGACAAATCTTCTCATCACCATTGGATGTCCGCTACTGGACTCCTGGTTCCCGTGTTCATCAGGCCAGCGAGACGAGGTCGAGCAGTTCCTCGTCGAAGAACCGCATCTCGCCTTCCGGCATCAACACCGCCCGGTCGGGCATGAGCTGGGCCACGAAGTCGGTGTCGTGGCTGACAAGCACCACGGTCCCCTCATAGATGGTGAGGGCGTCGAGCAGAGCCTCTTTCGCCTGAGGGTCGAGGTTGTTGGTCGGCTCGTCGAGAAGCAGCACGTTGGGCCGGGCTGCGACCAACATGGCCAGCGCCAGCTTGGTCTTCTCACCGCCGGACAGGGTGGAGCCGTCCTGGTCGACCTTGTCGGAGAGGAGAAAATGACCGAGCAGCGACCGCAGCGTCTGGTCGGCCAAACCCCCGTCCTGTCGCATGTGGTCGAGGACCGAGCGCCCGGCTTCGATCTGCTCGTGCTCCTGGGCGTAGTACCCGACGCTTGCATTGTGCCCCAGCGAGACCTCGCCCAAGTCCGAGGTCTCGACTCCGGCGAGGATGCGGAGCAGTGTCGTCTTGCCGGCGCCGTTGAGCCCGATCAGCAGCATCCGCTCGCCGCGCTCCACGGCGAACTCGACATCGACGAAGACCAGGTTGTCGCCGAACGACTTGGCCAGACCGAGGGCGGACAGCGGCACCCGGCCTGATTTCTCGGGCTGGGGGAAGGCAACTCTGACCTTCTTCCCGCCCTTCTGGACCTCGACCAAGTCGCGTTTCATCCGATCGACCCTGGTCTCCCAGGATCGGGCGATCTTCGCCATCTTCTCGGTGGTGCCCTTGAACCGCCGGATGTTCTCTTCGAGACGCTCGATCGCCTCGTCCTGATGCTTGCGCACTCGCTCTTTCTGCAGTCGACGGCGATCGCGTTCGACCAGGTAGTGGGAGTAGTTGCCCCGGTAGGCCTCCAACTCGCCGTGCTCCAGGGCGAGAACCGAGGTGATCGCCTCATCGAGCAGGGGCAGATCGTGGGAGACGACCAGCATCCCGCCCCGATACGTGGTGAGCCACTCGATCAGCCAGGCCTTGGCGTCGAGGTCGAGGTGGTTGGTCGGCTCGTCGAGGAGCAGGACATCGGTCTCGGCAAAGAGGATCCTGGCCAGCTCCACCCGTCGCCGCTGACCACCGGACATGGTGACCACGGACTGGTCCAGCTCGTCGTTTCCGATCCCGAGAGCGGCCGCCATGCGCTTTGCCTCTGCCTCGGCCACGAAACCGCCCTTGGTCTCGAATTCCTCGTGGAGACGGCTGAACCGGGCGATACCCCTGTCCCGCTCCTCACCGTGGAGGTCATGAAGGCGCCGTCTGGCCTCCTCTATCCGACGTTGCAGGGCACCGATCTCCCTGGCCATGAGGATTCGCTCCAGCGCGGTGGCGTCTGGATGCTCCAATTCGGGCAGGGCGGCCTCCTGGGAGAAATAGCCGAGTCGGCCCGAACGCAGGACGGTCCCCTCGGCGGGAGCGAGAGTGCCGGTGAGCGTCTTCATCAGAGTGGTCTTGCCCGCCCCGTTCCTGCCCACGAGGCCGATGCGGTCGCCTGATTGCACGCTGAAGGAAGCCCCTTCGAGCAAGGTGCGGGGGCCGACATCGATGCGGAGGTCGCGTGCGATCAGCATTGGCAGGAACCTGTGGGTGAGACGATAGAAGGGGGCGACCTGATACCGGGGGTGAATAAGCGGGTCGAGATTCCCACGCCGGACAAAGAAAAGGCGGAACGTTCGGACCGGCGAAAGCACCCGTTCACCGTCCGGTCATGTCACTCCGGTACAAATGTCATTGCCAGAGACCCTCCCGGTGTCACTGGCGACAACAGATCCCTCCTCCCAGGATCATCGGGGCGACCCCAGTGTCGCCCCGATCTCGTTCGCAATAGGCTCCCGTCTCGCAGATGAGCGAGATCCCCACACGCACCCGGGTAGTCATCATCGGGGGCGGGCCGGCCGGCTCGCTTCTCGCCCATCTCCTCCACGTTCGCGGGATCGATAGCGTCATCCTCGAGCTTCGCACCCGGGACCACGTGCTGGAACGGGTGCGAGCCGGGGTCATCGAGCACGAGAGCGCCGAGATCCTCCGCGATTCGGGGGTCGGCAAGCGCATGGATGCCGAGGGCTTCGTCCACGAAGGGGTGAATCTCGCCCACGCCGGCGAGATGCTGCGTATCGATTTTCAGGGATTGACCGGCAAGCACGTGACGATCTACGGCCAGACCGAGCTGCAGAAGGATCTCTACGACGTCATCGACGCTGACGGAATCCCGCTGATCGACGAGGCGGAAGGGGTTCGGGTCGGTGGGATCGACGGCGACTCACCCATGGTCGGCATCGACCGCCACGGTCAGGAGCACAACATCGCCTGCGACTTCGTGGTCGGTTGCGACGGCGCCCACGGCGTGAGCCGGGACTTCATCCCACCCGGCGCCAGACATTCGTACGAGCGTCAGTACCCGTTCTGCTGGGTCGGGGTCCTCTCCGAGACCCCGCCGGTCGACGACGAGCTGATCTACGCCAGCCACGAGCGGGGCTTTGCCCTCTGCTCGATGCGAAACGAGCATCGCAGCCGGTACTACGTCCAGGGTCCGGCCGACACGACGCTCGACGACTGGCCGGACGACCGGTTCTGGTCGGAGCTGACAGCGCGGCTCCCCGAGACCGTGGCCGACCGCCTGGTAACAGGGCCCTCGATCGAGAAGCTCGTCACCCCGTTGCGGAGCTGGGTATCCGAGCCCTTGCGTCATGGGAGGCTCTTCCTGGCAGGCGACGCCGCCCACGTGGTACCTCCGACCGGGGCCAAGGGTCTCAATCTCGCCATCTCCGACGTGGTGTACCTCGTCGATGCGCTGGCCGGGCACTACGACAACGGATCGATGACCGGTCTCGATGAGTATTCCGGGGTAGCAATGGCACGCGTGTGGAAAGCCGTGCGATTCTCCTGGTGGATGACGACCATGCTTCATCGCTTCCCCGGGATCAGCGATGACTTCGAGCGGCGTCTGCAGAAGGCCGAGCTCGACTACCTGTTCGGATCGGAGAATGCGCAGCGGGCGATGGCTGAGAACTATGTCGGGCTCCCCCACTGAGAACGAGTGACGAGCGAGGACGGCTGATGAGTACATACGAAGATGGGATGAAGGTGCGGAGGGCGGTGCTCGGCGACGAGTACGTCGACCGGGCAACCGAGGCAGTGACCGATCTCGATGCCGACTTCCAGCGTTGGATAACCGAGACGGCCTGGGGAGGTGTGTGGGCCCGGCCCGACCTCGACCTGAGGACACGGAGCCTGCTCACCATCGCCATCCTCGGTGCCCTCAACCACGACGAGCTAGAGCTTCACCTCCGGGCCGCCCGGAACACCGGGGTCACCCCCGACGACATCAGGGAAGCTCTCCTCCACGTGGCGGTGTACGCCGGGGTCCCGGCGGCCAACCGGGCGTTCAAGATCGCCAAGGACATCTATGGGGATGAGGGCTCATGAGCGAGCCGGTCATCAGGCACTACGGGCCGAAGGCATATGCCGATCATCCCCCGTTCTCCTATCCCGATTACCGGTCGACGGTGAAGCGAAGCCCGACCCACGACCTCATCCGGATCGTCCAGACCCTGTCGGAGACCACTGGCCCGGGGCCGGCCTGGACAGAGATCTCCGAGGAGGACACCGACCTCACCACCAACACCGGGACAGGAAGCCCTGCCATAGGGGAGCGGATCATTGTCACCGGGAGGGTGCTGGACGAGAACGGGCACGGCTTGCCCGGAACCGTGCTCGAGATATGGCAGCCCAACGCCAGCGGCCGTTACGCCCACTGGCGGGAGACCGAGTTCCCTGCCCCACTCGACCCCAACTTCGTCGGCGTCGGCCAATGCCTCACCGATGACCAAGGCAGCTACCGGTTCACCACGATCAAGCCCGGCCCTTACCCATGGGGGAATCACCCCAACGCCTGGCGGCCCTCCCACATCCATTTCTCGATCATGGGCCCTTCGCTCGGCATGAGGCTCGTCACCCAGATGTACTTCCCGGGCGACCCCCTGATACCACTCGACCCGATCTTCAACTCTGCGCCACCTCACGCCCGGTCTCGAATGATCGCCGCCTACGACCATGAGGTGACCGAGGCCAATTGGGCACTCGGCTATCGATGGGACATAGTCCTGCGTGGCGAGCTCGCCACACCGATGGATGAGGGTGACGATTGAGCGAGCTCCTCGGTCAGACCCCGTCACAGACGGTCGGCCCCTACTACACGCTGCGTCTGTTCAAGGAGGGTGAGAATGTCCTCGTCCCCGCGGGCCACCCAGGCCGGATAGCCATCCAGGGCAGGGTGCTCGACGGCGATCGCAACCCGATCGAGGACGCCCTGCTCGAGATCTGGCAGGCCAACTCAGTGGGCAGGTATCGCCATCCCGACGACCCCCGCGATCTGGCCCTGGACAACGGTTTCACCGGTTTCGGGCGGGCGATAACCGACTTCGAGACCGGGGAGTACACATTCGAGACGGTCAAGCCGGGGCGGGTCCCCGATGCCGAAGGCGCCTTCCAGGCGCCACACATATCGTTGATCGTCCAGGGCCGGGGGATGCTCAACCCGGTGTTCACCAGGATCTATTTCTCCGATGAAGATGAAGCCAACCGCGACGATCTCATCTTGCGCGGCGTTCCGGCGGCCCGTCGCTCCACACTGATCGCGGAGTTGGTGGAGGCGGCGGTGTACCGGTTCGATGTCCTCTTTCAGGGTGATGATGAGACCGTGTTCTTCGACTTCTGATGCTTGATCCCGGATTCACCACCGAGGAGATGGCAGCGCTCTTCACCCCGGCCCATCGGGTCGAGGCCATGCTCAGGTTCGAGTCAGCCCTCGCTCTCGCCCTGGCTGACACCGGCCTCGTCCCGAAGAGGGACGCCGAGGCGGTGGCCGATGCATGTCGCGCCCCGGTGTCCGACCCCGAAGCGTTGCTGACCGCCACCTGGACCGAGGGCACACCGATGGGGCCTCTTCTCGAGGAGATCCGCGGCCGCCTCGGCGAAGAGCAGGCGAAATGGGTGCATTACGGGACGACCACCCAGGACGTGATCGACACCGCAACCATGCTTCAGGCTCGGGAGGCCCTCGACCTGCTCGACTCCGGCCTGGTCTCGGTGGCCAGCCTCATGGCCGAGCTGGTACGCCAGCACCGTGATCAGCCGCAGATAGGACGGACATTCCTCCAGCACGCCCGACCCACGACCTTCGGGATGACGGTGGCAGGCTGGTTGGAGCCCACCCTTCGCCATGTCGAGGAGCTGAGAGAGGCGAAGGCGGGTCTCATGGTTCAACTGGGTGGCCCGGTGGGGAATCTCGCTCCCTACGGCGACAAGGGCCTGGATGTCGTCGCAGCTCTCGCCGACCGCCTCGAGCTCGCCTCACCCGCCCTCCCCTGGCACTCCGATCGATCCAGGATCGCCGCGCTGGCTTCCGCCCTCGAGCGTTGCGCCAGGACCATGGCGAGGGTGGGACTCGACGTCGCATTGCTCGCCTCGAGCGACATCGCCGAGGTCAGGGTCCGCGCCGGTGGCTCTTCCAGCATGGGCGAGAAGCGCAACCCGATCGACTCGATGCGCGCCGTGGCGGCCGCCGAGCTCGCCACCGCGGCTGCCGGCATGATCACCGGCGCTCGACTCTCCGAGTTGGACCGGGGCATCGGAGGCTGGCATGCGGAGTGGGTCGCCCTGCCGTTGACCTTCCAATCGACTGCGGCGACCGTCGAGGCGATGACCAGCTGTCTCGGCTCGATCGAGATCGACGCCGAGACCATGTCCTCCCGGGTCGGTGAGGCATCGCCCCTCGACCAGCGTCTGATCGACCGGGTCCTCGCCGAGTTCGAGCGGGTCGCCGAGAAGCCATGACGACCTCAGGACACACCGGGACACTGACGTGGTACACGGTGGGGGACGAATCGGCGCGACCTCTGCTGATGATCCATGCCCTCGGCGCCGACAGCGAGATGTGGGAGGCGCAGCTACCGGTGCTCTCGAGCATGAGGAGGGTGGTGATGGTGGATCTCCCCGGGCACGGCAACTCGATCGCCGGAACCGGTCCCTACACGATCCGGGATCTGGGTGAGGACGTCTTGGACGTCGCAACCACGGCCGGGGCGGACGAATTCGACCTGTGCGGCATGTCATTGGGCGGTCTCATCTCGTTGTGGATCGCCGGCCACTCGCCGGAGCGGGTCATGAGCCTGATTGCCTCGAATACCGCCGCTCGAATCGGGAGCGAGGAGATCTGGCAGGCTCGGATCGATGCAGTGACCGAAGGGGGCATGGACGCCGTCTCGGAGCAGGCATTGGCGAGGTTCTTCACCTCGAGCTTCGCCTCCGAGCACCCCGACGTTTTCGATCGGACGTCACGGACTTTGCTCGCCACCGATCCCGGCGGCTATGCGGCATGCTGTGCCGCATTGCGCGATGCCGACCTCCGTGAGCTGGTGGAGGCGATCCGTTGCCCGACCCTTGTGATCGGCGGGAGCGAGGACATCTCCACCCCGCCCGATGAGTCGGTCTGGCTCCACGAGCACATCCCGGCCAGCACTCTGCACATCCTGGACGGCGCTCCCCATTTCGCCAATCTCGAGCAACCGGAGGCGTGGACGGAGATGGTCAGGGGATTCCTGGCCGAGCAGGGTCGCGTCTAAGCCTCGCTTCGGGCATGTGCCGCGCTGGTGCGGGCCTGCAGGTCGCGGAGGGTGGCGAGCTCCGCCGAAGTCGGCGGCTCGCTGACCTCGAGAGGATCGCTCACCACGAGATCCCAGCCGGTGGCGGCGACGGCCTCGTCGACACTGACGCCGGGGTGGATCGCCACCAGAGTGAGCTCATGGCTCACCGGATCCGGCCGAAGCACCCCCAGATCGGTGATGACCATGGAAGGTCCGGCTCCAACATTCCCGACCCGCCCCTCGCCATGACGCCCGAATCCGACCGATGTGACGAAGTCGACCGAGTCGACGAAGGACCGTGGATTCTGGCGAAGCATCACGATGACCTCCCCGGCCGAGGAGGCAATCTCGGGAGCACCACCGGCGCCGGGCAGCCTCACATCGGGGTGGTCGTATGAGCCGATGACGGTGCTGTTCAGGTTTCCGTATCGGTCGATCTGGGCAGCCGAGAGGAACCCGACGTCGATCCGGCCGCCCTGGAGCCAATAGCTGAAGACCTCGGGGACGCTGACCACGAGGTCGGCCTTCTCGGCCAGCTCGCCGTCGCCGATGGAGAGGGGGAGGATCTCCGGGCGTGTTCCGATGGTGCCCGACTCGTAGATGAGGACCACGTCGGGGGCATGGGAAAGGCGCGCCAGGTTGGCCGCCTCGCTGGGCAACCCGATCCCGACGAAGCAGACCTGGCCGTTGCTGAGCCCCCGGGCAGCCGTCACTGTCATCATCTCATCGGGGGTGAACGTGACCTGATCTGGTCCGGTCTCAACCATTGGCGCGGCTCGAGATCTTGTCCAGATAGGCGGCATGGTCGGACGTGTCGATCACGAATTCCCTCATCCACGCCGAGAAGGTGTCCCGGTCGCGGGAGATGACGTCCCACTCGGTATAGAACGCGTTGTCCCTCGTCGTGAAGCCCATCGAGTACGAGGGGTGCGAGCCGCCCGGCACCTGCGCCACTGCCGTCACCGTCCACGTCGGCAGGACGACGTGATTCGGGCCGGTCGCGGTCAACTCGTCGACGATTTCCTCCACGGTCACGATCGACGAACCTGGCGGCCAGGACTGCCTCGCGCTGGACACCGGTGATGCCCCACATCCCGACGTTTCCCTTTCGATCCGCCTGTTGGGCGTGAATGACCGTGACGTCGGGGTTCAGCGCCGGGACCGCCGCCAGCTCCTCACCCGTGAAAGGGCACGAGATGCGGGCGACGCTCGTGTGGGCGAGGAGGTCCGAACCGGCGTATCCCCGGAGGACACCAAACGGGAGACCGGATGCTCCAGCGGCGTATCGGGCCGCCATGCCGGCGTGACTGTGCTCCTCCAGCTCGATGGGCCCGGGATGGCCATGCTCGACGGCGTCCCGAAACCTGTGGAGGGAGCCCACCCCGGGATTCCCACCCCAGGAGAAGATCAGGCCGCGGGCGCAACCCATCCCGATCAGCTGGTCGTAGATCACGTCCGGGGTCATCCGGGCCAGTGTCAGTTCCTTCTTTTGCTGTCTGATCATCTCGTGGCCGGCGGCGAACGGGATCAGATGGGTGAAGCCCTCCATCGCCACGGTCGCCCCATCAGGGACCAGGTCACCGACGGCATCGGCGAGTGACACGATCTCGGCCATCGCTACTTCCTATGGGGCCAAGCAGACAACCCGCCCACGATACCTGTGGCCGATTCGCTCACCCGACCGCGCCGATCATTAGCTTGCCGGGATGCCCGGGAAGACCTTTCAACACGCCGCCGTGACCTCCGCATCGGTCTCAGACGTGTGGAAGTCTCTCGACGAGCCGGCCACCTGGGAGGCCATCCCGGGCGTGGACCGGGTGATCGACCCTGTGGTGGATGCCGATGGCCGACTCCGCGGGTTCTCCTTCGAGAGCGATGTCGGCGGGCGAAAGTACCTCGGGGAAGCGACGCCCGCCCGTCGGGAGGAGGGCCGTCTCATGGCCTGGGACATCGATTCGTCGGAGATCAAGGGCAAGGTCGCCATCGAAATCGGGCCGGAGGATGACGGAACGAACGTCCAGGTCCGTCTCGACGTGGAAGGGGCGGGGATGCTCGGCTCCCTCTTCTTCCCGGTCATCGCCTCCGCCATCGGAAGCGGATTCGCGGCGACGGTGGAGGAGTTCGTCGCCGGGTTGTGACGATCAGGCTTCGGGCTCGGTCGCGGGAGCTTCCTCCGCTGTTTCCGATTCGGCGGCGAGCTGTTCCGCCACCTGTCTCGCCTCTTCGCGACCGCCGGCGGTGATCTGGGCGCGGTCGGTGATGAGGGTCACCTGATTGTCGAGGACCTGGAGGAAACCACCGTGGACACCGATCGTGGTCCGGGCGCCGTCTTCGGCCTCCACGATGACCGCCCCGGTGACCAGGGATCCCATCAAGGGCTCGTGGTTGGCCATGATGCCCAGCTCGCCTTCGGGGGTCTTGGCCAGCAGAAACGTGGCCGTGCCACTCCACACCGTCTCCTCGGGCGAGACCACATCGACCTGGAACGTGTTGGCCACTAGGCGGCGGCATCCTTGGTCAGCTCGGCCGCCTTGCGCTCGACATCCTCGCGGCCGCCGACCATGTAGAAGGCCTGCTCCGGGTATTGATCCATGTCGCCGTCGAGCACCGCCTTGAACGAAGCAATCGTCTCCTCGATCGGGGTGTAGATCCCTGTCTGTCCGGTGAACTGCTCGGCGACGAACATCGGCTGGGCGAAGAACCGCTGAATCCTCCGGGCCCGGCCCACCACCAGCTTGTCTTCCTCGGAGAGCTCGTCGATCCCGAGGATGGCGATGATGTCCTGGAGGTCCTTGTACCTCTGCAGGACGCGCTGCACCTCGGTGGCCACGAAGTAGTGCTCCGTCCCGACCACCTGGGGGTCGAGAGCGCGGCTCGAGGAGTCGAGCGGGTCCACGGCCGGGTAGATGCCCAGGGCGGTCAGGGGACGGGAGAGCACGGTGGTGGCATCGAGATGGGCGAAGGCCGTGTGCGGCGCCGGGTCGGTGATGTCGTCCGCAGGCACGTAGATCGCCTGCATCGAGGTGATCGACCGGCCCTTCAGCGAGGTGATGCGCTCCTGGAGGAAGCCCATCTCGTCGGCGAGGTTGGGCTGGTATCCGACTTCGGAGGGCATCCGGCCCAGCAACGTCGAGACCTCGGATCCGGCCTGGGTGAAACGGAAGATGTTGTCGATGAAGAGCAGCACGTCCTGACGCTGGACGTCACGGAAGTACTCGGCGATGGTCAGGGCGGACAGGGCGACGCGGAGACGCACTCCGGGTGGCTCGTCCATCTGGCCGAAGACGAGAGCGGCCTTTTCGATGACGCCGGTCTCTTTCATCTCGAGGAAGAGGTCGGTGCCCTCACGGGTCCGCTCGCCGACGCCGGCGAACACCGAGACGCCACCGTGTTGGGTCGCAACACGGTTGATCATCTCCTGGATCAGGACCGTCTTGCCGACACCCGCGCCGCCGAACAGGCCGATCTTCCCACCCTGGAGATAGGGGCTGATCAGATCGAGGACCTTGATCCCGGTCTCGAAGACCGTTTTCTGGGGCTCGACGTCCTCGAAGGCGGGAGGCGTTCGATGGATGGGCCATCTCGGGTCGGAGAAGTCCTGGTCAGGAGCATCCAGCGAGTCGCCCCACACGTTGAAGATATGACCCAGGGTCTGGTCGCCGACCGGCACGGTGATCGGGCCCCCGGTGTTGACGACCTCGGCGCCACGGGTCAGCCCGTCGGTGGGAGCCAGTGCAATCGCCCGAACCTTGCTCCCACCGAGATGCTGGGCGACCTCGGCCAGGACGGCGCGCTTCTCGTCACCGAGGGTGAAATCGATCGTGATGGCGTGGAGGATCTCGGGCATCCCATCGGGCGGGAACTCGACGTCGACCACCGGTCCGGCGACCTTGACGATTCGCCCGACGCTCTTGGCGTCAGCTCATTTGACTCCTCGTTTCGTCCAAATAGCAAGTATCACATACCAAATACGTCGTGTTCATCGGTTCGCCTCGGCCAGCGCCTCGGCACCGCCCACGATCTCGGAGATGGCGGTGGTGATCTCGGCCTGACGGGCACGGTTGGCCTGGACGGACAGGACCCTGATCAGGTCCTCGGCGTTGTCCGTCGCCGCCTTCATCGCACGGCGCCGGGCGCTGTGCTCCGAGGCCGAGGCCTCGAGCAGCACGTTGAAGACGGTCGCCTCGACATATCTGGGAAGGAGACGGTCGAGAATCTCCTCGGGTGAGGGCTCGAATTCGTAGGTCGCCGTCGGGCCTTCCTGTTCGGCTTGCTCCGGCGGAGTGATCGGGAGCAGGTCGAGGCGGGTCGGGACCTGGTTCATCGCCGACTGGTACCGGGTGAAGAACACCTCGACCGCGTCGATGTGGTCCGTGGCGAAGGCGGTGAGCACCGAACTGGCCACGGCCCGGGCATCGCCATATCCCGGCGTGTCGGTGACCCCGAGGTAGGCGCCGTCGATGCGGAACCCCCGATATCGGAAGTAGGCCTGTGCCTTCTTGCCGATCGCGTAGAGGGCGACGTCCTTGCCCTCCCGGTCCAGCTGGCGGATGCGATTCTCGGCGAGCCGGATGATGTTCGAGGCATACGACCCGGCGAGACCCCGGTCCGATGTCACGATGACCAGCCCGACCGTCTTGACCTCGCGCTGTTCGAGCAAGCGGTGCTTGGCCCCGGCGCCTGCGGCGCCGACGTTCTCGATGACCTCGATCAGCTTGGCGGTGTAGGGCTTCGACGCATTGACCCTGGCCTGGGCTTTCGGGATCCGGCTGGTGGCGATCAGCTCCATGGCGCGGGTGATCTTCTTGATCGCCTCGACGCTCCTGATGCGGCGCCGGGTGTCCCTCAGCTGGGCGGAGGCCATGCCCGGTGCCCCTACTCCTCGACCTTGGAGCCTTCGAAGGTCTCCTTGAACTGGGCGATGGCGTTCGGCACCTCGTCGCCTTCCGGGAGCTTGCCTGTGTCCCGGATCTCGGTGAGAAGACCGGGGTGCCGGCTGCGGAAGAACTCGGCCAGCTCGTTCTCGAAGCGGCGGACGTCGGCGATGACGACGTCGTCCATATGGCCCTCGGTTACGGCGTAGATCGACACCACCTGCTCCTCGACCGGAATCGGGGCGAACTGGGGCTGCTTGAGCACCTCGACCACCCGGCGTCCACGCTCCAGCTGCGCAAGCGACGTGGCGTCCAGCTCCGAGCCGAACTCGGCAAATGCAGCCAGCTCGCGGAACTGCGCCAGGTTGAGGCGGAGCGGGCCGGCGATCTTCCTCATGGCCGGTACCTGGGCGGCGCCTCCGACCCGGGAGACCGAGATGCCGGCGTCGAGGGCGGGGCGGATGCCCTGGAAGAACAGATCGGCGAGCAGATAGCACTGCCCGTCGGTGATCGAGATGACGTTGGTCGGGATGTAGGCCGAGATGTCGTTGGCCTTGGTCTCGATCACAGGGAGCCCGGTGAGCGAGCCACCACCGAGCTCGTCGGAGAGCTTTGCGCATCGCTCGAGGAGCCGGCTGTGCAGGTAGAACACGTCGCCGGGGTACGCCTCACGGCCGGGAGGCCGGCGCAGGAGCAGCGAGATCTCGCGATACGCCACAGCCTGTTTGGAGAGGTCGTCGAAGATGACCAGGGCATGCTGCCCGTTGTACATCCAGTGCTGGCCGATGGCCGAGCCGGCGTAGGGGGCATACATCTGCAGCGCAGGGGCGGCGGAGGCCGCGGCATTGACCACGACGGTGTACTCCATGGCGCCGTGCTCTTCGAGGGTGGCCACGATCTCGGCGACGGTGGAGGCCTTCTGCCCGATGGCCACGTAGATGCACTTGACCTCGTCCTTGGTCCCCTGGTTGACCTTCTGGTTGATGATCGTGTCGACCACGATGGCGGTCTTGCCGATCTGGCGGTCGCCGATGATCAGCTGGCGCTGGCCACGACCGATCGGGGTCATCGAGTCGATGGCCTTGATCCCGGTCTGGAGCGGCTCCTTGACCGGCTGCCGCTCCACAACAGATGGCGCCTGAGTCTCGAGGAGACGGCGCTCGGTGGTGTTGATCGGGCCCTTGCCGTCCACCGGGTTGCCCAGCGGGTCGATGACACGACCGAGCAGGGCATCCCCCACCGGGACCGAAAGCACCGTGCCGGTCTGCTTGACCGGGTCGCCTTCCTGGATGTGGCTGGCCTCTCCGAGGACCACCACGCCGAGGTCCTCCTCGTCGATGTTGAGGGTGACACCGATCAGCCCGCCGGGGAGCTCGAGCAGCTCCGACGCCATGACATTGGGCAGGCCTTCGACGCGGGCGACACCGTCGGCGATCGCGGTGATGTAGCCGACGGTTTCCTTGTCCACCTCCGGTTGCCAGCCGGCAAGCTGCTCCTTGAGGGACTTCGTGATCTGGTCGGCAGTGATGGTCAAATCGGTCATGTGACTCCTCAGCGGCTCAGGACGGCCTGACGAAGCTCGGTTATGGCGTTGGAAACAGTCCCGTCGATGACGACGTCGCCGACACGGGCGACGATGCCGCCGATGACCGACTCGTCGACAACGACCTTTACCTCGACCTTCTTGCCGGTGGCCTTGCCCAGAGCGGCAGCCAGACGCTCGATGGTCGCGTCGTCGAGCGGGACAGCAGAGCGGACCTCGGCGAGAGCCCTGGACCGCGACTCCACCGCCTTCTCTACGAAGCTCCTGGCGATTTCCGGGATGTCGGAGGTTCGACCCTGGGCGACGATGAATTGGACCAGTCCCACCGTGAGCGACGAGGCACGGCCGCCCATCAGGTCGTCGATGATCGCACTCTTCTTGTCCAGTGGAAGGTTGGGGTCGGTCAGTGTCGACCTGAGCTCAGCGGACTTCTCGACGGCCTGGCCCAGGGCCAGGAACTCGGTCTCGACGCGACTCAGCTCACCCTCGGCCTCGGCGAGGTCGAGGATGGCTGTGGCGTAGCCGCTGATCCGCTTGTCCACCACTACAGACGCTCCAGGTCCGCCAGGTAGCGATCGATCAGGTCCTGCTGCATCTTGTCGTCGAGCGATTCGCCGACGATCTTCTCGGCCAGACCCACCGAGATCTCACCGACCTCGCGACGGGCTTCCGCCAGGGCACGGGTTTTCTCGTTCTCGGCCTCCTCGCGCGCCTTGTCCAGGATCTGGGCGGCCTCTTCCTCGGCGCGGGCCACGACGTCTGCCTTCAATTGCTCGCCTGCCGTGCGTGCTTCCTCGATGATCCGGTTGCCCTCGGTCTTGGCTTCGGCGAGCTGCGCCCGGTAGTCGGCAAGAAGACTCTCGGCCTCCCGCTTCGACTCCTCGGCCTCGGACAGCTGGCCGGTGATGGCCTGCTGCCTTGCCTCGAGGGTCTTGTTGATGGTGGGAAGTGCCTTCCTCCACACGAAGAAGAAGACGATGAGGAAGGCGAGGATGCCGGCGATCAGCTCCTCGGGATGGGGCAGGACCAGGCTGAGACCGCCGCCGGACTCTCCCCCTTCCTCGGTGGCCAGGACGACCAGTGCGTTCAAGAACTGCATTCCGGTCTCCTATCAGGCAGAGGCGATGAAGAAGAGGACGAAGCCGATCAGCGCCAGCGCCTCGGTGAGGGCGATACCCAGGAACATGGTGGTCCGGATCGTCCCCTGCATCTCAGGCTGGCGGGCCATGGCAGTGATGGCGTTGCCGGCCACGATGCCGATCCCGATGCCGGGACCGATGGCGCCCAGGCCGTAGCCGATGAGCGAGAGTGCGGGCACGAGGGCCTCGATGCTGCCTTCCATACTGTCTTTCTCCTTAGTGCTCGAAGTGGATTGAGGATTCGATGTAGATCGCCGTCAGCAAGGTGAAGATGTAGGCCTGGAGAACGCCGATCAAGATCTCCAACAGGAACATGAACAGTCCGAGGCCGAACCAGAAGAACCCGATGGAGCCCTTGAGCCCGATCTCGGGGATGGCGGCGATGAAGATCACCCCAGAGGTCAGCAGCAAGGTGAGCATCAGGTGCCCGGCCACCATGTTGGCGAAGAGTCGGACTGCAAGTGTGATCGGCCTCAGGATGAAGATCGAGAACACCTCGATCAGCCCCACCAGCCATCGGAGACCGATCGGGACTGCCTTGGGCCAGGCGGTGTCGATCAGATAGCGGAAGTTGTTCTTGGCGAAGCCGACGAACATGAAGATGACGTAGGTGACTAGAGCGAGGAAGGCAGGTATCGCCATCCGCGATGTGATCGGGAAGTTGATCAGGGGAGTGACCTCGAACAGGTTTCCCACCAGCAGGAAGAAGAACATCGCCATCAGGTAGGGCACGTACTTGGTGCCCTCCGGCCCGATCACGTCACGAGCGATCCCGTCCCGAACGAAGCCGACCATTGCCTCCACGGCCACCCCGAACTTGGTGGGGACCAAGCGCTGTCCTCTCAGCCCGAAGTAGAGGATCGCCACCGCGACGAACGCCGCCAGGAACATGAGGATGATGGTCCGGGTCACCTCGAACCCACCGATGGTGAAGATGGTGGGGAACTCGAAGAGCTCGTTGACGTTGGCCGGGGCGCAGATCACCTCGTTGACCACGTCACATTCGGAGGCCGCCACTATCAACTGCGCCAACTGGGTTCCCTTTCTCTATCCCTGGTGATCGACACTGCCTCCCAGGTCAGCAGGGCGATATAGGACACCACTGCCGAGACCCCGAAGGCGATCCGGTCCACCTCGACCAGCGTGGCGATCAGATAGACCGCGCCGACGAACAAGGCGAGACGGAGGAGGAAGCCGATCAGAGCGGCGGCATGATAAGCCTGGAGGCTGATCCTCAGTGAAATCGACAGGATCGCCCCGGCGAGGAGGAAGTTGGCCACCACCACGACGACCCCGAGCGCCGCGCTCCATGCTCCGTCCCACCCGTTGACGAGGGCGAACAACAGGACCAGCACAGGCCCGACGTAGACGGCGCGAGCCACCGTTTCCTTGGCCAGGTTGGCCTCGAGGGGCGGGCCATGCTCAACGCTCACGATCGGCCATTTCCATTTCCTTGGACCAGCGCCACATGTTCATGAACCCCGAGTAGGAGCCGACGAGCGCCCCGATCACCACCAGCCAGGGCTCGGTCCCTAGCCAGTTGTCGGCGAGGAACCCGAGGAGGGTGCCGGAGATGATCGATCCGGCGAATGCACCGGATCGACCCCAGCCTTCACTGACGGCGCGTCCGACGCTCTGGTTGATGGTCTCGTCTCTCATTTGCCGCTCGGAGGGCTTGTGAATCTATTCACAAAGTCTAGGGAAAGGACCCAGGCAGGCGAAATCGGGAACCTAGCCGGTTTCCTCCCCCAGGGGCGACAGCGAGGTTGGGGGAGGTCGCCCGCACGGCCCGGACGCACGGGCTCTCAGACATGACCAACGAAGTCGTGCGGGTAGGGCGGGAACTCGGCAGCCAGCTCCCCGACCCGGGAGGTGACCTTCGCCAGCTCACCGTCGTCGTTCCGTTTCTGCAAGGCCCGGGCGATGAGCGCGGCCACCTCGACCGCCTGGTCCTCCTTCATTCCCTGGCTGGTCATCGCCGGGGTGCCGATCCGCAGGCCCGAGGCGCGGAAGGGAGGCCGCGGGTCGAAGGGGATGGTGTTGAAGTTGAGGGTGATCCCGACCCCGTCGAGGAGCTTCGCCGCTTCCTTGCCGTCGAGGTCGTCCGCCACCGACCTGAGATCGATCAGAAATAGGTGATTGTCGGTGCCGCCCGAGACCACCCGCACACCCTGTTCCTGGATCGCCGCCGCCATCGCCCTGGCGTTGGTCACGATCTGGTCGGTGTAGGCGCGAAACCCGGGCTGCATCGCCTCATGGAACGACACCGCCTTGGCCGCGATCTGCGATTCGATGGGCCCGCCCTGGGCATTGGGGAAGATCGCCCGGTCTATGTCCTTGGCAAAGCGCTCGTTGCTGAGGATCAGGCCGCCCCGTGGGCCACGCAGGGCCTTGTGCGTGGTCCCGGTGACGATGTCGGCGTGGGGCACGGGCGAAGGGTGAGACCGCCCCGCCACGAGACCGATGAAATGGGCCGCATCCACCATGAAGAGAGCGCCCACCTCGTCGGCGATCGCCCGGAACGCCTCGTAGTCCAGGGTGCGGGAGTAGGCCGAGTAGCCGGCAAGCACGATGTTCGGCTTGTGCTCGACGGCCAAGGCGCGGACCTGGTCCATGTCCACCAACTCGGTTTCCCGATCGACCCCGTATGCCACGAAGTCGTAATAGAGACCGGAGAAGTTCACCGGTGAGCCGTGGGTCAGATGACCACCCTGGTCGAGACGCATGCCCAGCACACGGTCCCCCGGCTGGAGGAGCGAGAAGTACACACCCATGTTGGCCTGGGCCCCGGAATGGGCCTGGACGTTGGCGTGCTCCGCCCCGAATAGCTCCTTGGCCCGATCGATGGCCAGCTGCTCCATCTCGTCGACCACCGCACAGCCCTCGTAGTAGCGGCGACCCGGGTAGCCCTCGGCGTACTTGTTGGTGAAGACCGATCCGGACGCGGCCATCACCGCGGGAGAGGCGAAATTCTCCGAGGCGATCAGGTGGATGTGGCTGTTCTGACGTTCGACGTCTTTGCGGATGAGGCCGGCGATTGCGGGATCGACCTGCTCCAGGGGGTCCATCGAGATCATGGGAGTGAGGGTAACTAGAGAACCACCGGCCCTTGCCGAAGGACCACGACTTCAGATCCGGTGGTGTCGACCACGGTCGAGGCTTCGCCGCCAGGGGCACGCCCCTCCACGTAGACCGGCACCAGATCGCCGAATACGGAGCGGGCTTCCTCATCACTCATCGACTCGGCGCCCCCGCTGAGGTTGGCCGAAGTGACCGCAAGGGGCCCGACCGCGGCCAGCAGTTCGATGGCAACAGGGTGATCGGGGACCCGCAAGCCGACCGTCCGGCGTTGGGAATCGCCGACCCAGTTGGCCAGGATCACCTTCGGGGTGACCACCAGGGTCAGGGCGCCCGGCCAATGCTGTGAAGCCAGATCGGCGGCCACCCCCTCGATCTCACCGAGAATCTCGGCCTGTTCCAGCGATGCGACGAGCAGCCCGATCGGCTTCAACTCGGGCCGGCCCTTGAGCTCGTAGAGCCTGGCAACGGCCTCCTCGCTGAGCGGGTCTGCGCCGATCCCGTACACCGTGTCGGTGGGAAGCCCCACCACCTCCCGATTCCGGATGGCTGCGATCGCCCGGTCGAGGCTCAAGGCTTGACGGCGACGATGTAGCGATCGCGCCCCGTGAGGTCCTGGCGGACGATCGCGGGCAGGTCCATGAATGAACTGGTCGCCGAGACCCCCTGCTTCTCCCCGATCTCACAGATCATCACACCCCCAGGCCGGAGCCATGAGGCAGCCGAGGCTCCGATGCGTTGGATTACCTCCAACCCTGTCGGCCCCGAGACCAGCGCCACCTTCGGCTCCCGCTGCACGTCGGCAGGCAACGAGCCGAAATCCACTTCGGCGACGTAAGGGGGATTGGCGACGATGAGATCGACGGTCCCGAGGATCGCCGTCGGAAGGGGGTCGAAGAGGTCTCCCTCCGCCAGGTACACCTGGAGCCCGGTCCGATAGCGATTGTCGGTGGCGACCTCGACGGCAGCAGGGGAGATATCGGTGGCGAACACCGCCGCCGACGGGAACCTGCTCTTGAGTGCCAGCGCGAGGGCCCCGGACCCGGTGCACAGGTCGACGATGATCTCAGGGCTGCGCACCATCCGCGTCGCCATCTCGAACATGCCCTCTGTCTCGGGTCTGGGGATCAGGACCCGCTCGTCTACCAGGAGGTCGAGCGGACCAAACGCCGCGGTGCCCTCGATGTATTGCAATGGCTCGCCACGGAGACGGCGCGCGATGAGGTCCTCGAGAGGCAGATCGTCGCGGGCGACGGCTTCGAGCCTCACCCTCTCATGTTCGGGAATGGTCGTCATTTGCCCCAGAGCTATCTCAAAACGACAGCCGACAGAAGATAGTTCGCTTTGCCACTTGGGCCTGTCACCTCGATCCTCGGCAACCAGGGGGAAACCCATTGTTCTGCCATCATCAACGGGCTATTTCGGCTGCATCGGGAGATTCCGAGAACGGTATGGGTGACATCAAGCGCGTCCTCGTGGCCGACGACTCGGACACCGTCACGACTGTCCTGGCAACTGCCCTCGAATTGGAGGGCTACGAGGTCGACAAGGTCGACAACGGGTTGGCGGCCTACGAGATGGGCAGTCACCGGGAACTACGACCTGATCATCCTCGACCACCTCATGCCCGGCCTGCTGGGCCTCGAGATCCTGGAACGTTGGGGGAAGGAAGGCCACAAGCACACGACCATCGTGCTCTCCGGTGTGGACGACGATCGGATCGCCGTCGACAGCCTCGAGGCCGGAGCAGTCGACTTCGTCAGGAAGCCATTCCGCATGCCCGAGCTCTTGGCACGGATCCGCTCCCGACTGCCTGACTGACCAGCCGGCTCAACTGGGCTGTTTTATGGCCGATTTATACCGCTGGGTAGTCCATGAACGAAACCACGATCGGCCTCGTGATCCTGGGTGTCGTCTGTCTCGTGGCCTTCGCCATGCTCATGGGGCTGGTGATGTTGAAGGCCATGCAACCGACGACGCGCTCAAGGCGACGTCGTGAGAGCCATGCACGCTACGTGGCGCTGATCAGCCGGCGCATCGCTGCGAAGGACACCCCCGAGCCAATCGACGGCTCACGGTGGTCGATGATGATGCGTTCCTGGACGCGGTGATCGACATACGCAACGTCGTAACCGGCCGGCAGATCGACACGCTGGCCGGGATCATCGACGGCGTCGGGCTGGCACGTCGTCAGGAGGCAGCGGCTCCGCAGCCGATTCCCCCTGGGAAGACGTCTTCGCGCCGCGGTGTCACTCGCCGAGATCGGGGACGAGTCCACGGCCCCGGTGCTCATCACACATCTCGCGGACCGTGAGCCGGAGATCAGGATCCAATGTGCCCGGGGCCTCGGACGGATCCAGCATGAGCCGGCGATCGAAGCCATCCTGGAGCGGTTCGGGCTCGAGGAGCCCTGGGTGCGAGCCAGATTCGCCGACACGCTGGTTAGGTTCGGCGTCAAGGCGACCTGGCCGCTGGTTGCCTATGTCCGGGCCAACCTCAGACACGATCACAACGAAGGCGTCATCGAGGCGATCAGGGTGCTCGGGGTCATTGGTGACCGCGAGGTCGGCCCGAGCCTCGCCGGGATCCTCCGGGTCGCCACCGATCCCGAGGTGCGGATCGCCGCGATCGAGTCGCTCGGGATGGTTGGAGGCCCTCTGGCGATCAGACCACTCAAGTACACCTTCCGTTCCACTGATTGGAGGCTCCGGGCGAAGTCGGCAACGTCACTCGGCCACATCGGCGATCCTTCGATCAACGCAGTGCTGGCGAGGGGCCTGCAGGATTCCAACTGGTGGGTGAGACGCAACACCGCCTCTGCGCTGGCCGCACTCCCTGGAGGAGACGAGCTGTTGTTGCAGGCGATCGGATCCGACGATCCCTTCGCCCGGGACGCCGCCGCCGAGGCCCTGGCCGACTGTGGCGTCCTGGCCGCGGCCCGGGAGCGAGACGATGCCGGCCAGGCGACAGACAGCGACCGGCTGCTCCTCGATCACGTCGGGGCTGGATTGCAGGTGCTGTCGTGATTCACGAGATCCTGCGCTGGGCGGGGTACGGCACGATCATCTACTTCATCTTCATGCAGGTCTACATGATCGGGCTCGGGCTGCGGTCGGCGGCGGTCATGCGTCGGGTCCATCATCTCGATCGATTCGGCCGCGTCTCCGAGATGCTCTCCAGCCAGACCTCGCCCCCGGTCTCGATAGTGATCCCCGCCTACAACGAGGCTGCGGGAATAGTGGACTCGGTCCGCTCGATGTCGATCGTCGGCTATCCCAGGTTCGAGATCGTGGTCATCAACGACGGATCGACCGACGGGACGCTGGAGGCCCTGATCGAAGCCTTCCATCTCGAGCGCGTTCGCATCCCCTACCGCCCGGATATCGCCACCGCTCCGGTCAGGGGCATCTACCGCGGTCACGGCTCATTCGACATCACCGTCATCGACAAGGAGAACGGAGGGAGGGCAGATGCTCTGAACGCCGGGATCAACGCAGCCCGATATCCGTACGCCCTGTGCACCGACGCCGATGTGATCCTCGATGCCAATTGCCTGATCGGCGCGATGCGACGGGTGGTCGAGGACCGCCAGCGAACGATCGCGGTCGGCGGCAACATCCGGCCCCTGAACGGGAGCAAGGTCCAGCTCGGGCATCTGGTCGAGGCCGGAGTGCCCAAGAAGCTCGTTGCGCGGATGCAGGTGCTGGAGTACCTGCGCACCTTTCTCGCCAGCCGCCCCGCCTGGTCGCAGATGGAGGCTCTGCCCCTCGTCTCCGGCGCATTCGGGGTCTGGAAGAGATCGGCTGTGATCGCGGTGGGTGGGTTCACCAGCGGGCACATGGGTGAGGACATGGACCTGACCATGCGTCTCCACCGCCACCACATCGACAACGAGATCCCCTACCGGATCGTGTACGAGCCGTCAGCTGTGATCTGGACCGAGGTCCCGGACAGCCTTCGCGTCCTCCGCCGTCAGCGGATCCGATGGCACCGTGGGCTGATGACTGCCGTGAAGGACTTCATGCCGATGACGTTCAATCCCAGGTACGGCAAGGTCGGGATGATCACGTGGGCGGCCATGTTCTTGTTCGAGTACCTGGCCCCCGTCATCGAGTTCCTCGGGTGGATCACAATCCTGGTGGCGCTACTGCTCGGCGTCCTCAACACGACCTCTCTGGTGATCCTCCTCGCCCTTGCCTTCGGGGTGGGACTGATCAATTCGCTCATCGCCCTGCTCCTCGACGAGTCGTATGGCTACTTCAACTCCCTGAAGGACACTCTGCGTCTGATCGTGATGGCCCTGATCGAGAACCTGGGCATGCGCCAGATAACGGTGGTCTGGCGCATCCGCGCCATCTTCGGTGGCAAGGGCACCCGTGTCTGGGGCAACATGGAACGCAAGGGCGTCGCCAACCTCGACGGGGCACTGCGCCAAACCTGAGGTTCGCAGTGCCTCAGACCCCTTCGGCGAGGCGGGTGGCCTGCTCGTCGGCGCTGAGGGCGGTGACGAATTCGTCGAGGTCGCCCTCGAGGATCTGATCGAGACGCTTCAGGGTGAGGCCGAGCCGGTGGTCGGTGACCCGATTCTCCTTGAAGTTATAGGTGCGGATCTTCTCGGAGCGCCCACCCGAGCCCACCTGTGACCGGCGCGCCCCGGCCAGCTCCGATTGCTGGCGCTCCAGCTCCAGCTGATACAGCCTCGCCCTGAGGATGCGCATCGCTTTCTCCTTGTTCTGGAGCTGGCTCTTCTCGTCCTGGACGGTGACGACCAGAGAGCTGGGAAGGTGGGTGAGCCGCACGGCAGAATCGGTGGTGTTCACCGACTGCCCCCCGGGCCCGGTCGACCGGTACACGTCCACCTTCAGGTCGTTGGGGTCGATCTCCACGTCGACCTCCTCGACCTCGGGCAGGACGGCAACCGTCGCGGTGGAAGTGTGGATGCGCCCCTGGGACTCGGTCTTGGGCACCCTCTGGACCCGATGCACCCCCGCTTCGTATTTCATCCGCGAGAAGGCGCCCTTGCCCTTGATCGCGACCGTCACCTTGTCGTAGCCGCCGGCTTCGGACGGTGAGCTGTCCAGCGGCTCGATCTCCAGCCCGATGCGGTCGGCATATCGCTCATACATCCGAAGCAGGTCCCCGGCCCAGATGGCGGCTTCGTCGCCACCCGCCGCCGATCGGATCTCGAGGATCACGTCTTTGGCGTCGGCCGGATCGGTCGGGATCAGGGCGAGCCTGACCCGAGCTTCGATGTCACCGATCTCGTCTTCTAGATCCCGGGCCATATCGGCCATGTCGGGATCGTCCGCCATGGCACGTGCATCTTCGAGGTCGGCGCCCAGTTCACGCAGCCGGCGGATGTCGGAGACCACGTCTCGAAGGTCGGCGTGACGCTTGCCAAGTTCGGCGAGCATCGAAGGGTTGGAGAGCGTCTCGGGGTCGGACAGAGCCGCCTCGGTCTCATCGAAGACAGACTCGATCTCGGCGAGCCTCAGCGCGAGCGTGTCGTCCATCAGGCCTCCGCGGTCGGAGGGGTGAGTCCAAAGGCGGCGCGGCGAACTTCGAGCGCGGAGCCGGGCAAACCGCCACGGCCTATGACGTCGTCGACCATCTCGTCGTCGAGGGCAACCACCAGGCTGGAGATGGCAACCTCGATCTGAGCCTCGTCGGGGACACGGGTCGTCAGCTTCTGCAGCCAGATCCCGGGAGCAGCAAGGGCGCGGGCCAGCCAACCGGTGCTCCTGGTCCCTGACCATCGCAAGAGCTCGTAGGCGATCCCGGCGATGATCGGGATGCCGATCAAGCGAGAGGTGACGAGAAAGACCCATCCGGGCCGGCCGAAGAAGGAGAAGAGGATGATCGAGCCGAGCACGACGATGAGCAGGAAGCTCGTGCCGCAACGGGGATGTTCGGGCGGATAGCGACGCACCGACTCGACGCTGAGCGGCTCCCCCGCCTCGTAGGCGTGGATCGACATGTGCTCCGCTCCGTGGTACTCGAACACGCGCCCGATCTCAGCCGATCTGCCGATGGCCCAGATGTAGGCGATGAAGAGGGCGAGGCGGATCGCCCCTTCGCTGACGTTGAACAAGATTCCGGATTCGCCCGATAGCGCGCCTGCTGCGAGAGCCGGGAGCACGATGAAGATCCCGGCGAACAAGGCGAAGGCGAGGGCCATGGTCCACCCGATCTGGGTCTTGCTCAGCGGCTGCTCCTCCTCGCCGGCTGCCATCTCGGCAGACCAGGAAAGGGCGCGAAACCCCAGGCTCAGCGATTCCCAGAGAACGACGATGCCACGCACGAACGGAATGCGAGCGGCCCGGTTGCGGTCGGCGAGACGACCGAGGACATGACGTTGGGCGACGATGGTGTCGTCAGGCTTGCGCACGGTCACCGACCACGCACCCGGGGCGCGCATCATCACACCTTCGATCACGGCCTGGCCCCCGACCGTCTTGGCCGGGTCGATCGGGCTGGTCAGCCCTTCGTAATTGGGACGCTCGGGTGTCAAATGCGGGACTGTGGCTCCCAATTTCGGGTCGGGAGCCGTCGACTCACTCCGCGTCAGCGGTTTCCGCCTCTGCGTCCGCCTCGACTGGATCGCCCGCCTTGGTGAAGGCGGTCTTCCCGTAGCGCTTCTGGAATCGCTCCACGCGCCCGCCGCTGTCGACGAGCTTCTGCTTGCCGGTGAAAAACGGGTGGCACTCATTGCACAACTCGATGTGCATCTCGCCCGGCTTGGTGCTCCGGGTGGTGAAGGTGTTGCCACACGAGCACGTGACGTGCGTCTCGGCGTATGTCGGATGAATGTCGGTCTTCACCGCTGGCTCCTATCTAGCTGCCGCTGCTCTTCGCCACCTCGGCGAGGAAATCGGCGTTGGACTTCGTGGTCTTCAATCGGTCGATGAGAAGCTCCAGGGCGGCTCCGGGCTCGAGAGCCAGCAGCACCCTGCGGAGCTTCCAGACCTGGGCAAGCTCCTTCTCGTCGAACAGCAGCTCTTCCTTCCTTGTTCCCGAAGCCTCGATGTCGATGGCCGGGTAGATCCGCTTGTCGGCGAGCTTGCGATCGAGACGAAGCTCCATGTTCCCGGTGCCCTTGAACTCCTCGAAGATGACCTCGTCCATCTTGGACCCGGTCTCGACGAGGGCGGTCCCGAGGATGGTGAGCGAGCCGCCCTCCTCGATGTTGCGGGCTGCGCCGAAAAAGCGCTTGGGCGGATAGAGGGCCTGCGAGTCGACACCACCGGACAGGATCCGGCCGGACGCCGGTGTGGCCAGGTTGTGGGCCCGGGCGAGACGGGTGATCGAGTCGAGCAAGATCACGACGTCGGTGCCCATCTCCACCAGCCGCTTGGCCCGCTCCAACGCCAGCTCGGACACCTGGGTGTGCTCCTCTGCGGGACGGTCGAAGGTCGAGTAGATGACCTCGCCCTTGACCGAGCGCTGCATGTCGGTGACCTCTTCGGGTCGCTCATCGACCAGAACGACCATCAGGTAGCACTCGGGGTTGTTGGTGGTGATCGCCTGGGCCATCTCCTGGAGAACGGTCGTCTTGCCGGCCTTGGGGGGTGAGACGATGAGACCGCGCTGACCCTTGCCGATCGGTGCGATCAGGTCGACGATGCGGGTGAGGATGCCGTTGGCCCTCCCGTCGATCTCGAGTCGGAGTCTCTCGTCCGGGAAGAGCGGCGTGAGCGACTCGAACTTGGGCCGCTTCATCGCCTCATCGGAGGTCATGCCATTGACCTTGTCGATGCGGACAACGGCGGCGAACTTCTCCTTGGAGCGCGGGGGCCGGATCGGGCCCGAGACGATGTCTCCCTTGCGGAGGCGGAACTTGCGCACCTGATTGGCGGAGACGTAGACGTCCTTGTCTCCGGAGAGATATCCGGTGACTCTCAGGAAGCCGTAGCCCTCGGGAAGGATGTCGAGCAGACCCTCGCGGGTCTCGAGATCCTCCTCGGGGATGTACTCGTCCTCACGGCCACCGCCACCACCACGCGGCGACGCCGGTTGCGATTTCGGTTTCCACCCTGACGATCGTCGTAATCGGGGCGGCCACCCTGACGTGACTCGGGGCGCGGCTCATCGCCCGATTCCTGATCGGAGGCGGCTTCCCCGTCCTGACCGGCCCGCTCGGTGCGAGGGGTGGCCTGGGGAAGGTCGACCTCCTCGGCGGGCGAGGGGTCGGCGACCTGACCGGCGTCAACGAGAGCGCTGATCAGCTTTGATTTCTGGAGACCATCGGTCTCGATACCTACTGCACCGGCGATCTGTCGCAGCTCGTCGATGGACTTGCTCTGGAGTTGAGCTCGTGTGGTCATTGGATCCTTCGCGATTCTTCGCTTTCGGGCTCAAACGGACCGGGATACGCACCATCGAAAACGATGATGTGGCATGCCTCGGATGAGGACTGTGAGTGGGTGGCCGCAACGTCCCTTGGCGTTGACGGCTAACCGTATGGTAGCTGTTCGCTGCATTTGCGCAAAGCAGCAGCGAACTAATTATCGGAGGAGCCGATCGAGCTCTGAAGGGTCAGGATCGATGACCATCAGACGCTCCGGTTTCTTGGACAGGTCTTCGAAACCTGGAGGTGTCTTGGGACGCTTGCCCACCGCTCGCTTCACAGTGTCACCGAACTTGGCGGGATGAGCGGTGGAGACCACGACCACGGGCCTTTCGCCGATGACCGAGTTCGACACGTGCCAGGCCGCGGCGGAGTGTGGGTCGAGTAGATAGCGATATCGCCGGTTCACCTCGGCAATCGTGTCGAGGATCTCCTCGTCGTCGGCATACCCGGCACTGAATACCTGTGAAGGGTCGCCTGTGAATCGCTCCAGATTCGACGGGACACTCACATCCATCGCCGGGGCCAGGGTCGGGATCACAGAGCCGGATTCCATCGTGCCCGTGTTGACCAGGTCGGACAGGCCGCGATTGGTGTTGTTGGCGATGGCGATGGTCTCGATGGGGGCTCCCATCTGCTTCGCCACCAAGCAGGAGAGAACGTTGCCGAAATTGCCGGTGGGGACCACGACATCGAACGATTGGTCGAATTGGGCCGCCAGATACACGTAGTAGCCAGTCTGGGCAGCAACGCGCGCCCAGTTGATCGAGTTGAAGGCGAGCAAGCCCTCATCGCGGGAAAAGGCGGCCTTGACCATGGCCTGGCAGTCGTCGAAATTCCCCCTGACCGCTACCGCCAGGACGTTGTCGTCTTCGACGGTTGTCATCTGACGTCGCTGGAAATCTGAGATCAAGCCCTCGGGATACAGCGCCACGATCCTCAGGTTGGCCCGGCCCCGACATGCTTCGATCGCGGCTGAACCGGTGTCTCCCGAGGTGGCACCGAGAATGGTCGATGGCGAGCTGACCTCACGGTCCAGCAAGCCCGCGAGCACCTGCAACGCGTGGTCCTTGAATGAGAGAGTGGGGCCCCAGAACAGCTCGAAGACATATCGGTCGCCGAGACCGACTACTGGGGCGACCTCCTCGCGAGCGAACCTGCCGGCAGCCTGCATGACAAGCGGCCCAGCCTGCTCGGCCCCAAACATGGTCATGGTGGCGGTGACCGCCTGTTGATACGACCAGTCCATCCACCCTTCGGGCAGCGAGGGGACCTCCTCGGGGACATAGAGCCCCCCATCGGCGGCCAGGCCGGCGAGGAGCACGCCGCGGAAATCGAGCGGAGGGGCCTCTCCCCGTGTCGAGACGTACTTCACGGGGCGGAGGGTAGAGGCAGAGCCGTCGATAGAATCGTCGCCCTCGGGCTCCCGTAGCTCAGGGGATAGAGCGCCGGCCTCCGGAGCCGGGTGCGCAGGTTCGAATCCTGCCGGGAGCGCGTCTGGAAGCAGGTGCGCCGCCCCGTCAGCTCCAGGGGCTCCTGAGATCCGTGGCGAACCGATCGAGCCGGGTTGGACACGTCCTACGGGTATTGATCTCCAGCCGGTACCTAGACCTCGGGAAGCCCCCATGACTGACGTCGACCCACACCAGGCGGTGATCGAAGCTTGGCGCCGGATCGCCGAAGACACCGGTGCCGGCGAGGCGATTCAGCGGGTCGTCGTCGGCGGGCCAGAAGATCCCGCTGTCTCCGATCCGGAGGCTCTTGACGGGCAGCACGTAGTCGGCACGTAGGTTCCCCGGTCCGAAGGGAGGCTCGGAGAAGTCCGCCGTGTCCTGGGCCGGGTCGACCGAGGTAGGTCTCGTTTCCGGGCTGTGCCGCCGACCGGTCGACCCCGCCTTCGCTGGTGGGCGTCGTCTTGGCGTTGACCCGAGGATGCTCGAGCAGGAGCTGGGCGGAACCGGGAACGCTGTCGCCGTCGAAGGGATCGGAGTTCTGGTCTCCGGCGATGACGAACAGGCTGCCCGGCTCGAGTCCGCCGGTGTTGCCCTCGTCGTCGTAGATGTAGCTGCCTCGGTCCCTGCCCGGGCCCACGTAGTCGGCCCAGAAACGGATCTCGTCGTGGTTCCTGGTCCCGTTTCGATCCTCGGGGCCATCGAAGACCGGAGGCGTGGGATGACTGACCAGGAAGTGGACCGTCTTGCCGCCGATCTCGATGGGCACGTCGACGTGGTTCTTCGAGGACAGCCGGAACTGGGCAAGGATCTCCTCGGAGTAGAACGACTCCCCGGTACCCGGGTCGACGGCAGTAGGGCGCCGGGCATGTCCTGCCACAGGAATTGTGGACGGTCGATCTCCTCTTCGGCGATCGGGTACATCGAGTAGACGGCGAAGGCGAACTGGCCGGGGAACAAGCCGAAGCCCCAGGAGTCGTTGCCATAGTTCTGCGGTGCCGATGTCGTCCGGCGCCACGGTGATCCCGTCGTTGTTGAGATCGAACCCGGACAGGACCCCGGTGTTCGAGGCGAAGCCCATCCGGTAGGGATAATCGATCGGATCGGCCCCGTTCTGTCCCATCGACAGATAGTTGTCCTGGAACAGGTCGACGGCGACATCGCCATCGTCGAAGTCGAACTCGTTGATCAGCAACACGTCGGGTCGGGTGCGCTGGATTATCTCGGCCACCGCCTGGGCCGAATATCGGTGGTGGTCGAAAGGTCCGTGATCAGCTCACCCTGTGCGGCCCGGTTGAGCGAGGCGTTGAAGGTGGCGAAGCGGACATCCCGCTCTGAGGTGCCGGCCATGACAGGGAGTGCGGCCGCCATGATCGCTAGGAGCACAGCGAGGGCCAGGATGTGTCGCCGATGTCGATTCGCTCATGTTGGTCTCCCCGACGTCTGAGGAGGTTCGGGACGCGCCGCCATCGCCGGGACCGCGACTGCGACGACCATCGCAGTGGCGACCATCGAATTCACCAAACGCCGGTATCTCTTCGTTCTCACAGGTTTCGCCCTCCCTGGTCGTGGGGTACCCACCATCACATCCCGAGTTGTCGGGTTGCCGGCTCTGGGATGGCCAGTGAGTGAACTTGTCAGCCCGTGGCACACGCCAGGTACCCAAAGTGCCCTGCCGTGAAACGTCGAATCCGCCTCAGGCTCATGAGGACCTCGGTCTTCGCTGCCCACCAAGCTGGTATTCCCCACAGTGTCGCCACCCGAGGTACAGCTCCCCTCTCACGACTCATCAACTCGAGACGATTAGGCCGATCGCATCGACAATCAATCTCGCCTTCGACAGTGACCAAGAAGGTCGACAGGCGGCTGAGGAGTCGCCGACCTCCCAAGGCAGTCTCGAGGCTCTACGTCAAATATGTCACCTACCTGACGGAACCGATCCTGCCCGTCTCATCGCCGAAGGTAGGCAATGTCCTTCGCCTTGTCGCCACGTGGCGATGCGTTTCACGCAGCAGACGCGCAAATTGACCTGAGCGTCATCCGGTGGTCCCGGTTTAGACACCTGCCGTTTGTGGATATGGTGAAAGCTGGGTCAACTCGAATCGAAGGGGTCACTCATGACGGGATCGGAAAACCGCGCAAGGACCTACCTCCTGCTCCTGCTCGCCGCGGCCTTGCTCACTGCGCTACTGGTGCCGACTGCACCTGCCACCGCGCAGGAGGAGCCGAGCACCGACGTCACGCTGACCCTGCTCCACAACAACGACGGCGAGTCGGCCCTGTTCGAGAGACTCGTCGACGGCCAGCCCTTCGCGGGTATCGCCCCATTTGCCACGGTGGCAAAGGACCTGCAACGTGAGGGGGATCGGGGTCGGGACAACGTTTCGTTGATGGTGTCCTCTGGGGACAACTATCTGGCCAGCGCCCAGTTCCAGGCCAGTCTCGACAAGGGCATTCCCTATTACGACGCCATCGCCATGGACGAGATCGGTTACGACGCCAGTGCCATCGGCAATCACGAGTTCGACTTCGGGCCGGAGGTCTTCGCCAATTTCGTGGAGAGCTTCGACTCCAAGACGCCCTTCGTGAGCTCCAATCTCGACTTCTCCGGTGAGCCAGTCTTCGACCAGCTGGTCGATAGCGATCGCGTCGTTCGCAGCGCTGTCGTGAAGGACGGCGGTGAGAAGTTCGGCTTCGTGGGTGCACGACCGAATTGCTGCCCACTATCTCCAGCCCGCGCAACGTCATAGCCACCGCGATCCTCCCCGCGGTTCAGGCCGAGGTCGATCGTCTGAGCAGACATGGGCGTGAACAAGATCATCATGATCTCCCAATTGCAGAGCATTCAGGAGGACATCGCACTCGCTGCCTTGCTCGACGGGGTCGACATCATGGTGGCGGGCGGCGGCGACGAGCTGCTTGCCAATCCGGACGACGTGCTCATTCCCGGGGATGTCCCGATCCTGCCCTATCCGGTGATCGCCACCGACTCCGACGGGACCGAGGTCCCGATCGTCACCACCAGCGGTGGATACCAGTACGTCGGCAGGCTCATCGTCGACTTCGATCAGCAGGGCAACATCATCGCGTTCGACGACACGAGTGGCCCGGTTCGAGTCACCACCGGGGCATTCGACGATGCGGTGAAGGCCGATCGCCAGGTCACCAAGAAAGTCGTCGAGCCGGTGCAGGACTATGTCGCTGCCCTTGCCACGACTGTCGTAGCCCAGACCGAGGTGCCGCTGAACTCGGCGAGAGGAGCCGTCGCGACCACCGGCACTCCACCCGTGCCGATCATCCCGATCCAGGTGACCGCTCCCGGTGAACGTGTGAGCAACACCAACCTGGGCAACATTGCCGCCGACTCGATGCTGTGGCAGGCGCAGCAGCTGGCACCCGCCTTCGGGGTGGACGCCCCGGTGATCGCCTTCCAGAACGGCGGCGGGATCCGGACGCCTGACACGCTGCTCTTCGCCGGAGCGACACCCGGAGCGCCGGCCAACGTGACCAGGCTGGACATCAACAACCAATTTCCCTTCCCCAACTTCGTGTCGGTGGTCGAGGACGTCCCGGTCACACAGTTGAAGGTCCTGCTCGAGAACGCAGTCTCCAACGTGGAGCGCGTCGATGGCCGCTTCGCCCACGTGGCGGGGATGACCTACGAGTGGAACTCCACCGGGACCCCGAACGTCGATCGTGTGCGGAAGATCACAATCGGCGACGTCGTTGTGTACGACGCCGCCCTGCCCGGCGGATTCCCCGATCCGGCCGCGACATTCGACGTGGGCACGATCGACTTCCTGGCCCGGGGTGGGGACGGCTACAACTTCGGCGGTCTCCCCTTCACGACGCTCGGTGTGACCTATGAGCAGTCCATGCTGAATTACCTGGCCGGCCCACTGGCGGGATTGATCACCGAGGCGCAATACCCGAACGCGGCAGGCACGAGGGTGATCCAGACGGGATGAGGGCCGCCGAATCGCCGGAGGCCGGTTCCGCGGCCAGGCTGTTACCCGGAAGCGAACAGTCCATAACCACTAATCTTCGACCATGCCACGAGCCATTTGGAAGGGCGCCATCAACTTCGGGCTGGTCACGATCCCCGTGGGTCTCTACACGGCAACCGACAACAAGACGCCCAAGTTCAAGCAACTGCGCAAGACCGACCACTCCCCGATCCGTTACAAGCGGGTCGCCGAAGCCGACGGCAAGGAAGTGGAGTGGGACGACATCGTGAAGGGTTACGAGTTCGAGAAGGACCGGTTCGTCGTATTCACCGACGACGAGCTCGACTCGACACATCAGGACGGCAACAAGCTGGTCGACGTGGTCCAGTTCGTCGACGAGTCCGAGATCGACCCGATGTTCTACAAGTCCGCCTACTACCTGGCGCCGGAGAAGACCGGGATCAAGGCCTACAAGATCCTGGAGCAGGCCCTCGATGACAAAGGGCGGGTCGCCATCGCCAAGGTTTCGATCCGGGAGAAGCAACAGCTCGCCACCCTCCGGGCCAAGGACGGTGTCATCGTCATGGAGACCATGTACTGGCCGGACGAGCTGCGGGAGGCCGAGTTCGAAGAGCTCGGCGCCGAAGTCGAGATTCGACCGGAAGAGGTCAAGATGGCTGCGTCGCTCATCGACAACCTGACCCGCCCCTTCGAGGCAGAGGATTATGTCGACAGCACCCGCGAGGCGATAGAGGATCTCGCGGCGAAGAAGGTGGCCGGCGAGGAGATCGTGGCCACCGTGTCACCGGAGCCGACCAAGGTGGTCGACCTGCTCGAAGCGCTCAAGGCTTCGGTCGAGGCCACCAAGACCAAAGAGACGAAGACCGCCAAGGCGGGCTAGCCCGGCGATCCTCGAGAACGGGCCTTCCTCCGCCCACGTCACAGACGACGGGTCGGCCATCTCCACGCCCTTGTAGACAGGCGCCCTCAGGTGGTGGTCGTGGGTCCATTGCTTGTATTCCACGTCGACCACGATCCCTGGCTCCACCCAGACCGGCTTGGTTGGCTTGGGAAGGATGACGTCGTTGTGGAATGGGGATGTCGGCCGCTCGATCTGGCGGAGATGGGTGGCGAAGACGCCGAGCGTGGCGTCGTCGAAGCCCGAGCCCACGGCAGCAATCCAGCGCAGCCCGTCATCGTCATAGAGACCGACCAGGATCGAGCCGAAAGTGGACGCCCTACCGCCTTCGCCGGGGAGATAGCCGCCCACCACCGCCCGCAGCCGGCGTCGCACGGACACCTTCCGCCAGTCGGGCGATCGTCGACCTGGCAGATATGGCGACCCGAGCCGCTTCCCGACGATGCCCTCGAGGTCCGAGGCCCTGGCGAACTCGAACAATGCGTGCCCGTGCTCCGGGGTCGGCGTCGGGACCACGATCGGCGAAGGCAGGGCGAGATCCATCAGCCGTCCGACTCTCTCCTCATACGGGCGGGCGAGCAGGCTCTCATCGGAATACAGCAGGTCGAATACCACGAAATTGACCCCGACGTCCGCCTTGGTCCCACGGCCACCAAAACCCGTGCGCTGCTGGAGATAGGAGAAGGAGGGCTTTCCGTCCTCGTCGAAGGCGACCACCTCGCCATCGACTGCCACCCCGTCGGGGAGCGGGAGTGTGGACAGCTCGGGAAATGGCCCGGTCAGATCGAGACCCCTCCGAGATCGGGCCCGGATCCGCCCGTTGTCGGCTGCCAGATACGGCCCGATAGCCGTCCCATTTCAACTCGAACCACCAGCCAGGGTCGTCGAAGGGATCGTCCACCCGCGTCGCCAGCATTGGCTCGATGTCGGGGACGCTCAACCCGCGGAGATCTCCTCGCGGACCAGACGGTTCACGAGCCCACCGTCCAGGTCCTTGCCATGCTCTTTCATCAGCTGACCGGTCACCCGCCCCGCTGCCTTCTCGTCACCGGCCACCCCGAGATCCTGGATCGTCTTCTTGACCAGATCCCGCGTCTGTGCCTCGTCGAGCTTCTGGGGAAGCCAGCGCGATAGGTATTCGACCTCGTAACCCAGCTTGGCAGCCATGGCTGCCCCCCGTTCACCGATATCCAGATATTCCTGGCGTGTCTTGTCCATCTTCTTCACGTAGGCGCCGATCACCCGCCGGTACAGGTCGTCGTCCAGCTCCCCGGAGAATCCTGGCTCGCTCCGCGCCACGGAGATCTCGGTTTCGATCTGGCGAATGACGTCCCGACGCGGGGCATCCTGGGCCCTCATCGCGTCACGAAGCTCGCTGGCAAGCTCTTCTCTGATGCTCATGGGTCTCTCCGCAGGGCCGAGGCGACGACGGCCGGATCGTCCGTAATGATGCCCGACACCCCGAGACCGGCCAACTCGATTACGCGCTCCGGATCGTCGACGACCCATGGGTAGACGGCGAGGCCCGACTCGACAGCACGGGCGAGCCCAAGCGTGGGAAGAAAGGCCGAGGGAACCAGCGCCGGGTGCCCGACGTCGAAACATTCGTCGATGGCGACGTCGATGTCGCCTCGCCCACCGATGAGGACACCGGTCGCCACATCGGGGAATACCCGGCGGACGGCGGCGAGGGTCTCCCAGTTGAACGAGGTCACGATGTCCTCCGGCCGGGCACGTTCTGCCGCCTCCAATGCGAGACGGTGATCTGGCTCGAAACCGGGCTCGTGGGGCATGTTCTTGATCTCGAACTGGAAGGACGTCCCCGGGATGGCTGCGATCGCCTCGTCGAGAAGGGCCGGCCGGTGGCCGTCACCCAGATCGAGCTCGCCAAGGACCGACCAGGGGTGATCGGAGACGCCGAGCCCACCCAATTCTGGATCATGGGAGAGGACGAGCTTTCCGTCACTGCTGCGCCGGACATCGGTCTCCACCGCGCCGGCGACGGAGGCGGCAGCGAGAAAGCCGGCGAGTGTGTTGTCGGGAAATCGGCTCGGCCAGCCTCTGTGGCCGATCACCACCGGTTGGTCGCTCAACTGGCTCCTTTGAAGAAAACCATTTACAGGCGGAGAAAGTGACAGTATCGTTCGCCCCCGGAAAACCACCGTTCCCAAGGACTTCACTTCTCACGGAACGCTTGTGAAAAAGATCACAAATTGAGGAACATCTTGCTCACCACCACAACCACCATCACAACGGACTGGCGGGATCTCGCAGATTGCCGGGATTCGGAGCCGACTCTGTTCTTCCCGGTCGGCACCACCGGACCGGCGATCGACCAGATCGAGGCTGCCATCGCCATCTGCATGACCTGCCCCGTCCAGGAGAGTTGCCTCCAGTACGCGCTCGAGACCAATCAGGAGTCCGGCGTCTGGGGCGGTTACGCCGAAGACGACCGCAGACGCCTACGCAAGCGCTGGCTCGCCGAACGACGCAGACGCGCCGTCTAGACAGCCGGGGCGAAACCGACCGAAGGTCCGCCCTCGGCGGCCTCGATCTCGACGAATGAAATCGACTGGGCGGGAACCCCCACGGTCCGGCCCTTGGTGTCGATGAACCAGGCGAGGCCACCGTCGGCAACCGCTCGCTCCACCTCCGACTGAAACGCCTCCACGTCGTCGACTTCGATCTCCACGACCTTGCCCGTGTCGGCGATCCCGATGCGAACTTTCATGTTCGGCACTGTAACCCTCTTCTCGACGCTCTCCCGATGTCGTAATCAGTGGGTATGGCATGGGGGAAGCGACTCACTTTCGCCACCGTCCTGGTCATGATCGGCTCGGCTGCGGTAGCCGAGCCGGCAGGGACTCCTACGTTCGTGCCGGTGGCGCTCGGCGAGGGCCCGGCTCCCGATGGGTCCGTCGTCGTTCAGCCCGGGGACCATCTGTGGAAGATCAGCGCCACTCATCTCGAAGGGATCCTCGACCGTCCCGCCGAACCTGAGGAGATCGACCCCTATTGGCGAGTCGTGATCGAGACGAACCGGGCCTCGCTCACCTCCGGCGATCCGGATCTCATCTATCCCGGTGAGGTGATAGAGCTTCCCCGGGTGGGCTAGCGATCGGCCACGAACCGGGCGACAAGGCCCTCGTGGGTGCCCAGGTAGAGCTCGCCGGCGGAGTCGACACCAAAGGTGTTGACCTGTCCCAGCGTGCCCAGGTCCTCGGTCCAGTCGCGCTCCTCGGTGACCTGGCCACCGACGTACTTGAACGATCGGATCCATTCCGAGCACCAATCGCTGTAGAAATACGTCCCGGTGAGCTCGGGGATCGCCGCCCCTCGATAGACGTACCCACCGGTGATCGAGCACCCCTCTTCGTGGCTGTAGGTGATGACCGGGGACGTGTAGTTGGCCAGGTCGCAGTCCTGGACGTGGAAGCATCGGGTCCCCTCGACGTCCGACCATCCCAGGTTGAACCCGCCCTCGGCGATGGGGAGGACGTTGATCTCCTCCTGGTCGGCGTGTCCCACATCGGCGATGTAGATGAGACCGTCCACAGGATCTATGGAGAACCGCCACGGGTTCCGGAGGCCGTAGGCCCACACCTCACCGGCCCCGCCCTCCTCCACGAAGGGGTTCTCTGGCGGGATCCCATAGGGGTCGCCACCGTCGACGTCGATGCGGGAGACAGCGCCGAACATCGTGTTCGGGTCCTGTCCCTGGTCCCTGGAGTCGGCGCCGTCGCCCATCGACACGTACAGATAGCCGTCTGGGCCGAAGGCGAGGTTGCCCGCGTAGTGACGGATGTCCGTCGCGTCCGGTGGCTGCTCCAACTCGATCAGGACCCTCTCGGTATCGGGTGAGGCAATGTTGGGATCGGACACCGAGACCTGGAACTCGGAGAGCTGGCGGCGGCCCCCCTGGTCGGTGTAATAGACGTAGAACCTTCCGTTGTTGGCGTAGTCGGGGTGGAAGGCGAGACCGAGCAGACCCTGCTCGATGCCGCCGGCGAGGACCCGGTCGGTGAGATCGAGGAACGCGGTCTCCTGCAGCTCGCGGTTGGCGTCCATCATGAGGATCACGCCGAATCGCTCCACGATGAACAGGCGATCGTCCCCCGGGGGAGTGGTGATGGCGGTTGGTTGCCTGACGTCCCCGGTCAGCGTCTCCAGGCTCACACCCTGCAGGGCGGGCAGGTTGCTGCCGGTGGTGGTCGGCCCGCCGGGGACCGTTGTTGCCGATCCGCCCGGCGTCGTCGACCCGGTGCCGGGTGGTGTCGTGGTGGTCGTGGCGCCGGCGACCGGTGGCTCGGTGCCCGCGGGACCGGCGCCCTCGCCCTCCCCCCGTAGAAAGAAGAAGGCGATGACGAAGATGGCGACCAGCGCGATCACCAGGGCGCGGAGCCTGGCCTGGGCTGTCGATGCGGGTTGGCGATGGCGAGCGGTCACGAGGTCGGGAGTCTAGGAAGCAGGGCCCAACTCGTCCCTGTCAGGCATTCTCGCCGAGGAAGATCTCCGATACCGACGAGTCCATGAAGATCGCCTGGAGTGTCTCGGCCAGGATCGGCGCGATCGAGAGCACCTGGAGCTTGTCCAGCTCGAGCACCTCCGGCGCCACCGGAAGCGTGTTGGTGACTATGACCTCCTCGACCGGAGCGTTCTTGAGGAGGTCGAGCGCCGGCTCCGAGAAGACACCGTGGGTGGCGGCGATTCGAACACTGAGCGCTCCTTGGTCGCGCACCATCTCCGCCGCGTTGGTGACTGTGCCGGCGGTGTCGATGATGTCGTCGACGATGACGACGTGCCGGCCATCGACCGATCCCGCCAGCTCGAGAGCCTCAGAGACGTTGTGGAGGACGGGGTCGCGGCGTTTGTAGACGAAGGCCACCGAGGCGTCGAGGAAACGGGCGTAGCGCTCGGCGCGCTTCACACCGCCCGCATCAGGCGAGACCACCGTCGTCTGCCCGTTGAGTTTCTGCGACAGGTAGTCGGTGATGATCGGGAGGGCAGTCAGCGAGTCGAACGGCTTGTGGATGAAGCCCTGAAGCTGCCCTGTGTGCAGATCGACGGAAACGAGACGGTCAGCGCCGGCGGTCATGAAGAGGTCACCGACGAGTCGGGCGGTGATGGGCTCTCGCGGCCTCACCTTCTTGTCCTGCCTCGAGTAGCCGAAGAACGGCATGACCGCGGTGATCCGACGTGCCGACGCCCGGTTGAGGGCGTCGATCGTTATCAACTGCTCCATGATGTTGTCGTTGATCGGCTCGCAGTGACTCTGCATGACGTAGCAGTCCGCCCCGCGGACACTCTCAGCCGGCCTCACATAGATCTCGCCGTTGGCGAAATGGGAACGCTCGAGCTCGCCCAAGGAGACACCAAGGACCTCGGCAACCTCCTCGGCCAGGGGGATGTTGGCCCCCCCGGTGAAGAGCATCATTCGGTTGCGGGAGACAATGTCCAACTCAGTCCTCGGTTTTCTTGGCGGCCTGTCTCTCTGCGCGGCGCTGAGAGTAGCCGGGGAAATCACGCTGCTCAGTGCGCTCCAGGGCGAGAGCGCCTTCTTCGACGTCTTCGGTGATCACGGACCCGGCGCCGGTGACAGCGTTGTCGCCGATGGTCAACGGGGCGACCAGCATCGTGTCGGATCCGATGAAGACGTCATCGCCGATGACCGTCTGATGCTTCTCATAGCCGTCGTAGTTGCAAGTGATCGATCCTGCCCCGATGTTGGATCTCGCCCCCACCGTGGCGTCGCCGAGATAGGCGAGATGGGGTGCCTTGGCCCCTTCACCGAGGGTCGTGTTCTTGGTCTCGACGAAGGTACCGACCTTTGCGCCCTTCTCCAGGACCGTCCCCGGTCGCAACGATGCGTAAGGGCCGACCTCGCAGCCCTCCCCAACCACCGAGCTTCGAAGCACCGCATACCAAACCGTGGCTCCGGCCCCGATCGATGAGTCGACGGCGAAGACATCAGGTCCGACCTGGGCACCGGCTGCGACTGTCGTTTTGCCCTCGAGGTGGACCCCCGGATAGATCCGGGCCCCCGGCTCGACGGTGACGCTGTCGTCGACGTAGGTGCGATCCGGGTCGAGCATCCAGACTCCCGACTCCATGAGCCGTTGGTTGGTTCGGGCCTGCAACAGGTGCCGGGCCTCCGTGAGTTGGTCCTGAGAGTTGATGCCGATCACCTCCTCGGGTGTCGTCTCGACAGGTTCTAATCGCTCGCCTCTCCCTACGAGGATTCCGATGACGTCGGTCAGGTAGTACTCGCCCTGGGAATTGTCGTTGGAGAGGCCGCCGAGCGCATCGATCAGGTCCTTGGCCCTGAAGGCGTAGGCCCCGGCGTTGATCTCGCCGATGGCGCGCTGGACGTCGTCGCAGTCACGCTCCTCGACGACTTCGACCACCAGTCCGCCGCCGTCGCGTATCACCCGCCCGTAGCCGGTCGGATCCTCGAACACGGAGGTGACCATCCGGGCGGCGACGTCGTCGGAGCGATCGGCGAGACGAGCGAGCAGATCGTTGGTGAGCAGAGGCATGTCCCCGTAGAGCACGATGATCGTGTCCTCCGGCGAGACATCATCCAGGGCATCGAGTCCCACCCGTGTCGCATGGCCCGTGCCCAGTTGCTCCTCCTGCAGGGCAGGGACCACATCAGGAGGAAGGTGGGAGACCACCTGTTCGGCGCCATGGCCGACGACGACAACCGTGCTCGCCGGATGGAGTGGGCGGACGGCTTCGAGGACCCAACCGATGAGAGTTCGCCCCGCCGCCATGTGAGCCACCTTGGGGAGGTCGGACATCATCCGCTTCCCTTGCCCGGCGGCGAGGATGACGACATGGATCGGCAAGGGCACCTCTCTGTACGTGTTGACGCTGGGGGGGCAGGACTCGAACCCGCTCTTACAGGACCAAAACCTGCTGTGCTACCGGTTACACCACCCCCCAAAGGGGTTGTCTGCAGGTTAACGACGCTCCTACAGGTCACGTATCGCGCTCCACGAGTTGCCTCGACCGCTGAACGGTGGGCCGATAGGAACCCTGGGCTGCCGGCTCTGGGCCAGGTCTGTTGACCGGTCACTCAATAGTAAGTATTTTGCATTGTGCAGGACAGGTCCCCTGTGCCTGCTGCTTGGTTCGGGGACCAAGCCTTTGACACGGAGGAGTGAGGCAATGATCTTCAAACCGAGACGTCAACGAATGCTTGCCCTTCTATTGGTCCTCGGGCTCGTGTTGGCCGCATGCGCCAGCGAAGGCGGGGACACGAGCACGACGGCGGCAGGTGGCACCGACACGACGGCCGGTGGCGGCACCGACACCACCGCTGCTGGAGGCGAGGAGCCCGCCGGAGACGGCGACCTCCTGGTCTGGGCCTCGCGTGACTACTACATCCCGCCCGACCAGTTCGCCAGCTTCACCGAGGAGACGGGCGTCAACGTCACCTTCGACATCCAGGCCAACGACGACATGCTCCAGCAGATGCTGCGGATGCGTGACGCCGGTCAGCCGCTTCCCGACATCCTCGGCGCCGAGGACTCGTTCCTCCTCGAGACCTTCTACGACGCCGGTCTGGTCGAGTCTCACGACGACATCGCGGCCCAGTGGGAAGAGGAAGAGCCTGACACATATGGACTGCTCCTTCCCCTTGTCTGGGACGAGACGGCCCTCGAGGACGGGACCAAGACCGGCATGTCGGTCACGGCCAACTTCGACATCCTCTACTACAACTCCGAGTGGTTCGAGGAGGCCGGGGTCACCGTGCCGTTCGACTCGCTCGACGCCGTGCTCGATGGGATGCGGGCGATGAAGGCAGCCCGGCCGGACGGCATCCCGCTCACCGTCCAAGCCCGCGCCGGTGACGGGGTCACGACCCTGAAGACAGTGCTCGCCGCCTCCGGCACACCGTTCGAAGGACCGATACCCGATCTCACCTCGGAAGGTGGCCTCTACACGATCAACTGGTTCCTCCAGGCCGCGGCCGAAGAGTTGCTGCCCCCGGAGGCGATCGCCTGGGGCGAGGACGAGGCCCGTGGCGCGTTCATCTCCGGTGATGCCGGGTTGATCCTCGACGGGTTCACGACCGCCGGCGACTTCAACGACGTCGGCGACTTCACCTACCCGGACGTCTGGAACCTGACTCCGGTCCCGGTGTCGGAAGGCGGCGTCGCCCTCAACGCGGCCCGTACCTGGGCAGTCCTGGCCGGGTCGGAGAACCCGGATGCGGCGGCATTGATCCTCCGCTACATCGCCGACACCGAGAACCTGGTCGCGGCGGCCGGCAACGGGTCCGTGCCGATGCGCCAGACCGAGGCGATCGAGGATCCACGGCTCCAGGAGTTCTGGCCCTTCTTCACCGAAGAGGTCAAGGAGGCCTATCTGAACAGCACCCCGACCCCCGTCGGCGAGAACGCCGGGGAGGTCGAGGCCATCCTCGAGCAGATGTTCGGCGAGATCGTCGTCGGGACAGAGAAGACCGCCGAGGAGCTGGCAGCCGAATACCAGCCACAGCTGGACGAAACGGCGCCCTGACCCGGCCACCGTGTCGTGGCAGGCACACCCACGTTCACGACCCCGTGAACGTGGGTGTGCCATGCTCGGAGTGGTGTCTCGAAGAGGCGTCTGAATGACCGCGACCACGATCACCAGAGCGCGACGCTTGCTCCGACGCCCCGACACGGGCGGCAATGGAGGCCGTGACGGCAACGCCCTGATCGGGCACAGCAAGGCCACGCCCTACATCTTCAGCCTGCCGGCCATCCTGCTGGTGGCGGCCATCCTCGGCTTCCCCGTGATCTACGGGACCTGGCAGAGTTTCTTCAGGGCTCCCAGCCTCGGTGCACCGGTCGAATTCGTCGGCTTCGAGAACTACGTCGACATGTTCTCCGGGCCTGAGTTCTGGCACGCACTCAACCGAACTGCAGTGTTCGTGTTCGGCTCCCTCATCCTCGGGACGGTCCTCGGCTTGGTCTTCTCCTTCGCCCTGTTCCGGGTGGTCGGGAAGCTCCGCTTCCTCCGGGCGGTGACCGTGGCGCCCTACATCATCTCGAACGTCGCCGCCGCCGTCATGTTCAGACTCCTCTTCAACAGCCAGTTCGGGGCGGTCAACCAGGTGATCGAGTTCTTCGGTCTCGATGGCCTGGGTTGGCTGAGCGACCCGGGTCTGGCGATGTTCGTCGTCATCGTCACCCAGGTCTGGACCGACCTCCCCCTGACCATCCTGGTCCTGCTCGGCGGTCTCATGACCATCGACAAGTCCTATCTCGACGCCGCTCTCGTCGACGGGGCGACGGGATGGACCCGGGCCCGATCTCTCACCATCCCGCTGCTCACACCACAACTCGTGATCAGCACCGTTTGGCTGAGCTACTCCACCCTGACCGGGCTCGGAGTGGTCCTGGCGATGACCGGCGGTGGGCCACTCCTGGCCACCCAGACCCTCGCCATGGAGATGTACACGGTGGCGTTCCGCGCCCTCGAGTTCAATCAAGCCCTGGCCATCGCCACCTTCATCCTCATCCTCAACGCCGTGCTCACCCTGGCCTATGTGGGCGTGGCCCGACGCTACGAGTACGAGCAATGACCGACGTTCAAAGACCCGGCGGCGTGCCATTGGCCGCGGAGACCGCAGCCGCCGCAGAAGCAGTGACCGGCCCGACACGGGAGCAGAAGCGGCCGGCAGGGGGTCGGTTCCGCCGGGGAATCCGGCAGTTCCTCCTCGCCATCCCCCTGATCGCGCTCGTGATCTGGACCGTGGCTCCTTTCGTTGTCACCACCTCGGTGTCGTTCAAGGAGAAGGGGGACGTCTTCGCCGAGCCAAGCCTGATCCCGAGAGATCCCACGCTCGACGCCTACCGGGAAGTGCTCTCCAGCGAGAGCTTCACCTCGTCCTTCGTCAACAGCGTGGTGGTGGGAGTCGGCACGACGCTCCTCACTCTGGCGATCGGGGTGCCCGCCGCCTACGCCTTCGCCCGGTTCCGATTCAGGGGCCGCCACCTGCTGCTTCTCTTCACACTCCTCCCCCGTCTGGTGCCCAGCCTCGGGATCATGGTGCCGATCTACCGATTGGCGGTGGCGACCGGTCAACTCGACAAGCGGACGACGCTGATCATCGTCTACACGGGCATGCTGCTCCCGCTCGCCGTTTGGCTCATGGTTGGCTTCTTCCAACAGATCCCACGCGACATCGAGGAGGCGGCCAACGTGGACGGGGCCACACTGTGGACCCGTCTCCGCTACATCGTGGTCCCCCTCGCCGCGCCGGCCATGATCACCATCGGGGTGCTCGCCTTCCGGGAGGCATGGAACGAGTTCACCCTGGTCCTCGTGCTCACCAGCACACCCGGGAAACGCACCCTGCCCTTCGAGCTCTATCTGATGCAGGGCATCGAGGGTCTGGCCAACTTCCCCGCCGAGGCTGCTTTCACGTTGCTGACCGTGCTCCCCTTCGTCCTGGTCTACACCCGGGTGGAGAGATATGTGGTGGCCGGGCTGGTGTCCGGATCCGGCAAATAGCGGATGAGCAAGATCCTTGTGTCGGAGTACCTCCCTGATGAGTACCTGGAACTGCTCCGGACACTTCACGACGTCGAGTACGACCCGGACCTCTGCACCGATCGGAATCGGCTGCTCGATCAGATGTCAGGGGTCGAAGCCTTGTTCACCCGCAATCGCACCCGGGTCGACCACGAGTTGCTCGCCTCAGGGCCGGACCTTCGGGTGATCGGGAGACTCGGCGTGGGTCTGGACAACATCGACATGAATGGCTGTGAGCTGGCCGGGGTGCAGGTCATATCCGCCACAGGTGAGAACTCGGTCTCGGTCGCCGAATATGTGATCGGGGCGATGCTGGTCGTCGTGAGAGGCGTCTACGGGATGACACCGTCGATGATCGCCGGGGAGTGGCCGCGTCAAGGGCATGCCTTCGGCCACGAGCTCATGGGGAAGACCATGGGGCTGGTCGGCTACGGATCCATCGCACGGCAAGTGGCGACCCGTGCCGCCGGATTGGGCATGGAGATCATCGCCCACGATCCATTCGTGCCCGCCGACGACGCAGCGTGGGGGCCGGTTCGTCGTGTCGACTTCGAGAGTCTGCTCGCCAACTCCGACGTGGTCAGTGTCCATGTCCCTTTGAGCGACGACACCCGCAACCTCATCGACGCACCCGCCTTGGAGGCGCATGAAGCCGACAGCTGTCCTCATCAACACATCCCGGGGCGGCATCGTCGACGAGACCGCTCTGGCGGATGCTCTGCTCGACGGGAAGCTCGGAGGCGCCGCTCTCGATGTTTTCGCCTCAGAGCCGCTGGGACCGGAGCCGGCCGCGGTTTTCGCCACGGTCCCGAACCTGCTCCTCACGCCACACGTCGCCGGCAACACCCGCGAATCGGTGGATCGAGTGGCGAGGACGATCGTCGAGAAGGTGATGACGACGCTGGCCGGTTAGACGAGAAGACGCTCCTCGTACTCGACGCGGGAGAGGAGGTGAGGTTCACCCTCGGTGATGAGAACCATGTCCTCGAGACGGACTCCCCCGCCCCCGCGCACATTGGGCACCCACACCAGTGGTTCGACCGCAAAGACCATGTTGGGCTCGAACGCGTAGGTGGTGGCGCCGGGCAGTGTCTCCCCTATGTACGGCGGCTCATTGGCGCCCATCCCGATCCCGTGTCCGATGAAGAGACTGAACAGATGATCGGCGAGGCCGTGCTCGGCGATCTTGCCGATGATGGCGTCGGCGCAGTCCTGGTTGGTGTTCCCCGGCCGCATCACTGCCAGCCCGGCCATCAGCCCTTCGTAGACAGCGGTGTAGATGTCCTGCTGCTCCCGGGACGGCTTTCCCACGATCGTGGTCCTCCCGATGTCGGCGAAGTACCCGTTCCACATGGCGCCGATGTCGATGAAGCAAAGATCCTGGTTGCGGATGATCTTGTCGGTGGCGAGACGGTGCGGAGGCGACATGTGCTCGCCGGAGGCGACGAACGGGGTGATGACGTGGGCCATCTCCCCACCGAGCTGGAAAAGCGTCTGCATGGCATCGGCTGCCACATCGAGCTCGCGACGGCCGGCCCGCGTCTCGTCCAGGGCGCGTTGGGTCACCGAGTCGCCTATGGCGCATGCCTCTTCGATGACGGCCACCTCGAGGTCGGTCTTGATCCATCGCGCCTGCTGCATGACGGTGTCGCCATCCACCAGCTCCAGGTCGGGGAGATGCGCCCGCATCGAGTCGATGAACGAGATGTTGGCCTGATCGACGGCAAGTCGACCCGTGGTCAGACCCCTGGCCTGGAGGAGCGGGATCAGGATGTCCCTGACGAACCCATCGACCAGCTCCCTCTGCTCCATGATTGGGACGGCATGTGCCTCCCCGATCCAGCTCATTCCGAATCTGGCCTTGTCGATCTCGCCACCCGATCCCAACAGGACCGGATCGTCGTCGGCAGTGAGTAGAGCGCCATTCAAGGATGTGGTCTTGCCGGCTATCAGTTGGGCCCGCAGCGAGGTGAGATAGCGGACGTTCTCGTCCTTCCAGACCAGGACAGCGTCGGCATCCGAGCCGGCGAGAGCTTCATGGGCCTTGGTGACACGCTGCCGTCGAAGCGCGGCGAAGTCGTACCGGTCTTCCCAGTCGACGGCGAATGGTCCTTTGGCGTATCTGGAGATGGTTCCCTCCTGGTCTCCGGAAGCGTCAGGATCATACGCTCTATATTCGGTATAGTACAGGACGTGGAGGACCGACTCCGCCTTGATATCTCGCGTTCTCGACGGGTCACCGCCGTGGACCTGGTCCGGGATGCGCTGCGGACTGCGATCCTGCGTGGTGACCTGCCCGGCGGGTCGCACCTGGTCCAGACCGACATCGCCGCACAGCTAGATGTCAGCACCACCCCGGTACGGGAAGCGATGAGGGATCTGGCCAGCGAGGGCCTGATCACCCTCGACAGTCATCGGATAGGCACCGTCCGAATGCCCGATTGGGACGAGATGGTTGAGATTGTCGAGATGCGTCGGTCGCTGGAAGGGCTCGCCATCCACCGCGCCCTGGCGCAGATCACAGAGGAAGAGTTGAGAGAGGCCCAGCAGGTGGCGACCCAGCTCGCCGAGGAGGAAGACCTTGGTTCCTGGGTTCAGACCAACATCCAGTTTCACTCCATCTTCCACAAGGCGACCAGGAGCCGGCGTTTGAGCGGTGTCCTGCTCTCGCTGGAAGAGGCGGGTGGAGTGTTCGTCGCCCAGGCACAGCAACTCCATCCCGAGATCCGGCGAAAAGCCATCGCGGATCACTTCGCACTCCTCGATGCGTTTCAGACCGGCGATGCCGATCGGGCCATCGAGATCCAGCACAGCCACATCAGCCTGCCGCTGGAGGCGTTCGAACTCGACGCCAAGTCGTAATTGATACCGAGGCTCCCACATACGACATGTGTCGAGCCCAATTACGAGAAGAGCATGGAGTAGCTGTCCTTCATCGCAGCCAGGCCTGTAGTCACCAGCTTTACGTCGTTGACCGGCGAGATCAGGGTGCAACCCTTGTCGATGAGCATGGTGGCGTACTCAGGGTTCGGTGTCACCGCCCCCCATTGCTTGCCGTGGGCCCGGCAGGCGGCGGCAACACGGTCAACTGCGGCGATCGAGGGCTCACCCATGAAGTCGCCGATCACGCCCACTGCCTGACTCAAGTCGGATGGTCCCACGAAGAGGAGGTCCACCCCGTCGACTGCGGCAATGCCGTCGGCCTCCTCCACCGCCTGAGCAGTCTCGATCTGAATGGCGACGAACGTGTCCCTGTTGGCCTGCTCGGCGAACTCGGCCAGTGGAATCGTGCCGTATCGTCCGTCGAAGCCGAGCGGGTTCAGCCCGCGCCGACCCCGCGGGGCGAACTTGGCCCAGCGGACGAACTCCTCGGCTTCTTCGGCACTCTTGATCTGGGCGGCCATGACCCCGGTGGCGCCACTCTCGAAGCAGCGGGTAACCGTGGCGTAATCGGTCGGGGGAACCCGGACGAAGCAATCGAGGTCGTGCGCCATCCCGGCGGTAGCCGCGATCTCGATGTCCTGGGTGGTGAGGCCGCCGTGCTCGACATCGATCCAGAAGCCGTCGAAACCGCCGGCCATCCCCAGGTAGTGGACGAGGTTGTGATGGAACATCCGCCCGACGGCGAAGACCACCAACCGCTCCCCTCGTTGGAGACGGTGTTTCATCAACTCGGGCATGGGATCTCCCAGTCAGTTCGGTAGAATGCATAATGTAATATCGATCCGGAATGCCCGTGATCGACATGCACGCCCACGTCACCCCGGAGAGGTACAAGAAGGCGATCAGGGAGCGTGGCGAGTGGCACGGTCTCGACGCGGTGGCCGGCGAGCTGGGTCTGGGCGGCTTCGACAAGATGCTCGACCAGCGTCTCGCCGAGATGGATTCCCTCGGTGTCGACATGCAACTCGTCACCCCCACTGTCGGCTTCTACCAATACGGGAACGAGCTGGATGTGACCAGGCGGATCGCCCGGGAATGCAACGACGAGATCGCCGAGATGGTGGCAGCGCACCCGACCCGGTTCTCCGGCTTGGCCACGTTGCCCATGCAAGATCCGCCGAGCGCCATCGCCGAGATGGAGCGGGCCATGACGCACCTCGGCCTGAAAGGCGTGATCATCAGCGATCACGTAGCGGGCCGGACATATGACGAGCCGGACTTCCTTCCCTTCTTCACTGCAGCCGAGGAGCTGGGAGCGATCGTCTTCTTTCATCAGGGCGGGGACACGGTGGTCAGCCACCGCATCAGTCGGTACAAGCTGGGCAATGCGGTAGGCAACCTCACCGAGCGGGCGCTCGTCTTCGCCACGCTGGTGTTCGGCGGGGTCCTCGACCGCTGTCCCGAGCTCAAGCCGTACCTGGCACACGGGGGCGGATTCACCTCCTTTGGAGTGGCCAGGATGGACAAGGTGGCCGGGGCGTTGGAGCCCGACTCGGGCGAAGGGTTCATCCCCCCGTTCGGACAGTCCGACGGATTCGCCCAGGCGATGCCACCGAGCGATTACCTCGGCCGGTTCGTCTACGACTCATGCACATACAGCGGGCCCGCCCTGCGCTTCCTGATCGACGCAGTCGGCATCGACCGTGTAGTCCTGGGCACCGACTATCCAGCCCCCATGGTCCAACACGACGCGGTCAACTGGGTGAAAGGCCTTGCCGAGCTGAGTGCCGGGGAGAAGGAGGCAATCGTCGCCGGAAACCCGGCCAGGATCCTGGGCGTTGTCGTGACCGAACGTCGGGGACAACGCTCGGCTGGGGCATCATCGGCATCGGGAACATCGTCCGATCCACGATGGCGCCGGCGATGTTGGTCGAGCCGGCGTGTGATCTCGTGGCTGCGGTGAGCCGGGACCAGGGTCGGGCCGATGAGTTCGCACAGGAGTTCGGAGCTCGTTTCGCCTACACCGACTATGACGAGATGCTGGCCAACCCCGAAGTCGAAGCCGTCTTCATCGCCACTCCAAATCTGTTCCACGCCGATCAGGTGGTGGCTGCCGCCGGTGCCGGCAAGCACGTCTTCTGTGACAAGCCCCTGGGCATCAACGTCGCCGATGCGAGACGCGCCCTCGACGCCTGCGAGTCGGCAGGCGTCTCGCTCGGGGTCAACTTCCACAACCGCCATCTCCCCTGGGTTCGAGATGTGAGCCGTCTCATCGCCGAAGGGACGATCGGCGACGTCCAGGTGATCCAGCTCCAGGTCGCATCGGGGCCGCGCCATTACGACAATTGGCGAGCCGACCCGGTCATGGCCGGCCTGGGCTCGGTGCACAACGTGGGTGTGCACGGGCTCGACTTCCTCAGGGTCCTGTTGCAATCAGATCCAGTGGAGGTGATGGCCATGTTCGATCAGGCGCCCGGATCGGGTGAGGTCGAGATGCTGGCGCTGATTCAGCTGCGGTTCGAGAATGGCGTCATGGTCCAGTACAACGCCAACGAGACGTTGCGCGACCCTCTCAACGACATCGTGATCTATGGGACCCGAAGGCCGGATGGTGGGCAGGTCCTTCACCCGGTCACGCAGTGACGGTGAGCTGGCGATCCTCACCGATGCCGGCGAAACCATCACCCGTTACCCGCGCCCGAGGCCCACCGGCTCTCTCTCGCCGCCTTCACCAATGCGGTCCTGAGCGGCGAGGAGCCGAACGCATCCGGTCTGGACGGTCTGCGCAGTGCCCAGGTCTGCGAGGCCATCGAACGATCGGCCCGGGAGCGGCGACTGGTGGAAGTGGTCTATTGAGGACATGGGGGATGCCCCGGTGACCGACTCCACCAATTTCGACGACCTGGTGACCATCGACCAGATCATCGCTCGCGCTCGTGAGTCGATCGAGCCCGGGCCGTACGAATGGGGGGCCGCCGGTGCCGGTCAGGGCGTGACCACGACACGCAACTCCCTCGCCCTGAACCGCCTCGCCCTGGTCCCGCGGGTGCTGCGGGACGTGAGCAGTGTCGACACCACTTCGTCGTTCGTCGGAGTGCCACTCACCGTCCCGGTGATGCTCGCCCCGGTGGCCGCCCTCGGGTTGTACGACCCTGGAGATGCTTTGGCTGCGGCAGAGGCAGCAACCCGGCGCGGGACGTCGGCATTCTGCGCGATGCTCACCGCGTCCCCGTGGGAGGAGGTGGCGTCCACTGCGCCCGGCCGCCATTTCTTCCAGATCTATCCCATGGGTGATCGACCCTGGATGAGCGAAATCGCCGACAGAGCGGAACAGGCCGGGTTCGCCGGGATATGTGTGACCGTGGATTCGCCGGTGATCGGACGGCGTGACCGGAGCATCGAGAGCGGCTTCGGCTGGGCAGTGCCGGCGGAAGGGACAGACAGCCTCAACCGACATGGATTCGATTACGCCTATCGGGCGACTTTCACCTGGCCCGACCTCGCCTGGCTCTGTGCCCACACCGCTCTGCCGGTCATCGTGAAGGGAGTCATGGCCGCCGAGGACGCCTTGGAGGCGGTCGATTGCGGCGTGGCCGCCGTCTACGTCTCCAATCACGGCGGGCGCATGGTCGACCAAGGTCTCAGCACGATCGAAGCTCTGGCCGAGGTAGTCGAAGCCGTCGGTCCGGGCGCAGAGGTGGCAGTCGATAGCGGTTTCACCCGCGGGGCAGAGGTCTGCAAGGCGTTGGCACTGGGTGCCCGGGCGGTCGGCATCGGGCGTCTTCAGTGCTGGGGACTGGCAGTCGGAGGCGCCAGCGCACTCTCGCGTGCATTGGAGATCCTGGAGCACGAGATCGGCAGCACCATGGCCAACATCGGCTGCGGGTCGGTGGCCGACATCACGCCGGGCCACGTCCGGTGGTCAATCGCCTCGCCACCTGCGTGATCTGTTCAGTCGAGCCGGTCCTCCAACCCCAAACGCGCTCCGAGATCACGAAGCTGGCCGAGCAGGACTTCGCCGACCGGGATCCCTTCTGCTGATCGCTCCGCCTCGAGCTCGGCAGCGACATCACCGGGGAGCCGAACCGACCCCGGTGGGCCGGCGGCGCGAAGGACATCCAGGTGGTGATCCATGCCTGCACGAAATTGGTCGAGGTCGCTGAAGAGGTCGGGTCGCATGACGAACATCGCCTGACCTGTGTTGGCCGCCTGGCCCGGCACTTTGCGGTGATCGATCACGTCCTCCCCGAATGCGGCGCCGTTGAGCACCCCGGCGAGCAAGCCGAGACCGATGTTGAGACCGGACCCCTTGTAGCCACCGATCGGCATGAGATAACCCTCGTCGGCCCGATTCGGGTCCAGGATCGGGTTGCCCTCGAGATCGACCACCCAGCCCTCGGGCATCTGCTCGCCGGCCTGGGCCAACACTTTGATCGTGCCGTGTGATGTGACGGTCGTTGCGATGTCGAGGACGTATGGATCTCCCTCGCCTGCCGGGATGGCAATCGAGATCGGGTTGGTCCCGAGCAACCTCTCCTGCCCGCCCCAAGGGGGCATCACATTGGCGCTGGCCACCGCGATGTAGAGGGCGATGAGGTCCTGGCGAGCCGCCATCGTGGTGTACACGCCCGCTGCGCCGGCATGGTTGGAATGGACCGTGCCCACCCAGGCCATGCCCGATTCGGTGGCCTTGGCCATCGCAGTCTCGGCAGCCAGGGTCATCACGACCTGCCCCAACCCGTTGTCACCGTCGACCAGCGCACTCACCGGTGTCTCCCGAACGAACGAGATCTCGGGACGGAGATTGATGCCGCCTGCCTCGATCCTCATCACGTACTGGGGGATCCGGATCAAGCCGTGACCGGTCCGCCCTCTCAGATCGGCCTCGAGCAGCCGGCGGGCGGTCACCTCGGCGTGCTCGGGTAGCGCATCGACGGCGACCAGGACGTCTCGGGCGAAGGCGACGAGACGCTCGAACGGGAATCTCACCGCTCGAATTGGTCCACGGTCTCCCCGGTGTCGGCAAAGGTTCGGGTGACCTCGGTGCTCCCGTAGACCCAGAGGATCCTCATCGTCCCGGCCCCGGTGTTGATGAACCGGTGCCACTCCCCGGGAGCGATCTGGGTCGTGTCGTAGGGCCTGGCCTCGATCTGCTCACCGTTCAACTCGGCGAGACCTTCGCCCTCGAGCACGGTCACCTGCTCGATGGTGTTGTGGCTGTGAAGACGGATGCTGGTCCCCGGGGGAAAGCTGGTGACACCCATCGTGAACCGCTGGCCCTCGAGCGGCGTCGGGGTCAGGCGGACGCTCTCGATCCCGTCCCCGCGTGCCACCGGATCGGCCTCGTCGAATCGGATCAGCTCGGCCACGAGCCCCTCCCAGGTGTCATGCCATGAACCTACCGCCGTTGACCGACACGGTCTGACCGGTCATGAAGCCTGCGGCGGACGAGGAGAGGAACAGCACCCACTCGGCCACCTCCTCAGGGGACTGATACCGGCCGAGGGGGATGGATGCGGCAGTGGCGGCCAGCTCGGATTCGTCGCGGAGCCTGGCGATGCGCTCGGTGAGCACGGCCGATGGGGCAACGGCGTTCACGGTTATGCCCTCGCCGGCGAGCTCGGTCGCCAGGGCGCGGGTCAGACCATGCACCCCGGCTTTGGCGGCGACGTAGGGCGGCGCCGTCTGCCAACCCGCTGTCTGTCCGGCCAGGGACCCGAGGTTGACGATGCGACCCGCCTCCGACCGGCGCAACAGCGGGAGAGCAGCACGCGTCATCAGAAACACGGAGGTCAGGTTGGCGTCGAGAATCCGATGCCACTCCTCGATCGAGGTGTCCTCGAGCCCGAGCGCCTCGGGGAACCCACCGGCGTTGTTCACCAGGACGTCGATTCGGCCAGAGGTTTGGTCGATGGCCTCGACAGCAGCTGCCACCTCGTCCTCCAAAGTCAGGTCGCAATGGATGAAGGTGGCGCCCGCGATCGCCCCGGCCGAGGCCGAACCAGCCTCTGCGTCGACGTCGACGAGATAGACGGTGCCGCCGGCGTTGCCGAAAGCCACCGCTGTGGCCTTGCCGATGCCGACGGCGGCGCCGGTAACCACCACGATTCGATCGTCGAAGTCGTGGTTCATGAACGGGCCAGCTCGAATAGGTCCTCCGATAGCCCGCCATGAGCCAGGGCGATAGCCGGCGCCGACGCCTCGATGAACACGGATCGATCCTCGTCGGTCAAATCCACGAACTCGACTCCATCATTCTCCAATCTCAGCCGAAGCGCCGATTCCATCTCCGCGGCAGCTCGTCGCTGCACCTCGATGGCGGTGCGTGCCGCTTTGGACACCACCCGGCGAAGGTCGGTGTCGAAGTCATCCCAGGTGGGCCGGTGGGCGAACAAACCCCTTGCCCCGTAGAGATGCCCGGTCATCGTGATGTGACGATGGACCCGGTCGACCCCATAGGCCACCGTGTTGGCCAGCGGGTTCTCTTGGGCGTCCACCTCGAGATCGGCGATCATCTGGATCCCTGCGCTGAGCTCCACCGCCACCGGTACGGCTCCCCATGATCGGATCAGCTCCTCGTGGATGGCGTTTGGCTGGAGCCGCACCGTCATCCCGCGACAGTCGGCAGGAGTACGTATGCGGCGGTGGCGGTTGGTCATGTGCCGGAACCCGTTGTCCCAGAATCCCGAGGACTTCGAACCCGGTGTTGGCCCGCACCGCTGCGGCGAGCGCGCCGCCGAGCTCGCCATCGAGGGCACGATGGGCGGCGGCCAGGTCGGGAAACAGGAACGGGGTCTCCAGCACATTCAGCTCCGGCACCCGGTCCCCGAGATAGCTGGAGGAGAAGTAGCACATGAACATCTCCCCCGCCTCGACCAGATCGAACAGATCGGTGTTGGGCCGCCCGTCGTCCATGATGTTCCAGGTGACGTCGACGACGACGTCGCCCTCGGTTCCCTCCTCGACGGCCCGCTTGAAGGCGTCGAGACCGTCGCCGTGGGCGCTCTGACGTGGCCCGTAGCCCCCAATCCACAATGTTTTCCGGCTCATCCTGATACCCGGGGCCGGTGCCGGGGCGGATCCTGTTTGCTCTGGTCGATCATCGATCGTATATGATGCAGGATCGTCCTGTCGAACGGGTGAGGAGCAGAGAAAATGGACCGCGAGCCTTGGAAGACCGACCTCTGGTTCTCCAGCCCCTGGAATTACCTGCCCGAGGTCACCGAGGGGTTCTCCATCCCATCGAATGTCCAGGTTCACGATGTGACCCTCCGCGACGGGGAACAGCAGGCCGGTGTCGAGTTCACGTCTGACGACAAGGTGAGGATCGCCACCGCCCTGGCCGAGGCCGGGATCCATCGCATCGAAGCCGGTCTCCCCGCTGTCTCCCCCTCCGATGCCGATGCCATCAAGCGAATGGTGGCCGAAGGGCTCCCCACCGAGATCTATGCCTTCAGCCGTTGCATGGTCCCCGATGTCGAGCTGGCCCTCGACTGCGGGGTCAGCGGCGTCGTGATGGAGGTGCCGGCGAGCCATCACCTCATCGAGAAGGCCTACCGCTGGCCGGTGGAGAAGGCGATCGAGGCGTCGGTGGAGGCAACCAAGTACGCCCACGACAACGGTCTGAAAGTGACGTTCTTCCCCATCGATGCCACCAGGGCCACGATGACCGAGCTCCTCGACGATCTGGAGCAGGTCGCCACCGACGGCCACGTCGACAACATCGCCCTGGTCGATACCTTCGGCGTGACCTCTCCGCACGCCATTCGCTACTACACCCAGCGGGTCCGGGAGAGGATGGCGGTCCCCCTGGAGACTCATTTCCACATGGACTTCGGCATGGGTGTGGCCAACACCGCACTCGCCGTCGCCGAAGGCGCCTCGGTGATCCACACCACGGTGAGCGGGATCGGGGAACGGGCCGGAAACGCGCCGACGGAAGAAACCGTCCTCGCTCTGCTCACCATGTATGGCATCGACACCGGGATCGACACCACGAAGTTCACCGAGATCGCCCGATTGGTGGCCGACGTCTCCGGGGTCACTCAGCCCGCCAACCGGCCAGTGACCGGCGACATGCTCTACAACGTCGAGTCGGGGATCATCGCCACTTGGGTGAAGAACGTCGGCGACGACCTGCTCGAGCCCTTCCCCTTCCGCCCTGAGCTGGTCGGCCAGGCCGATCCGAAGATCGTCCTCGGCAAGGGCTCCGGTCTCGACTCGGTGGCGATCTGGCTCGGTGCTCACGGGATCCACGATGCCGAGACCAAAGAGATCGAGGCCATCCTGGCCGAAGTCAAGGGCCGCTCCCTGGCCAAGAAGGGGCTCCTCGACGACGACGAGTTCCTCGAGATCGTCCGCGAAGTGATCCCGGATAGGGTCGACTGACCAAGCAACCCACGGAGGCATGATTAGGGATGAGAGAAGCGTTCTTCGGGCTGAGCACCGACTGGAAAGAGGGCATCAACTGGGCCAATGTCCGTGATTGGAGGCTGAAGCGGGCCCACGCCGCCATGGAGCGCCACGGTCTCGGAGCCCTCCTCCTCATGTACGACGAGAACATGAGATATGTCTCCTCGACGCTGACCCCGGGCTGGAACCGTCTCAAGCCGGGTCTCCGCTACGTCGTCCTCACCGCCGGCAAGCCGCCGATCGTCTACGAGCAGGGCGACATCGGCTTCCACCTCGAAGTGCACAACCCCTGGATCCCGAAGGAGAACATCCGCTACTCCTACTCGTGGATCAAGGGAGCGGTTGGCCCCGCCGCGGAGCAGCAGGTCACCAAGTTCGTCAACTCGCTGCTCAACGACCTGGAGGAGGCGGGCGTCAAGGATCAGCCGCTCGGCGTCGACTTCATCGACATCAACCTGATCAAGCAGTTCGAGGAGCGCGGGATCAGTTGGACCGACGGTATGACTCCGATGATGGAGGCCCGGGCCATCAAGAGCCCCGATGAGATCAAGGCGTTCTCGATCGTCGGCGCCATCTGTGACTACGTCCACTACGAGATCACCAACTTCATCAAGCCCGGGCTCACCGAGAACGAGGTGGCGGCCTTCGGCTTCGAGAAGCTCTACTCCCTGCCCGGCATGGAGGACGTCGAGGACGTCATCGTCTCCTCGGGCCCCAACGCCTGGCCCAACTGGAGGAACTTCTCGGACCGGATGATCCGCCCCGGGGAGCTGGTGATCGTCGACCTGGCCGCCCTCACCTGGAACGGCTTCAAGTCGTGCGTCTATCGCACCTATTGCGTCGGGGGCAAGCCGACCGACGAGCATCAGAAGACCTACGACCTGGCCCACAAGTGGCTCTGGGACTCCATCGAGGCGACCGGGCCCGGGGTGACCACCGCCGACGTGGCCTCGAAGTGGCCCTCAGCCAAGGAGGTGTGGGGGTACGAGGAGGAAGACCAGGCGGCGGCGAACTTCTGGGGCCACGGACTCGGTCTCGCCCAGTACGACCCGCCGGTCATATCCCGCATCTGGTCGCTCGACCACCCGGTCGAGATCCAGCCAGGCATGACATTCGCCCTCGAGACCCAACACGGAAAGCTCCACGATCACGGCGTGCGTCTCGAGGAGATGCTCTACGTGACTGACACGGGAATCGAGATGGTCTCCAGCTACGCCTCACACGAGATCATCTCGGTCATCTGACCGGGTTTGATCCACGACCTCGACCATGAGGCCGCCCTCGACCCGACGAGGGTCGGGGCCAAGGCCGCGCTGCTCGCCATGGCCAGGCGAGCCGGGCTTCCGGTCCTGCCCGGACTCGTGGTCGACGCGGTCGACTCGCTCGCCCATATGCGGCTCGGGGTCGAGATGCTGGCTACCCGCGGCTCCGGCGGGGCCCGGCTGGCGTTGACCGCCGAACCGGTCCCGTTCGCTGACGAACTGGTCGAGCGAGGGGCACGACTCGGCGACGTTCTGGTTGCCCGTTCCTCGACGATCATCGAATCTTCGGGAGAGTGGTCTGGCGCCTTCACCTCGTATCTCGACCTGTCCCCCACGGACTTGCCCCGGGCCGTCACGGGCTGCTGGGCTTCGGCGTTCTCAGTCGATGCTCTGGAGCGTCAGAACGCAGCTCGAGTCGATCCCGGGTCGGTCCCGATGGCCGTCCTCATCCAGCCCGCCCTGGATCCGGTGGCCGGGGGGACCGCCACGATCGAGGGGGACGGCTCGATCGTGGTGATCGGTGTGAAGGGCTCACCCGCTGCGCTCCTCCAGGGATGGAGTCCGGGGATGGACGCCAGACGTGGCGAGGACGGGAATTGGATCGGTGACGAGCTAGTCGACCTCCTCGGTGTGGAGACCCTCGATGAGATCGCCGACGCGTTGCACCGCGCACGGGCCTCACTGGGCGCCAACCGCTGCGAATGGGGGCTGGACGAGCGGGTCTGGCTGCTGCAGCTGGCCGAGGGTGAGGTCACGATGCAGCCGCCGGACGCCCGGGCTCATCCCGTTGACCCTCGTCTCGCACCCATCGCCCGGGTGGTAGTCAGGGCCGGGAGCCGCTTGGGCGACGAACTGATCCTCCCCTGGGCCCTGGGTGGCCTCCCCACCGCCGAGCCATACATGGGCAACCTCCCCATCGAGGCCGAAGCCCTCGCCTACCAGATGCGTGACAGTCTGACCTCCGACGTATGGGGGCTTCCCGCTGAACAAGCTTTGGCCGCGGCTCGAGCGTGCATGACCACGCTGCTCGGGCCCGATCCTCTGCCTGCCTTGGAGGTCGTCGGGAATCTGCGGCCCCCCGATCCGGAGCCCGCTGCATCGCTCTGGGCACTGATCCAACGACTGGAACGAGATGACCCCGCCCCCAGACGCGGGATCGGCAGATGGGAGCCATTCGTGGCCTCAGTCGTCCTCGGCGCCGGTACCCGGCATCAGGGTGTCGGTGCTGCTCCGGGCATCGGGGCCGGCGTGTCGACAGAGAAATACCCTCCCGACGGGTTTGCCACGAACTACCGGCCACGCGCTGTGATCGTCGCCTCTCAGCCCATACCCAACCTGGCCCCCTTGCTCTGGGATGCCGCCGGCCTCGTGACAGAATCGGGCAGCGCTGCGGCCCATCTCTTCGAGTCCGCACGCGCCCTGAGGATCCCCGCCGTGTGCGGGGTGAGCCTCCCGCCCGGTGAGCAAATCGTGGCAGTGGACGGACACAATGGCATCGTGTCGACCCTGTTCCTGCAAGGACACGAGGATGACTGAGCCCATTGGAGTCATCGGGCTCGGGGTGATGGGCTCGGCCATGGCTCGGAATCTGATCGCGGCCGAACATGAGGTGCTGGGCTTCGACGTCGACCCGGCCAGGGTCTCCATTTTCGCCGACATCGGCGGCGAACCGATGAAGTCGGCCGACGAGATTGCCGCTCTATCCGATCTGGTGATCTTCTCCTTGCCCACCACCGCCGCCCTGGCTTCGGTGGCAGCCGAGATCGCGGAGCAAGATCGGCCCGGTCTGGTCTGCCTCGAGATGGGCACCTTCCCGATCGCGGACAAGGTTGCTGCCCGCGACGTCCTTGCCGGAGCAGGGGTCGACCTCCTCGACACACCACTGTCGGGGACCGGCCTCCAGGCCGCCGACGCCACGCTGGTCGTTTTCGCCTCGGGCAGCCGCGAGGGTTTCGAGAAGGCTCGGCCGGTCTTCGATGCCATCGGCCGCTCCACGCACTACCTGGGCGAGTTCGGCAACGGCTCGAAGATGAAGTATGTCGCCAACCTGCTCGTGGCTGTGCATGGTCTGGCCGCCGCCGAAGCGCACGCTCTTGGCATCGCCGCCGGGCTCGACCCTGCCCTCGTCCAAGAAGTGATGGAGGACGGGGTCGGATCGTCGAAGATCTTCGAGATACGGGGACCGATGATGGTCGCCGACGACTACCCCGCCGCGGCGCGTCTCGACATCCTCCTCAAGGACTCCACATTGATCAGGGACTTTGCGAGGTCGGTCGGGGCGCCGACTCCTCTGCTCGACGCCGCGGTCCCCGTCTACGAGGCGTCGAGCGAGGCGGGTCTCGGCGACTTCGACGCTGCCGCATTGTGCCGGTACCTGGAGGACCTGGGCGGGTTGGAAAGGTGATCGGGTCCGCCCTGCGCCGGGTGGAGGACCCGAGGTTGATCACCGGTCAGGGCCGCTACGTCGATGACATCGCCATGGCCGGGATGGTGCATGCCGTGTTTGTGCGAAGTGTTGAGGCCCACGCCTTGATCGACTCGATCGCGATGGACGGTGAAGTCTGCGAGGGCCGGATGTACACCGCTTCCGACCTCGGCCTCGATCGGCCGATGCCAAACCAGTACCCGTCGCCGCTCATCGCTCAATCGATCCAGGCATCACCCCTCGCTGTCGACGAGGTGTGTTACGTCGGAGAGCCGGTCGCGGTGGTTGTCGCCGGGACGATGGCCGCGGCGGTCGATTGCGCCGATTCCGTTCAGGTCGACTACAGCTCACTGCCAGTCGTCATCGATCACCGCCAGCGCGCTCGACGCCGACGTCGGCACCGGCGCATCACGGCTCCGGGTCGAACCTGGTGAGCACGCTGGCTGCCGGCTTTGGAGACGTCGACGGCGCCTTCAACGAAGCGGAACGGGTGGTGTCGATCGAGGTGGACCAGCATCGCGGTGCCCTCGCCTCCATGGAGGGGCGGGCGGTGCTCGCCGCATGGGACGACGTCGACCGGCGGCTCACGGTCTGGACCTCGAGCCAAGCCCCACATGCAGTCCGTGCTCACCTCGCGGCATATCTTGGGTCTCTCCCCCGACGAGGTGCGAGTCGTGGCCCCCGATGTCGGAGGCGGGTTCGGCCCCAAGGCGGCCGTGTATGCCGAGGAGTACGTGATCGCCGCCCTCGCCCTCGAGCTGAGACAACCGGTGAAATGGATCGAGCGGAGAAGAGAGCACTTCGTCGCCACCAACCAGCAACGAGGGCAGAGCGGGTCGGTCGAGGCGGCAGTCGACGGGGCGGGGCGCATCCTGGGCCTGCGAGCGCGGCTCACACATGACTGCGGGGCGTACGTGCCCTACGGGATCGTGGTGCCGATGACCACCCTGCGTCTCCTCTCCGGGCCCTACGTCGTCGCTGCGCTGGACGCCACCGTGGACGTGGTCTTCACCAACGCCACCCCGACCGGGGCAATCAGAGGTGCGGGCAGGCCCAATGCCGCTTTCGCACTCGAACGGCTGATCGACGCCATTGCCCGTGAGCTAGGGATCGACCGCGCCGAGGTGCGCAGGCGCAATTTCGTCCCTGCCGGCGACCTTCCCTACGAAGTCGACATCACCGCCTCGGACGGGCGCAAGGTGACCTACGACAGCGGCGACTATCAGGCGGCTTTGGAGACCGCGCTCGCGGCGGCCGACATCACCGGATTCGAGGCAAGAAGGAAAGCCTCGGCCGACAACGGATTGCTCCGTGGATATGGCCTCGCCTCCTACGTGGAGGACACCGGTCTGGGGCCATACGAAGGAGCAAGGGTGGAGGTGCTGACCAACGGCGATGTGCTCGTGGAGACCGGCACCGGATCCCAGGGACAGGGACACGCCACTGTCTTCGCCCAGATCTGCGCCGCCCATCTCGGGGTCGACCCGGCCCGGGTGCGGGTGCGCGGGGCCGACACCGCCGCCTACGGACATGGGATCGCCACTGTTGCCAGTCGCACCGGACAGACGGCCGCTTCGGTCGTGCATCTGGCGGCCGGGGACCTGGCCACGACCATCAAGCAATTGACCGCACAGCGACTCGAGGCATCGGCCGAAGACATCGTCCTCACCGACGGCGTCGCGATGGTGGTGGGCCAGCCCGGATCCGAAATCCCTCTCGGCGACCTGGCTGCGGGGCTGCAGCCAAAGCAGGGCAATTCGCTGCCCGAAGGTCAACAGCAGCCGGGACTATCCGTGGAGCGGGTTCTGCCCTTCGACGGCCTCGCCTACACATATGGAACACACATCGCCGAGGTGGAGATCGACCCCGAGACCGGTCACATCACGGTCGTCAACTATGTCGTGGTCCACGACTGCGGGACGATCATCAATCCGATGATCGTCGACGGACAGATCGACGGAGGGGTCGCCCACGGGTTGGGCAACGCCTTGATGGAGCAAATCCAATACAGCGAGGACGGCCAACCGTTGACGACCTCGTTCATGGACTACCGGCTGATGACCGCAGCCGACATGCCTCCGCTCATCAAGATCCACACCGAGTCCCCATCACCCACCAACCCGCTCGGTGCCAAGGGAGCAGGCGAGGGAGGGGCCATCCCCGCCGCGGCTGCCGTCGCCTCCGCCATCGAGCATGCCCTCGAAGGCACCGGGGCGGTGGTCAATCATCACCCGATCAGTTCGGAGTGGGTGCGCGGGGCGATCGGCACCGCTTCGGCGTGAGCGAGACCCCCAACGGCGACAAGCAGTTTCGGGTCGCCTCTCTCACCCGCACCGTCTACCTGCCCGGCATCCTCTTCGCCATCGGCCAGGGCGCGGCCACTCCCGTCATCGCCCTGGTCGCCCTCGACCTCGGAGCCTCGCCGGCGATGGCCGGTGCGATCGTCGCCCTGCGCGGCATCGGCACCCTCTTCTTCGACCTCCCGGCTGGCCAACTCGTCGCAAGGGTCGGTGAGAGGTGGGCGATGCTCATCGCCACGGCGGGTCTCGGACTCGTCGCGCTCGGGATCGGGTTGGGCCCTTCTCTCCCCGTGTTCGCGGCCCTCGTCTTTCTCATGGGCGGCGCCTGGTCCATATGGGCGCTGGCACGGCTCGCCTATGCGACCGAGGCCACCCCCCTGGGGCATCGAGGCCGGGTCATGTCGATGGTGGGGGGAACGATGCGAATCGGGCAGTTCATCGGCCCGCTGATCGGTGGCCTCCTCATCATCCCCTTCGGGCTCGTCGCACCTTTCTTCATGCAGGCGGTCCTTGCGGTGGCGGCAGCGGTCACGCTCGGGCTCGCCCCCGAGCCCGCAGCGGGCCGCAACGGTGGCAACGGCCCCGGTCTCGATGCGCCAGGTGATACGCGACCATCGACGGACACTGGGGACGGCGGGCTTGGTGGCGGTGACGTTCCAGGTGCTGCGCACGGCACGTCAGGCGGTGATCCCGCTGTGGGGAGATCATCTCGGTCTGACCCCGAGCCAGATCTCCCTCGTCTTCGGGGCCTCTTCGGGGATCGAGATGCTGATCTTCTACCCGGTCGGGATGCTGATGGACTCCAAGGGGAGGAAATGGGTGGCCGTCCCGAGTTTGATCCTGTTGTCGCTGGGAATGGCACTCATCCCGCTGACCACCGATTTCGCCAGCTTGTTCCTGGTGAGCCTCCTGTTGGGGCTGGCCAATGGACTGGGGTCAGGGGTGAACCTGACCCTTGGCTCGGATCTGTCTCCGGTCGCCGGCAGAAGCCAGTTCTTCGGTGTGTGGCGTCTGGTCAGCGACCTGGGGACGGCGGGTGGGCCGCTGTTGGTGGCCGCGGTGACCTCCTTGGTGTCGCTTGGCGCGGCCTCGATCGCCGTCGCCGGCGTGGGGCTCATCGGCGCGGGTGTGCTGTGGCGGACCGTGCCGGAGACGCTTCGGGTCGACCTCGAATGACCCCATAGAATGAGCAGACAACAGGTCAGCTTCCCGGGTGGTCCCGACGGTCACACGGGCGAGGCCAGGGAAGGATGATCGGTTGAGGGATCGGCTGCGGAATTGGGGACGGTTGGCGGTAGTGGATGTGACGCCACTGCGTCAGGTCCCCGGCTATCGGTGGCTCTTTGCCGGGATGTTCTTCGTGCATGCCGGCCGAATGATGACCGTCGTCGCAGCACCCGTCCAGATCTTCCAGCTCACCGACTCGACGCTGGCCGTCGGATTGCTCGGGCTGGCCCAATTGGTGCCTTTGCTCCTGGTGTCGGTGGTCGGCGGTGCTCTCGCAGACGCCATCAATCGCCGCAGGCTCTTGGTCATCTCCCAGCTGACCCTGGCGATGACCGCGGCCGGGCTGGTCTGGAACTCGCTTTCCGAGACACCGATGGTCTGGCCGGTGTATGTCCTCGTTGCCATCAACGCCGGCGTCTCTGCCATCGACTCGCCGGCCCGCCACGCCATCCTGCCCGGTCTGGTCGGCCGTGTCCTCCTCCCCGCCTCCTTGGCGCTGAATCAGACGCTGACCACCGCAGCCGCCGCAGCCCTCCCCGCCGTCGCCGGGTTTCTCATCGCGACGGCCGGGCTCCCCTTCACCTACGGGATAGAGGTGGTGATGTTCCTCATTGGCGCCGCCCTCATGCGACATGTCCCCGACGTCGCCACGGAAGGGGGCGGGAGAAAGCTCGAGCTTTCCTCGGTCAAGGAGGGTTTCAGATATCTGAAGGGCCGGCGAGTCATCCAGGCCGCTCTCCTCATCGACCTCAATGCGATGGTCTTCGGGATGCCCACCGCTTTGTTCCCTGCCATGGGCACCGAAGTGTTCGGCGGTGACGCTTTCACGGTCGGGCTCCTCTACGCCGCTCCCGGAGTCGGGGCCTTGGTCGGGGCCGTCACCTCGGGGTGGGTCGGATCGGTGCGTCGCCACGGGCGGGCGACTGTCATGGCCGTCATCGCCTGGGGCATCTCGATCGCAGTGTTCGGATTGACCGACTCGCTGACCATCGCTCTCATCATGCTCGGCTTCGCCGGCGCCGCCGATGTGGTCTCAGCCATCTTCAGGAGCAGCATCATCCAGTTGACCGCGCCTGACGAGATGCGAGGGCGCATGTCGGGGATGCACACAGCCGTCGTGGCCGGCGGGCCCAGGCTCGGTGATCTCGAGGCGGGAATCGTCGCCGAGCTCACTTCGATTCGATTCAGCGTCGTCTCCGGCGGTCTCGCCTGCATCGTCGGAGCCCTGGTCATCGCCCGTTGGGCGCCACAGTTCTTCAACTATCGATACGAGCCGGCCCAGGAATGAGAACCCGGTCAGCCCAAGTCGAACACACGGGCCGCGTTGCCGCCCGAGATCGCTTCCCGGTCCGCGTCAGCGATGCCTTCGGTGGCGCCGGATCAGACCGAGCGGATCGGTCTCACCCATGTCGAAGGGGTAATCGGTCCCGAGCATGACCCGGTCGACTCCGACGATCTCGATCAGGTGACGCAGGTACAGGGGCTGGAACACCATGGTGTCGTAGAAGAGCCTTTTCATGTAGTGGCTCGGAGGATGGTCGGGGATCGCAACACGGGTCTCGGGCCGAACCTTCCAGGTGTGATCGGCCCGGGAGCTGTAGAACGGGAGATAGCCGCCGCCGTGGAGGAGCACCAGCTTGATCCCGGGGTGCTCTTCGAACAGCCCGCTGAAGATCATCCGCGTTGCAGCCACCATCGTCTCCAACGGGTTTCCGATGCAATTGGTCAAGAAGTAGCTGCCCAGACGCTGTCCCTCCGGATAGCCACTCGGGTGGAGGATGACCGGGATCCCCTTGGCCTCGACCGCTGCCCAGAACGGGCGGAAGCCGGGCTCGTCGAGGTTGAGCCCATCGATCGTGCCCCCGATCTGGAGACCTTTGAATCCCAGTTCGTCGACGGCCCGGTCCATCTCGCCAATCGCCAGGTCGACATCCTGAAGCGGGACCGTGGCCCCAAGTGCCACGAATCGGTCCGGGTTCTCGGCCACGACAGACGCAACGTTGTCGTTCTGGATGCGGGCCGACTCGGCGGCGAGATCGGCGGGCGCCCAGTAGTGGTACTCGGAAACGAAGGTGGCGAGACCCTGCACGTCCACACCCATTCGATCCATGTCCTCGAGACGAGCAGCCGGGTTGGTGAGCTGATCGACGATCCCGGGGTACATCACCTTGTTGTGATCCCGGGAGTCCTGGCCCATGTAGAAGTCGTAGGGCTCGTTTTCTGGACGGCGGTACTCGTCGACCGGAGGGCGGCTGGATGGGGTGGCGAGATGGCAGTGGATGTCGACCGTGGTCATGAGGGTCGGGGCACGTTAACGGCCTCAGAGGGATGCGTGGCATGAAGCTGTCCCGGCCGGTGATCTATGCGCTGCTGGCGATGGTTGTCCTCATCCTCGGCCTGAACTGGCCGGTGATGGCCACCGGGGTGAAGTCCATCGCCCCGATCTGGATGGGCGCTCTTCGCATCGGAACGGCAACGGCGTTGATGGTCGGTGTGGCCCTGGCGAGGAGGACACTCGTTGTGCCACCGCGCAACGACCTTCCCATCGTCGCCTCCATGGCCTTGTTCCGTCTCACGGCCGTGACAGTCCTTGTCTTCACCGCACTGGAGCTCGTCCCTGCCGGCCGCTCCTCGGTGGTGGTGTGGACGACCAGTCTGTGGACCGTGCCGATCGCGGCGATCTTTCTCGGAGAGAGGATGACTCGAGCGCGATGGTTCGGCCTGTCACTCGGCGTCGCCGGAGTCCTGGCCCTGTTCGAGCCCTGGGGTTTCGACTGGACGGAGCCAGGTGTGGCCGTCGGTCACGCCTTGCTCATCCTGGCCGCGATCACCAACGCCTCGACCTCGGTCCACATCCGGGCCCACCGCTGGAGCATCGCGCCGCTCGACTCGATGCCGTGGCAGCTGATGGCGGCGACGCTGATCCTCGTCGCTCTTGGCTTCGCTGTCGAAGGGCCTCCGGTGATCGACTGGACGCCGCAACTGATCTGGATCGTCCTCTATCAGGGCGTGCTGGCCAGCGGCATCGCCTTTTGGGTGCAGATCGTGATCCTGAGAAATCTCTCCGCGGTCTCCACCAACCTCACCCTCATGGCGGTACCGGTGGTGGGCGTCCTGTCCTCGGCCATCATCCTCGGCGAGGATGTCACTACGTCGCTGCTCCTAGGACTGATCTTGGTGGTCGCCGGGGTTGCCCTGAACCTGCTGTCTGATCGCCAGAAGACGGCAGAAGCCGCAGAAATCCTCGACCCCCAGGAGGTGCCGTGATCCGGCCTCAGTCCTTGTCTTGGGACTCGAAGGCGCCGATCGAAGTGCGGAGATGCTCGTCCAACGCCTTCACCGCGGCTTCGACGTCACGCTTTTCCAATGCATCGAGGATGTCGGCGTGACCGTGGTTGGCCGCCTCGCGCAGACCGGGTTTGTGCTTGAGCGATGCCCCGATGTACATGACAGATGCGTCCTGGAGGTTGCGGATGATGGCGGCCAACCGCGGCGATGCAGCTGTCTCATAGACGGCCATGTGGAAGACCCGATTTCGATCGACCCAATCCGCCGAGTGAGGTTCGTCGAGCATCCTTTGGTGGAGCCGGCGCAGCCTGCCAAGAAGGGCATCGCTCACGTTGGGCACCGCCTGTCTCAATGCAAGAGGCTCCAGCACCCGACGTATCTCGTAGATGTCGTGGACGTCTTCATCGCTGAGCTCGGACACGATCGCCCCGCGATGGGGGTCGAACTGGACCAGTCCCTCTGTGGCCAGGTCACGGAGCGCCTCGCGCACCGGAGTCGTGCTCACGTCGAGCATCGCGGCCAGTTCTGCCTGAACCAGCCGGCTCCCGCTGGCCAGCTCGCCATTGAGAATGGCGCGGCGCAGGACACTTCGCACGAATTCGTGCGCCGTCTGCCGGGTGGCGGCGAACCCCTCCTCGGGCGGCGAGATTCGAAGCTCGGGTGTCTGTTCCATCGACGTCAGCCTACAAAGTCAGAGCACCGGAACGGCTTCTACCATTCACGGGCTATCGGAGGAGTTTCGTGAGAGCGGTCCGTGTCCAGGCGCCCGGAGTCATCGAAGTGGGCGATGTGCCAGAGCTCGATGCCGGGCTGTCGGTCCTGGTCCGAGTTGGTCAGGTCGGGATTTGCGGCACGGATGTCAAGATCCTCGCCGGCAAGATCCCGGTGGACTACCCACGGATCATGGGCCATGAGATGGTCGGCGAGGTGGTTGCTGCACCTCCGGAGTCGCCGTATCAGGCCGGCACCAGGGTCCTGGTCGACCCCGGTGTTGCCTGCGGATGGTGTCACATGTGCCGGGCGGGTCGCTTCAACATATGCGTGAACGGCGGTCTGCTCGGCCGGGATGTCGACGGGGTGTTCACCGAGTACGCCGTGGTCCCGTTCAACCGCCTGGTGCCGGTCCCGGCCAATATCTCCGACAAGGCATCGGGGGTCCTCCAGGTCCTGGGCACCTGCGTCCATGCCGTCAAGACACTCGATCCTTTCCCCGGGCAGGTGGCCGCTGTCATCGGCCTCGGTGTCGCCGGCCAGCTCATCACCCAACTCCTCCGTCTGCGGGGAATGACGGTGGTAGGGATCACCCGCTCGGAGTGGAAACGAGAGCTGGCGACGAGCACGGGCACCCATCACACGGCGTCGCCCGATCAGGCAGCTGACGTGCTTGGCGAGGTCAGTTCCGGTCGCGGCCCGGATGTCGTGGTCGAGGCGGTAGGCACCGAGGCCACGCTGGCCCAGGCGATCGAGCTCGTCGGAACCGGGGGCGAAGTGTTGGTCTATGGCACGCTCACCGGAGGTGAGACCGGGCTCCCCTACTACCAGCTCTATCACAAGGAACTCACCCTCCACAACCCCCGCGCTGCGGTGGTAGGCGACTACGCCGACGGGGTTGATCTGGCTGCCTCCGGGAGGCTCACGCTGGAGCCGATCGTGACCCACGAGCTGGGCTTGGAGGAGGCGGAGAAGGCATTCGAATTGGTCCACGACCCGTCCTCGCTGAAGGTGTTGATGAGGGTCGGGTAGCTCCGACGTGGTCAGGGCTGGTCGGGTCCGACGATGTAGGTGTGGCCGAGTGGGCTGGTCCAGTGGTAGACGCCGGGTCGGATCTGTTTCAGTTTCCACCGGTGGCGATGATGGTCGATGTGATTGTGGCGACATAGTGGTCCGAGCTCTCTGATCGTGGTCCGGTGGGCTTCTGCCCAGGGGATCTCATGGTTGAGATCACATTCTGCGGCGGGCATGCGACATCCGGGGAAGACACAGGTCGGATTCCTGGTCTCCACGATCCGTTTCTGAGCGGTGGTGGGTCTTCTTCTGGTGGTGACCACACCGACTGGTTGGCCGTTCTCGTCGACGGGGATGATCCGCCATTCCGCATCGGATGCTTCGTCGACGATCTGACGGGCCACATCGGCAACGACGTGTCCCCATCCAGGGATTTCGGCTGGTTCATCGTCGATACCGGCCAGGGTGGTCATATCCACCCGAATCTCGACCACACCCTGGTCCGAGGATCCGTCGGGTTGACCCTTCCCGGTGAGCAGGTCCAAGAGGATGTCGGCTCGGATCTGATCGATCCGCCGTCTATCCCCTTTCGCTTTCAGAGCTCGGGCCAGGCGGTTGATCCGTCGCATCGCCCTGGTCGTCTCCGCCGGAGGCAGGTTGAGACCGTGGAGATTGGCCGTGCCGTCCTCACCCTGTTCGGAGAACACTCTCCGCTCTTCCAGCTTCTGCTCATACCGTTCCTGAGCCGCAGCCGGGTCGACGGTGATGATCAGTCTCTGCAGATGAGCCCGCAGTTGACCGGTAGTCATCGACGGTGCCCGCACCAGGGCAGTCTCAGTGACTTGTCGGGCCAGTTCCCGAGGGAGGGGCATGGTCAGATCGGAGAGGATCCGAGCCCGAGGCAGATCGATCAGACCCTGCATGGAGCGCCTCCCACACCCCGGGAAGACGTTCACAGAGCAGAAACGCCAGGTCGACCTGGATGTCGGCAGCACGACGGGTCAGACGCAACGCCGCCTGCACCTCAGAAGAAGCCGTCTCGAACAGGTCCTGCGGGTCGGGATCCTCCGGAAAGTACCAACCCGGACACCGATTCGGACACGGATTGGATGTCGGCATACATCCGGGCCTGAAAATGAGCCACCATCCGAGCATCAGCCTTCAACAGCCGCACCCGGTCGTAACCGGACAACCGATCCCGATCGACCGAGGACAAGATCACCGCCAACAGCAGACCCGGTGGAATCGTCTCCAAATCAGCCGGCAGCCCATGGTCGTCATCCCACTCCGGATCGAGAAGATCGAGATCAGAAGGCAGAATCTCAGCATCGAACATACGTTCGAGACTACAACCTACCCCAGACAGATTCCATACCCTCGTCGCCCGATCCGAGGAATTTCTTCGATGCCGCTCAGACCACCCCGCCCGCCCGCAACCCGGCGATCTCCTCGACCGAATAACCCAACTCCCCCAGCACCGCATCGGTGTCCGCCCCCAGCATCGGTGGCTCGAGACGCACCGAGGAAGGTGTTTCCGACATCTCGATGGGCAAGCCCAGAGTGCTGACCATCCCGGCGACGCTGTGCTCGTTCTGCATCACCATCTCTCGGGCCAACGTCTGCGGGCTGGACAGCGCTTCGGAGACTCGATTGATGGGGCCGGACGGGACCCCGATGCGATCGAAGGTCTCGACCCACTCCGCCCGGCTCCTGGTCGCCATGACCCGGCCCACCATCTCATCGACGAGGTCCCGGTTTCGAACCCGTTCCGGATTGGTGGCGAAACGGGGGTCTTCAGCCCACTCCGGGTGCCCGACCTCCCCCGCCAGCACTGCGAACTGTCGGTCGTTGCCCACGGCGAGGGCCAACTCACCGTCTGACGCCGCATACGTCCGGTAGGGGACGATGTTCGGGTGGCCGTTTCCGTAGCGAGCCGCCTCGTCGCCGGACACCAGGTAGTTGGAAGCGACATTGGCGAGGAGGTGGAGACCGGTGTCGTGCAGATTCACCTCACAACGCTGTCCCCGACCGTTCCGTCGGCGAGCCTCGAGGGCGGCAAGGACGGCGATCGTCGCCTGCATGCCGGTGCAGAGGTCCACGATGGCCACCCCCAACTTCATCGGCGTCCCGTCTTGCTCACCGGTTATCGCCATGAGGCCGGTCTCAGCCTGGAGGATGAAGTCGTAGCCGGGCATCTCCGACTTCGGCCCGGTCGATCCGTAGCCGGTGATCGAGCAACGGATCACGGCAGGGGCATTCGCATCGAACCAAGCGTCGTCGAAACCCCAGCGGGCCAGTGTCCCTTGCTTGAAATTGTCGACCAGCACATCGCCGCTGCGAATCAGCCGGTCGAGCACCGCCCGCCCCTCGGGCCGGGACAGGTCGAGAGCGAGGCTCCTCTTGTTGCGATTGACTCCGATGAAGTAGGCGGACAGCGGCCCGGCGTACGGAGGTCCCCAGTTGCGGGTGTCGTCGCCCTCGCCCGGCCGCTCTACCTTGATCACGTCCGCTCCGAGGTCACCCAGGGTCTGCGTACAGAGAGGCCCGGCCAGCACCCGGGAGAGGTCGATCACCCTGAGACCGGTCAGGGCACCCTCAGCCGTCATTTCCTGGCGGCCTGCGAAGCCTCACTCTGGTTGCGTCCCTCGTCGAAGTCGTCGAGATAGTTGTCGAGGGCATCCTTGTTCCTGATCCGGAACTGATGGAAGTCGGCAGGTCGCTTCTCCAGGAAGGCGTTCATGCCCTCCAGGCTCTCCTCCGTGCCCCAGATGTTGGCCAACAGCTCCATGCCGTGCTGCCACGACGGGTAGAGGGCGTCGGAATCGAAGTTCAGCGACACCTTGGTGGCACGGAGGGTCTGCGACGAGTAGCCCTTCATCTGCTGGACGATCTCCTCGACCCGTCCTTGCAGATCGGCGGCAGGCAACGCCTCATTGGCCAAGCCGATCTCCGCCGCCTCCGCCCCCGAGTACCGCTTGCAGAGGAAGATCATCTCCTTGGCCCGGCGCTCCCCGATCAGCTTGGCGATGTACTGGGTTGCCCCGACGGTCGGGCAGGCACCTACACGGGCACCGGTCTGGCCGAAGGTTGCGTCATCGGCCGTGATCACCAGGTCGCACCAAAGCATCAACTCGTGGCCGCCACCGACACAGGCGCCCTCCACCATGGCGATCACCGGGATGGGCAGGTTGCGGCAGGTCATCGCCACCTTGAGCATGCGGTCGTTCCACATGTACGAGTTGGCCTTGTTCAGCTTCATCATGGCGTGGAAGTCGCCGCCGGCCGAGAAATGGCCCCCGACGCCATAGACCACGGCGGCCACGATCGTGGGATCGTGTCGGGTCGATTCGAGCGCATGGGCCAGCTCGTCGAGGGTCTGCTCGCGGAAGGCGTTGCGCACCTCCGGCCTGTTGATCCCGATCCAGGCAGCGTCATCACGCTTCTCGTACAGGATCTCGGCGTACTCCATGGCTTCTCCTTTCAGGTCCCGGCCATGACCGAGGCGACATCGACGGCCCGGCCCGACTCCGCGGACTCCACCGCAGCCTCCATGACTGCGATGACGGCAAGACCGGCCTCACCATCGACCTCGACCGGCGCCTCACCACGCACTGCGGCAGCGAAAGCGGCCATCTGATCGGCGAGCTCGTCGATCGGCTCCAACTCGACCTCGACCGGCTCCGGATCGTCCCGGCCCTGGATCTTCAGCTTCGCCCCGCCCTTGGTGCTCCAGGCGGCGGCGTCGGTGCCGAACACAGTGGTGTCGTTGACCACCGGGGTGAAGAACGAAGTGGTCAGTGTGGCCAGGGCGCCGCTTTCCAACTCCAGGGCCAGGACCGTGGCCTCGTCTATGGGCTTGACGCGGCCCGGGCGGGTGAAGGCGAACACGCTGCGCACCGGGCCCACCAGATAGTTGATCGTGTCGATCTTGTGGACCCCGAGGGAGGTCATCGAGCCCAGCGGGCTTTGATCCGGATCCCAACGCCAAGCGGTCTCGGGCATCTTGAACCCGTTCGGGATCGACTGGTTGGTGACCACGGTCTCCACGTCGCCCAGCTCGCCGGCCTCGAGCATGGCCTTGATCCGACGTTTGGCCGGGGTACGTCGCCGCTGGTGGCCCACCTGGAGCAGCACGCCGGCGTCCCGGGCCGCGGCGATGGCGGCCAGACCATCTTCGACGGTGTTGGTGAAGGGTTTGTCGACGAACACGTGCTTGCCCGCGGCCGCCGCCTGCTCGATCATCTCCCGGTGGCTCTGGTGGGAGGTCGTGATGATCACTCCCTCCACCTCGGGATCGGCCAACAGCTCCTCGAGCGATCCGGCAGGTCGACATCCGAACTTCTCGCCGAACGCCTCCCGACCCTCGGGGCGACGTGCCCAGCCCGAGACCACCTCGGCCTGCCCGCTCCGGGCGACAGCGTCGGCCAGCTCCCCGGCCCAGCGGCCGGTTCCGATGCTGGCCAATCTCACCTTGTCAGTCATCGATCCTCCTAGTTCTCAACACGCCTCGCAGGCGTTCATGAACAGCGCCAACATCGTGTAGTACCCGATGATGGCCGCAAGCTCGACCGTCCCTTCCTCATCGAGACGCGACCATGCTCGCTCGAACGCAGCCTCTCCTACCTTCCCGGTGCGGCACAGCTCACGGGTGAAATCGACCAGCACCGCGTCGTCCGCATCTTCGACCTCCTGCCCGTCCTCGATCGAGTGGAGTGTGGCCTCCGCGACGCCGGCTTTCCGTGCGATTGGCGTATGGGACGCCCACTCGAAAGGACAATCCCGCTCGATGGCGGTGGTGCAGATCACCACCTCACGATCGTGATCGGACAGGGTCGATTCGAACCGGATCACCGCACCCAGGTCCGCGGCGGCACGGGCTATTTGGGGCCGGTGGATCATCGCGGCAAAGGGGCGGATCATCTGACCGCCCCGGCTGGCCGCGATGTGGTCGAACGCCTCGACCTGGGAGGGAGACGTGTCCTCCCTCTCTTCGATCATGCGGACACGGGGCATCTGCTCCTCCACGGGGTTTCTGGGTCGATCGTGCATGATATAGGATCAGCCCGGTGCCCACCCTGGAGACACTCTGACGAAATACAAGGTCGTGGTGAGTGACCAGGTGTTCCCCTCTGTCGAGATCGAGAGGGAGCTCCTGGCCGAGATCGACGCCGAGCTCACCGTTGCGTCCGGGGATGTGGAGTCGGTCCTGGCCACCGCGGCCGACGCCGACGCCATCCTCAATACCTACCTGCCCTGGACCGCCGACTCGATCGCACGCCTCGAAAAGTGTCGGATCATCGCCCGATACGGGATCGGCTTCGACAACGTCGACCTGGGTGCCGCTGCAGAAGCCGGGATAGTCGTCACCAATGTCCCCGACTACTCCGTGGAGGAGGTCGCCACACACGCCCTCGCCCTGATCCTGGCCTCGCTGCGCAAGGTGGGAATCGCCAACGATTCGGTCCGGTCCGGGACGTGGAGCATCGACAACTTTCGCCCCATCCGTCGTCTCTCCACTCTGACCGTCGGTCTCGTCGGATATGGACGAATCGCCCGACGCATCGCCGCCCCACTGGAGGCCCTCGGGGCGAGCATCATCGCCCACGATCCCTATCTCCAGCCCGGCCCGGACTTCCCACCCCTCCTCGAGCTGGACACCGTGCTCGGGCGGGCCGACATCATCTCACTCCATCTCCCTCTCACCGACGAGACGAGAGGGATCATCGGCGCCGACGCCCTAGCCAGGATGAAGCCGACGGCGATCCTGATCAACACTTCACGTGGGCCATTGGTCGATCTCGACGCCCTCGCCATCGCTCTGAGCGAGGGAACCATCGGCGCGGCCGGTCTGGATGTCTTCGATGTGGAGCCACTCGACGCATCTCGCATCGACGGCGTCCCCAACCTCATCGTCACCCCGCACATGGCCTACTACTCCGAGGAGGCCCTCGCCGAGTCGCAGCGAAAGGCGGCGACACAAGTGATCAAGGTTCTCACCGGTGAAAAGCCCGACTATCAGGTGAACTGATGGAGGCCCGACCGGACATCGTCGAGGAAGGCGCTTTCGACACCAACGAATATGCCGACGAGCTCGAGTCGGCGCCTGGCAACTTCGAGGTGGGTACGACGATGTGGTTCGAGAACGATCGGATCAGGGTCTGGGAGATCCTCCTCCAACCCGGAGAGCGCGGGGCATTCCACTCCCACGTCACCAACTACTTCTGGACAGTGGTGGAGGGAAGCCGGGGTCTGCAGCGGTTCGCCGACGGCACTTTCGTCGTGCGCGACTACCTGGTCGGCGAGACCAAGTACCTCGAGCACACTCCCGAGACTGCCTTGATCCACGACCTGGAGAATGTCGGCAACTCCCCACTTCGGTTCGTGACCGTCGAGCTGCTGGGCTGACCTGGGTTTCGATGGGCTGGCTTGCCACCACCCTGGCACGGCGCCCGCTGCTCACCGCGGTGGTCTACACCGGGAACTTGCCTGCTCCCATTGGCCCTGGTCAGTGCCCAGGTCCTCCAGTTGGAAGAGGACATCGGGTTTCGAGTGGGCCAGCTCGGCCTCGCCACCGCCGCCTACTTCGGCGCAGCCGCCCTCGGCGCCAACCCGGCCGGGCGGGTGGTGGCCCGACTCGGCCCGGGACGCAGTCTTCGCATCGGGGCGCTCCTCACATTGGCCGCCTGCGTCATCGCCGGGACCGCAGTCATCTGGTGGGTCATCCCCCTGGCCACCGCCATCGGTGGCATGGGCAACGGGCTGACCCAGGTTGCTTCGAATCTGGCCATCTTCGACGGGGTGGCCAGGGAGCGGCAGGGTGTCGGGTTCGGGGCCAAGCAGGCCGCGGTCCCACTGGCGAGTGTCCTGGCCGGCATCTCGCTCCCCGTCATCGGTCTCGTCTTCGGGTGGCGGTGGGCGTTCGTGCTGGCCGGCTTGATCGCACTCACGTTGGCCGTATCGGCTCCCCACCTCGACATGGCACGGGCCGCGGCCAGAAACGAAGGGCCCATCGGCCGGCCACCGAGGTCGCTCGTCTTCCTCGCCATCGGCGGCATCGCCGGTGCGATGGGCGGCAATGGGCTCTCACTGTTCGTGGTCCCATCGGCGGTGGACATCGGGATCGGTGAGGCGGCGGCGGGAGCGGTGCTGGCCGGCTGCTCGCTGCTGGTGGTGCTGGTGCGCCTGGGAGCCGGGTGGCTGGTGGACCGCAACGAGAGCATCGGGTTCACCGAGATGGCCTGGATGACGGCGGCGGGAGCGCTCGGCGCTTTCGTCCTCTTCATCTCATCCACCCCAGGCCCTTATCTGGTGGCCATGCCGATCGCCCTGCTCGGGGCATGGGGTTGGCCGGGCATCATCTTCTTCACAGTCGTCCACAGCTACCCCCATCTGCCCGCCCGGGCCTCGGGGGTGGTGCTCTCGGGAAACCTGACGGGGACAGTGATCGGCCCTCTGGTCGTGGGGTGGCTGGCCGGGCGCGGCAACTACCCGGGGGCCTGGCTGTTCGTCACCGTGATGTGCGTCATCGCATGCCTGGCCTTCGTCGCCAGCCACCGGCTGCGCAGCCGTGTCGAGCTCAGCCCGTAATGGCGCTGAGCTAGTCGAGTTCGGCCAGTCCGGCGGCGGCGAGGGCGTCGGCGACCGCCTGCATCGACTCCGGCGAATCCTCTGAGACTTCGATCAACGGTCGCGCGTCGATGCAAACGGCCTCGTGAGCGGCGGCGGCATCGCACATGGCGCCCGCGAGGAGATCGAAGATGAGGGTCCCGCCAGTAGTGGCGAAGTCCGGTGGCATCCCCTCGTTGTCCTCCGGGTACAAAACGAAGGGGTTGGCCCCATTGACCAGCCGGATAGCGGTGGGATTCCCCTCTCGCAAGGTCTCGATCTCATTCAGGATCTGATCGAAGTTGGTACTCCAGGCCTCTCCCAAAGCCCGGATGCAGTCAAAGCCGTCGGCGCCGCCACAGGTACCCGCTTTCACCGCCTCGGCTACGTCTCCAATTTCGTTCGGCCCAGTGGAAATAAGGATCACATCCGCATCGGCCACGGCGGTTCGTGTCTCCTCGTTCGTCTGAAGTGTGTCAAGCAGACTGGCGCTCGCCTTGCCCTCCGCGGTGCTTCGTTCGCCATCACCCGTGAAATCGGTGAATTCGACCTCCGCTCCGGTCTGCTCCGCGATGGCTTCCAGCCAGAGTTCGGGGAAAGGGGTGCACCCGTTGCAATGGGCACCTTCGGGCCATGAGTCTCCGAACGCGACATAACTCAGTGTCGAGCTCGCCGGAGTCGTGGACACATTCGTCGCCGTGGTGGCGTTGGCCATCGGCAGGGTCGACGTCGAATCGGTCGCACCGGAGGTTGTCTCGGACGACGACCCCCCACATGCCACAACGATGACCAAGACGGATAGAAGCCCAGCCCGTCGCCTGCGCACGCAGTTCCTCCCTCAGATGCCAGCCGACTGTAATTGGTGGAGTCAGCCCGTAATGGCGCTGAGCAGGCTGGGCTGGCTCTCGTCGATGGGGAGGGGCAACTCGACGACCTGACCGGTTTCCACCGAAAGGTCCGCCGCCAGATAGACCTCCATCGTGAGACGGGCCAGCCGTGGCTCGACCATGACCGGCCGGTCATACGCAACGGCCTCGAGGAAGTGGATCGTCTCTCGCTCCATCGGGCCGGCGTACACATGGTCCACGTACTCGCCGGGCATGGTGGAGAGAGGGAACTGGACCCCATCCTTGATCGTGTTGAGAACGATGTCCTTGTGGCTGGCGTCCATGATCAGGGCCCCTTCGGTGCCGAGGAACTCGATCCAGGTCGTGGAGAAATTGGGATAGCCGGGGGGCAGGGACCATCCGGCGCTGATGGTCACGGTGACCCCGTCGTCCATGGTGATGACGATGACCTGAGTGTCCGGAACACCTTGATCCTGACGCGCCCCCCACGCCACCTGCGAGTAGACCCGGACCGGTCGGCGGGGCTCGAGACACCACAGCGAGAAGTCGATGTCGTGCGTTGCCTCCATCGCAGCCGGGGAGAGCTTGGTACGAGAGCCGATCTTCGCCCCGAGCGAGCGGGTGATGTGACGACTCACCAAGACGCTCACAGGATCGCCCAGCGTGCCGTCGTTCAGGCTTCGCTTGACCAGGGCCTGCTTGGCGTTGAATCGCTGCGAGTAGCCAATGGTGAACTTGAGGTTCTTGGACTCGGCGATGCGGATCAACTCGTCGGCCTCCTCGAGCGTGATCGATATCGGCTTCTCCAAGAGAACGTGCTTGCCGGCCTCCAAGCGCGGCCTTGGCCATCGGGTAGTGAAGTGTCTCGGGAGTGGCCGAGATGATCAGCGCCTGGATCCCGGAGTCAGCGACGAGCTCCTCCCAGTCGGTCGTGGCGGTGACGGCACCGGTCTGCGCCGCGACATCGGCAAGCCGCTCCTCCTTGATCTCGGCCAGGTGGAGCGACCCGACCAGAGCGCTGTTGGCGGCAGCGACTGCCCTGATCTCACCACACCATCCGGTGCCGATGATCCCGATGCTGAGCGGTTCCATGTCGGGTCCTTTCAGATGAGTGCTTCGGGGGCGATAGGCAGCTCGACCGGGCGCCCGGTCCGGGCCGAGTGGTCCATCGCCATGGTGAGGATGCAGGTTTCGGTGCCCGTCCCGAGCGGTGGCATGAGGGGTGGCGATGCCCGTGGAGAGACGGTTGAACCACGTCATCGTCTCTTCGCGCATCGGACCCCACAGCAGCCCGTCGGAGACATCTCCGGGTGGGTAGCTGCCGAGGAAGTCGACATATCGCTGCGAGTCGGGCTCGTATCCCTTGGACGTGTAGCCGGCTGGCTGAGGGATCTGCGTCGCCAGCACCACGTCGCGATGTGTGTCCTCGATGTCGATCACTCCTTGGGTCCCGACGATCCCGATCTCGAGACCGTAGACGGCACCGGGCCAGACCGTGGGCAGGGCCCAGCTGATGTTCATGCTCCAGATGACGCCGTCGTCCATGGTGAATAGACCGAACGTGGCGTCCTTGGTCCCCATCTCCCCGAGAGTGGCGTCGACGGACCGGGCGTACACCTCCACAGGCTCGCGGGGCTCCATCAGCCACATGCACATGTCGAGACTGTGGGTGCCGGAGACGACCATCGGGGTCAGGTTGGAGCGCTCACTGGTCTTGCGGAGCGTGGCATCGGGGACCATTCGGTTCATGAAGGCCCGGGTGACGACGCTGGTCACCTCACCGATCTGACCGTCCCGCAGACGCTGCTTCACGGTTTGGAAGCGGCGGCGGAACCGTTGGGTGTAACCCATGACCGCATCGATCCCCGCCGCCTCGATGGCCTGGAGCACTCGGGCCGAATCCACCGGGTCGGTGGCCAAGGGCTTTTCGATGAAGAGCGGCTTGCCCACTTCCACGGCAGAGAGAATCGGCGTCACGTGCTCGTTCTCGGCGGTGGCGATGATCACGGCCGTCACCTCGGGTCTGCCCAGCAGCTCGTCCAGGTCGGTAGTCACCAGGTCGGCGTCGACGTCTTCGCCCAGGGTCTTGGCGACGTCGGCATCGATGTCGCACAGCCCGATCCATTCAACCGCCGGATGCTCCCGAGCCAGGACGGCGCGGATGCGGCCCACCGTGCCACAGCCGATGACGGCGAGACCGATGCCCTCCCCTCTCATCGCTCGATCCCGAGGAGACGGGCCGCATTTCCCCCGACGATCAGGTCGACATCGTTGGGGTCGAGACCACTCACCTTGTTGATGAGGCCGAGCGGGTCGGTCTCACCCATGTCGTATGGGTAGTCGGTACCGAGGAGGACGTGATCCGCTCCGTACTTGTCGATGAGGAACCCCAGCTGGTCGGCTTCGAACACCATTGTGTCGAAATAGAAGCTGGACAGGTATTCGCTGGGGGGCCGGGGCAGGCCATGACGCACATCGGCGCGGGCGTGATAGGCGTGATCGAAGCGGCCGGCATACGCGGGCAGGTATCCGCCGCCGTGGGCGAAGACGAACTTCAGACCGGGATGACGCTCCATCACACCGTCGAAGATGAGACGTCCGGCACAGATCGTCTCTTCGAGGGGGTGCCCGATGGTGTTGAAGAAATAGTGGTCGGTGAGCCTGGCCGGGTCGGTGAACCCGGTGGGGTGGATGAAGACGACCATCCCCAGCTCCTCCACCACCCCCCAGAAATCCTCGAAGCGAGGGCTGGACAGCTCCTCGCCCTCGATGTGGGTCGCCATCTCGATGCCCCGGAACCCGAGTTCCTCCGAGCACCGTCGCACCTCGGCGATCGCCGCCGAGGGGTCCTGCAGCGGGACAGCGCCCAGACCGAGGAACCGGTCGGGATGTCCGGCGACGAGCGTGGCGAGGTCGTCGTTGACGGTGGCAAATGCACGGGCGGCGAGATCGCCCTCCGCCCAATGGAACAGCTGATAGGGAGAGAGACTGAGCGCCTGGACGTCGACACCCATGGCATCCATCTCCGCCAACCTGACCTCGACGTCCTCCATCTTGGGGCGGAGGTCTTCGAGTTGCTTCCGATTCACCTCCTTGGTCAGCTCGTTGCCGAACTGGAGGGGTTTTCGGCCCAGCTTGTCTGCCTCCGGTTTGACCAATGCCGCCGCCGGGGCGCACTCCCGATGGCAGTGGATGTCGATGACGGAACCCAGGCTCAAGCCGTCCTCCTCATATCATGCACAATATAGGATCATTCCACCCGACCGATACCCGCCCGACGCCGGACCACCTCCATGACCGAAGAGTTGTCCATGTCGGCCAGTCCGGTCTCCTCGCCCTCGGCCAGCGCTTCGCGTGCCACCCGGGCCAGATCCATGGTCGCACCCAGCTCGACCCCGTGATCGACGATGAGCCGGGCGTCCTTGTGGCTCTGCCGGAGCCGGGCGTAGGGAAACTCGTGGTCGCCGGCGACCATGCGGTCTCCCCAGACGTCCATGACCTTGGAGTAGGCCAGGGAGTCTTTCAACACATCGAGAGCCGTGTCGAGGTCCATCCCGGAGAGCTCGGCAACGACTAGAGCCTCGGCCAGCGCCATCCTCTGAACTGTGAGGGCGTGGTTCACGA
>CAWJLJ010000024.1:0-53517 GCA_963843585.1 uncultured Acidobacteriota bacterium
AGAGGCATGATGATGATGTCGTCGGTACCCCGGAAATGCTTGTCGACCCCACCGTAGAAGTCCCGGATCGAAGTCCCGGCGATGGCATCGGCCCCGTCCCGGATCATGAGATGGATCGGGTTGAATCGTCCCAGATTCCCGGTCTGCGGGCCGTCCTCGTCGTACGGCAGCGCCATGGAGATGGTCTTGCCGGTCCTCACCAACCCGGCGGCGGCCATCACCATCTCCGGGGTGACCAGGTTGAGGGTGCCCCGCTCGTCGTCGGGACCCCAGCGGCCCCAGTTGCTGTGCTTCGAGCCCAGCTCCTTGACAGTCTCGATACTCGGCGTCACGTTCCTCTTCTCGACCCTGCGTTTCTGCAGTATGCACGATATATGATCGCCTCGGACCCCACCAGAGAAGGGCGCGACAGCGGTGATCGACCACGATTTCACTCCCGAGCACGAGATGTTCCGGGCCACGGTCCGGGAGTTCTGTGAGAAGGAGATCAGCCGGGAGTACGTCAGGGAATGCGATCGCGAGCGCCGCGCCCCTCGTGATGTCTACGACAAGCTGGCTGCTCAGGGCTGGCTCGGCATGAACACCTCTGAAGAGCATGGCGGGGCTGGAGCCGGGGCCGTAGAGGTCGCCATCCTGCTCGAGGAGCTGGGCCGGGCCTTCCTCGATCTCTCCTTCTGGGTGTTCCGCACCGTCACCTGGGGCGGTCTCGCCATCGGCCGGGACGGCACTCCGGAGCAGAAGGCCGAGCTTCTGCCCAAGATCACCAGCGGAGAGCTGACGGTTTGCTTCTCACTCACCGAGCCCGACGCCGGCTCGGACGCCGCCTCGATCTCCCTTTCCGCCGTCGAGGACGGGGACGACTACGTGCTCAACGGCCAGAAGGTCTTCACATCCGGTTTCAAGGTGAGCGATCTCGACATCGTCGCTGCTCGCACCTCCTCGGATGGCGAGAAGCACGACGGCATCACCAATTTCATCGTCGACACGAACAGCCCGGGGTTGGAATGGCAGCCGATCGAGACGCTCGGCCACTGGCCTCTGGGCACGGCGATGCTCTACTTCACCGATGTCCGCGTGCCGAAGACGCGGATGCTCGGGACCCTCGACAATGGCTGGCCGGACCTGGGCGTGTATCTCCGCTACGAGCGCCTCTGTCTCTCGGCCGCCCGGACCGGCGCAGCCGCAGCGGCTCTTGCCGATTCGGTGGAGTACGCCAAGGAGCGGGAGCAGTTTGGGCGGCCCATCTCGAAGTTCCAGGCGGTGTCGCACCGACTCGCCGACATGCAGACCATGGTCGAGATCTCCCAGATGCTGGTCTACCGATACGCCTCGAGACTCGACCGGGGTCTCGCCACCACCCGGGACGCGGCGATCCTCAAGCTCTACGCCTGCGAGGCCTACAAGCAGGTCGCCGACATGGGTCTCCAGGTGCTCGGCGGCTACGGCTACACCATGGAGTACGACCTGCAACGCCACTTCCGGGAGTCGCGTCTCGGAGTGATCGGCGCCGGGACCTCAGATATCCAACGCAACATCATCGCCAAGACAATGGGGTTGTGATGGGGGTCATCACCGAGGAGGCTCGCCGCTGGGCTGATCGGGACTACCCGCCTTTCGAGATGCAGGTCACCGCCACCGACATTGCAAGGTTTGCCCATGCCACCGGCGAGACGAATCCCATCCATTTCGACAGGGAAGCCGCGGTGGCGGCCGGGTACGCGGACGTGGTCGCCCCCACCCTGTTCTCGTATGTGGTCCGGATGCACGCTTCGGCTCTGGTCTCGCCGGACCAGTTGGAGCCTGACGGCTCCCCCACGGCCGACGTGCCGCCGCTGCCGACCCGCCGGGCCATGGCGGGAGAGACATCGGTAGTGCTCGGCGAGCGGGTGGTCGCCGGAGACGTGATCAGCGTGAGAAAGCGCCTCGCAAGCATGTACGAGAAGGAAGGGCGGTCTGGCCCTCTGGTATTCGTCGAGATGGAGTTCACCTTCACCAACCAGCGGGGCGACCTGGTGGCCCGAGAGAACTTCACCAGGATCTACCGGTGAGCGCCCTGCCTGCCGTTGGCACCGAGTCGCCAATTCAGGTCCGCAACCCATCGGCCCTGGACCTGTTCATGTTCAGCGCCTCGTCGTGGCTCCTTCATCGAATCCACTACGACACGCCTTTCACCACGGAGCACGATGGTCATCCCGGACTCCTCATTCACGGCCCGCTGCAGGGGGTCTATCTGGTGCAGACCGCCGAGTCGTGGCTGGGAGACCAAGCCCGGCTCGCCACCATCACCTACCGGCATCTCGCCCCTGCCTACCTGGGTGACTCGCTGGAGTGCGGAGGCACCGTGACCGGCGCCGATGAAGACGGCATCGATCTCGAGCTCTGGGCCCGAAAGCCGGATGGGACGGTGACCACCAGCGGGACGGCCAGGTTCATCGCCAAGAGTCCCCCCTCCCCCGGCTCCGCCGGGGACTCCCCCGCTACGGGGGGAGAAATGACCACCGGGGCCAGGGCGATTGCCGAGATTCTCGACGGATACGGCGTGACCCATCTCTTCCATGTCCCCGCCGTCCTTCGACGGACCATGGTCGAACTGGAGCAGCACACGGCGATCAAACGACTCCGCCCACATGGGGAGGCGTCCGCGGCCTACATGGCCGACGGATACGCCCGCGCCTCGGGACGGCCCGGCATCTGCGCCGCCCAGGTGGTCGGCGCCCACAATCTGGCAGCAGGTCTTCGCGACGCCTTTCTGGCCCATTCCCCGGTCATCGCCCTGACTGGAGGACGCGACCCGCACACCAAGTTCCGCAAGGTCTATCAGGAGGTCGACGACGTCCCCGCCTTCGAGACCGTGACCAAGATGAACGCCACTGTCGATTCGGTGGAGCGCATCCCCGACATGTTGCGTCAGGCATTCAGGGTGGCCACGACCGGCACCCCCGGACCTGTCCATCTTCAGTTCGCGGGCAACGAAGGCCAGCTCGACGCCGGGGAAGCCGAGATGGACCTCTCGTGTGAGACCCAATTCGCCTCGGTGCCACCGTTCCGGCCCATCGCCCCGGATTCGGACCTGACCGACGCACTCGATCTCCTCGGCAAGGCTGAACGGCCGGTGATCGTTGCCGGTGGTGGGGTTCGGGCGTCAGATGCCGGCGCGGCGCTCGTGGCGCTGGCGGAGAGATTGTCGATACCGGTGGCCACATCCCTCAACGGGAAGGACGTCATTCCGGGAACGCATCCTCTTTCCGTCGGTGTGGTCGGCACCTATTCGAGGGGCTCGGCCAACCGCGTCGTCCTCGACGCCGATCTGGTCTTCTTCATCGGTACGGAGACCGGTGGCATGACAACCCACTTCTGGAAGGTGCCCCCGTTGGGCGCCGATGTGATCCAGCTCGACATCGACCCGGAGGCACTCGGCCGCAACTACCCGCCGGCGATCGCCATCAATGCCGACGCCAGGACCGCGCTCGAGCGGATGCTCGAGCTGGCGGATATGCCCGATGGTCACACGGCATGGGCCGAGGTCGCCGCAGGCCATGCCAACGACTGGCGACTCGAGTATGCCCCCTTGCTCGAATCGGACCAGGTGCCGATACGACCCGAGCGTCTCTGTGCCGAACTCACCGATCTGGTCCCCGACGACGGGATCGTCGTTGTCGACACCGGTCACGCCGGGATGTGGATGGGTGGCATGTATGACGTCCGGGCCCCCACTCAGTCTTACCTGCGAAGCGCCGGCCATCTCGGCTGGGCCTTCCCCGCCTCGCTCGGCGCCAAATGCGCCGCAGCCGGAGCGGCCGGTGGTCTGCTTCACCGGAGACTCCGGCTTCTGGTACCACGTCGCCGAAATCGAGACCGCGGTGCGCTGGGGGATCAACTCGATCACGGTGGTCAACAACAACCACTCGGGCAATCAGTCGAAACGCGGCTTCGATCGTGTCTATGGCGGCAAGCAGACCGAGAAGGCGCTGGAGATGTGGGTGTTCACCGAGGTCGACTTCGCCGCTCTAGCCGAGCACATCGGCGCGATCGGGATCCGCGTGGAGAAGCCCGCCGACTTCGCACCCGGCCTTCGATCGAGCCCTCTCCGCCGACCGCCCCGTGATCCTCGACGTAGTCACCGACATCGACGCCCTGGCCCCGGTGGCGGTGGAGTGAATTCGCTGAGAGCGCGCGTAGCCTCCCGCCATCGACAAAAGGAGACCGGATGCTCGGTTGGCTGGACGACATCGAGAAGGCGACTCTCGACAATGAAACCTTCCGAACCGTGCTCTTCACGGGGAAGCACACCCAACTGACCGTGATGAGTCTCGCTCCAGGAGAGGAGATCGGTTGGGAGTCACACGGCACCCACGACCAGTTCATCCGTCTCGAGCAGGGTCAAGCCCGTGTCGAATTCGGTCGAACCGAGGATGCTGTGGATGAGACGCACGATGTCGGGGACGACTGGGCCTTCATCGTGCCTTCCGGGGTCTGGCACAACGTGGTGAACACGGGGGACGAGGAGCTCAAGCTCTACTCGCTCTACTCACCACCCGAGCACCCCGACGGCACCATCCATCGCACCAAAGCGGAGGCCGACGCCGCCGAGCACTGACACCGCGGCTCAGGGTTTGACTGCCGAGACCGCCAGATACTCGGCTCGACCGATCTTCATGGTCTCGATCTCAACCGAGGCGTACCCCTCGTTCTCGAGCAGCTTCGCCAATGACTCGCCGCCGGCGCCGTCCAAGCCGTGGCCGGAGCTCCGCTTCAGCTTCCTCTCGACGATGAGCAGCCGGCCTCCGGGAGCAAGCACACGTCGTACCTCCTTCAACCCGGTCTCGGCGTCGGCCCAGTGGTGATAGGTCGAAACCGAGATGGCCGCTGTGAACGTGCCGTCCTCGAATGGGATCGACTCTGCAGATCCCAGACGCACCTCTGCCTGAGGGACCCGCTCGGCAGCACGCTCCACCATCGATGGGCTGGGATCGATGCCGGCAGTTTTCGCCCCGGTGGCGGCCGCATGCTCGAGTGCGGCGCCCAGACCGCAACCGAGGTCGAGAAACCGGTCGTCGGAGCCGAGTCCCATGCGATCGACCGCGGAGAGGTTGCTCTCCGGGTTCTTGTTGAAGAGCGAGAAGAGCCACACCTTCAGTGCGGACCATCGTTCGACGTCGGGAGCGGGTGATGTCATCGCATCGGGTCAGAACAGGCCCTTGGTCCCGCCCCCGTCGACCGAGATGGCCGTGCCCTGGATGTGACGGGCCCGAGGAAGACAGAGGAAGACTGCAAGCTCGGCAACATCCTCGGTGGTGCCCAACCGTCGTATCCCCTGGCGTTGGATCGTCTCCTCCAGCACCTGCTCGGGTGTCTTGCCCTGGGCGGCGGCCTGGTCGGTCATCATCTCGGTGAGACGCTCGGTCTGGACCTGCCCGGGATGAATCGTGTTGACGTTGACGTCATCGATGAGACCTTGACCCGCCAGGGCCTTGGAGAAGTTGGCCAGGGCGGCATTGACCGATCCCCCGATGGCAAACCCGGGATTTGGGGTGCGGGCCATACCACCGACGATGTTGACCACGGCTCCGTGGGAAGCGACCAAATGTGGCCAGAACAGTCTCGACAGCCGGACCGCTCCGAAGAACTTGAGGTCGAAGCCCTCCTGCCACAGCTGGTCGGAGAGCTCGACAAAAGGGCCGCTCTTGGTGGCACCGGCGCAGTTGATGAGGATGTCGACATGATCGAACAGGGCGGTTGTCTCGCGAAACAGGGTCTCACAGCCTTCCATCGTCGATAGATCGGCTGGGACCGGCTCGACCCGGCGCCCGGTAGCGGCCGCGATCTCTTTGGCGGAAGCTTCCAGCGTGTCGGCACTGCGAGCAGAGATGACGACATCGGACGCCTTCATCAGCCAATCGGCGAGCGATTCCCTTGCCGATGCCGCGGCTTCCGCCGGTGACAACCGCGACTTTGCCTTCCAACTCCACAATTCCTCCATTACTTGGAGTGGGCGAGGCTAACGAGACCTTGGGATTGGCGGCCCCACGTAACATCCCGTAGTGGCTGCCACACCATCGAGGCGGTGGAGACGACCGCCCTTCGCTTCCCTCTGCCGACGCCGATCACGACCGCTCTATCCACCTACACCCATGTCGACGCCACTGCCGTGCATCTCCGCACGGAAGGAGGGGTGACAGGATTCGGAATCACGGCCGGTCTCGGCGGCATGGCCAACGTGGCGATCAAGCCCTATATCGACGCCGAATTGGCTCCCCTCGTGATCGGCCAGGACGCTCTCGCCCCCGAAGCCGTCTGGCACCGCATGTGGAGCCCGAACAAGCCCCGGATGCGTGCCGGGCTCGGGGTCTGGGCCCTGTCCGCGGTGGACATCGCCTGTTGGGACCTGGTCGGCAAGTTTGCCGGGCTGCCGGTTCACCGCCTTCTCGGCGGGTTCACCGACGACGTACCGGCATACGGCAGTGGCGGCTGGCACAGCTTGCCCGACGAGGAACTCATCTCGGAGTGCCAGGGCTTCGCCAAGCAGGGGATCACCGCCTACAAGTACAAGATCGGTGGTCCCCGCGACCGGGAGCGAACCGAGCTGCTCCGTCGAGAGATGGGGGATGACTTCACACTCTTCGCCGACGCCAACCAGCGATTCACCGTCAATGAGGCCCTGGAAACGGCCCGGATGCTGGCCGATCACGGAGTGGCTTGGTTCGAGGAGCCGGTCCTGGCCGACAGCACCGACGATCTGGCCGAGGTGGCCGCCGCCTCCCCGGTCCCGGTGGCGACCGGGGAGAATGTGTACTTCGGATGGGGCTTCCGGGAGATCTGTGACCGCCGCGCCGCCTCCTACCTGCAACCGGATGTCGGTCGATGCGGCGGGATCACCGAATTCGTCAAGATCGCCCATCTCGCCGACGTCTACAACCTCGCCCTGAGCAGCCACCTCTGGCATGAGCTCTCGATCAGCCTGGTCGGGGCCAGCCGGCGCGGGTTCATGGTCGAATACGCAGAGCTCATCCCACCCGACGCCTTGACACTGCCCTTCGATGTCGTCGACGGGCGGATCCGTGTGCCCGACGTCCCCGGCCACGGCGTGGAGCTCACCACAGATGCAATGAGCCGGTTCGCGGTCGAGACGTAGCCATGCGCATCGAGAAGCTGGAGATCCACCCGATCACCATGACCCTGCGGAGCCCGATCCCCATGTCCAACGGGGTGATCGAGAGCACCGGGAACGTCCTCGTGAAGCTGGTCACCGACGACGGCGCGACCGGATGGGGTGAGGGAGTGGAGGCGCCGTCGCTGACCCACCAGCGCCAAGCCGACATCGTGTCAGACCTCGAGATGCTCGCCCCGCTGGTCATCGGGACCGACCCGATGCGGCGCAACGAGGTCTGGGGTCGGTTGACCCAGACCCATCCGTCGGCGGCGACTGCCATCGGCGCCATCGATATCGCCCTGCACGACCTCGGGGGCAAGGTGCTCGGCGTCCCCGCCTCCCAACTTCTCGGCGGTGCGGTCCGAGACAGGATTCCCGCGCTGACCCTCGTCGGTAGTGGGGACCCGTCGACCGACGCCGAGAAGCTGGCGACTCGTCGTGAACAAGGGTTTCCATTGGTTCAAGATCAAGCTGGGGATGGCCGCCCCTGAGGCCGAGTTGGCCACGCTGGCCAAAGCTGCCGAACTGGTTGGCGAGGAGGGTGTCGTCTGTGGCGATGTCAACGAGGCGTGGGGTGAAGATGAGGCGAGGTCATTTCTGGAGTCAGGTCGATCCGGACCGCGTCCGCTTCATCGAACAACCGGTGCCCCGCTCGGAGAGGGATGCCCTGATCCGACTGGCGGAATCGGTACCCGTAAAGCTCTGCGCCGACGAAAGCGCGGGGAGCCTGCAGGCGGTGGTGGGTTTCGCCGGCACGCCCGTGGGCGGGGTGAGTCTCAAGCTGATCAAACACGGCGGGATGACGGGGGTGATGCGGGGCGCGGCTATCTGCTCGGCCGGCGGTCTCGGCGTCAACCTGGCGGGCAAGGTCATCGAGTCCAGTGTCTCGGCGGCGGCGAACCTCCACTGTGCCGCGGCGATGGACGCTGTCGATTTCGGGTGCAGTCCGGCCAATCAAGGTGTCGTGCAGGACGTCACCGAATCCCCCATCACCGTCACCAACGGCCATTTCGATATTCCCACCGCCCCCGGCCTCGGCATCGAGGTCGACGAAGGGCTGGTACGCCGCCTCTAGCGGGGTACCACCCCACGCGGCCGCAACCGTGCCCCCACCGCCGCACGACATAGATCCTCGACCGAGCTGGCGGCGTCGGCTGCCTCGTCGGGGTCGGGGAAGAACCCGAAACAGCCGGATCCGGAGCCGGTCATCAGCACCGGTCCACCCCACCGGATCCGGAGATCCGCCATGAAGTCGGCCAGTGACGGTTCCAGATCGAAGGCGGCCGGGGTGAGATCGTTTCGGATCGGGATCCCATCACGCAGGCCTGGCGGCAGAAGGCGCGGCGGGATCGTCTCGCCTTCGGGGCCCTCCATGCCGTCCCATCGCCGGTAGACGTCGGCGCTGGACATCTCGACCGGGGGCACTGCCACGGCCACGGCGAATCCGGCCAGCGGCTGCAAGGACTCGACCTGATCACCGATCCCGGTCATCAGCAGCGTGCCACCGGTGAGAAACAGGGCGACATCGGCACCGATCGTGGGTGCGACCTCCTCCGCCACGGAACGTGGGATCTTTCCAATCTCGGCGGCGGCCAGAAGTGTGGCGGCGGCATTGGAGCTTCCCCCGCCGAGCCCGGCTCCCATCGGGATCTGCTTGGTCGAGCCGGATATCGAGTGGTGGGACGAAGCCCCTCCCCCTCATCGCCTGCAACGACCGGCTCACCAGGTTGTCCTCCGGATCCAGATCAGCGCCTTCGATGACGAGATTGTCCTCCTCGGACTCCTCGACCTCGAGGAGATCGAGCCAGTCGATTGTCTGGACCAGCGACTGAAGGGGATGCATCCCGTCTGCCCGTGGCGTCTCGACGAGGAGGGCGAGATTGAGCTTGGCGGGCGACTCGTAGACGGTCACGCTCGAGCCAGCGCCAGATAGTCGGCCGGGGAGAGGTCCTCGGCCCGGGAGGTCGGGTCGATCCCGCTTCGCGTCGAGGACGGCCGCCGGGTCCTCGAACACACCCGCGAGCGCCCCGCGGAGCATCTTCCGTCTCTGGTTGAAACCGGCCGCCGCGATCTCGATCGCCCGCTCGGCACCGTCCGGCGCCGGAACCCGATCCAGGACGACGACCGCTGACTCGACCCGTGGCGGCGGGTAGAACACCTGGGCGGGAACCGTGAAGGCCAGCCTGCCGACGGCATGGATCCCGGTCACAACCGAGGGCAGGCCGTACTGCTTGCTGCCCGGCCCGGACACGAGACGCACGGCCACCTCTCTCTGCACCATCACCACAAAGCGCTCGATCTGGGGGACACGACGCAGGGCGTCGAGGACCAATGGCGTCCCGACGTTGTACGGGAGATTGGCAACCATCACCCAGCGATCACGATTCAATTCCTCAGCGAGGTCGGCGTCGGTTATGTCGAGAAAGCGAAGCTCGACGGAGAGATCCCGGGTCACCTCGTCCAGCACGGGAAGAAGCCCGGCATCGATCTCGTAGGCGACGACATGGGCGCCGGAGGCGGCGAGAGCCCTGGTCAGAGTCCCCGTTCCGGCGCCGATCTCTACCACCTGCTCCCCCGGGCCCACTCCGGCGACGTCCACGATCTTCCGGGTGATGTTGGCGTCGGCAAGGAAATGCTGACCCAGCCGCCGCGAGGGTGACAGACCGTGACGGGTCAGCAGGCCGGCGATCTCGGACCTGGTCTGGGCGGTCACCGGTCCAGATCCCCCCTCCCCGGCTCCGCCGGTACTCCACCCTGCGGGGGGAGAAATACCCGGGCTGCGTTGGCCGAAGTGACCCGGGCCACTTCTTCGACTTCGAGACCCCAGACTTGGGCGAGGGCTGCCCCTACCAGAGCTACCCAAGCCGGCTCGTTGGGCTGTCCGCGATGTGGTGGCGGGGCCAGATACGGGGTGTCGGTCTCGACCAGCGCCCGGTCCGGTGGAACCTGGGCCGCTCCCAGCCTCACCGTATCCCCGGTCTCGAATGCGACCGGCCCGGCGAATGAGAACATCACCCCGAGATCGAGGTAGCGACGGGTCCACTTGGGGCCCGCGGTCCAACAGTGCATGACCGTCTGCGTGCCCAACCCCGGTGTCCTCGATGACCTCGATCACCTCGGCGAAGGCGTCCCGACAATGAACCACGATGGGCTTCCCCAGTTCGAGGGCGAGCCCGACATGGCGGCGAAAGACCCTGATCTGGTCAGACCGCGCCGACAGATTGCGATAGAAGTCGAGCCCTGTCTCACCGATTGCCGCCGCCATCGGGGCCAACTCGGTGAGTTGGGATCCCTGCTCTGGCCAGCGGCCGGCGTCGTGTGGGTGCAATCCGACAGTGGCCAGCACCCGACCGGGATGCTCTGAAGCCAGGCGGGCCGCCCCCTTGGAGCTCTCCAGATCGACACCAGGCACCACAACCCAGTCGACCTCGGTGGCCCGCTCCAAGAGCAGCACCGGGTCGCGTTCGTCGAGCTGGAGGTGACAGTGGGTGTCGACCCATTGCATGCCGGGACGGTACCCGGGCACCGGTGTGAACCCCCCGGGTAGGCTCGCCTCGGGGAAGCTGAGGTGGATATGGAAACTGGTATTGCCCGAAAGATCGACGACCTGGGACGCATCGTGATCCCGGCCGAGACGAGAAGGCTGTTCAACATCAGGGAAGGGGACCACCTCTTCATCGCGGTCGAAGGAGGATCGATCGTGTTGCGCAAGCTCACCGATACCTGCACTTTCTGTGGGTCGGAGACGAAAGTCACCCAGTTCAAAGAAAAGGGGATCTGCGCAACCTGCCGCGCTCAGCTCCGTTGATCAGCGATCAATACTTGGTAGATCTCCCGACGCGAGACACCGGTCTCCGTCGCGACCCGTCTGGCGGCTTCCGACGGAGCGGCGCCGCCCTCGACGAGGCCCCTGGCCTCCACTAACGCCGCATCGAACGAGGGCGCCTCGAGGGGACCGGGAGCGACCACCACGGTCACCTCACCCTTCACGTCTCGGTCCGACCACGCCTCGATGGCCTGCTCGACCGAGCCGGACCAAACTTCCTCGTGGAGCTTGGTCATCTCCCGCGTGATCACGATCTCTCGTTCGGGGCCGGTAGCCGCAGCGATGGACTCCAGATCCGCCACGAGTCGATGAGGGCTGACAAACAGGATCACCGGCCGATCCTCGCCACCGATCCGACGCAGACGCTCTGACCGCTCTTTGCCCTTTCGTGGGAGAAAGCCCTCGAACACGAAACGGTCGCCCCCGAAACCCGCCAAGGCCACCGCGGCAACGACGGCGGAGGGCCCGGGCACCACTGTCACCAGATGTCCCGCTTGCCTTGCCAGTCGGATCACATCGGAACCCGGATCGGACACAGTCGGCATTCCGGCGTCGGTGACCATCGCGACCGTGCGCCCCTGATCGAGAGACGCGAGCAGGTCCGCTGTCCTGCTCTTCTCGTTGCCCACGAACAGTCGACTTCACCGACGGGTTTGCCCCGACGTGTCGGAGCAGGGTGGCGGTGCGTCTGGTGTCCTCGGCGTAGACCACATCCGCTGTCTTGAGGACTTCACGGAGACGATCAGAGACATCGCCGAGATTTCCGATCGGGGTGCCACAAACGTACAGCCGGCCGCCGTCAGCCATCGGTGATCTCTATCTGGTCGCCCACCTCTGGGAGCGGGCTACCCGCCGGAAGCTCGACGATCATGCGGGCCGAAGGGATGACCGTGACACGATTGGGCGGCAGGGTCATCGTGGCCACCACCCTCATCCCGGCGTCGACCCCGACCAGATCCAGGGACCGCCGCCGGCCGAAACTGTGGACACTGGTCACCGGGAGTATCACGGCCGAGCCCGCCGGCACACGCCAAACACCGAGCAGTCGATCGGAGAAAGTTCGGGCCATGTAGCCGGTTGTGGCCCATTCGGGGGCGGAAAGCGCGACCCTCTGCACAGGGACGACGCTACGTGATCGTCGGAGCCGGAGTAAGGCCTAGCCGCTGACCGCGGCCAGGATCGACTCGCCCACCTCGGGCTGGTCGGCGGCGATGAATGCCAGCCGGCCATCATCGAGGACCTCGACCCACGCGTAGTCCTCCTCCGCCACCGCCGTGAGGGCGTAGTCGAGCAAGGCCGCCCTCAGCTCTTCTGTGTCGCGATCCGTGTCACCTTCGAAGAGGATGAGCAAGGCTGCGTTCTGGCCATCGAACCACTGCGCGTAGTAGTCGCCTCCCCAACCATCGGCGGCGTCGACACCTACTTCCTCCCCGAGGATCTGATCGATCATGATCCTGAACCCGAACTCGCCCCATACCGACTCCCGCTCGAGCTCGTAGCCAGGGACCGACGGCGCAGTCGTCTCGAGCGACTTGGGGAGATCTCTCTCATAGTCACTCGGCGTGATGATCTGCTCTGTCGAGCCGGGAAGCCCGGGCATCTCGGCATAGGCCCCGTTCACCGTCGTCCACTGGTCCTGGAGGTAGTTGGCCTGCACCCAGGCCAGGCCCGAGTCATAGGGAAAAATCAATGAGTCCTGGATGAAGGCAGGGGCGGAGTCGAGCGCCGTGGTGTCCACGTCCAGAGCCTCGGAGAAGAACTCGCCAAGCTCTTCCTGGGTGAGAGTCTGCAGGTAGAGAAGCTCGGCCATGCTCGCGTCGCCCTCGATGAGGGCCTGATAGGCCGAGGCCTCGTCGAGACGATCCTCGTCGAGCATCGCCGTGTAGCTGGTGTGGAAATCGAGCTGATCATCGGTCAATGCATGAGTGAGCTCGTGGATCATGGTCCCTCGCTGGACGACGCTGAACCCCTCCTCCCGCATCGGGACCACAAGCTCACCGGTTTCCCCGTCGTAATAGCCGGCGACCTGCTCTCCGTAGAGCTCGGTGAGGAGAGACTGGAGATTGACCTCGGCATCGAGCAGGCCGAGGAGCTTGTACAGGGCCTCGTCTGCCGGGAAGTCTTCGGATTCGTCCTCGATCTGTGTGCGAACCCGGTCCTCGAGCTCCTGCTCGGAGACGATCACGATGGTCGGCGGCTCCTGGAAGCGAAGCCCGCGGATCTCTTCGGTCGTGCGGACCAGCGCGAGCAGTTCGTCCTGGACGGCAGCGGGCAGGGCGTCGATCCCGGGGAGCTCCTCCCAGGTCGGCTCGGCAAGCGTCGTCGTGGTCGCAGGGGCCTCGCCACCTGTCGTCGTGCTGCCCTCGGGCGCACTGGACGTCGCCGAAGGCGCCGTGGTGGTTGTGTCGGCGGTGGTCGATGTGCAGGCACCGAGAATCAGGGCGCACGCGAGGATCATGGCTAGGCGGCGGGTCACGACAGTCAGGTTATCGGCGCCAAATCGCTAGATCGTGAGCGCCGTTCACCCGAACCGGTGGATGGGTACCCTCGCCGTCGATGGTGGAAAGGAGGTGATTGTGAAGCGAAGCTACGCACGTCTCACCGAGCCGCTGGTGCGGGACAACGGATCCCTGCGCCCGGCGAGCATGGACGAGGCCATGGAGCGGGTGGCCACCGGGCTGGCTCCCCACATGGGCGACGCCTTCGGGTTGTTCAGCTGCTCGAAGGGGACCAACGAGATGAACTACATGGCACAGAAGTTCGCCCGTGTGGTCATGGCCAGCAACAACATCGATAGCTGCAACCGCACTTGACACGCCCCTTCTGTCGCCGGTCTGGCGACTGTGTTCGGGGCTGGTGGCGGCACTAGCTCCTATCAAGAGATGGAAGACACAGACCTCATCGTCATGTGGGGATCGAACGCGCGCGAAGCGCACCCGATCTTCTTCCACCACGTCCTGAAGGCGATCAACAGGGGCGCCAGGATGTTCGCGGTCGACCCGAGACGAACCTCCTCGGCGGCCTGGGCCGACGTCTGGCTCGGCATCGACGTCGGGTCGGACATCGCACTTTCCAACACGTTGGCGTGGGAGATCATCAAATCGGACCTCTACCACGAGCATTTCGTCGCCCACGCCACGTCGAGTTTCGACGAGTACGCCGAGTCGGTGGAGCACTGGACACTGCAACGCGGTCAGGAGGTCACCGGTGTCCCGGCCGAGGCGATCAAGCAAATGGCCCACGAGTACGCCACCGCCCCGACCGCCCAGCTGTGCTGGACCCTGGGCATCACCGAGCATCACAACGCCACCGACAACGTCCTTGCCCTGATCAACCTCGCCCTTCTCTGCGGGCATGTCGGGCGCTACGGGTCGGGAGTGGTCCCGATACGCGGCCAGAACAACGTCCAGGGCGGCGGCGACATGGGTGCCCTCCCCAACCGTCTTCCCGGATTCCAATTGGTGGCCGACCCGGACCTGCGTGGGAAGTTCGAGAGGACTTGGGGAGCCACGATCCCGCACAGGCCCGGCAAGCACATCAGCCTCATGCACGAGGCGATGGATGAAGGCGAGCTCCGTGCCCTCTACGTCATCGGCGAGAACCCACTGCAGTCCGAAGCCGATGCCCAGCAGATGGAGCGGAGACTCACCGGTCTCGATTTCATGGTGGTTCAAGACCTCTTCCTGACGGCGACGGCAGAGATAGCCGATGTCGTGCTGCCGGCCGCCGGGTGGGGTGAGGTCGAGGGGACATTCACCTCGAGCGAGCGGAGAGTGCAGCGGGTGCGGAGGGCGATCGATCCGCCGGGCGAGGCCAGGGATGACCTCGAGCTCATGAGCATGGTGGCGCGGGCGATGGGCCACGATTGGCCCACCCCCACGGCCGAGGAGGCGTGGGACGAGTTGCGCAGTCTCTCGCCGATGCACGGCGGTATGACCTACGAGCGGCTCGATGAGTCGGGCGGGCTGCAATGGCCGTGCCCGACCGAGGACCATCCCGGCACGCTGTTCCTCCACGGTCGGCTCTGGGAGGAGGAGACCGGGCCGAAGGCACCCTTCTCGGTTGTCGATTGGGTGCCACCGGTCGACCCACTCAGCGAGGAGTTCCCGCTGCGTCTCACCACGGGCCGTCGTCTCGACTCGTACAACACCGGGGTGCAGAGCGGCCGCTACCCCTCTCCCCGTCGCATCCACGGCGTGCTCGATCTGTCCCCGGAGGACGCGGAGGCACTCGGCGTCCACGAGGGTGAGACAGTGAGGGTGGTCTCCCGCCGGGGCAATCTCGAGGCCCCGGTCAGGCTCGACCGCTCGCTCCGACCCGGACTGGCCTTCATGGCCGTCCACTTCCCCGACGACACCGATGTGAACCAGCTCACCATCGACGCCTGGGACCCCAAGTCGGGAACCGCCGAGTTCAAGGCAACGGCGGTGCGGATCGAGACCTGGTCTCGACGCTAGTGGACATCCGCACCCTGCTCGAAGGACCAACAGACGTAGAGCGCGCGGCCGTCGACGATCTGCTGGGACCGCCGGAGTCGGGGTGGGAGGGCGGTCATTTCACCGGGCTCGACGGCCATGTCGCCTACGGAGGGCATGCCGCTCGGGAACGACGCAACCTATTGCTCCCCGCATTGCACGCGGTGCAGGACGCGGCGGGGTCGGTGAGCAAGGGAGCGCTGGGTTACATCTCGGAGAGACTCACCGTGCCTCCGGCCGAGGCCTACGGGGTCGCCACCTTCTACGCCCTCATCAACATGGGGTCACGGGCGCAGACTCTGATCCACGTCTGCGACGACATCGTCTGCGCTCGATATGGAGCCGATGAGCTGAAGCGGTCGCTCGAGCTCGAGCTGGGCCCGTCCGGCGCCATCGATGACGGGATGAGCTGGACGCCAAGCCCCTGTCTCGGCCAATGCGACCGGGCACCGGCGGCCCTCATCCACACTGCAGGCGCCGGCTATCGCAATGTCGCACCCGCCGAGGCGGCCGGCCTCACCCGTCTTGCCTTCGAGGAGCTGCCCACGGGTCTGATCCACCAGGGTCGAGAGGAGCTGCGTCTTCTCCGTCGGATCGGACATGTGGACCCGGAGAGCCTCGAGTCCTATCGGGGCAGCGGCGGCTATTCCGGCCTGGCAAAGGCGATCGACATGGGGCGGGACGGTCTGATCGCCGCCCTCGATGAATCGGGTCTGAAGGGTCGCGGTGGCGCAGCGTTCCCCATCGGGATCAAGTGGCGCGGAGTCGCCGACGCCGAGGGCGATGCGAAATACGTCATCGCCAACGGCGACGAGTCGGAGCCGGGCACCTTCAAGGACCGGATCCTGATGGAGGGCGACCCGTTTGCCGTCATCGAGGCGATGACCATCGCCGGGTTCGCCACCGGGGCCACCAAGGGATTCGCCTACGTCAGAGGCGAGTACCCGGTGGCGGAGCGTCGTCTGGCCCACGCGATCGATGAAGCCAGGAACGCAGGTCTTCTCGGAACCGACGTCGCCGGGGCCGGCTTCGATTTCGACATCGAGGTCAGACGGGGGGCGGGCGCCTACATCTGTGGAGAGGAGACTGCCTTGTTCGCCTCCATCGAGGGCGAGCGCGGCGAGCCGAGACAGAAGCCACCCTTCCCCACCGAGAAGGGGGTGTTTGGCAAGCCGACCTCGGTGAACAACATCGAGACACTGGTGGCAGTCCTGGCCGTGCTCGAGATGGGGGCGGCCGAGTTCGCCGCCATAGGAACGGAGCGCTCCACCGGTCCCAAGCTCTTCTGCATCTCGGGCGACGTGACCCGACCCGGGCTCTACGAGGTCCCGTTCGGGACCAGCCTGCGCCAACTGATGACGCTCGCCGGTGGTGTGCGTGAGGGCGCCGGAGTTGGGGCGGTCCTGGTCGGCGGCGCTGCCGGGAGCTTCGTCGACGCCGGCACCCTCGACATGGAGCTGACATTCGAGGGGGCGGCCGCCGCTCAGACCGGCCTCGGCTCCGGGGCGGTGATCGTCTTCGACGACACCACAGACTTCGGCCCGGTGCTGCGCCGAATCGCCCAGTTCTTCAGGGATGAGTCCTGCGGGCAGTGTGTTCCCTGCCGGATCGGCACGGTCAGACAGGAGGAGTCCCTGGCCCGGCTCGCCGCCGACAGCCCGCTGGGCGGCATCGCCGAAGAGCGACAGCGGCTCGACGACCTGGCCCGGGTGATGACCGACGCCTCGATCTGCGGCCTGGGTCAGACCGCCGCCTCCGCGGTCCAGTCCGCCTTCCGTCTCAGTCTCCCGGGGACGGCCCGATGACAACGGTGAGCGGATCGGTTTCCACGGTCTCAGCCCGGGTCGATGGCGCCGAGATCGAAATCCCCGAGGGCTCCACCGTTCTCGACGCCTGCCGTCAGGCGGGTGCGGACATCCCCACCCTCTGTTACGGGCCCACGATGACTGCGGCCAACGCCTGCCGGGTCTGTGTGGTCGAGATCGAAGGCTCCCGCACGCTCGTGCCGTCCTGCTCCCGCAAGCTCGAAGAGGGGATGGAGATCACCACCGGCTCAGACCGGGCCCGGCACAGCCGTCGCCTGGTGATGGAGCTGCTGGGCTCGGCGTCGGAGCTGGACCGAGCCGGAGAACGGCTCGATCGATGGATGACCGAAGCAGGAGCCCAGCCGGAGCGCTTTGGCGCCCCCGGGCCGGAGTCGCCACGTGAAGCGCCGGCGCCCGGGCACCATCACCCGGCCGATCCCAACTTCGCTGCCACGGTGGCCGAGCCGGCCAAGGTCGAGGACGAGCTCTATGTGCGTGACTACGGCCGATGCATCCTCTGCTATCGATGTGTCGACGCCTGCGGAGTCGAGCACCAGAACACCTTCGCCATAGCCGTGGCGGGGCGTGGCTTCGACGCACGGATATCCACCGAGTTCGACGTCGTCTTGCCCGATTCGGCCTGCGTCTACTGCGGCAACTGCATCGCCGTCTGCCCGACCGGGGCCCTGGCCGGGAAGATCGAGTGGGACATGAGGGAGGCCGGGTCTTGGGATGAATCGCGCCAGGACGTCACACGCACCGTCTGCTCGTACTGCGGGGTGGGCTGCAACCTCGATCTCCACACCCAGGACGGTCGCATCGTGAGCGTCACCTCCCCGCACGACCACGACGTGACGCTCGGCAACCTCTGCATCAAGGGTCGGTTCGGTTGGATGTACGTCAGCAGCGGCCGTGGCGTCTGAGGCGGTCAGCACCCGTTCGGTGATCCGGGTCCGGGGGAAGGCTGCGACCGTCGACGACGACCTCGTCGTCGAGGAGCCGGTCGAGTTCCGACTGGATGGGACCGCCCTCGCGGTGGTCATGCGCACCCCGGGCAACGACGCCGAGCTCGCCCTCGGCTTCGCCATCACCGAGGGAATCGTCAACGGGCCCGACGAAGTGGCCTCGGTGGTAGATCTGGGAGAAGGGCGATGGGATGTCAGGCTGGCAGAAGGGATCACGGTCGATCCGTCCCGGTTCCAGCGCAACTTCTACGCCACATCCTCTTGCGGAGTCTGTGGCAAGGCCTCGATCGACGCCATCCGGGTCGCCGGCTCGGTGCCGCCTCATGGACCGGTGGTCACTCCGGATGTCCTGCTCGGATTGCCGGGCCGTCTCATCGAGCAGCAGCACGCGTTCCGCTCGACCGGTGGGATCCATGCCGCGGCCGCGTTCGAGCCCGACGGGAGCCTGGTGGCGGTGCGGGAGGACGTCGGCAGGCACAACGCGGTGGACAAGCTGGTCGGTCATCTCGCCACGACCCGATGGCCGATAGACCAGCTCGGCTTGCTTGTCTCGGGCAGGGTCTCGTTCGAGATCGTGCAGAAGGCGGCGGTGGCCGGGCTCTCCCTCGTCTGCGGGGTCTCGGCAGCCTCCAGCCTCGCCCTCGACCTCGCCGAAGAGTTCCACATGACCGTGATCGGATTTCTCCGCGAGAACGGCTTCACGATCTACACGGGCGAGGAACGGGTACTGCTTACCTGAGGTACGTGGGCCCACATATGGGCCTACGGCGACGTAGAAGCGACCTAGGTCAGCCCCACCACCTCGCCAGCCTCGTCCACATCGACCTTCATGAAGCCCGGCGTCGCCCCCAACCCGGGCATGGTGCTCATCTCGCCCAGGAGCGGGTAGATGAACCCGGCCCCGACCGAAGCCCTGACCTCACGAACCGTGAGCTCGTACCCGTGCGGGGCGCCCTTCAGCGAAGGGTCGTCGCTGATCGAGAGATGTGTCTTGGCCATGCAGATCGGGAGATATCCGAATCCCGACCGCTCGAAGTCGGCGATCTGGGCCTCTGCCTGTTGTGTGTATTCGACAGACCCGGCCCGATAGATCTTGGTGGCAATGGTCTCGATCTTCTCCTTGATCGGGCGGTCGAGGGGATAGAGGAAGTCGAACTGGGTCGGCTGGCTGCTGGCCTCGACTACTGCCCGTGCCAGGTCGCGCGCCCCTTCACCACCGCGGGCGTGATGCTCGGTGGTCACGGCGGCGAAAGCTCCCGCCTCCTGTGCCGACTGTCGCACCAACTCGAGCTCGTGCTCGCTGTCGGTGGGGAACCGGTTGATCGCCACCACGACCGGCACACCGAAGCCCGCCGCTATGTCGAGATGTGCCTTGAGGTTGGCCATGCCGGCTCGGAGAAGCGGCAGGTTCTCCTCGGTGTAGGCACTGTCCAGCGGGCGACCGGCCACCACCTTCGGGCCCCCACCGTGCGTCTTCAGAGCTCGCACCGTCGCCACCATGACGACGCAGTCCGGCCGCAGACCGGATACCCGGCACTTGATGTCGAAGAACTTCTCCATGCCCATGTCGGCACCGAACCCGGACTCGGTCACCACGTAGTCGCCGAGATGGAGCGCCATCCGGTCAGCGAGGATCGACGAGTTGCCGTGGGCGATGTTGGCGAAGGGGCCGGCATGGACAAAGGCGGGCTGACCCTCCAGGGTCTGCATCAGGTTGGGATGAAGCGTGTCCTTCATCAGAACCGTCACGGCGCCGCCGACACCCAGGTCGTCGAGAGTGATCGGAGCGCCGTCCTTGGACAGGCCCATCACCACCCGACCGACCCTCTCCCTCAGGTTGCGCAGCGACGACGCGTAGTCGGCGCCATCGGCAAGGGCGAGGATGGCCATCAGCTCGCTGGCGACCGAGATGTCGTACGCGCTCTCGCGGGGACGACCGTCGACCGCCCCACCCAGGCCGATCACGACGTGTCGTAGCGCTCGGTCGTTGACGTCGACGACCCGGCGCCAACTGATCCGGTTGGGATCGATGTTGAGACGCTTCAACCCCAGGGCATCGAGAGCCTCGGTGGTCAAGCGCCCTTCGTGATACCAGCGAGCATCGATGGCTGCAGCCACCAGGTTGTGCGCTACCGAGATGGCGTGCATGTCGCCGGTGAGATGGAGGTTGAACTCGTCCATCGGGACGACCTGGCTGTACCCGCCCCCGGCCGCGCCGCCCTTGATCCCGAACGTCGGGCCCATGCTCGGCTGTCGGATGCAGGCAATCGACCTGTGCCCGAGGGCACCCAGACCCTGGACCAGCCCGATCGTGGTGGTCGTCTTGCCCTCGCCGAGCGGGGTGGGGGTGATGGCCGTGACATCCACGTACTTGCCCATGGGATTGCCGGCGATCCGGCGCAGGGCATCGAGATGGATTTTCGCCTTGGTGGCGCCGTACGGAATGACCTCTTCTTCTTCGAGGCCGAGGTCCCGCGCCACGTCGCTGATCGGCTTGAGTTTGGCGGTGCGGGCGATCTCGAGGTCGCTCGCCATGGGTGGCAGCGGGTTGGACATGCCGTAGTTCTAGCGGGTTCGGGTCTAGGGGGCCCGATCTGCTGATATGCCATCGATGACAACTGCGAATCGGCCCCAAGCCATCCTGTTCGACGCCGGCGGGACCCTCATCCTCCAGGATCCGGAGGAGATGGGTCGGCGACTCGGTGCTGTGATCGACCCAACCCGCGCTCACCGCGCCCACTACGAGGCCATGGCCGAGTACTCAGATCTTCGACTCGGAGGTCAGGAGGTCGACTGGGATTGGTGGATGGAGCGCTATTTCACGATCCTTGGCGTGGTCGATCCGCACCTGGCCGGGGAGAAGACCGATCGCGGGTACGGGCTGTGGAACCATGCCCTCGACGGAGTGGGAACGGCCGTCGAGCAGCTGAGGGACTCCGGAGTGAGGGTGGCGGTGGTGTCGAATTCGGACGGCTCGGTGCGCGGTTCTCTTGCCAACGGCAGGTCTGCTCGATCTGTTCGAGTTCGTCATCGACTCACATGAAGTCGGAGTGTCCAAGCCCGACCCGAAGATCTTCCAGGCCGCCCTCGATCGCATGGACCTGGAGCCGTCGAAGGCCTGGTACGTGGGCGACTCGGTGTTTCACGATGTGAACGGGGCTAGAGCGGCCGGGCTCTCACGCGCGTTCCTGATCGATCCCTATGGACTCGGCCCGGGGGACGTCTCAACCGTCGGGTCGGTCGCCGAGCTCGTCTGAGAGAAGGCGCTGCCTGGTCTCCCTTGACTCTTCGAAGAACTCGGCGATCCTCCGCTCCATCTCCTCGGGACTGACATCTTCGACATGCTGAGCCAACCCCCATTGGTGTCCGAAGGGGTCCTCGATACGCCCACCCTTGTCTCCATAGAACTGCAGCGAGAGGGGGTAGATCTCGCGGGCGCCCATAGCGATGGCCCTCTCCCAGACGGAGTCGACATCCTCGGTGTAGAGAAACATGACTGCCGTCGTCGTCCCGGCCGAAAGAGGCGATTTGGTGGGTGAGTCGGGCTGCTCGTCGCTCAGCATCACGACGGTGTCGCCGATCCGCACCTCGGCGTGCGAAATCTTGCCGTCAGGTCCGATCATCGGGGGCATCGCCTCCTCTGCTCCGAACGCCGACTTGTAGAACTCGATCGCACCCAAGCACGGGCTAACTGTCAGCGAAATCGTCACAGAGCCGTAGGCCTCGGGCACAGGGTTCACGTCCATGTGTGACCTCCTCCGGTTGGGCTCACCCTACGTGGAACGCCTAGCCCTACCTGATGAGAGGCGGGTTGGCGTTGTCTGCGAGCTCGAGTGCCATCTCCGGGAACCAGACCCCGGCCGCCGGATCGACCATCCCCCGAACCGGGTCCTCGGGTCCGGGCCCCCAACGGTTGCATTGCCCGTCTGACTCCCCGGGGATCTTGATCCAGAGGTAGGCGTCGATGAGCGCGTTGCCGGTGTTCAGACTTGGCCGAAGTCCGACCCCCCGATCAGGCGGGTTGCACCAGTCTTGCGGGTCACCCGCCGGGTGATCCGGCGGCGGGGCCCACGGGCCTTGTCCGTTGCGACTGGTATCGATCACGAAATGGGTCGTGGCTACTGCCGTCCCCAGGTTGTCGACATACCACTGATCGGTCAGCCCCCATGTGGAGAAATCGTTCGGGTTGGCCGGGAAGTACTGGCTTCCGCACCATGCGTAGTTGCCGAGACGCCATCCGCCCTCTTCGGGGTTGTTGGCGAAGGCGATGCACCCCGATATCCATGAGCCGTACTTCACGAGTCTCTCTGTCAGCTGATAGTTGGAGGCGTTCACATAGAAGCCGTCCGCACGCTGGACGCCGGCCTTGACCAGACGATCGGCGATGTCGCCAACACTGAGCCAGGCACTGTGGGTGCCATCGAGATAGACGCTGACATTTCGCAAGGACGCCAGGACATCGACGGCGTAGTTCAGGGCCGCATACCGGTCCTCCGGCGTGGCACCCGGCTGAGGATTGCCGGCGGCATCACGCGGCTGACACCACTCGGCATTGCCGTTGATGTCGATGTTGAAGGGGATTATCCCAAGGCCGTCGGGCTCGAGGATCACTATCGCCTCGCTCTTGCCGATGCCTTTCGCGAAGCCGTCGACCCAGGCCTTGTAGGAGGCGAGATCCAGGGCGCCGCCGGCCGAGAACTGGGAACAATCTCTGAACGGCACGTTGTAAGCGACCAGGACCGGCACGCTGCGGTCTCGATGGGCATCACGAACCACTTCGGCTACGTCTCGGCGGACCTCTTTGGGTGAGCCGCCGTTGAACCAGACCGCGGACGGCGTCCTCACCATCCTCGAGATCAGCTGTGCTTCGACCCGCTGGCCGCCGCGTCGCAACTCCTTGATCTGGTCCAGACTCCCCGGGCTCGGGGGTGGGGTGTAGAGGTCGTCGGAGTCCCGGTGATCGGCCGTGGCCGGTGCGGCCGTCAGCAGGGAGACCGAGAGTGTCAGGGCGAGGGCGATGAGCCGGGAAGCTCTCTCTCGTCGCATCTTCTTCCCTTCCGTCGTTGGGAGCGCTCCCAGCCCTCGGACCCTCCAATCCAAGCAGATGAGGCGAGTGACTGGGCGAAATACGGTTCGCTCACTATGAGTGATGACACGAGCGATCGACGGTGGTTGAGTAGGTCTCACCCAACGAAGGAGTCCAGTCATGGGATTGCGCGACAGACGTCAGGACCGGCGAGAAGAGCGTCAGGAGGACCGTCAGGAGTTCGGGGTCGGGGGAAGCGCCGTGCACTATCAGATGCGGGAGAAGCTCGTCTCGATCGGGGATGACTTCTGGATCGAGACCGATCGGGGTGAGCGGGCGTTCAAGGTCAACGGGAAGGCACTCCGCGTTCGAAGCACTCTGGTGTTCGAGGATCCACAAGGCAACGAAGTGGCCAAGATCCAGGATCGCCCGGTGCGGGTGAGAGAGGTCATGGAGGTGGAAGGGCCCGACGGGTCGACCATGGCCACGATCAAGAAGGCGATGATCACCCCACTGCGGGAGAGATTTTCGATCACGACGGCGAGCGGGGTGGAACTCGAAGCTCAGGGGAATCTCGTCGACCACGAATACGAGATCTCCAACGGCGGTGACAAGATCGCCGAAGTATCGAAGAAGTGGTTCCGGGTTCGCGACTCATACGGTGTCGAGATCGAGCCCGGTCAGGACCCGATTCTGATACTGACCGCCACCGTGGCCATCGACATGATGGCCCACGATTGACCTGGCCTACACGTAACCGTGTTTCCCCAGCCAACGAGCGCCGAAGAACCCTTCCAGAGCCGGTAGATAGAAGGTGATCACCCGATAGGCCACGGTGACCGCGAAGGCCGTCGACTCATCGACACCGAACGAGACCAACAAAGCAGTCATGGTCGCCTCCGCCACACCGACGCCTCCTGGCACAGGCATGAAACCGGCCAAAAGGCTCGTGCCCGCGGCAGCGAACAGGGCTGATCCGTAACTGAGGTCACTCCCAACGGCCTGCAAAGTCAGCCACAGTGTTATTCCGAGGACGTTCCAGTAGACGAAGTTGCTGCCGAACAGCCCGAATGCTCGCGACGGCTGATGGAGCACGACCTTCAGGGCGCCCCACGCCTCGATGACCACCGGAACCACGCGGTCCCGGAGCGCCCTGATCTTGAGAACCGCGATCACCACCCCGACCACGACCAGGGCCACCAAGCCGAGTATCAGCAGCCATGGCACATCGGCAGGGTCAATGTCGACAGCGAGCGCGACGTCGCCGAAGAGCAGCAAGAGGATGAGGATGGCCGCCTGGACCAGAAACCCGGAGAAGCCATCGATCGAGCCCTGAACGAGCGCCACTGGCACAGGGAGACCGAATTTGGTGAGAAACACGGTGTTCATCGCCACGCGGCCGGCGGCGCTCGGTATCGCCAGACTGACGAACTGGCTCGCCGTCTGCAATGTCAGCAACGGCCAAAAAGGCAGCTTGACCTGGACGGCACACATCGTTGCCGTGGCCTGGGGGAAGAATTGAGTGTGCCCGACGATCAGGGCGAACACGAGCAGCGGCCAATCCGCCGACTCGAGGACCATCCATATCTCGGCGTAATCGACACTGGTCAACAGCGGGATCAGCGCCCATGCGACCAAGAACAGGAGCGCCGCCATGATGAGATTTTTCGCTGTGACCCGGCGCAACTTCATCGGCTCTGGCATCTCGGACTCGGTGACCCCGGTCACCTCCGAACTCAGGGATGACATCAGGTTCTTGGGCTTCTCCGTGAGGCGCCGGGTCGTGGGGCTCACCGCAGGCACTTGGAGATAGGGCAAGACGGCCACGAGTCGCTCGCGCCCCAGTCCCTGTAGTGCAGTGCGGACGGCGCGCTCCTCCCCCACCACCACTGCGAGCGAGAAGAGAAGCTCGACGATGTCGGTGGCCTGATCAGAATCATCCGCAGAGAGAGATCCGAGGGCGAAATCAGTGATGATGGGGCCATCCGTGCCTACCTGGACGGCCGACGTATCCAGGGAGCCGTTGCTCAGAGATCCCTCGTGCATCAGACGCACCTGGTCCCACATCTGGATGAGCAGGGCGTCGGTGAGGTCGCCCGGGTCCATCTCAGCCAAAGCAGTGCCGGTGCCCCGGAACGAAATTAGGGAGACCTCGGACGTGGGGCTCCCCACGACAGCCAGTTGCGGCACCCGCACCCCGGCGCGATCCGCCACGATTGTGATCAAGGCCTCGTGCTCCACTGCCTGGAGTCGTGAATAGCCGAGCGTCGTACTCGATTCGCGATACCAGAGCGTGTGCCAGAGCTTTGCTACGAGGCGCGAATCGACGGCATCACGTCCGTGCACCTTGATGTCGACGATCGCGTCGTCGCTGTCCCTGCCCACGAAGCGAATGACTCCCCAAGTCTGGTAGGGCGCGGGCTCGAGAGAATGCACATGAATACCGAGGCTGGAGAGGGCCGCGGCCACCGCATTGGGGTCGGGGTACCCCCGCGGCGACCCGATGATGGCCAAGAGCAGACCGGCAGAGAAGAGACCGATCCCGAAGGAGCCAATGATGTGGGTCGGGGTTCCATAACCCAGACTCACCGAAGCGATAGCAGTGGCAGCTATGGCAAGCCAGCCGAAACGTCGGAGAGGGCGAGTGACATGGGGACCGACCACCACGAGGATGGCGGTCACCATCGCCACCCTCAGCACCGGAAATCTCGGCGCCGGATCTTCCAATCCCATCTCGGGGAAGACGTAAGGCCAGGCGTCGTTGATCATGAACGAGAGAATCACCACTAAGACCGCTGCGGTCACGCCCGCGATCGCCAGATCGCGGAGAGCAAGTCGCCGCTCCCGACCTCCCGTGACCAAGGCGGCGAAAACCACAACCACGTAGAGCAGGCTGGCTGCGTAGCCGATCTCGAGGAGGAGGTTCACCCACGATGGGCTCGCCTGCACCAGCTCGGTCAGAGCTTGCGCCCATGACGAGATGCTTTCGACGTTGGCTGTGGCCCAAATAACCAGGAAAAGGCCGAGAACTGCCTTGAACACGTCACTCGGGCGGCGCACCCGAGGTTGACCTCCGGACGTGACGAAGTATGCGGAAGGCCCAACGGCGAGTGGATTGATCGTGTCCCTCCCGGGTCTGCTCAGATCGTGATCCTGCAAGCTACGTCGGATTCGGGCCGCAATGCGTCATCCGACGTAGCTGATCGAGGCTGACACCAGGAGGAACTTTTCCCTACGGCCTCACTTGCCTTGGGCATTGGTGGGTCGTCGATGAGGTCGAACCCTCATCGATGTCGACTACATGTCGGCTGAAGTGTCGACGGCCTCCTGCTCGGCCTCGAGCTCGGCGGCATACCCCATCAGCATCCCCAGCCCGATCAAGTCTTCCGCAGATACAGTTCGGTGGGCAAGGACGACCCCGCCGGCATCGCGGACCGCATCCCGCAAAGGCACCGCCCAGAGATGCTCGAAAGCCAACACCAACGCAGAGCTGCCATCAGGCAATTCGTCGATCAGGTCTGCAGCGACCGACTCGGCCACCGTCATGGCATCGGCGTCGACCATGCCACCTGCCTCGGCCATCACCGCGGCTCCCTCCTCGCCGGCCACTCCCAGCCCCACCAGGGCGGCGACCACGGAACGCAGCTCGGCCCTCTGCTCATCGTCGAGACCGGAAACCGACAACACATCGATCTCATCGCCGTCACGGGTCACGAACACAGCATCGATGACCCGGATCTGACCGACATCACTGAGACGTGCCAACTCTTCTGCGATCCGTCCCTCGAACATCTCGTTGTCCGGGAAACCGATCACCAACCCCTGAATAGGTCCAATCGTCATGCTGATATGCCTCCTTGTGAAGCGTCGTGGACGATCGACCCTACCCCTGCACCGACTCTCAGATGTAGCCGTGCTTCTCCAGCCAACGGGATCCGAAGAATCCTTCGACGGCGGGCAGATAGAAGGTGATGATGCGGAAGACGATCGTGGCGGCGAAGGCTACGACGCGTTCCAGACCAGCGAGTACTCCTGATCCGACCTACCACCCCGGCCCCGACCCTCTCTGCAGAGGACGGGTGCGGGGTGGGCAGGGTATGGGTGCTAGCGGTCGCAGCGGCGGCGTAATCCACGGCCATCGGCGCCGGCGGCCGGTGCCGTCCGGCCAGCCAAGCCAGGAGGATCCCGGCCGCAGATGTGATGGTGAGGAACACGGCAGCCGCTCCGACCGCGGCCGCCAGGCCATCGCCCGTCGAGGCACCCGCTGCGACCCGATCTGCGCTGACACTGGAGTAGAGGGTGGCGACCACCGCTGTCCACACCGCAGCTCCCACATAGCGGGCCATGTTGGATATCCCGGAGGCGGACCCGACCTGCTCCTCGGGGACCGCGCTGGTGGCGACCGACGAGCACGGCCCATTGGACAGGGCCATGCCTGCGGCGACGGCGACCAAGGGGAGGACGAAAGCAGCGTATTCCCACGACGACAGAGATCCCGATGAGCACTGCGAAACCGACGGTCATGATGATGAAACCGAGACCGACCACCTGCCGGGTGCCCATCTTGGTCGCGAACCTCGGGACCAGTGGGGCCAGGATCACGAGACCGACTGTGGCGGGGAGCGTGGCCAGACCGGCCTGAAGAGCGGTCATCCCGAGTGTCGCCGGGTCCTGGAAGTAGAGACTGAAGACGAACATGAGCCCGTTGATCGTGCCCGCTCCGATCAGGATCCCCAGCGTGGCTCCGATCAGGGCCCGGTTCTTCATCAGGTTCAGGTCGACCAACGGCGAATCCGAGCGGCGCTCCACGTACACGAATGCGATCGCCGCAACTATCGAGACCAGGAACGAGCCGAGTGTTTCCGGTGAGGTCCACCCCCATTCGGATCCCTTGCTCACCGCGAGTATGAACGGAGCGAGGATCGCGGCGACGAGGAAGGTGCCCAGCCAATCGATGCTGCGGGAGCGGTTTGGGTCCAAAGATTCTTCGACCCGGCGCAGTGTCATAGGCACGCATAGAGCGGCGATCCCGGCGTCGATCCAGAACAGCGCCTGCCATCCCGCGGTATCGACGAGGACCCCGCCGACCAGCGGGCCGGCGGCGGCGCCGATCGCCGACGCCGCTCCCCAGAGGGAGACAGCTCGGAGGCGCTCCGACCCGGAGGAGGCAACCGTGAGCAGACTCAGGCCACAAGCCAGGATCGTCGAGCCCGCCGCCCCCTGTATGGCGCGGCCGCCGATGACACCGGCCGCAGTGTCGGTCATGGCGATCAAGGCACAGGAGACGATGAACAGGGCCAGGCCGCCGAGAAAGATGCGGCGGCGGCCAAAGACGTCGCCGAGAGCGCCAGCCGTGACGATGAACGCCGCCCCTACCAACGAATAACCGGTAACCGCCCATTGCAGGGTGCTCACCGGTGCGCCGACATCCTCGCCAATCGAAGGAAGCAGAATCGACACCGCAGAGGTGTTGGCGTTCACCACCAATGCCGAGATGCAGGTGGCCAGGAGAACACCAAGACCTGCCTTGACATCGGTGCCGGCGGATGCAGGCGTCGGGTCAGACTGCGTCACGAATCGCGATCCTATGCATCTTCCTCCACCACGGTCGCGTCTGGTTTCCTTTCGTTTCCCGCGATCGGCCTCACGTTCCCCGAAGGCGGCATCCCAGTTCGACGGCATCAGCTGGAAGGGGAGGAGATCCAGGGCCGGGCGCACCGTGTGGCGGTACAAGGGCTTGACCGAGTCCACCAGCAAGTACCCGCAGAGGACTCCCACTGCGATGGCAACCATGGCGCCTACCGTTCCCAGGAAGTCCTGCACCCCGACTATTGGGCCGGATGCTATGTACTCGGTGACCCCGATCAAGCCCAGCGCGCCAGGGACAAGAAGCCAGAACCCGGGAAGGAACGAGACGAGGGCAGGAGGGCCGAACCTGGTTCGCTCGACGAGACGTGCCGTGATTGTCATCGCGGTTGCGCCAACGAATCCGCCGACGTAACCACCGAAGAACGCGCTCCCCACCTGCTGACCGACGAAGGCCACCAGAAGGACGAGGAAAAGCCCGGGCAACGAGCCCGAGGGCGCCGAATGGAACACCGCGACTCCGATCCCGAACACGACCATCCCCAGCCAAGGCGCCCACCAGCCGATCAGGTTCTGGGGGGCATTCACCAGGACCTCCGCCGACGGAAGACCAAAAGCCTCAGCGGCGCTCACGATCCCGAAGGCGAGCAGGACCAATTGCAGCCCACCCGAGACGAGGCGACTGGCACCGCTCACGATCTGTGCGGCCGATAGCTCGATCACCGACATGGTGAGGGCGGCTCCGGGAAGGAAGGTGACCAGTGGCGGGATCATCGTCCGCAAGTTGGCGTTGGCCCACCCCTGATTGGCGAGCAGGAAGGTGAGCGCTGAAACGATGAACGCCGCGGCGACGGGCATCAAGGTTTGTAGCGGCACCCAGCGGACCCCGACCAGCTTGAGCAGGCCGACCACCAGGCCGAAAAGCGCGGCCAGCGCCACGTCCGACCAGGTCGGCTGGAGGATCAGGCATATCCCAACAGTGAGCACAACGTGCCCGGCCAATGTGGACAGGGTGCGGTACTTCGAGGGTCGGGCCATCACCTCGATCACCTGTCGGCTTCCTTCGCCGGGATCGATCTCTCCCCGAGTCGCCCGTTTCAGAATGTCGAAGAGGGCGGACGTCTGGTCGAGTCGAAGCACGCCCCTGAGCTGAGGCGTTGGCTCCAGCGTGGCGGGCCGACTCGGATCGAGGGCGACAACAACGAAGGTGGGCAACACCGCGAAGCGAGCCCTGGTCGCCCCATAGGCCGCAGCCACCGCCTGGAGGTGGTCCTCGACTTCGTTCACGGCTTCCCCCGCCGCGGTCAGGGCGCTTCCCAGGTAGAGGAGGAACTGCTGTAGCGCTGCCTCGTGCGTCAGCGTCCGCGGCAGGCTGTCTTGTTGGGCTCGGCCACGGGAAAATCATGGCACGACTTCGAAACAGGTGAATGCACCGTTGACTCCGCTCACGACCTGGTGTAAAACTGAAGTTGATTGGCGATAGAGACCGTCGCCCGATACGCGCCTACGAGGAGGCCGAGTCATGACGGAGTCGAGCTTGTACGAGAGGCTCGGTGGCGTATTCGCCATTGCCGCGGTGGTGGACAAGTTCAGTGACGCGCTGATCGAGAACCCCATCGTCGGCCAGGGGTCGAGCAATCCGGCTCTGCGCGAGTGGCACACGAACAATCTGGGCCGGCTCCCCGGTCTGAAGTTCATGCGAACTCTGTGGGTCTGCAACGTGTCCGGAGGGCCGTTCGAGTACACCCCGACCGAGCCGGGGAGCACGACCCTGGGACTCGAAGAGGCTCATCGCGAATTCCGGATCACACCTGCCGAGTTCGACGAGGTGGCCGCCGAGCTGGCAAGGACGCTCGACGCTTTCGAGATACCGGCAAGGGAGAAGGACGAGGTCCTGGGCGCCTTCGCCGCACACAAGGACGAGGTGACCGAGGGCTCGATGGCGACCGCCTAGGTCTCGATCCCTGAACCGCTCTTGGTTTGAGCGCGGTAGCCTCGTCGTCATGGAGAGACGAACGGCGGACCCCCACCACCTCGATCCGGGGCCTCTGGAGGCTGGTTCTTGCGATCATCGGCGTGGTCGCCATCATCCAGGAGCTTCGGAAATCGCCGAGTGAGAGAACGTGGAACGGGAAGGTCGCCGACCTCGTGCCTTACGACTTTCGCATCCCGACCATCGAGCGAGTGCGGAGCACGTACTGGAATCCGGAAGGGCCGATCATTTCAGGGAAGGTGTTCGGCGTCGGCTGGGCACCGAACTTCGGTGCGCTGGCGACCCTGGTAGGAATTCGAACAGGTGGGGACCAAGCCCAATCTGGTGAATAGCCAACAACGCTCACCGACGCGGCTTGGCTGACTGGCTGCCTCGACACCGTCCAGGAGAATGCCGAGCCCGGTTCGGAGATTCACCATCGACTGCTGTTCCACATAGCTCGAGCCATCGTCAGATGCGGGTAGGTCGGGCTGTTGGGAGAGCAGCCAAGTGGTGTTGGGGAATCGATCAGCAAAGTCCGGCACGTTCTCATCGAGTGCGGCTGACGTTGTCCGCCACCAGTCCCCTTCGGTGACCCCGCTCGCCGCTTCGGCTTCCCGTGCTTCAGCGATGGTGAGCGCCGTTCCCCTAACTGCGTAGAAGAGCAGTCCGACAACACGCCGCATTCGATCGGGATCCAGGTCGGTTGTGCGCAAGACCCCGACGAGGGACTCGAGAACGCGTTGCTCGTTGGGGCCGAGGACCGGGCGGGCATAGGAGACACGAAGAGCCCAAGCGTGCCGCACGAACAGGGCAACGAGATCCTCGGCCCATGCGATGGTTCGTTCTCGCCAGTCGCCATCGCCCTGCTCGTGATCGGACATCTCCGCATGGATCGCGTCATAGGCAAGGGCAACGAGCGAACCCTTGTCCGGCACATAGCCGTACAGGGCCATGGCGGTGACACCGAGTTGTTCCGCCACCGCCCGCATCGACAAGACCGACAGACGGATTGGCGTCGGCAACCGCAATCGCAGCAGTGACGATTTCGTCGATTTCGAGCCGTGGTTTCGGCCCGGGCGACGAAGAGACTGGCTCCACCGACCTCGGATCGCCAGAGCAGCGCCATCGTTCGAGCCGTTCTGTTCGAGTTTGCTCATCTCTATACGCTGTATAGTATCAGCTCCTCCGCCCCGAGGAGGTATCGAGGAGAGAACATGACCACAGCAACGTTGCACGACGGCAATCAGGTAGACGTCGAGATCCAGGGTGAGGGCCCATTCCTGCTCCTACCGGTGAACCCGACGCCGGCGGAGGGTGAGGCTGCGGAGGAGATGCGCAGGTGGGGGGCCGACCCCGCCCTGGGCCGTTCGCTGATCGAGGGTTTGCGGGACATGGTCACCGTTGTCGCCTTTGACTACGAGGGACATCTGTTGGCGGCACCGAAGCCAGACACCCTCACCCCTTCCAACATCTCCTCCGACGTGCTCGCCGTGGCCGACGCGGCGGGAGCCGGAACCTTTGCGTACTACGGATACTCGTGGCTTGCTCTCACCGGGATGCAGCTGGCGATCCGCACAGATCGGCTGACAGCGCTCATCATGGGAGGCTTCCCGCCCCTGGATGGGCCGTATGCCGAGATGCTGGAAGTGACGAATGCCACCCATCGAATGGCTTCAGAACCTGGCCCCGTACACCCGCCCACCGACGGACCGTCGGAACCGGGCGATTGGTCCACCGTCGAGTTCGATATGGCCGAACCCCAGGCCCGTCAGTTCCTCACGCTGTACACGAGGCTCCAGGACTTCGATGAACGTCGCGCCCTGTCACAGCTCGACTGTCCCCGACTGTGTTTCGCCGGCAGCGAAGACGAGATCGTCTACGACGAACGGTGGGGAGGCACTCACGTCAGCATCGCACGACCCCTCGAGGACAATCGCCGCGAACTCGAAGCCAACGGTTGGTCCGTACGCCTTCTCGAAGGTCTCGATCACACCCAGGCCATGCAGCCTGACAACGTCTTACCGGTCATCCGGCCCTGGCTGGCTGCCGAGCTGGTCCGGCCTGGGTGACGATCTGGTGAAGCCACCCTCAGGCGAGGCTCACCTCGAGAGGCACTGACCGCGACAAGCAATGCCCGACCGGGGAGGTGGCGATCACCTTCTCGTGGAGGGCCCGGATCGCTTCGTCCTCGGCGTCGGCCTCGATGTGGACCTTGGCTCCGATCGAGGAGAATCCGGCGTTTCCTTCACCCAGGCCGAGGAACGTCTGCAGGTCTAGATCGCCTTCGAGCTCGATGCGAAGATCTTTCAACTCGATGCCGGCAACGGTGGCATTGGCCGCGTAGCCGATGACGAGGCAGGAGCCGAGCGCCCCGAGGAGTTGCTCGACGGGGTTGGGCGCCGTGTTCGTGCCGCCCAAGCCGGGGGGCTCATCGAACGCGACCGGGGCCAGATCACGCGACCGAGCCGTGGTTCGGAACGCGCCACCCCAGGTGACTTCGGATTTCCATGTGGTCTGTCCCTTGTCTGGATCCTCCTGGACTGCTTGGACAAGGGCGCCGACCGTCGGGAGGTCGACATCGTTGAGGTAGGTGGTGGTCATGAGAACTTTCCTTCTGTAGCAATGTGAATACGGCGAAGCACCGCGTGAAGCGAAATGACTGCTCTCGGGTGGTGGCGGTGAGCTACGAGCGTCGAGCGCCCGGGCATTCCACCCGAGAGCGTCGACAACACATGCACCGGAAGGATCCGGGGATTCGATCTCTGACTTGTCGCACGGCTGACCTCCTATGTCATCGTCTCAACGCGCTCATACGAGCGCCCGAGGCGGAGGTCCGCCATAGGCATCTCATCGATCAGGCATTGGCACCGAACTAATCGGTTGCCGCGGTTTCACAGGGCCTGTCCCTCCACCGCTCTTGATGAGCGCTGTCAAGTACTTGACAGCATGACCGTTTTCACCCTTGCAGTCAAGACAACGGATACACAACAGCGACAGCACTCGTCCCGGTTCCGGTGGCCTGAGGCGTTCACGGCATCACGCTGTCGGAGATCCGCTGCTCCAGCCCGGGCAGGTCGAGATCAGCCATCGACGGACCTGGGCCGACGTGGAACGTGTCGATCACCTCACCCTCGCGGCTGTCGAGCTTGGCGAGACGGATCTCGAGACCACAGCCGTCGAGCACCCCGAGGATCTCAGCCAGTCGCCCGATGCGGTCTGAGCACTTGACGACGACCACCAGATCGCCCGTTGCGGGATCGGTAGAGATGCGTGCGCTCGGCCGGGGCCGGGACGCCTCGGACATTGGGTAGGCGGCGGCGCGGATAGCGACCCTGTCATCGGTGTCGAGCTGCCCGAGAAGACCGGCTTCGACATCGACGCGAACTCTGTCCCACCGCTCCCCCGGAACAATCCCACCGGTGCGGTCGTCCCTGACCCGGAACGAGTCGACGACCAGGCCATCCGATCGCCCGAAAAGTCGAGCCTCGAGCACGTCGACCCCATTGGCGGCAAAGACGGCGGCGACAGTCCGACGGAAACCGGGTTGGCTCGGGCCGACCACCACCACGGTGTCGATGGGCTCACCGACCCGAACCCCCAGGTTGGAGACACCCTCCAGATCAGAGACCAGCTCGAGATGCCAGAGCACCTCTTCGACCGAGAGGGCTCCGCAGGTAGTCGTCGGGCATCGCATCGAGATGGGCCGCCATCTCATCTATCGACCCGCCCGACCGAGCCAGGACCTCTTGCCGGGTGGCCGCGCCCGTTGTGATGGCAGGCTCGTCGGCGCCAAACCTGGCGGCGCATCTCAGGAACAGCGTCCTGAGCAAGCTCGCCTTCCAGTCGTTCCACATCGAGGGACCGGTAGCCCTGGAATCGGCGATCGTCAGCAAATACAGCACCTGCAGCAACTCGATGCTGCCTACCTCCGCGGCCACGCTGTCGATCACGGCCGGGTCGGCCAGGTCACGTCTCGTGGCGGTCAGCGGCAGGAGAAGATGATGGTTCACGGCGCCGACCAAGAGGTCTGTCGTCCTGGCGTCCATCCCCATCCGCTTGGCGAAGGTGGCCGCGATCTCGGCGCCGACTTTGGCGTGCTCTCCACCGTGACCCTTGCCGATGTCGTGGAGGAAGGCGGCCAGACGAAGCAGCCGGGGATCGTCCAACTCGAGTCCGACTGCGCCGAGCGGACCTTTGTCCGACAGGACCGCCTGCATCTCCGCCACTGTGCGCCAGAGGTGTGCGGCCACGGGGTGCTGGTGAAACGGCTCCAGCTGAGGAAGGGTGGCCACAACGTCCCACTCAGGGAGCACATCCGAGAGGTGCCCTTTCTCCCAGAGACTGTCGAAAATGGCTCTCCCCCGTTCACCAGCCTCCAGGAGTCGGTCGAGATCGTCGATCGTTGGCGGAGAGTCGTTCTTGACTGCCTCCTTCGGGGCGGCGCCGCGGGACCAGACCCGTCGGCCGGCAGGGACCGGTCGCTCTTCGAGGATCTCGGGCCATTTGCGCTCGGCGAGACGGTCTATCGACTGCATGGCGGCCACCAGGTCGCCCGCCGTCTCGAACGTGTCGCGTCCTAGCCAGCGAGCGACCGGCTCGCGCAACTCGGGCGAGAACACATCATGCGCCTTGCCGGTCACGGCATGGAGTGCGTTGCGAACCCGGAGGAGGACCTCGAGGGCGTCTTCTTCCTCTCGCTGATGTTGGCGTGGAGAACTTGCCGATCAGCTCTTGACGCCGCCGCTCCCATTCGAAACCCTGCAGCGCTCGCAGACCGCCGCGGCCGGTCTTGATGTCGACTGCCATCAGCCGATACGGCGCCTCGGCCCGACGGTTTCGCTCGGCATCCACCAGGTAGCGGCGGAGCGGACGCGCTCGCGTCACCCGGGTGACGGCTGCCATCAGCTGTTCGAACAGCTCTTCGGAACCGGCCACGAGGCGACTGGTCAGGAGCGTTGTCTGGGTGTCGAATCTCTCACGGGCGGCGTCCGAAGCCTCCCGGACCGTGCGCACGGAGTGGCCGACGCGGAGCTTGGCGTCCCAGAGGGGGCGGAACAGGTCCGCCGCGGCGGCCGCCGCATCTCCAACGTCATGGAGAAGCATCAGGTCGACGTCGGAGTAGAGACTGAGCTCGCCCCTGCCGTACCCGCCGAGGGCAACCACCGCCATCGGTGTTGCTCCAGGGGCAACCAGGGCCGACACCGTCTCATCGAGACTCGCCGTCAGCGCCTCACACACTTCACGACCCCCATCCCCGATGCGATCGTGTCGCAGCGAGTCGCGGAGGTCGATGAAGTCGTGGAGGAGGCTTCTCCCTGAATCAGATGGCGTCGGCACCTCTCTCACTGGTACGGATACGTACCACGTCTTCGACCGGCACGACGACGATCTTGCCGTCGCCGATCTCCCCGGTGTGCGCCGCCGACTCGATTGCCGCTACCGCCGGTCCCGCCAACTCGTCGGTGACGATGACTTCCAGCCGCACCTTGGGCACGAACTCCACTTCATACTCGGCGCCCCGGTAGACCTCGGTCTGGCCTCCCTGGCGGCCGAACCCGGAGACGTCACTCACCGACATCCCGGAGACACCAGCGGTCTTGAGCGAGTCCCGCACCTGCTCCAGCTTGAAGGGCTTGATGAAGGCGATGATCAGTTTCATTCCCCAGTCCTTTCTCAGTGCCCGGCCAGAGTGGCACTGCCGGTGCTGTAGGCCGTCTCAGCGTGCTCGGCCAGGTCCAGGCCGCTGGTCTCGATGTCTTCGGATACCCGAACACCGATCGTGGCCTTCAGTGCCAGCATGATCAGAGCCGTCACCACGAAGCTGTAGATGATGACCGCTCCATTGGCCAGGGCCTGCACACCGAGGAGCTCGAGCCCACCGCCGTAGAACGCCCCCGCCAGGAACTCGCCGCCGAAGTACACCGGGTCGGCGAAGAGACCGATGGCCAGTGAGCCGACGAGGCCTCCGACGAAGTGGACCCCCACCACGTCCAGGGCGTCGTCATAGCCGGCCTTGGTCTTCAACCCGACCGCGAAGCAGCAGATGACGCCGGTGGCCAGCCCGATCCAGATCGGCGACATACCGGCCACGAAACCGGCGCCGGGAGTTATCGCCACCAAGCCGGCCACGATTCCCAGACGCCACACCGAGATTGGTGAATTTGCCGTCCCGAAACTTCTCGACAAACCCCCACGACAGCCCGGCTGCCGCTGCAGCGAGGAATGTGTTCAGGAAGGCCTGTACCGCCGTGCCATTGGCCGCCAGGGCGGAGCCTGCATTGAATCCGAACCAACCGAACCAGAGGATCCCGGTACCCAGCATCACCAACGGCATCGAGTGCGGCGGGTGACCCTGGCCCGGCCAGCCCTTTCGCTTGCCCAACACCAGCACGGCGGCCAGTGCGGCGATTCCCGCATTCACATGGATGGCGGTGCCACCAGCGAAGTCGAGCCCACCGCGGTCTCGCGATCCAGCCCCCGTACACCCATTTGAAGACCGGGCTGAACACGAGAAGCAACCAGGCCGGGGCGAAGATCGCCCAAGCCGAGAACTTCATGCGATCGGCCACCGCGCCGGAGATCAGCGCCGGCGTGATCACCGCGAACATGCCCAGAAAGGTGATTACCAACAGAGTCGAGCCGCCATCTTCGCCGGTTATGCCAAGGCCAGAGAGGAAGGCCAGGTCGAGGTTGCCGAGGAATGCTCCGTCACCCGATTGCGCCAACGAGTAGCCGACGACCACCCAGGCGATCGGGATGACGAGCAGACACCAGAAGTTCATCATCAACATGTTCAGGACGTTTCTCGTCCGGTCCATGCCTCCGTAGAACAGCGCCAGACCCGGTGTCATGAACAACACCAACGCCGAAGAGGTCAACACCCACGCCGCATCACCAGTATCCATCAGCACTCCTCCCAGCCGGGGTTGGTTGCGTTGCGGGAGCATCGTTCCGAGGCTCTGTTTCAGCAGTGTTTCTGCTCGCCGAACAAGTCGTTAACACGACGACGGGCGAGACCTAGCGACGATGTGGCTGACGATCCGATGTGGTCAACAGATATCCGCGGGAGCGGACGGCGCGGATCTCCAGGCCGAGTGGCACGAGAACGGGTCTCAATCGCGCCACCATGACTCGAAGGTTGCCGGCAGCCGCGGCGCTATCGGGCCAGACCGACGCGACCAGTGCCTCGCGCCCACCACCGCCCCGAACCGTTCGATCAACATTCGCATGAGATGAACCTGATTCTCGGAGAGCCGAGCGCTCGCCCCTCGATAATGGAGGCTCCCATCGTCAGTAACGAGCGGCAACGCCGGCTCGACGCGCGACTGGAGGACCCTGATTCGGGCATTCCGGTCCTCGCGGGAGACGGGCAGCCGAACCCAATCCTCGAGGACGTCCGAGATATGAGGCGGATCGGCGCGAGGCTCGACGAGAAGCAGGCGAGGATGCTTGATCTGGGCCAACTCGACCCGTAGGGCCTCGTCGGATGGCCATCGAATCAACGCCACATCCATCGTCGAAAGGTAAGGCACGTTGGTTTCCACACTGTTTCGAGTCGATAAACGGAGCCGATGGGACAGCCGGGCGTCGGTCGCGCCCTGGCGCCTCTCGCAACGCTACGACTCATGTCCGGCACGGCGGTACGATCCATCACCGGTCAGTCCACCCCCGACCTGACGATGCCAGACCTGGTCAACGATTCGCAGCACGACGCCCCAGCCAACGACCACGTGCGTTCAGGCTGATTCATGACGCTCGGGTCGTTCGCACGCCGGCGTGTGCTGCAGGCGCTGGTCACGTTGCTGGCACTCACCCTCGTGGTTCACGCCGGCATCTCCCTGATCGGGGGCGACCCTGTCCGAGCTCTCTTTGGGTTCGTGCCCCCTTCACCGGCGGAGTTGGCCGAGCTTGCGCGCTCGCTACGGTCTCGATCAGCCCTACCCCGCGCAGTACCTGGCGTATCTGACCCAGCTGTTGCGTGGCAACCTCGGCGTGACCATCAGCCTGACGCCGCAACCCGTCACGTCGGTGGTCGCTGCGACGCTCCCGACGACTGCGGTTCTGATCGGAATCGGTCTTGTCCTTCAGGTGACCACTGCCTATGGCGTCGCTGTGGTGTCGATGCTCCGACGCAACAAGTTGGTCTCGGCTCTCACCTGGTGGCTCGCCGTGGCCGCAACGGCCGCACCGGTCATCTTCACGGCATGGGCACTCCGCTCGTATTTCACGCTGGGTTATGGGGGACGCGACTGGTTCCCCTACCGCTACGACGGCACAGCTGGGGCATATGTGCTGCCACTCATCGCCCTCGTGGCGATGCTCGCCGGTCCTGTGATCCTGCTGTTTCGTAGCGAGCTGCTGGACACACTCCGCTCCACCTTCACCAAGTTCGCGGTGGCCAGCGGGCACTCGGATCTGCGGATCGTCGGGGTGCATGCCGCCAAGGCATCGGCCGGCCCGGTGATCGCATACCTCGGCGCCAGCCTCGGGTATCTCATGACGGGTGTGGTGATCGTCGAGGCGATCTACGACATACCTGGTGTCGGCAACCTGATCCTCGACAGCGTTGGGCGGCGTGACCGCGCCGTCGTCGTGGGTGGTGTGCTCGTCATATCGGTATTGGCGATCCTCGGCGGCATGGCCGCCGACATCGTGGCAGCGATCCTCGATCCCCGTCTCAGACTCGAAGGCGACGGGCCGCGTTGAGACCGAGGTTGCTTGGCGCTGCACGGGCGAAGTGGGTGACGGTCGGCGCCGCCACGGTGCTCGCCACCGCAGCCGTCTTGGCCGTCTTCTCTGAGGCACCCGCCGGCCTGGACCCCCGCGGCTGCTCGCTCGATCGTTCGCTGAACCCGCCATCGTTCCCGGAGCACGTCTTCGGATTCGATCTCCAAGGGTGCGACCTGTTGGTCTCTGACGATGGCGGGAACCCGCAATTCCCTGCTCGTCGGAGTCCTGGCCACGATCTTCGCCCTGGCGGTGGCCATACCGGTGGGCACCACATCAGGCTTCGCCGGAGGCTGGGTCGACGGGCTGGTCGGGCGACTCGTGGATCTGGTCACCGCCCTGCCGATCATCTTGATCGGGATTGTGATCCTCAGCGCCCTCGATGAACGCGGTGTGTTACTCGTGGCAATCGTCATGGCGGTTGCTGCCTGGCCCATCTACACCCGCGTGATCCGGGCAGCCACATCGCGCGAGTCCGAGCAAGCGCATGTCGACGCGGCCAGGGCGCTCGGTGCTTCTCGCTCACGCCTGCTCGTACGGCATGTGGTGCCGGGTTCCCTCGGCTCCGTCATCGCTGTGATCCCTCCCACGATCGCCTTCACGATCGGGGCCGAGGCTTTGCTGAGCTTCCTCGGGGCCGGGCTCCAGCTACCGGACGTCTCGTGGGGTTCGTTGCTGGCGGAAGCGCAGCGGTACATTCGCCAGGCGCCTCACCTCATGCTCCCCGGGCTCTTTCTGCTCGTCGTGACTGGCGCCTTCGTCGTCGTCGGTGAGTCGGCACGAGTGCGGGTACCGGACTGAGACCAGGCGTGAGGTCGAGGCGTATCACGACCCGCACGTCGATGCCTCGGATCGATTTCAGGACCGGCTTCGGCGGTCCGAGCGGGCGACGATGGCACGCTGGACCACGATGAACACGAGGAGCAGGGCGCCAATGATGATCTGCGTCCACGACTGCTCGGCACCCATGAACGAGATGATCGTCTTGATGGTGCCGTAGACGAACACACCGACCATCGAGCCCAGCACATAGCCGCGGCCTCCCGCCAGGACGGTTCCACCGATGACGACGGCCGCGATCGCGTCGAGCTCGGTGCCCACACCGTTGCGGGGATAGCCGGCGCCGGAGTATGCGGTCAGCACGAGACCGGCGAGACCGCCGCAGACACCCGAGATGACGTACACGGCCACCGTGGTGCGCGCCACCTTGAGACCCATCAGCGCTGCCTGCTTGTTGCCACCGATCGCGTATGTCGTCCGCCCGAAACGGGTGAACTGCATCACCCAGGCACCGACAAACGCCACCAGCAACGCCAGGATGCCGGTCGGCGTTATGTACCAGTCGCCGAGCTGGATACGGGTCGACTGCAGCCACAGCACCTCCGTCGTCTCGACTTTGATCGACGAAAGACTCACGACGAAGGCGAGACCACGTGCGAGGAACAGGCCGGCCAACGACGCGATGAACGGCTGGACGTCGAAGAACTGGACAAGGACGCCGATGAGCAGGCCAACCAATGCGCCGGCGAGCAGAACCGCCGGTAGAGCGATGGCCAGGGACACGCCGGCCGCGAGCAGCTGCGCCAGCCAGATGCCGGTGAATGCCATGACAGAGCCCACCGACAGGTCGATGCCCCCGGTGACGATGACGAAGGTCAAACCGACCGCAAGGATCAGCAGGTACGCGTTGTCCAGCAGTAGGGAAGAGATGTTTCTCGGGGTGATGAAATCGCCCCGAAGCAGGATTTCCGCACCGATGAAGAGCAGGATCAGGATGGCAACTGCCGCGAGCGTCGGGAGGAGCGACGCTCGCCGGCTCATGAACGTTTGGAAATACCCGGCCTGCGTTCGAGTCGTCCTGGCGGCAGTCTCGACACCCGTCATCCTGCAGCCTCAGCATCACTGGTCGGTTCGGCTGCGCCGCCGGCTCGCGCCGAGCGGGCGAGGTCGCGGGCGAAGCGATGCAGACGCGGCGCCTGGATGACCACCACGATCACGACGACAACGGCAAAGAACACCGGGCTCTCCGCCGACGGCACCCCGAGGAAGAGCATGGTGGACTCGAGCGTCTGGATGATCAACACGCCCACGACGGTGCCGGCGAGGCTGAACTTGCCGCCCATGAGCGAGGTGCCGCCCAGCACCACCGCGAGGATGGCGTAGAGCTCGATGAACTGGCCCGCCGCGTTGGCGTCGGCCGCCTTGATGTTCGAGGCGTAGATGATGCCCGCTATCCCCGCGAGGGTGGCGCTGGCGGCGTAGGCGCTCCAGATGATGCCCCGCGACCGCACCCCCGCGAGACGGCTCGCCTCAGGGTTGATGCCGACGGCCTCCGTTAGGACACCGAGGGCAGAGCGACGCTCGGTCAGCCCGACTGCCGCGGCCGCCGCGACCCAGATGAAGAAGGCGAATGGGAAGAGCAAGTATCCAGTCGAGATGAACTCGAACGGCGTGCTGTTCACGGTCGTGATGAAGCCCTCTGTGATGAGCAGAGCAACACCACGGCCGGCGAGCATGAGAACCAACGTCGCGATGATCGGCTGGATGCCGAGCAAGGAGACGAGAAAACCGTTCCACACGCCGAGCAGGAGCGAGACCAGGATCGCGACCACCACGGCGAGCATGACCACTCCGACGTTGTTCGGGTCGGTCGAGCCATCGATGATCGTGAGCGCCACTGCTCCGGACACGGCCATGACCGCTCCGACCGACAAGTCGATGCCGCGAGTGGCGATGACGATCGTCATACCCAAAGACACCAACATCAGTGGGGCGCTCTGGCGCAGGATGTCGATCAAGGCGCCATAGAGACGGCCGTCTCGAACGGTGATGCTGGCGAACTGTGAGCGAGCGATGGTGTTGATCAGGATGAGCATGACCAACGTTGCAACCGGCCAGAAGAGCCGGTGCTTCATGACTCGCCTCAAGCTGCGCTCCCCTTGCCCTCGTTGGCGATGAAGTCGATCAGCCCGTCCAGATCGAACCTTCGCGAGTCGAGCTCACCAATGGACTTGCGGTCTCTCATGACGACGATCCGCTGGGCGAGCCGCAGCACCTCCTCGAGCTCAGACGAAATGAAGATCACGGACAGGCCCTGCTCCGACAGTTCGGCGACCTTCTTCTGAAGGTCCGCCTTGGTGCCGACGTCGATGCCCCGTGTCGGCTCGTCCAGGATCAGGAGCTCGGGGGCCGTGGCAAGCCAGCGAGCGATGAGCACCTTCTGCTGGTTGCCCCCCGACAGGTTGCCGGCGACCATGTCCGGATCGGCCGGTCGGACGTCGAGCGCTGCCATGTACTCGGCCACGACCGATTCCAGCTTGTCCCGGCGGATCTTGCGGAACCCCTTTCGCGCCTGGATGCCGAGCACGATGTTCTCGGCGACGGTGAGGTCGGACACGATGCCCTCCTCACGCCGATCTTCGGATGAGTAGGCGATCCGGTGATCGATCGCATGGCGTGGCGAGGTCAGCTTCGCCGGCGTGCCGCCTACCTCGATGTCGCCCGAGTCGGCCCGGTCTGCGCCGTAGAGCAGCCGCACCAGCTCGGTGCGACCGGAGCCCAGGAGCCCGGCGATACCAACGATCTCGCCGTCGAATACATCGAGGTCCGCTGGCTCGAGCACGCCACGTCTGCCCACGCCGGTCGCTTTGAGGATTGGCGCCTCCGTGCGGTCGATCGCGCGCTCGGCCGTCGAGGAGATGGCCTCGAGGTCGTCGAGCTGTCGACCGATCATCTTGGTCACCAGCTGATCTCGTGGCAGTTCATTGACGAGGTACTCGCCCACGAGCTTGCCGTTACGAAGAACGGTTATGCGGTCGGAGATCTCGTAGACCTGGTCGAGGAAGTGACTCACGAAGAGGATCGCCGCACCCCTATCCCGCAGATCACGAATCACGGAGAAGAGCTGCTCGACTTCTCCACGATCGAGGCTGGATGTGGGCTCGTCGAGGACGAATACCTTGGCGTCCACCACCATCGCGCGGCTGATCGCGACCAGCTGTTGAATGGCGATCGAGTGGTTGGACAGGAGCGATCGGGTGTCGATCGAGATCCCCAGGCCCTCCAGGTGCTCAGCTGCCAGTCGATGGACGGCCTTCCAGTCGATCCGTCCACCCTTGCGGGGCTCGTGGCCCAGCATGACGTTCTCTCCGACGGAGAGGTTCGTGCACAGGTTGATCTCCTGGTACACGGTCGAGATGCCCGCCGCCTCTGCATCGGAGGTCCCGCGAAAGACCTGGCTGGTTCCGATCAGGTCGATCGATCCGCTGTCCACGGCATAGACACCGGTCAGGGCCTTGATGAGAGTGGACTTGCCGGCGCCGTTCTCACCCATGAGTGAGTGCACCTCTCCCCGCCGGAGGAAGAAGTCCACGTTGTCGAGGGCGAGCACACCAGGAAAGCTGATTGTGATGCCCCTCATCTCGACGATGGGGGGATAAGCGGTGTCCGCGGTCAAGGTCACACGTTCACTCTCGATCTGTGTTGGAGTGCCCGACCGGGTGCCGGTGAGGACCGGCCCCGGTCTGACACTCGCAAGCTATCTACTCGGGGATGAACCCGTGAAGATCAGTACAGGCGATCGGGCAGAGCCTCTTCGGCCTGTTCCTGGGTGAAGGTCTGGTCCTCGACGTAGTTCCTCTTCTCGACGTCGTCGCCGGCGAGCACGCTTGTGACGAAGCCCGCAGCGAGCTCACCGAGGAGCGGGTTGCACTCGACGATGTAGTTGATCTTGCCGTCGATGAGAGCCTGCATCCCGTCGTGGACAGCATCGATCGAGACGATCTGGATGTCCTCGCCCGGAACGCCGCCCGCGGCCTCGATGGCCTCGATGGCACCGAGCGCCATGTCGTCGTTGTGGGCATAGACCAGGTCGATGCCGTCGACACCGTACTTCGTGAGGAAGCCCTCCATGACGGTCTTGCCGCCGTCACGCGTGAAGTCACCGGTCTGCGAGTCGATCTTCTCGATCGCGGTTTCGGCGGTGGCCTCGTCGAAGCCCTCGGCGCGGTCGTTGGCAGGAGCCGAACCGGTGGTGCCTTCGAGCACCACCATCTTGGTCGGGGTGTCGCCAAACGTCTCGGCTGCCCACTCCCCGGCGTAGACACCTTCTCGTTTGAAGTCGAGGCCGACCCAGGTGGCGTACAGGTCTTCGGAGCCGTCACGGTGCGGTCCTCCAGGATGACCGGAATCTCCGCGTCCGCGGCCTCTTGCAACACGTCTTCCCAGCCGTCCTCGACGATCGGTGCGATGACGATGGCGTCCACGCCCTGGTTGATGAAGCCCCGAACCGCGGCGATCTGAGCCGCCGGGTCGTTGTCGGCCGCGTTGAAGATCAGCTCGAAGCCGTTTTCCTCGGAAAAGGCCGTCTTCATCGACTCGGTGTTCGCCGAGCGCCAGCCGGACTCGGATCCGGTTTGGGCGAACCCAACCGTGACCAGCTCTCCGGACGATTCTCCTGCGGTGGTGGCGGCTCCCTCGCCACCCTCGGTGCCCTCGCTCGAGCCGCCTCCACATGCGGCTAGAGCCACTACGAGCACCGTCAACAGAGCCAGAAACTGTCGTTTCCGTCCTCATCTGCGATCTCATCTCTTCCTCCTCAATGATCGGGTTCGCATCTCTGCTTAGGGGTTGAACACTGTGTCTGTCTGTTGGTTGATGATCTCCTCCTGTACTGCCTCACTCGGCGGGTGTCTTTGGCGGGGTGGGCGTAGATATGTTATCGTTAACGGGAACGCTAACATAGCGTAGGAAGCCTGTCTACTCAGCTTCATTTCGGTAATGTTTACGGTCCCGTTATCGATAACAGTCGGGTCGAGGATCGAGTCGGAAAGCAACTTCGCGAAGTCGTCACGTTCCGGGAGGAGCTAGGTAATGCTGGGGTCGCGTCACCGAGTCACGATCAAGGACGTGGCGGCAATTTCTGGCGTGTCGACACAGACGGTTTCTCGGGTCATCAACAACCGACCCGACGTGGCGCCCGACACACGAGAGCGAGTCGAAGACGCAATTGCCACGCTGGGCTACAGGCCGAGTGCCGTGGCTCGAACCCTCGTGGCCAGACGGAGCAACGCGATTGGCGTCCTTCTCGCCGGCATGGGGTACACCGGCACCACCCTGACCTTGGCGGGCATCGTCGACGAGGCAGCCAACCTCGGGCTGACAGTGCTGATCGCCGAGCTCCCCGAAGGCGACAGCCTCGATGATCCACGTCCTGCCATCTCAGCCCTGACTGAACGCCACGTCGACGGCATCATCATGTCGGTCCCTGATGTTGGGCATTCGGTCGACCGCATCAGAGCGGTGCTTCCCGAGCAACGTGAGCCGGTCGTGTTCGTCAAGGCCGGGCGTATCGGACACGTACTCGAGTGTGCTGGTCGACAACGCCGCCGCCGTCGAGGAGGTCGTCGATCATCTGGTTTCGATCGGTCGGACAAGGATCGGTCACATCTCGGGGCCTGGCAGCTGGCATGAGGCACATGACCGCCGGGAGGGATGGCAGCGCGCATTGCGCAAGCACGAACTCGAGGCCGAGCCCGAGCTTTGCGAAGAGGGCGATTGGTCTCCGGGAAGTGGAGCCACGGCCATGAGCGTCCTTCTCGATCGCCGCCCGGATCTCGACGCGGTGGTTGCCGCCAACGACGGGATGGCGCTCGGAGCGATGCACACACTGCGAGGTCGAGGCCTGCGCATCCCCGAGGACGTGGCGGTCACTGGCTTTGACGACATCGACGAGGCCGCTTGGTTTGCACCGACTCTCACCTCGGTGGGCCAGCCACTCGAGGAGATGGGCAGACAGGCGGTCAGGAGGCTGTGGTCCGAGTTCAACGGCGACGCCTCCCCAGCCGTCGTCATCCCACTCCGCGCCGAGCTGATGATTCGCGAGAGCACGGTCGGTGCGGGAGATCTGAAGCCCGGATAGATCGCCGGCGGCTGCGGCTCCGGCTCTGTGACAATGGCCGTCGTGGGCTTCTCGTTCCATCTCTTCTGGGATCTCGCCCCACCAGCCCGTGAGGTACTGGTGACAGTCGAAGTCCTCGAACCGCCGACGGTGGACCGTCTCTACTTCTGGGCCATGCAGGCCTCCTTCCTCGACGGCGCCGGCTCGCACGGGGCAGGGCATCTTGGTCTGCAGTGGAATCCCCGTTATCCAGACCAAAAAGCGGTCAACTGGGGAGGCTATGCCACCGAAGGGGCCATCCTTCCCGGTTCCGGCTCGCCCCTCCCCAGCACCCCTGGGGATCCGAATACCCGGGATCTCCCCTGGCTTCCCGGGCGGAAATACCGCCTGCGGATCTACCCCTCTCCGGAGATCGGTTGGAGGGGTGAAGTCACCGATGTCGAAACCGGTGTGGTAACTGTCGTCCGCGACCTGCACGCCGGTGGTGCATATCTCGGCCGTGTGATGGTGTGGACCGAGCTGTTCTGTCAGTGCTCCGATCCACGAAGCGTCGTCGCCTGGTCCGCGCCTCTAGCGATCGGTCTCGGTGGAGAGCAGCTGGTCCCCAGAGCCTTCCGGGTCAACTACCAGCTCAACGGTTGCCCCAACACCAATGTCTACTCCGATGAGGATGGCGTGTACCAGGCCACGGCTAGCGAGCGGACTACGCCCCAAGGCTCCCTCGTGGCCACCTGATCGCACATCGGCCGGCAGAGATGTTTCGGGTCAGGACAGCCCGGTTAGGCGAAGCGCCGAACTCGGTGAGTCTTGCCGTTGCTGGGACGTCGACGGTCGACGATCGCGACGGGCGTGAAGATCTCCTTGAGGAGTGCCCGTGATTGAGCGAAAGCCTCCGCCTTCTTGAGGAGCTGCAAGACATCTACGAGGAATTCGGGCGAGTCCTCGAACTGGCTGAGGTCGAATCTGTATTTCTTCCAGACTTGGCCAAGGACCCTGAACTCGTCGGCACGCCGATTCTGATCGGATTCGTCCAGCGCTCGTCGAAGGTGCCTGGAGAACAGATAGGCGGTTTTTGCCTTGTTCGACAGCGAGTCGAAGTCGATCTTCTGCTCCAAGTACAACTGAACTTCTTGCCCGAGGAGAGGTGTGCGCTCGAGGGCCCCGGCCACGCAGCTATCCCCGTCAATATCCGACCTCATCGTCTCTTGTCCGTCCTGTCATATAGGGGTCTGTGACTCGTGCAATGCACTCCCTACGATCGAGAACGCGCGCGATGGCGGCACGGAGGGGGTGTTCCGAGCGGACTCGCTCGACATGACCCTTATAGGCGGACTGACCTCAACCGTACGTAAAGGCCCCGGAATCCCCGGAGGTTGACCCTCGGGTAGGGGCGCCCAGCGGGCCGGTACATGGCAAATGCAAGGTGGATAGCAAAGCGCGAGGAATCCCCCAGTTGGTGGACCAGGGGATTCGCCGCGTGGGTAGGGAGTAGCCAGACCGGGAGGAGAGGAGACTCCCACCCGGCAGCGATCTTTCCCGATTCCTGGGTGGATCAAACCCCCCTACCCTCCGGTCCAGTGACGTTCGATCGAGCTGCCACGAGCCGAGATCAGCTCCTGCGGCAAGCCCTCGGACTCGCCTATTTCACCGTCGCCTGGAACGTCATCGAAGGGGTGATCGCAATATGGGCCGCGATCGACGCTGGGAGCGATGCCCTCCTCAGCTTCGGACTCGACAGTGCAGTCGAGTCGATCTCAGCGCTTGTGCTCATCTGGCGTCTGCGAGTAGAACAACGAGATGCCGAGCGTGCGGAAGAGGTCGAGAGCCGCGCCCTCCGACTCATTGGGGTCACATTCTTCATCCTCGCTGTCTACGTCACCTACGAGTCGATAACCACGTTGGTCAACCGTGACGCAGCCGGACGTCTCGATCGTCGGCATTGTTCTCACCACACTCTCGCTCATCGTCATGCCCATCCTCGCCCGACGTAAGGAGCAGGTTGGCGAAGAGATGGACAGCATGGCGGTCCTCGCCGACGCCGCGGAGACCCGGGCCTGTTTCTACCTCTCCATCGTCGTTCTCACCGGACTCGTCCTCAACGCCGCACTCGGATGGTGGTGGGCAGACCCGCTGGCAGCACTCGGCGTCGTCGTCTTCCTGATCAAAGAAGGGCGAGAGGCCATGAGCGGCGAACACGGCGACCACTCACACCATTAGCCGAATGGAACGTCGAGCAACCCGCTTGACAGACCATTGATACAACCGTATGGTTGTATCAATGCAGACTCGCCCCACCCGACTTCGACCGCATGTTCGGCGCCTTGGCGGACCACACCCGCCGCGACATAGTGCGCCGCGCGATCGATTCCGAGGAGGGAGTCGCCGAGCTGGCGAGCCACTATCCGATGAGCTTCGCGGCGGTGCAGAAGCACGTCGCCATCCTCGAGCGGGCCGGCCTCGTCACCAAGCACCGCATCGGGCGGCGAAAAGTCGTCCGCACCAATGTCGAGGGGCTGCGCATGGCGCGTCGTCTGCTCGATCAGTACGAGGAGCTGTGGCGTGGCCGGATCGACCGGATGACCCAGCTCGTCAACGAATACACAAGGGAGTCTGGCCAATGACCGTTACCGCTGTCCGGAAGGATCCGCACACCCTCAGCATGACACTCGACGCCGAGTTCGACGCCTCACCCGATCGGGTCTGGCAGCTCTGGTCGGACCCGCGTCAGCTCGAGCGCTGGTGGGGCCCGCCGACCTACCCCGCAACCTTCACCAAGCACGACCTGAAGCCCGGCGCACGCGTGGAGTACCACATGACCGGCCCAGAGGGCGACCAGCCGCGGGGCTACTGGGATGTGCAGGAGGTCGATCCCCCGCACTCCCTCGTCGTCCGCGACGGCTTCGCCGACGACGACGGCTCACCGAACACCGAGATGCCGGAGGGCGAGATGCGGGTGACGATCGAGGAGATCAGCCCGGGCCGGACCCGGATGTCGATTGCGAGCTTCTTCCCGAACACCGAGGCCATGGAGCAGGTACTCGCCATGGGCCAGGAGGAGGGTCTGACCCAGGCCGTCGGCCAGATCGAGACGATCCTCGCCGAGGAAGGAGCAGCACGATGAACATGACCGAAGAAACCACCGGCACCCTGGAGGTGCCGGGCGCGACCCTGGCGTATGACCTTCGCGCCGGCGGCTCGCCGGACGCCACTCCCCTGTTCCTGATCGGCTCGCCGATGGCAGCTCCCGGCTTTGGCACGCTGGCGGGCCATTTCACCGACCGCATCGTCATCACCTACGACCCGCGCGGAAGTGAGCGCAGCGCGCTGACCGAGCCCGAGATCCCGCCGACGCCAGAGGAGCACGGCGACGACCTGCACCAGATCATCCAGAACCTCGGCAACGGCCCGGTTGACCTGTTCGCAAGCAGCGGCGGCGCGGTGAACGCCCTGGCACTGGTCGCCCAGCATCCCGAGGACGTAGGCACGCTGGTGGCGCACGAGCCTCCACTCCCGGCGGTCCTACCCGACCGCGATGTCGCCATCGCGGCCGGCCGCGCCGTCCACGAGACTTACATGCGTGACGGATGGGGAGCCGGGATGGCTCACTTCATCGCCGTCGTCAGCCACCAGGGCGAGTTCCCGGACGACTTCGCCCAGCGGCCCGCACCCGACCCGCAGATGTTTGGCATGCCGGCCGACGACGACGGCTCGCGGACCGATCCATTGCTCGGGCTGGCACTGGTCGGGTCTATGGGATACCAGCCCGACTTCGAGGCCCTGCGCGCCGCCTCCACCCGGATCGTCATGGCCGCCGGCAATGAGAAGGGCACGATGGCCAACCGTGGCGCCTACGGCGTGGCCGATCGGCTGGGCACCACGGTCGTCGTCTTTCCGAGCGGCCACGGCGGCTTCCTCGGCGGCGAGTACGGCCAGATGGGCGAGCCGGATGCATTCGCGGCCAAGCTCCGGGAGGTCCTGGCGGAGGGCTGACCCGAGAAGACGGTCCGCCGATGAGATTCGGATTCATGGACCGTCTGTATTGGTATGTGGGGTGTCGAAGCCCCGTTCCGAGGAGCGAGCGGAACGATGACCATGCAAGGTGGAGCTGAATCGCCCGAGGTGGGTGCGGACGGCCGTGACCTCCGGACATTCCATCTCCTGGTGGCCAACACGCTGATCGCGGTAACGGCCAACAACTTCCTCTGGTTCGCCCTCGTGTTCTGGGTGTACCTCGAAACGCGTTCCGTGGTCGCCACGTCGGTGATCGGCGGGGTCTACATGCTCCTGTTTGCTGCCTCCGGGATCTTCTTTGGCACCTTCGTCGATGCTCACAAGCGAAAGACTTCGATGATGCTCTCCAGCGTCGGGTCACTGGCGTTCTTCCTGCTGGCGACGCTCGTCTACTTCGTGGCGCCCGAAGGATCCATTCCCTCGTTGTCTCAGTCTTGGACCTGGGTGTTCGTCGTCCTGCTCCTCGCTGGAGCCATCGCCGGAAATCTGCGGTCGATTGCGCTATCGACAACGGTCACCCTGCTGGTGCCGGCCGAACGACACGACCGGGCCAATGGCCTGGTTGGTACCGCCAATGGCGTTGCGTTCGCACTCACCTCGGTGTTCAGTGGCCTGGCAATCGGTCTCCTCGGAATGGGCACGAGCCTGGTGATCGCCGTGATCGTGGCCGGCCTGGTCACCGCCCATCTGCTCACCATCCGAATCGACCACGACACGGCGGGCCAAGAGGGTGCGGACGCCGACGGCTCTACGACTGTCGATTTCAAGGGGGCCATGCGGGCAGTGCGGTTCGTGCCCGGGCTCCTCGCTCTCCTTCTCTTCAGCACTTTCAACAACTTCCTCGCCGGCGTGTTCATGGCGCTGATGGACCCCTACGGGCTCGAGTTGGTGTCAGTGGAGGTCTGGGGAATCGTCCTCAGCATCACGAGCTTCGGCTTCATCGTGGGCGGGGTGCTGGTTGCGTCGAGGGGTCTCGGCTCCAACCCGGTGAGAAGCCTCCTGTTGGTGAACGTGGCGCTCTGGACCATCACCATCCTGTTCCCGATCCGCTCTTCGATAATCCCGCTGGCGATCGGGTTCTTCATCTTCATGACCCTGATGCCCGTGGCGGAAGCATCTGAGCAGACGATCATCCAAAAGGTGGTCCCCTTTCAGGAGCAGGGCCGGGTCTTCGGCCTTGCCCAGACCCTCGAAACCGCGGCTTCTCCCCTGACGACTTTTCTGATCGGCCCAATCGCCCAAGCCTGGGTGATCCCGTACATGACCGACGGAGCCGGAGCCGACACCATTGGAAGCTGGTTCGGGACCGGACCGGAACGAGGCATGGCGCTCATCTTCATCGTCGCCGGGTTCATCGGTCTCGTCGTCACGATCATCGCACTCAACTCGCGCCCCTACCGGAATCTCTCGCATCGCTACGAGGAAACCAGTCGCGAGGCGGCTCCCGCTTAGAGCCCTACGTGGCCATGCTCGAAGCGAGAGATGTCATGCGCTCGACGGCGAGATGGATCGCCTCGGCTGGTGGAAGGGCTCGCCCTTCTGCGATTCCGCTCCTGAGATCCTCACCCAAGGCCCGCTCAGCATTGGCGGTCGCCTCGGCCAGCATCGGCTGCATCCAGGGCACGGCGATCTGGCCGGTGGCTTCCCGGCGCACCTCGGCGGCACCGAGCAGGACGGAGGCGAACCGGTGATCCCCGGTGACCGAAGCGAAAACCGCCATCATCCCCAGGCAATCACAAATGCCGCGCGCATCCTGCAGCTGCTCCCGAATCAGCAGGCTCTCCGACATTCGAGCCACGGCTTGGCCGATGTCACCCATCATGAACGCGAGCACTCCCAGGCTCAGCTGGGCGTGACCGATGCCCCAGGTGAGGCCGCGGCTCTTCGAGTACTCCAGCGTCGCCCGAAGTAGCTGGTCGGCGGTGACCATGTCACCGCGCGCCAGTGCGATATGAGCCAGCCCGTACACGCACCACGCATCTGATATCCACTCGACACCGGCCTTGCGGGCCAGATCAGAAGACTCGTCGAACATCGCCTCGGCGCGGTCGAAGTCGTTGAGGTTGTAGGTGGTCATCCCGTGCATAGAGAGGGACCTGGATAGCTGGGCCTCGTCATCGAGCTGGCGCCACATGTCGTCGGAGCCAGATAGTGACTCCTCGGAGAGGACAGGGTCCCCGGCCAGCATCCCCAACCAGCCGACCGTTGCCAGCGTCATCGCCCGACCGGGGGTCGCGGTCGGCTCGCCCGCGGCCAGGAGGTCGGTCGACCATCTGAGGCCCTCCGGGACATACCCGCGCGTGTCCCAGTAGAGCGGGAGGTTCCCGCAGATGAGGAGGGAGTGCTCCACCTCGTTGCCGGTCCGCAAGCTCCAACCGAGGGCCTCGCGCAGGTTGAATCGCTCCCTGTCCAGCTGGTCGAGCAACGCCGGGAATCGTGGCGTCGCCACCGTCTCCTCCACGCCAGAAGCGAGCGACAGGCACCAAGCAAGGTGACGCCGGCGGATGTCGTCTTCCTCACCCGACTCGGTCAATTTCTCGAGACCGAACTCGCGCAACGTCTCCAGCATGCGATAACGGGGCTCACCGCCATCGTCGATGGCGAAAACCACCAACGACTTGGCGACCAGCTCCTCGAGAAGACTGAGCGCCGCAGCCTCGTCGAGCTCGTGGTCGACACAGATCGACAGTGCGGCCTCCAGGGACCACCCACCTGAGAACACCCCGAGTCTGCGGAACATCACCGCCTCGGGCTCCTCGAGCAACTCGTGACTCCACTGGATGGCGCCCCGCAATGTCCGGTGCCGCTCGGGGAGGTCGACATGGCCTTGATCGAGCACCGCCAGTCGATCATCGAGCCGCTGCAGGAGCTCGTCAGGCGTGAACGATCGAAGACGGGCGGCAGCCAATTCGAGGGCGAGGGGCAGCCCGTCGAGCTTGCGGGTGATCGCGGCCACCACCTGCTCGTTGTCCGGCGTCAAGGCGAAGTCTGGCCTCACTGTGCGAGCCCTCTCCACGAACAGGGCGACGGCATCGGAGTCTGCGATCGACCCAGCCCCGGCATCCTCGGAAGG
>CAWJLJ010000025.1:0-37709 GCA_963843585.1 uncultured Acidobacteriota bacterium
GTCGCCGACTTGTCGGCACAGGGCGAGATCCGGCGAATGGCTGATGAGGTCCTCTCCGCCTACCCGCGGCTGGATGTGTTGGTAAACAACGTCGGGGGGTTCTGGGCCCACCGCCACGTGACCTCGGATGGGCTGGAGCACACGTTCGCCCTCAACCATCTCGCCCCTTTCCCGCCGACCAGCCTCCTCCTGGAACGGCTCATCACTTCGGCGCCGGCTCGTGTCGTCACGGTGGCTTCCGGAGCTCAGTCGATGGGGAAGATCGACTTCGGCGATCTGATGGGGGGAGCGGGACTACTCGGGTCAGCGGGCCTACAACCAGTCGAAGCTGGCCAACGTGATGTTCACCTACGAGGCACGACGGCTCGATGCCAGTGGTGTCACGGCGACCGCGTCACATCCGGGGATGACCAACACGGCTTTCAGCGCGGATGACCCTGCCCGGGCGATGGCTCCGGTCGTTATTCGTCGCTCGCCCCTTCATGAGAAGCCCCAAGAAGGGAGCGGAGACCGTCGTATATCTCGCCAGCTCAACGGAGGTTGAAGGCGTCACCGGCAGCTACTACGCGGAACCGCAAGGCGAAGAAATCCAACCAATCGTCCTATGACCGCTCGATCACCGTGCTGGGCCGTGGCAAGTCAGCGCCAATCTCGTCGGTGTTGCCGACGCCGGCTGAGGCGAGAGGAAACTGAGGATGGAAACTCAAACCACGAAGCAGACGATGAAGACTCAAGGCGATTGGTGGCGCACCGCGTCAGATGTGGCTTTGGCCGCTGTCGGTTCTCGTCGCTGTCCCAATAGGCGGTTATGTCGCAGACTTGGTGGTCGATGGAGTCGAATCCGTGGGAGCGGCGCTTGCCGCCGGACTCATCGCGGGCGCACTCATCGGAGCGGCAGAGTGGTTTGCCCTGCGTCGGTGGGTCTCCTGGTTGTGGATCCCGGCGACGACTGCGGGGATGGCCATCGGCCTTGCGATCGGGGCGGCACTGGCCGATTACGGGATCGACCGGGGAGACCTTGCCCTCATGGGCGCCGTGACCGGCCTCGGTGTGGGAGTGATGCAGGCTCAGTGCTCGCACGCCAACATGTGCCCGGCGCATTCTGGTGGGCGATCGCCAATCCGCCTGGCTGGGCCCTCGGCTGGTTCGTGTCCGGAATATGTGATCGCGAGGAACATCGCCGAACGTTTCCCGATCTTCGGCGCAAGTGGAGCGCTCGTCTTCGGGCTACTGACCTGGTTGGTCCTCGCAATTCTCTTCCGTGAGACGCCACTCGAAGGCGAGCGGACCCCGGCCCCAACCACTGCGTGACCGTAGAAGCCGCCGCGGGCGTTTTTCCTCATACTCCTGCCGCTCGCCTTCAACGGGTTCTTCCTATTGCTCGGGCGACGTTTCGACTACCCAGACATCCTGCGACGCCCGACCGAGGACATACTGAATCGCTTCCAGGCAGGAGGAGTCGGCTTGAAACTGGTCTGGTACGGCTTCATGCTCACCGCTATCTTGTTCGCTCCGCTCGCAGTGCTCGTGGGTCAGGTGTTCGCCGGCGGCGACATCGCCGTAATGCCCACGGCGATCGTTGTCGGCGTCCTCGCCGCAGTCGTCCAGTTCCTCGGGCTTGCTCGCTGGCCGTTCCTGGTCCCTGCGTTAGCACGCGCCTACACCGATCCTGCCTCGACTCCGGCAACCCGTGATGCGACCAAGGCTGTCTTCGACTCGTTCCACCGCTATCTCGGGGTCGGAATCGGAGAGTGCCTTGGCTATCTCCTCACCGGAGCATGGAGTGTGCTGATCGGGGTGGCGATGCTTCAGTCGTCACTGTTCGAGGCTTGGCTCGGTTGGCCCGGGATCATCATCGGCCTATTCCTGGTCGTCGGTTCGCTTGAGTTCGTCGGCCGTTTCGAGGAGCAAGGCTGGAAGCTCGTGGGCACGATCGTCCCGATCACCTACGTCTCTCTGGTCGGTGTGGCTCATCGTGTCGGGTCTCGTACTTCCGCTCGGGTAGGCAGCGTCGATGCGGATTCCCTAAGGCCTAGCGACCATCCGTGATGGGATGCGGCGTGGACCGAGACGTGGGCGCGGCCGAATACTTCGGAGTGCCTGGTTGGTTGTGATTTTGGGTTTTCAAGGACGGCGTGTGTGTATTTGGACCTCGACTTCACTGACGGTTCCCTGGCTCGGAAGACGTATAAGAGGAGGGCTGGTGTCACGGCTGCCAGGTCTCACGACGTCTCACGTCGTCGGTCCACAGCCGCGCCACAGAACGGCTAAAGGGTGCTGTTTCCCCTGGTCAGAGGGTTTTGACCGCATCTTTCGCAACGAGGGGGCCACGGGTTCAAATCCCGTCAGCTCCACTGAACGCCCTGTTCAGGGCGAATTCGGCGAGTTCGTCCGCTCGCCAGATTCACGATCCTGTGATCTGACGCTCCACGGGCGACCCACAAGATCTGCCCTCGAAGCACCTCTCAATCTGCGAGGTGCTCATTGCCATCGTCCAAGGTGGCGGCGATGAAAGCGAAGTCAGCCATCTCCTCAGGTCTACGTCGGCCCCCGAGCTCAGGAGGCGGTCTTGACGGGTTCCATCGAGAGTGCCGCTTGATTGACCGGGCGCAGCGGGGCGGTGGAGGGTCAGCCAAGTCGGGCCAGCGAGTGCCTCGCCCGCCCCTGTTAGCGGCTCGTTCGGAACGATGGACTGCCCGCTAGGAACGCGTTAGGCAGGGGGCGATAGACCGGTTGCCGTCGTAGCTTTGGTGCTATGGGATCGGTGCAGTGGAACTTCGGATCGACCTGATCCTTCTGGCCGGTGCCATCGTGTTGATGTCGGCGGCGAGCACCATGGCGGTGGTCCTCGTTCGGAGTATGAACCGAGCGCCGGGGGAAGCCGCCCCGCTGGGGCCAACGATGGGTCTCGCTCTCGTTGTCGCGGTCTGGCTCATCGGTCTTGCTCTCCTCTTCCAGGGGCTTTTCGAATGAGCACCAGGGAGGCGGGATCCGCCACGAGCAGCCCCGCGATCCTGATGATCGTCGGCCGCGCCCTGCTGGGGATCGTCATTGGCACGGCTGCTGCCTGGGCCTTCGTGCCGGCTGGGACGGCTCAGGGCGTGATTGCTGTCGCCCTTCCCTTGCTCGCAGCGTTGACGGCGTGGTACGGGGGAAGGGAGATGGGAGCCGCGGCCGCGATCGCCGGAGCCCTGTGGTTCGGCTACGCCCACACCGAGCCGCAGTTTCACACTGAGATCGCCGCTCGCGCCGACGTGATCCTCACCCTCGCCGTGCTCATCGTCGGCGTCCTTGCCAGCGAGCTTGCCGATGCCCGGCATCGGTTGCGAGACTTGCGCGGCGATACTGTGAAGAGGTGAGCAGCGGCAAGCTGAGGGTATTCCTGGGCGCTGCCCCCGGGGTGGGAAAGACCTATGCCATGCTCGAAGAGGGGCACCGGCTGCGGGACCTGGGTCGGGATGTGGTGATCGCATATGTCGAACCGCACGCCCGCACCGACACCATCGCCATGATCGGCGACCTGGAGGCTGTCCCTCGCAGGCAGATCGAGTATCGGGGATCGACCTTCGAGGAGATGGACCTGGACGCTGTCCTGCGACGTGCTCCCCAGGTAGCCCTCGTCGACGAGCTGGCCCACACCAACATCCCGGGCTCGCCGAATGTGAAGCGATGGCAGGACGTCGAGGCGCTGCTCGACGCCGGCATCGATGTCATGAGCACTCTCAACATCCAGCATCTCGAATCCCTGAACGATGTCGTGTTCGAGATAACCGACATCACTCAGGGAGAGACGATCCCCGATGAGGTGGTTCGCCGAGCCAGCGAGATCGAGCTGGTCGACCTGACTCAGGAGGGCATCCGGGAGCGAATGGCTTCGGGCAAGATCTATCCGGCGGAGAGGATCGATGCCGCCCTTGGCAACTACTTCCGACCCGGCAACCTGGGGGCGCTGCGCGAACTCGCCCTGTCCTGGACCGCGGACCGGGTGGACGAGGCCGTCGCCAATTACCGCAACCTCCACGGGATCGAGAGCCAATGGGAGACCAAGGAGCGCGTCGTGGTCGCCATGGCCGGTGCCGTCGGCGGCGATGACATCGTCCGGCGTGCTGCCCGTCTAGCGATGCGCTCCCGCGCCGAGCTGCTCGGGGTGTTCGTGCGACCCACCGACGACCTCACCGACGACACCAGCATCGCCCTCGCCGCCCAGATTCAGCTGCTGCAGAGCCTTGGTGGGAGGTATCACGAGGTCGTTGGCGATGACGTGGCATCATCGCTCATCGCCTTCGCCAAGGGCGAGAACGCCACCCAACTCGTGCTCGGGGCGACCCGACGTTCCCGACTCCAGGAGCTGATGGGCGGCTCACCGGTGGCCCGGGTGGTCCGCCAGGCGGGAGACATCGACATCCATGTCATCTCGTATGAAGGCGCCAGGCCAAGAAGGTCCCGGCCACAGTCGCGTCAACTCCTGAGTCCGGCCCGGCGCATATCCTCCTGGGTCTTCGCCATCCTGGGGCCTCCTCTCATCACGTGGGCGCTGCTCTCCTGGTTTGACGCTCCCCTCCACAACGTCCTTCTCGTCTATCTCCTCGCTGCCGTAGGCGCCGGTGTCCTCGGGGGCGCTCTTCCCGCCGCGGTCACCGCGATCTCCGGGTTCTTCCTCGCTAATTGGTTCTTCACTCCTCCGTTCAGGTCGTGGACGATCAACGGCGCCGACAACCTCTTTTCGCTGTTTGCGTTCCTGTTCGTCTCGTTGGTTGTGGGGCTCCTCGTCGGGCTGTCCAGCCGCCGCACCGCCGAGGCACGACGGGCCAGGGCCCAGGCCGAGGCGCTGGCCGCCACCGCGGCCGGAGGGCACCCCGTGTTCGGCACCGACGAACGCGGTCTGGTGCGTCGGATCAGAGAGACCTTTGGGCTGGAGGCGGCCAGTGTCCTGAGACGCGACGGGGATTCGTGGGTGACTCTGGCCTGGGACGGTGACACTCGTCCTCGACCGGCCCGACAAGGGGAGCGAGAGTCATCGATCTGACCGGGGGCGCGGTGCTGGTGATCCTCGACGGGCAACTGACGACCGACGACCGTGCCGTCCTTCGAGCCTTCGCCGCACAGATCGTCCAGGCATTGGAGAGAGAAAAGCTGGAACGGGAAGCCGGCTCCGCCGAGGCGATGGCCGAAACAGATCGTCTTCGCACCGCTCTCCTGGGAGCGGTGTCCCACGACCTGAGGACTCCGCTGGCGACAATCAAGGCCTCGGTGACCAGTCTGCTCGAGACCGGCGTCGAATGGACCCCGGAGCAGACATCGGCCTTCCTCCGGGCAATCCTCGAGGAGACAGAGCGCCTGGACCGGCTGGTAGGGCGGCTCCTCGACGCCAGCAGGGTTCAGGTCGGGGCGGTCCACGTCTTCTTCAGGCCCGTCGGTCTGGATGAGGTCGTTGGTGCCGCCCTCGGCGGGCTGGGAGCGGCACGGGAGAGGGTCATCGTCGACATCCCGGAATCGCTGCCCGAGATCCAGACCGATCCCGCCTTGCTGGAGAGAGCAGTGGCCAATCTCATCGACAATGCCCTGATCTGGTCTCCGAGCACCGAATCTGTGAGAGTGAGCGCAGGAGAGATCGCCCGCCGCATCGACCTCCGGATCACCGATCGTGGCCCTGGCATCCCTCTGGACTCGCGTGATGCGGTTTTTCAGCCGTTCCAACGGCTCGGCGACTCGCCGAGGAGTGAGGGCGTTGGGCTCGGGTTGGCAGTGTCCCAAGGCCTCCTCGAGGCCATGGGCAACGAGTTGATCATCGAGGACACACCGGGAGGGGGGACCACGATGGTGATCGGGTTCAAGCTCGCCGGCCCCGTCCACATCCCCGACACGTTGACCACGGATTCCCATGTCTAGCGAAGGACGGATCCTCCTCGTGGATGACGAGCCCCAGATCCTCCGCGCTCTGGCGATCAACCTGAAGGCGCTCGGCTATCAGATAGAGACCGCCCAGAGCGGCGAGGACGCCCTGCAGAAGGCAGCGGCCAGGAGACCTGATGCAGTCATCCTCGATCTCGGGCTCCCCGGAATCGACGGCGTCGATGTGATCCGGGGTCTGCGTGGCTGGTCCGACGTTCCGATTGTCGTGCTCACGGTTCGGGAGGGGGAGCGGGACAAGATCCTGGCCCTCGACGCCGGCGCAGACGACTACGTGACCAAGCCATTTGGAATGGGTGAGCTCCTGGCACGTCTGCGGGCGGCCCTGCGGCGAGCGGCCCCTGATGACTCGGGGGCACCCGTCATCTCCACGCCGCACTTCACGATCGACCTGCCGGCCAAGCGCGTCCTCGACGCCGACAACTCCGAAGTGCGCCTCACACCGACCGAGTGGGGCATCGTCGAGGTGCTGGTGCGAAATCACGGGAAACTGGTAAGCCAGACCCAATTGCTGCACGAGGTCTGGGGGCCTCAGTACGGGGAGGAAACCAACTATCTGCGGGTCTTCATGGCTCAGGTGCGACGAAAGCTGGAGCCCCAGCCAGGGACGCCGCGCTACTTCATCACCGAACCCGGAATGGGATATCGATTCGAGCTACCCGAACCGGAGCAAGTCGTCTTGAGCGGGTGAGGCATTGGGCTTGGACTCGCGCTTGGGTGCCAGAAGGATCGGTCGTTGCCGCGTTAGCAACGCGTTAGGAACCCCTTCCTAGAAGCAGGGTTGGCACTAGCAATACCTCATGGAACGCCGAACGGTGACTGGCGCCTGGTGCTGCGCAGCCCTGGCGGACGATAAGAGGTGAGGGTTCTGGCGGAAGTAGATCTCAAGCGGAGGCTTTTCGGAAGGCCGTTCGCATCACACGAAGAGGACGCCCAACTACTTCCTAAGCGGTTAGCCCTCCCGGTCTTTGCCTCCGACCCGTTGTCTTCGGTGGCGTATGCAACCGAAGAGGCGATGCTGGTGTTGGCTCTCGCCGGTACCGCCGCGTTCGCCCTGCTGACCCCGATCTCCCTGGCCATCGCTGCTCTGCTCGTGATCGTCATCGTCTCCTACCGACAGACGATCAAGGCCTATCCAGATGGGGGCGGGGCGTTCATCGTCGCCAACGACAACATCGGCATCCGCACGGGGGCAGTGGCCGCATCTGCATTGCTGATCGACTACGTGTTGACGGTGTCGGTGTCGGTGGCAGCCGGTGTGGCCGCCATCACGTCGGCGGCACCCGCTCTTATCCCCTGGCGGCTGGGGATCGCACTCGGCTTCGTGGCTCTGTTGACGATCGCCAACCTGCGTGGGGTCAAAGAGGCCTCCACCTTGTTTGCCCTCCCCACCTATCTGTTCGTGGCAACCGTGGGAGTCACGCTTGTGGTCGGCTTCGCCAAGTGTCTCGACGGTGTGTGCCCGACCGCTATCTCGTCGGGGGCGGACCTCGAAGCGGAGGTGGCAGTGATTGGGCTCTTCCTGATTCTCAGGGCTTTCGCCTCTGGATCCACCGCTCTCACCGGTGTCGAGGCCGTCGCCAATGGAGTACAGGCTTTTCGCCAGCCGAAGGCGCAGAACGCCGCCGCCACGCTCGGAATCATGGGTGCCATCTCGATCACGATGTTTCTCGGCATCTCGACGCTGGCCCTGTGGTTCGATGTCCGAATCTCGGAGGACACCATCGACCAATACGGGACGGTGATCTCCCAAATTGGTCGAGCTGCCTTCGACGGCGGCGTCGGCTTCTACCTCCTACAGGTGTTCACGGCTGCGATCCTGATCCTGGCCGCCAACACCGCCTACCAGGACTTCCCACGACTCTCCGCCATCCTGGCGCGGCACAAGCTGGTGCCTCGCCAGTTCTTGAACCGGGGCGACCGTCTGGTCTTCTCCAACGGGATCATCACCCTGGCGCTGGTGGCCGCCGCGCTTCTGATCGTGTTCCAGGCGGAGGTGAGCCGTTTGATCCAGCTCTACGTCGTGGGCGTCTTCACCGCCTTCACGCTCAGTCAGACCGGGATGGTGCGGCACTGGTTGAGGACGAGAGAGCATGGGTGGAGACGGTCGGTGGCGATCAATACGGTCGGCGCCGTGACCACCGGAGTGGTGTTGATCGTGGTGGCCACGGTCAAGTTCTCTCATGGGGCGTGGATCGTGATCCTCATGATGCCGATCCTCGTCAGTCTCATGTTGAGCACTCGCCGCCACTATCTGGGAGTTGCGGCCCAGCTCAAACTGGTACCGGTCGAGGCCCAGCCTCGCCCGACGAGGATCATCGTCCTCGTGGCACATCACGACGAAGGAACCGACAGGGCTCTGCGTTATGCGCAGTTGGTCAACGCCGATGCGGTCACCTGCGTGCATGCCGAGGAGCCTGAGTCCGACGACCTCGTCTACACGTGGGATGCGGCCCACCCCGGGCACGCGCTGGAGATCATCCCCGGTGAGCGAGACTCGATCTCGAGACGGGCCGTGCGCCGCGTTCGCCAAGAGCGAGACGCCCACCCTGAGGCCATCATCACCGTCATCCTCGCCGACCGAGTGCGCACCAGGTCGATCCTCGCCCCATTCGCTCACCGCCACAGTCTCGCCATCAAGTCCCGGTTGCTCTTCGAGCCCGGCGTGGTGGTAACCGACCTCAATGTCCCCATTCGCTCCCGACGTAGCAAATTGCCCCGCGTTCCGACCCGCAAGATCGAACAGGTGGTGCTCGTCTCCGACATGACCCGACCGATCAGGGAGGCGCTCGCCTACGCCCTAAGCCTTGGGCCACCAGTCACTGCGATTCACATCGATGTCGACCAGGTTCAACGAGATCGTCTGGAAAGACAATGGGCGGAGGCGGGTTACGAGTTTCCGCTCGTCGTCGTTCCCAGTCCGTATCGCAGCATCGTCGGCCCGCTTGTCAAATATCTCCGTGATCGGAGACGGGCCGCCAGTCCCGGAACCTTGATCTCAGCCGTGATCCCCGAGTTCATCGTTCCAGGTCGGGTCACCCAACTCCTACACAATCAGACCGGTCTTGCCATCAAGGGAATTCTGGCCGCAGAAGCGGGCATCGCAGTCACCAGTGTCCCCTTCCATCTCCGAACCAATGGCGGCTCGCGCGACTGATCCGCCACAACGACTCGCTCGACACGCTGGTGGGACGAGCGACCACCAGCACCTGGATCCCGTTGCTGGCAGAGCGTTTCGCCCGAGACCGGCTCCGCGCCTTGGTGAGACTGGAATCAGATCCGACGACTCTCAACCCGAGCATCCTCTTTCTTTGCGTTCACAATGCGGGACGCTCACAGATGGCCGCAGGATGGGCGAAGAAACTCGGGGGAGATCGGGTCGACGTGTTTTCTGGTGGAAGTGAGCCGGCCGAACAGGTCAACCAGGCAGCAGTTGCCGCGATGGCCGAGGTCGGAGTGAACATCAGCGGCGAGATTCCCCAGCCCTGGGCCGACGAGATCGTCCGTGCCGCAGATGTGATCGTCACCATGGGTTGCGGCGACGCCTGCCCCGTCTACCCCGGCAAGCGCTACCTCGATTGGGAGTTGGACGACCCGTCGGGAAAGACTGTGGAAGAAGTCAGACCAATCCGAGACGAGCTCGAGACACGAGTCCGCGGTCTGCTTGCTGAGCTGCTACCTGATCAGTCACTCAGCTGACCGGCACCGCTGACTGGTCGAGGATCGATCTGACGAAGTCAGCGCGCTCGGGCGCAACCTGGAACCAGGCCCATTTGCCGCGTTGCTCCCTGGTGATGAGCCCCACCTTGGTCAGCACGGACAGGTGGTGGCTCACCGTTGCCTGACTCCGATCCAGAGGCTCGTTCAGATCGCAGGCGCAAACCTCGCCCTCCGGAACACTTGCGATCAGGCTCAGTAGGCGGAGCCGAGTCGGATCTGCGAGCGCCTTGAAGTCCTCGGCCATGGTCTGCGCCTCCGTCGCCGACAGCGACGAGGAGGTCACCGGGACACAGCAGTCGACATCAGAGGTCATGCCGTCACCCTAACACATTGACATGTGTCGATATGAGAGCGTAACGTAGGACGCATAGACCACTATCGATATGAATGAGGGATGGGCGATGGAGAGCAAAGTGGAGATGCGAGAGCAGGTGAGGGAGAGGTATGCCCGCGCCGCTACGACCGGGTCGTGTTGTGGTCCCGAGTGCTGTGGCCACGACGAGACCCTCGATGCTGATCTCACCGCGGGCACCTACAGCCAAGCCGACATCTCGGCCCTTCCGACACAAGCGGTTGAAGCCAGTCTCGGCTGCGGCAACCCGACCGCAGTCGCCGACCTGTCAGAAGGTGAAACCGTCCTCGACTTGGGATCGGGCGGGGGCATCGATGTCCTTCTCTCCGCCCGCCGTGTCGGAGAGACCGGGTTTGCCTACGGGCTCGACATGACCGACGAGATGCTCGACCTCGCCAAGAAGAACGCAGCCGACGCCGGAGTGACCAACGTCGAGTTCCTCAAGGGATACATCGAGGCGATCCCACTCCCCGACAGCTCGGTGGACGTGGTCATCTCCAACTGTGTGATCAACCTCTCCACCGACAAGCCGACAGTGTTCGATGAGATCAGTCGGGTGCTCCGCCCCGGGGGGAGGATCGGGATCAGTGACATCGTCGCCGACGACTCCCTCACCCTCGACGAGCGGGCCGAACGGGGATCCTGGGTCGGCTGCATCGCCGGGGCGCTCTCCTACAGCGAGTACCGCGATCTACTCGAAAGCGCAGGGTTTTCCGAGATAAGCCTCACCACCAGCCATCAGGCCACAGACGGCATGGATTCGGTGATCAGTCAAGGCGACCAAACCGACCGCCGGGTAGTGTCGAATGATGAGCACGGGCATCCGACGCCACCGATCGAGGCGCCTGCCCGGCTACTCCGTGTGCGACTCCGAGGATCCAGCGAGTCAAACCATTCGCTGACCCGCTCGCCTCACACGTCCCAAGGAGTACCAGTGCTCACCAACCTCCGTCGTCATCGATCCGCGTACGTCCTCACCGGGGCGGCCGCCTCATGGGGGCTCGCCACCGTGATCGCCAAGAGCGCACTCACCGAGATCCCACCCGTCGCCCTTCTCCCCATCCAGCTCGCGGCAAGCGTCTTGCTGATCACCCCGGTGCTTCTGGCCCGGCAGCGGCAGGAACCGCGGACGAGGAGGCTCGGACGTGTCATCGGTCTGGGGATTCTCAACCCCGGAATCTCCTACGCCCTCGGCCTGGTAGGTCTGGTCTACATAACGGCCAGCGAGGCGGTCCTGTTGTGGGCAACCGAGCCGATCATGATCATGGTCCTCGCCGCGGTCACGCTCCGCGAACAGGTCACCAAGACTCAGGTGGTTGCGGCCGGGTCAGCAACCATCGGCGTCGCCCTGATAGTCAGCGCTCCCGACGGCATGAGCCACCTGATCGGCATCGGGCTGACGCTCACTGCTGTTTCGGCGTGCGCGGTCTACACCGTCCTCTCGAGAAAATGGCTGGTCGAAGAATCCTCACTCCGGGTCGTGGCCATCCAACAGATCGCGGCGCTCGGATTCGCCGTCACCATCCTCGGAGCGGTCATCGTCTCAACCGGCACCCTGATGCCGGCGAACATCTCGACTCGCTCCTGGGGAAGCGCCGTCATCTCCGGTTGCCTCTACTACGGCATCGCCTTCTGGCTCTACCTGACAGGGCTCAAGGAGACACCGGCATCAGTCGCAGGCCAATACCTCAACCTGATCCCCCTGTTCGGAATCGCAGCCGGCAGCGTCCTTCTCGGCGAGCAGCTCGGCGCCCGCCAATGGGTCGGCGCGATCGTCCTCGTGCTTGCCGTCAGCGTTGCCGTTCGAAGCATCCCCACCCCGAAGGAGTTGGCCGACTCAGCCGGGACGACGCCCGGATCCGCTAGACGCCAAATCGATCCGGTGACGGATGAGCGATGACTCCAAGATTGAAGCCCCGAGTCGACAAGACTCCAATGTCAGGTCTCACGCTGTCTCACGTCGCTCGTCCCACAGCCGCGCCACAAGACTCGCAGATGAGCCTAAAGCCCCTGGTCAGAGCGTTTTGACCGCATCTTTCGCAACGAGGGGGCCACGGGTTCAAATCCCGTCAGCTCCACGATTGGCTTTGTGCTAATTGGAGAAATGTCCGAGCCTGAGGGGGGTTTCGGCCGGACGCCCCACTCCACAACGGTCTGGCTACGAGCCCAACGTGGCGAGCTACTCGAGTAGGCGTTCGGGTCCCCACACCTGGACGGCTAGTTGCGGTTGCCGTGTCGTTCCGTGGGCCGGGCATGGGGAGGGGCCTTGGGCTGGTATGACCCCTCCTCGATGGCGGCGTCGATCGAAGCCATCTTGGCAAGCGAAGTCGAAGCCAGCTCTCGGGTGAGGGCGGCCTGTGTGCGGGCCCAGGTGTCGTGAACGGGACAGGTCTGTTCCCAATCACAGGGACCATCGCGTAGAACGCAATGGTCGAATGTGGCGGGTCCTTCGGCGGCTTCCACGATGTCGAGCAGGCTGATATCACTGGGCTGGCGAGCCAGGCGATAGCCCCCGCGGGGTCCGTGGGCCGCCACCAGCAGACCCTCGGCGACCAGTCCGGCCAGGATCAGGGTCAAGGTCTTGTAGGGGATGTTCATCTCAGTGGAGATCTGACGGGCTTGACGCAGACCGGTCCCGTGGTGGCGGCCGACCGAGATCATGGCCCTGACGGCGTAGTCGCCTTTTCGTTTGAGACTGAGTTGCATTCGGCACCTGACAAGCTACTTCAAAACTACGCCATCGTCTCAGAATTCTATGAAAATCTTAGAACTCCAAATGTGTGTTAGAGTATGTGTACACAAGCAGCTATATGAGGAGGACTCATGATCAATACTGCGATCCGTCATTCAGTGACGGACTATGGCAAGTGGAAGAACGTGTACGACACGTTCCTACCGACAACGGCAGGAGCGAAGTACGCGAGAGTGAATCGCTCGGTTGAGGATCCCAACACGGTGACCGTTGTCGCCGGTTTCGACACCCTCGAGTTGGCGAAGACATTCCTCGCCAACCCGACCCTCAAGGCCAAGATGACCGAAGCCGGCGTCGTTGGCTCCCCGAGGATCGAAATCAACGAAGAAGTCGAGTCGATCTAGTTTGCATGCCCGGATCCTGTCAAGGATCCGGGGAATGTTGACAGAGGTCTGACAAGACATCTGAAAACCGAGGCTCCCTGGAGGACAATCCGACGGGGAGCCTTTGTCGTTCGACCACGTTCAGCTCTGTCCCCGTGGCACTTCGCGGGCGGGTCGAAATGCCGGGGTGACGCCGAGAGCTACGAGGAGCGCGCGGAGCAGATTGGCCAGGTCGACCTGCTCTGAGGGTTGGAGCGTCCCAAGGCTGACCGCTTGGAGTATGCGGTGGAGATGAACCGGCTGATCGAGATCAACATGGCCGCGTCCGGCGCAGTCGGATAGGCAGATCCAGAGTCTCCCACGACCCGGTCGAGGATCTTTCGCTGTCTCGCCTCATTGGCCGGTTAGCCCGAGATGTGAGACGTCCACGCGTCGGGTGACGCAAATGATGCGGCTCCTCGGAAGGAGCCGCATCATTGGGCCAGGAGTGGTTTCCCCTCTACACGGGGACGGTTGTGGCAGCCAGGGCGAGGAGCTCGCCTCCGGCGTCGGTGATCTTGACCTTGCGGGGCTTGGCCTCCTCGGCTACCGGGATGGTTGCCGTGAGGACCCCGTTCTCGTACTTGGCGGTGATGTGCTTACGGTCCAGACTCTCCCCTAGGAAAAGCTGGCGTCTGAAATCACCCTGGGGCCGTTCCGTCATCTGGATCTGCTCCCCCTCGACATGGACCCAGTTACGCGTCGCACGCACGTCAAGGATGTCCTTCTCAACAGTCAGCTCTATGGAGCCTGGATCGACCCCTGGCAGGTCGAGAAGCACCTTGAACTCATTGCCCTGACGGTACACGTCCACAGGGATCTGCTTCACACGGCGTTGGCTGAGCAACTCCTCGGTTAGCCGGTCGTACACGGGGAATGTTTCCATTCTCATCAACATGGTTGGAACCTCTTGGTTGACCTCGAGTGCTGGCGATCGGCGACCGCGGAGCCTCGATGTCTGACGTCATCGTAACCTAGTTATAGAAAACTAGCAAATAGTTTCTAGAAAGAGAGGTAGGGAAGGAACTAGGCTTGCTACTCATGGCGCACTGGAACTTTCTCACGAACCATGCTCGGGTCCTGCTGTGCATTGCTCACGACCCCGGCGTCCGTCTGCGCGAGATCGCCACCACGGTGGGCATCACCGAGCGCAGCGCCTATGGCATCGTCACCGACCTGACCGAAAGCGGCTACGTGGTGAAGCAAAAGAAGGAGAAAGACGGCCGTCGCAATCGCTACCAGATCCAGGGTCACCTCCCGCTGCGAGAAACCATCAGCCGGGAGCGGACGATCGGTGAAGTGCTGGACCTGCTGGTCGACCAAAACACCCTCGCACGCGAGGACGAGGAGGGCGTTGGCTAACAGCGCGCGGATGGTCGTTCGACTGGAACGCCGAGGTCGGGCGGCACAGCATCCAGGCCCGGCGACCGATGCCGGGCGGGAACGTGCAGCCAGACGTCCCGGTGTGGAACCGGCTGGGCTACGGGAACAACGCCGTCGAGGTTTCATGCGTCAGGCGTGTTCTGACACGATGGCACAAGGGAGCGGGGCCCGCTGGCGAAGGGAAGCCTGCATTCAGAAACGTGGTTCGTCGGACTTGCACACACTGTCAAGGTTTCACCTCGTGTCACGTCGTTCGCTCCACAGCCGCCCCACAAGCCTCCTAAGGCGCACCGTTTTCCCTGGTCACAGGGGTGTGACCACATCTTTCGCAACGAGGGGGCCACGGGTTCAAATCCCGTCAGCTCCACAAATCAACTATCTAGTAAAACGATGAGACGTGGCTCAACTGGGAGGGCCCATTTCTCGACCTTGAGGGGAGCCGCCGTTCGCGATCCGCGCCAGTCAGGCCGAGGCATCTCTCGACGGCAGCAAGTTATCCTCCGCCCGCACCGCCGAGCCCGGTCGAAGCTCGGGGCGGGGGACCCAAATGAATGGGGCGAATCCCGGCCCGGCCGGGTAGGGCGACTTCCAGCCCGAGCCCGGCAGCTAACCCCGTAGGCGACAGAGGAAGGCAGGACCTGGATGGCTTGGTCTTTGTTCGCTTCGACGGAACAGGCGCCAGTCGAATGAGCAAGAACGGCCGACGCCGATGGATCCCGATAGCTGCCTACTCCAGCATCTTCCTGATACTGGGGCTCGGGTTGTTGCTGATACTGCCCGTTGGCAACCAGATAACCCCGGCGCCCCAGGCAGGCCCGGTTGGCGACGTCGCAGGCGGTGGCGAGCAGTGTCTCGGGGAGCGCGTCGGCTTCGTCCAATCGGGGGTTTTCATCGACATCCACGCCCTTCCCCTCGGGGCGGACGACCGAGATCTGGGGCCGAAGCTGGTCGGTGGCCAGGTGGACCGCCTCACCGGGGCGGCGGAGCTCACGGGTTCATGTGCCGAAGACTCCAGCCTCGGATCGGTTCCCGCTGTCGTGACCGGGGTGGTGATCGATGGAGGTGGTCTCGAAGGTGAGATGTTGGCTGGGGGCATGACGTTGCCTGTCTCGATCGCCGCTGCCGACACCACGGCCGGCGGCCAGGCCGTTGGCGAACAACTGACCGGTGGAGAGCTCCTATCGCGGATTCTCCTCGCAGTGGCGGTGGTGATCGCGGCTGCCCGTCTTCTCGGCACGGCCTTCCAGCGGATCGGCCAGCCGCGAGTGATCGGTGAGATCACCGCGGGCATCCTCCTCGGGCCAAGCCTGCTCGGGCTGGTCCTGCCCGAGGTGACAGCGTTCCTGTTCCCATCGTCGGTGACGGGTGTCCTCGGAATCCTGGCGCAGATCGGGCTCATCTTCTTCATGTTCCTCATCGGCCTCGAACTGGACCGCACCCAGATCCGCGGCTCGGGACACACCGCCATCCTGATCAGCCACTACTCCATCGTCATCCCACTCGTGCTCGGAATGGCATCCGCCTTACTGGTCTTCCCGTTAGTCGGGCAGCGGCACCTTCACCGGATTCGCCCTCTTCATGGGGGCAGCCATGGCCATCACAGCCTTCCCGGTATTGGCTCGAATCCTCACCGACACCGGTCTCCACAAGACGAGGATCGGCGCGCTCGCCATCACGTGCGCCGCCGTCGACGACGTCACCGCCTGGTGCGTGCTCGCCATCGTGGTCGCCATCGTCAACGCAGCGGGCCCGATTGAGGCGGTGACGACAATCGCCTTGTCGCTGACCTTCGTCTTTGGAATGTTGTTCCTAGTTCGCCCGCTCGCCGAACGGGTCATGACGGCACACAAGGGCCGCGGCCCTCTCAGCGCCACTGTCCTTTCGTTCTTGATAGTCGGGCTCTTCCTCTCGGCGTGGACGACCGAGATGATCGGCATCCATGCCATCTTCGGCGCCTTCATCTTCGGGGCCATCCTTCCCCGCGAGCGTGGAGTCGCTACCGGGATCATCGAGCGGCTCGAGGATGTGACGGTCCTCGTCCTGCTCCCCATTTTCTTCGCCGTCGTCGGGCTCTCGACTCAGATCGGGCTCGTATCGGGTCGCGAGCTGTGGTTGCTGACGGGGCTGATCATCGCCATCGCCATCGTCGGCAAGATCGGAGGATCGATCATCGCCGGGCTGGCCGCCGGAGAGTCACTGCGGACCTCGAGTGTCATCGGTGTCCTCATGAACGCCCGCGGCATCACCGAGATCGTCATCCTCACCATCGGGATCGAACTCGGAGTCATCTCGCCGGCCCTTTTCACCATCATGGTTCTGATGGCTCTCACCACCACCATCATGACCACGCCGCTGCTGTCACGTCTCTATCCCCGTTCCATGGTGGAACGCGAGATACTGCTCGAGCACCACCGCGACGCGGTCCGCGGTGATTACGGCAGCCGACGGGTAATGGTCGGCGTGACCGACCCGGTCACCGCACGCCCACTCGTCCAGATTGCCGGGTGGCTCCGTGGGGCGGACGGACAGGCAGCCACTGTCGTGCTTGCTTCGGTGATCGCCCCTCCCGGCCACGAACAGGTACGAGCGAACATCGGTGAATTCGCCGCGACCAGTGCCAGGGCTGCCGCCAACCTTTCTGCGGTCGCCGACGAGCTCGACCAGCGGAATGTTCGCTCGGAGGTGGTGACCAGGATCGGGACTGACCGGGGCGAGGAACTCCGGCTCATCTGCCAGCAGCAGGACATCGATGTCATCGTCGTCGGATCTCACCTGGCCTACCTGCACCGTGCTCCGTTCGGCGGGCTCGTTGGCGAGCTGATCCGCACCGCTCCCTCTGATGTCCTGGTGGCGGTCAATGCGGCTCCGGCGCTAGCCCCCGGAGCCGGTCCGATCGGAGTGTGGCTGCCCGGGGAGCCCACCGATCTCGCCACTGTCGACCTCGCCTCCAGCCTCGCCCGCGGGCTCGAATCTCCGCTCCGCGTCATCGGCGCCAACGGGACTGTCGCCACCGTCGAGGCGGATGAGGTAATCGAGATGGGGGTCGACGCCACCGCCGAAGGGGTGGTCACAGCCTTGGACGGAGTCGCCATGATTGTGCTTGCCTTGCCCTTCGGCCACGGCGCTCTTGATGTCGAGGTGGTCGAAACTATGACCACCCAGCGTGAGATCCCTGTGCTGGTACTCCGTACCGCTCCGGCACTGGCCTTGGAGCGGACAAGCAGCAATGACGCCGTACCGGCGGGCATCTCTTCCGATCCGGCTGAATAGGGGCGGGCAGGTCAAGCGGAGGCTTCGGACCCAAGTCTGCCTATGCCGGCTGGCCCTTATCCAAGTGTCCTCGGCGCTCAACGTCCCGCCGTTTCGGTGCCGATAGCGAGGAGGCAAACGAGGCCGCCCCGGACGAGGCAGTTCATTTAACCGTTCTGACACGGATACTGTGCGGCGGCTATGGAGGACGAATTGATGGATTCTTCGGTCAAAGGGCAGGCGACGGGCGGAGCCGGGGAGGGCCGGCTCGGTGCCTTTGGTGGCGCGAGTGCGTGAGGCAGTGCTGGTCGGTCCCGGTGTCACCCAGCCGGCCTTGCGTCAGATCGTGGAGGAGCGGGCTGCGGCGACGGGCGGCCGGATCCAAGCGTCGGGCGTCGTCGGCCCGATTCCGTCGGATCTCTCCGAGTTCGTCGACCACGTGGCCGTCGCAGCCTGGCGGGTGACTAGCGAGGAGGTGGCTGCCTTGCTCGATGCCGGGTACACCGAGGACGAAGTGTTCGAAGTCACGGTGAGCGCGTCGATGGGGGCGGCCTGCGGTCGGTTGGAGCGGGGGCTGGCGGCACTGAGGGGAGAGGTCTGATGCGCCTGTCCGTGGTCGAACGGGGACATCGGTTTCCGCAGAAGTTGCAGTTGGCGATGATCCGGGTCTTCACCCGGCGCCGGGCGGTGGACATCATCAGGACGGTCATGTACCGGCCAGAGTTCTTTGGGCGACCCATGAACGAGTGGACTCAGAGGGTCATGCGCGGCCCATCAGACTGGGCGGTGTGGGAGCGGGAGCTGTTCGCGGCGTTCACGTCGCGGCTCAACCAGTGCGTCTTCTGAACGAGAGCGCACGGCGCGGTCGCGTCGAAGGCGTCGGGAGACGAAAGACTTGTCGCCTCAGTGCTGGAGGATTGGCGGTCCGCGCCAGTGGAGCCTCCTGTCCGGGCCATGCTCGGCTTCCTGGAGAAGTTGACCCGGGACCCTGCTGCGGTCACGTCGGCGGACGTGGTTCCCCTGCGGGAAGCGGGGTTGACGGACAATGCGATCGAGGATGCGATTCACGTCTCTGCACTGTTTCATGTGTACACGCGACTCGCAGACACCTTCGAGTTTGATATTCCGCCGGCGGAAGGGTTTGCTCAGGGAGCGGTGATGCTGCTCAAGCGGGGCTACTCCTAGGTTTGGCGCGTTCTCGTGCTCAGTGTTGGTATCAGCGGGTTTGAGGGGCAGGCGGCAAGGGCTACCATCAGATGGTGCGGACTGTGAACCTCGAATCATCTCTTATCGCCAAGGGATCGCGAGTCGGCCGCGCTTTGGTGGGCTTGTGCCGCTGTACAGGCTCGGGTCACGAATAGCAGCAGCCGTCTGTTTCGGGCCCGAGTGATCTACTGATTCCGCGATGCCTCCACGCGCTGGAGGGCGTTCATCTGATAGTTACGAGGTACTCATCATGTCTGTGACCGACCAACTCCTGACCAACAACATCTCCTACTCGGAGAACTTCGACAAGGGCGACCTGCCGCTTCCCCCAGCAAAGAAGGTGGTGGTCTTGGCCTGCATGGATGCGAGGCTGAGCCCTTACGCGGCTCTGGGTCTCGAAGAAGGAGACGCCCACGTGATCCGCAACGCGGGCGGCGTGGTAACCGACGACGAGATTCGATCCCTTGCAATCTCCCAGCACCTGCTCGGAACCGAAGAGATCATCCTGATTCATCACACTGATTGCGGCATGCTCACGTTCACTGATGACGACTTCCGGCTCCGCCTTCAAGAGGAGACTGGGGTGAAGCCCTCCTGGGCGGCCGAGTCGTTTGCTGACTTGGACGAAGACGTGCGGCAGTCGATCGCCCGGATCAAGACCAGTCCTTTCGTGCCGCGGACAGAGTCCGTTCGGGGCTTCGTCTACGACGTTGAGACAGGACAATTGCGAGAGGTGGTTTAGGAGGTAGGAGGGCGCACTCTGCCCGTTGGGTCAGCCCGGAGTCCCCAATCGGTGATGCGCGCGACCTGGACTTGTCAATGTCTGGCGTGTTGTCACGGGCGCGCGATGTCGGGTAGTCCCACTCGACGATCGAGGAAGTCGAGAAGGTGCCGGTCGAACTCCCATGGCTGTTCGAGCTGGCAGGCGTGCCCGGCGCCAACCAGCGTGACCAGTTCGGCGTCTGGTAGCACGTCACGAAGGGCGAACGCCCGCTTATGAGCGGCGTCCTCACTGCCGGTCATAATCAGCACCGGCGCCTCTACGTCTGCGAACCACGGAGGATCTCCCTGGATTAGCGCGTCGAACATCGCCAGGATCGAGGGGACGTCGGCCGCATCGTTTCGCTCGGTCCACAACCCGGCCATCCACTCCGCGAGCGGAGTGGCGCGAAATGCCGGTGAGAAGTCTTGGAGGGCATAGGCGTTCCGGTAGTCGACTCCGTCGCGACGGTAGGCGTCGATATGGCGCTGCAGATGGGGCTTGTCGGTGGCGTAGCCGGCTCCGGATACGACCACGGCGGCGGTGCGGTCGGGAGAGAGGTGTTGCATGTGCAGGACGACGTTGGTGCCGACCGAGCAACCCACTAATACCGCCGGGTCCTTACCTTCCGCCTCGGCCGCATCCCAGCAGGCCTCGGCCAGATCGAACAGGGTGACGCCCGGCCGTGCCCGGGGCGAGCGTCCGTAACCAGGCAGATCAACAGCGACGCATCGGTACCACGTTGACAAGTGGGCAAGCTGGTACATCCAGGCGGCGTTGTCCATGGGATTCGGGTGCACGAAAACCATGAGAGGGGCGTCCGCGGGTCCGGTGACCTCCCGGTACAGCGATCCTTCGATCTTTGAGGCCATCTTGTCGCCTCCCACGGCTGCCGTCGTGGAATTCTATGTTCCCAGCCCGGGATCCCCTTGGCCGCCAGGCGTAGACCCACCGCCAGGTGAAGGTGCGCCTCGCGGACGAGCGCGGGCCTACGTGGTCGCCCACCCCGAGGCGCATCCCAGCGTTCGGATGTCGAGTTCGATCGACATAGATCGACTTGACTGGCTTGATCCGGATGACATCTGTCATATCGAATTCGTGATCGATCTCACTACCCGTCGCACCGATCGTTCCGCATGATCGGTGTCAAGGAGGTAGCAGATGGAACATGTGCTCGAAGTACGGGGTCTCGTTCACCGATACGGTGACCTCACTGCTCTCGCTGGAGTCGATCTGACTGTCGAGTCGGGGGAGTGTGTCGCACTTCTCGGCCCAAACGGGGCCGGCAAGACGACCCTCGTCCGCAATGTGATCGGGTTGATCGAAGGCAACGCCGACCTCATCGAGGTGGCTGGTGGCAACCCTCGTAGCGCCGAGACCCGGCGCAGGCTCGGAGTCGTCCAACAGGCGGTCGGCTTTCCGCGGTCACTCACGGTCGGTGAGATCGTCGGCGGTGCGGCAGCCCGCCGGGGTTGTCCCCCGGAGGCAGCCAGCCAAGCCATCGCCGAGATGGGCCTGGTCGGCCTGGAGAAACGGCGGGCATCCAAGCTCTCCGGCGGACAGCAGCAGCGGCTGCAGCTCGCGATGGGGCTTGTTGCGGATCCGGTTCTGCTGGTACTGGACGAGCCCACCGAAGGCCTCGATGTGGAGGCACGGCGTCGGTTCTGGAACACGATTCGGCGGCGTCTCGATAACGGAGCCGGTGTGCTCATTACAACGCATCTCGTGGAAGAGGCGGCCGCAGTCGCCGATCGGGTAGTTGTGGTTGATCGCGGACGAGTGGTCGCGGAAGGGACCCCAGACGAGCTGCGTCGGACGCTCCCCGACCGTCGGATCGAAGTCCGGACGAAGGTACCGGTGAGTGTGATCAGAGCGCTCGACTCGGTGCACTCGGTGGAGCTTCGTGACGGCCGCACCGTGATCGCAGCGACCGACAGTGAGCAGGTCGTCAGCACGCTGCTCGACCTCGACCCCGAAGCCAACGATTTGACCGTGGCGACGGCGAGCCTCGAAGAGGTCCTCGTCGCGATTACCCACCATGAGGAGGTGGCAGCATGAACACAAGAATCTTTCGCACAGAGGTGCGAGAAGAGCTCCTGGGAATCGTCAGGGAGCCAACCGCTCTCCTTTTCTCGGTGCTGGTGCCAGTGGCATTCTTTGCACTTTTCGCAACGATGTTCGGCGACGAGGGAGGCTTCGGGGCTGAGTCGTTGGCCACGTACGGGGCGTTTGGTGTGCTGTCCGTGGTTCTGATAAACCCGGGTATCGGCCTCGCCGACGCCAGAGAGCGAGGCTGGCTCCGTGTCAAGAGGGCGGACGGCACGCCGCTTGGCGTGACACTGTCCGCCAAAGTCACCGCAGCACTGCCGTACGCGATCGTCACCCTTGCAGGGATAACCCTGGTCGCCGGTCTCACCTCGGGACCTCTGGACGTGGTTCAGGTCCTGCGTGTCATCGGTGTGCTGGTACTCGGAGCCTTGCCATTCAGCTTGTTCTCCCTGGCTGTAGGGGCGAGGTTCAGTCTCAACGCCGCAATATCGGTGCTAAACGCAGTGCTCATTCCTTCGGTGATTCTCTCAGGCCTGTGGTTTCCGCTCGAGATGCTCCCGACGTGGCTCGGAGATATCGCGGTGTACCTCCCGCCCTATCACCTGGCACAACTGGCGCTGGCGCAGGTCGAAGGTGGAGCAGTGTGGGGTCACGTCGCCTATCTCGTGGGGACAACGATCGTGGGAGCGATCGCAGCAGCGTTGGCGTACCGTTCCGCGGAAGTGTGAACGACACGACCATCAGACTCGGGAACTCGGAACGCCTCGACACGAGGCGTTCCGGTTTCTCGCGTTGGGCACCCCTGGTCTTCTTCGCATTCATCCTCGTCGGACCGATCTTCTCCCCCGACGCCGGTCTCGAGGATTGGGTCTTGGCGGTCGCAGTGGTTGCCGTCGCCCTCCCCACCTTTGTCGTCTCGGAGATACGAGGTTGGGATATCGGGGGAGCAACTGTCCTGATGCTGCTGGCACTCGCGACAGCACCCTTCGACTCGACAGCAATCATGGCGCTGCCCATCTACGCCGCCGCTCTCGTTGCCAGGTCAGCCACTGAGGAGACGCTCCGACTCAGACTGTCGGTGATCACCGTCCTCACTCTGACCGGCTTCTTCTTGAGCTCGATCCCCTGGCCGTTTCGGGTCTTCATTTTCATCCCGGTGATCATGATCTGGGTCATTGGATCCGCCGTCTTCCATGATGTGTCACGGGACCATCACGCGGTGGCGCTCCGGGCTGAGAACCGCCGAGTCGCTCACCTCGCCACCATCGCCGAGCGGGAACGGATCGCTCGCGACGTCCACGACATCGCAGGCCAGGCCCTCACCGCCATCATCGTGCGAAGCCAACTCGTCCAAAAACTGGCCACGTCGGACCAGCGTCGCGCCACAGAGGAAGCCGATGAGGTGGAACGCATAGCTCGCGATGCACTGTCTTCGATCAGGCAAAGCGTTGCTGGATGGCATCAGGCGTCGCTGGCCGACGAACTCGCCGTTGCCCGCGCTGCGCTCGCAGCAGGAGGCACCGAGTTGGTGACGCTCGGAGACTTGGAGGTCGATCTCGCACCTTCGGTCGAGAACGTTCTGGCGTTGGGACTTCGCGAGGCGGTCACCAATGTTCTGCGCCATGCCAACGCTGGCACGGTGGAGGCCCGCATCGACAGCCAGGACGGGGGAGTATCACTAACGGTGACTGACGACGGGATCGGACCCACCAAGGGAACCGGCTCGGGAATTCAGGGGATGCGCGAACGTGTGATCGCCGCAGGGGGAACCCTCACGTTCGGACCCGGAGTGACAGGCGGCACCGAGCTACGGATCGATATGCCATTCGGTGGGAGTTCTTCATGATTCGCGTCGTCCTCGCCGAAGACCAGGCCATGGTGCGAGGAGCCTTTGCGGGGCTACTCGACCTCGAACCGGACATCGAGGTGGTCGCTGTCGCCGAAGATGGCGAGCAGGGTTTGGCAGCTGTCGCAGAGCATGAGCCGGACATCCTTCTCACCGACATCGAAATGCCAGGAATGACGGGACTCGAGCTGGCTTCTCGTCTCAAGGACCATCCAACGGTCCGAGTCGTAATTGTGACCACCTTCGCCCGAAGCGGCTATCTGCGACGGGCACTCGACGCCGGGGTGTCTGGATACGTCCTCAAAGACTCACCGATCGATGATCTAGCCGACACCCTCAGGCGGGTGGCAGCCGGCAATCGCGTGATCGCCCCGGAGCTCGCGGTTTCGGCATGGGCCGGCAGCGACCCCCTCACTGACCGGGAGCGAGAAGTCCTCCGAGAGGTCGGTGAGGGACATCCCAACATCGAGATCGCGCAAAGGCTCCACCTCGCCGAAGGAACCGTGCGCAACTACCTGTCGTCCGCCATCGTCAAGCTCGGGGCCAGAAACCGTACCGAGGCGTTCGCCAAGGCCCAGGAAATGGGATACCTGTAGCCCAGGGCGTGCTCCTCTCGATTTGATGGCGGCCGGTTTCGCGGGGGTCAGCCCCCGAGGGTCGCAAAGATCTCGTACACCATCCAGGCCGGCCAGAAGAACCCCTGCACGAATGACAGGAGGTACTCCCAGAAGACATCGGCTTGCTGCCAGTAGTAAACGAGAGCCCCGAAGATCCCCAAGCCGTAGATTGCTCCACCACCGACAGTGCCCGCATTGTTGCTCATAGCAGTCAGATTGTACGTAGCGGTCTCGTGATCTCAGGGCGGAAAGTCCTCGAGTGCATAAGCGAGGATCCCCGAAACCATGGGTTCAAACCCGTCAGGTCCACAATCGGACTCACCTGATGGCAAAGACCCTTCGCTAGCGAAGGGTCTTTGCCATTGGCGTGGAAGTACTAGACCAGAACGGCCCGCTTGCGGATCTTCAGGAACGTGTATCCAACAACGGTCAGGGTCGATCCAACCGCCAAGGCAAACGCTGCCAGGGCGTAGGACACGATCCCGAGTCCGAGCACTGTTGTCAGGGCGGTGGCATTGATCCATGAGGCTCGAGCCTCGTTGGGCACCATCACCGCTTCGCCGTTCTCATCCAGCACCGCTGCGCCGTTCTCGTCGAGTTGAGGGACCTCACGGTCCATCTCGGCGTAGTAGAGGCCACCAGTGTTCTCGAGCTGATGGTGGGTGATGATGTCGGCTTGGGCCCACATGGTGAAGGGGCCCCGCACCGGGGTCTCGGGGATGACCGCATCATCGGGGGTCACCACGTTCTGAGCGGCCGCCTGGTCGTACGTGTACCAGGCTCCGAAGATGCCTCCGCCGACGCTGCCGATACCGACCACGATTGCCATGATCCCGGCGAACAGCAGCAGCCTGCTGACACCGACTCTCCTTGTCTCCGTCGTTTGGGGGCGATCCGTCTTCAGGGCAGTCATGAGATCCTCACTTTCTGTGTCTGCAAACTGCCTAACCCCCTCATCCTCGGTGAGATCGCACATGGAAGGGGAGAGGAGATGGTCCCAAGGGCTTGGGACTTTCGGCGGTTGCTCGCTTCGGCGCAGATCTCCGATGATTGAAACCAACCAAGGAAAGGGACAACGGATGACTGCTTCGGAAGCTGATCAGAGGCGCGATCGCCTCGATCGAACCTGCCGGGCGGGCGCTGGCCTGACCATGGATCCGGTCATGAACGATGAGGCAGCTGGCTTCTTGAGCGAAGCTCCGGTCGCCCACCTTGGATTCGTCGTAGACGGACAGCCCTATGTCATTCCGATGGCTTTCGTCGTGGACGATGGTCGGGTCCTGTTTCGAACACGACCCGGGCGCAAACTCGAAGCCATTGCTGAGAACCCGTCGGTGTGCATCGAGGCATGCGCCTTTGACGAGTCGACTGGCGACTGGCAGAGCGTGATCATCCACGGGAGAGCGGCGCAGGTGACCGACCCGGCTGCGAGGGAGCATGCGGTGACCCTGTTGCTCGAAAAGTACGCCAGCCAGGTTGAACCGCCCTTGGTGATATCCCGGCTGCAGCCGCTGGCATCGACGTCACACGTGATCGAAGTCGTCATCGACGAGGTCACCAGTACAGCCTCGGGAATGGGCCTGTCGTACCAGACGGGCCGAGGGAGTTTCTGACGTTCGTCCGTCACTTCACCCATGTTCCGTCGCTGATGGCTCTCTGACAGGTACCAGTTGACATGGAACGCGGCTCTCTGGCCATCTTGATCCGTGCTTCGACACGGAGATCTCTCGAGTTCGGATCCCGCGGCTAGCCCGCAAGGAGGGCGATTCCCACGGCGAGCAACCAGAGTGACCAGCCGATGTAGGTGATTGGGACGAGGGCCGCGGCGACCTTCCAGCCTCGAGCTTCGAAGGATCCGACGAACTCGAGTGAGCAAATCACGAATAGGGGACCGAGGACGAGACCGATCACTCCGAAAGCCGGGGCCACCACTTCTGATTGGATCATGGCCAGGCCAATGAGCCCGGTCCAAAACCCGGTGAACAAGTAGCCGAGATGCTCACCGACTGCGACGCCGAGATAACGGTTGAGTGTTTGGAAGACGACATCGACAGCCTCCCTCTCACCTGAGGTGGTGGTCGGGTCAGCCATGGTCCGGGCCAGATGAGGGACGGCGAAGGGCCAGCGGATGAGCCCGAGGAACTGGACCAGGGCAGCAAGTACTCCGATTGCTGTCGCCAGAGCAGTGACGGTCGAGTTGGCGTCTCCCAGCGTCGCCGACAAGAGGACGACAGTGGGCGCCAGGAGCACGGCGGTCATCGCGAATCCCCACCAGGTCAGGATCAGTCGATTCCCCCCGGCGGCGAATCGTGTGAGTATTTCATCGGTCGGTCGGCGGAGGATGTCCGGGTAGTCGAATGAACGAGCAAGCACCGTGAAGAGGACGTTGTAGCTGATCGGTAGCGCGATGAGGAGCACGCCGGCCAGCGATCTTTGGCGTCATGTCGCCGGATCGAGGTCGGTCACGTCGGATGCGGTCTGCTCTCGGCGCAGCCCCGCCAGTAGGAGAAGGCCGGACAGGATCCCGAAGACCGTGGCTCCCGCCGCTCCGAAAACGGTGAACTGATTTTCAACGCCAATCCCGGCAGCGGTGGTCACGACCCAGCCGAGTGCCCAAAGGGCTGGCATGGCCACCATCCACGTCTACCAGAGCGAGAACTTGCCACGCATCAACAAGCCCTTGGGCGATCCCCACGCCGCCCCCGAGATCGCGCCCATGAGCGCGAGTTGGGTAGATGGTCGTCTCATAGTTGACAGCCATTGCACCGATGGGCAGGCCGACAGCCAGCGCGGCACTCGTGGCGACGATCCATGTGAGGCCGATGTGGAGCTTTCGCCGGAGCATCACCCATTGAGCTAGGCCGATGCCTGCTCCCGTCAACGCTCCTCCGATCAACGCCGGTGCCACACCGTCTACCGGGCCGGCAACGAGATACCCGAGGTAGCCACCGAGTGGAAAGCCGAGAAGGTTCAAGCCGATCCAGACAAGCAATGTCTTGATGCCAGCCTGTCCGGATGATTCGAGGACGCTTGGTCCTGCGTCTGTGTCATGAGTAGCGCCTCATGGCGGTCCTTTCGATCAGATGGTCTTCCAGCGGAGGAACGTGTCCTTCGTCAGAGGGCGATGCTAGTGGGATCCTCGAACCATCCGTCGTCGCCTCGAGTCCATCTGTGCGTCGTAGGTCTTCGAGGCCATCGAGAACTAGGTCGAGACCGAACTCAAATTCCTCGCCGTAGTCGTAGCCGGGCTGAAGGACGTGCTCGGTGGCCAACTCAGCGAGATGGGGATACTCGTCGGACGGAAACTGCGACAGGATCTTCTCGGCCAATTCTGGAGCGGTCACCTTGTCGAAGGGAAGCGACACAGATTCTTGAAGCGCGAAACCGTAGACGTAGCTATCCAGCAGCGAGTAGGCGTGGGCGGTCAACTGCACGGAGAACCCGGCTCGACGGAAGGTGGCCAGGACGGCATCGTGTTGCCGTAACGTCGCCGGCCCGGGGTTCGTGCGTGATTCCATGAGTGGAATTGCCCAGGCGTGATGTGAGAGCACTCGGCGTGCTGAGGTCGCCCGGTGACGTATCGCCTCCCTCCAATCCGAATCGGTGGGGGGTAGGTCGATCTCTTCGAATACAAGGTCGATGATTCCGTCCAGGATCTCTTCCTTGCTGGCGAAATGGTGATAGAGAGCCATGGGCTTGACACCGAGCTCGTGCAGCCAGGGAACGCATCGTCAACGCCGAGTTGCCATCGGCGTCCGCAATGGTGACTGCGGTGCGAAGAACTCGCTCTCGACTGAGGGGAACCCGCTCCTGAGCACCAACGCTGACTTCTGCCGACATCGCGCATCCTCTTCGACCTGAGTTCCCGCCCAAAGGCCGAGCTGGGAGAGCTTCTTGCACTTCAGAGCTTAGCGCCTAACGTACTTAGTACACGTACTTTGTACGCGTACAAAGTACGGGAAGGTGGATGCCACCACCACCAACAGAAACAGCAAGGAGTCAACGTCATGGTTGCGCAAGCCTCGTCTTATCCCGCCCGTTTGAACATCGACTATCCGGAGAAGCTGAACAGGGTCTCGACGCTCTTCCGGCTCATCTGGGCGATCCCGATCTTCGTCATCCTCGCCTTGCTCACCGCGACCGCTACCGACACCGTGACTGTCATCACCAACAGCGGCGAGGTGGTGTCCAGAATCACCACCACTGGCCTGGGGATCGCCGGAGGGCTGTTCGTGGCGACGATGCTGATGATCGTCTTCCGGCAACGATATCCACGTTGGTGGTTCGATTTCGCCCTCGCGCTGAGCCGGTTTTCAAATCGGATCGGCGCTTACCTGGTTCTTCTCACTGATCGCTATCCGTCGACTGAGGCAGAACAGTCGGTGCATCTCGACTTCGAGTATCCCGACGTGCGACAAGACCTGAATCGATGGATGCCCTTGGTGAAATGGCTGTTGGCGATCCCCCACTACATAGTCCTCGCAGTACTGGGCGTGGGAGCGATCGTCGCTGTGTTCATTGCCTGGTTCGCCATCCTCATCACGGGCCGCTACCCACGGCCACTCTTTGACTACGTGGTTGGGGTCGGGAGATGGGCACTGAGAGTCCAGGCCTACACCTCCTTGCTGATCACTGACCGATACCCACCGTTCAGCCTCAGCTGAAAGCCCACGAGAGGACCTGACATGAAACCAACTAACACACCCACTCCCGATCTACCCGTGGGCATCCCTGCATTGCGGGACAGCAAACCGGGGGGCGGTTCGATGCGAGCCATTGTCCAGGACAGCTACGGCTCGAGCGACGTTTTACGCCTAGGAGAGATCGACCAGCCCGAGATAGCGCCGAACGAGGTGCTCGTCGAAGTCGTCGCAGCCGGGATGGATCGGGGCACCTGGCACTCCATGGCAGGAAAGCCATATCTGATGAGGATCATGGGATTCGGATTCCGCCGCCCGAAGAATCGAGTGCCAGGACTGGATGTGGCGGGGAGGGTCGTGGCGGTGGGCCCTGAGGTGACGAGGTTCAAGCTCGGTGACGAGGTATTCGGAATGAGCCGGGGCTCGTTTGCCGAGTTCGCTGCCGTTCTCGAGGACAAGCTCGCCCATAAGCCAGTCGGTCTCACCTTCGAGGAGGCGGCTGTCGTCCCAATATCCGGGGGGACCGCTCTTCAGGCCCTGCGCGACTCGGGGAACATCGAGCCCGGGCAGAACGTGCTCATCATCGGTGCTTCCGGAGGCGTCGGTACCTATGCCGTTCAACTCGCCAAGGCCATGGGAGCAGAGGTCACCGGTGTGTCCAGCACCACGAAACTCGAGCTCGTCCGATCCATCGGTGCTGACCATGTCATCGACTACACGCGCGGGGACTACCTGAACGGCACCCACCGCTACGACCTCATCCTCGACATCGGCGGTAACAACAGTCTCTCGAGGCTGCGCCGGGCGCTCAATCCCACCGGGACGCTGGTCATCGTCGGTGGCGAAGAGGGCGGCAACCTGACGGGGGGTTTCGGCCGGCAGTTGCGTGCGCTCGCTATGTCGCCATTCGTAGGCCAGCGACTGACGATGCTTGCCTCCAAGGAGCGTCACACCGACCTCGAAGCCTTGGGGCCGTATCTCGAGAACGGCCAGGTCATTCCGTTCATCGACAAGGTGTACCCACTGGCCGAAGTCCCCGCTGCCATGACACATATGGAAGCCGGGCAGGCGCGAGGGAAGATCGTCATCACGATCTGAACGCGAACCTAATCGAACTGAAACAGACCGAAACCCATTGGCGACCGCCGCCGTGGCGCAACCGCATCGGCCCGCCAGACAAAGAGAGAGAATAAATGTCAGCCAAGACGACGGCTCAGAACCAGACCATGAAAGCAACGGTTCGAAACAGTGCCGGGGTAGGACACGCCATGAAGGCGATCGTGCAGGGAGGGTACGGGGCCCCGCAACAAGTGCTGAAGCTCGAAGAGATCGATCGACCTTCGGCCGGCGTCGACGAAGTCCTGATCCGGGTGCGGGCGACCAGTGTGAACACGCCGGACTGGATCACGGTCGCTGGGGTGCCGTACGTCCTGCGCTTGAAGTCCGGGCTGATGGGCCCGTCGACAAAGGTGCGGGGAAGCGATGTCGCCGGGGTCGTGGAGGCCTTGGGCGACAATGTCACAGATTTCAAGCGCGGCGACGAAGTGTTCGGTTCAGCGTGGGCCGACACCCTGGCGACCGCGGGCACGTTCGCTGAGTTCACGGTCGTTCCGGCGTCCCAGCTCATCGAGAAGCCCGCCGAGCTCACCTTTGAGGAAGCAGCAGCATCGGTCATGTCGGGAATCACCGCGATGATCGCTATGCGCGACGTGGGCAAGGTCGGACCGGGTACCCGCGTTCTGATCAACGGCGCTTCCGGAGGCGTCGGAACGTTTGCCGTGCAGATCGCAAAAGTACTTGGTGCCGAGGTCACCGGCGTATGCAGCACCCGAAACATCGAATTGATCCGGTCACTCGGCGCTGACAGGGTGATCGACTACACCGAGGAGGACTACACCAACGGCGAGCAGCGCTACGACGTCATCCTCGACAATGTGATGAACCACCCGTCTTCTTCAACGGCCCGGGTGCTGGCGCCGACCGGGACGCTCATCCCGAACAGCATCGGGAACTCCGGAGGCTTGTTTGCGGGTCTGCTGAGGGGAGCGCGGGCCGCCATGATGGGACGTCGCGATACACGAGTGCAGTTCGTCAAATGTGTCGTGAACCGCGAGAACCTGCAGGCGCTCGCCACTCTCCTCGAATCCGGCCAGGTCAAGGTGCTCGTCGACAAGGTCTACCCCCTGCAGCGAGGCTGCGGAAGCGGTCGCTCACATGCTGGGACACCACGCCACAGGAAAGGTCGCGATCACCGTATGAGGCAGCCGGCACCTTCCATGACAGGGAAGACGGTGTTGATCACCGGTGGGACCGGCGGAATAGGCCGGGCGGCAGCGACCGGGTTGGCGTCCATGGGCGCTCGAGTGGGTATCACCGGTCGTGACCGAGGACGAGCCGAGCTGGCGGCCTCCGTCATCGCCGACGAGTCGGGCAACTCCGCAGTGGATGTATTCGTTGCCGACCTATCCTCGCAGACCGAGGTCCGGCGCTTGGCCGGCGAGGTCCTCTCCTCCTACCCGCGTCTAGACGTGCTTCTCAACAACGTCGGTGGTTTCTGGGCTCATCGCCACCTGACTGCCGATGGGCTGGAGCAGACGTTCGCACTGAATCATCTCGCGCCCTTCCTCTTGACGACCCTCCTGACGGAACGGCTCGTCGAGAGCGCACCATCCCGCGTCGTCACCGTGTCTTCCGGGGCACAGGCGATGGGGACGATCGACTTCGACGATCTGATGGGCGAGAAGGAGTATTCCGGACAGCGGGCGTACAACCAGTCGAAGCTGGCCAATGTGATGTTCACCTATGAACTCGCTAGACGCTTGGAGGGCACAGGTGTGACCGCGACCGCCCTGCATCCCGGCATGACCAACACCAGCTTCAGCGCAGAGGACCCTCTCCGAGTCATGGCTCCCGTAGTGGCGGTAATGCGGCCCTTCATGAGGAGCCCTGAGAAGGGAGCGGACACTGCGGTGTACTTGGCCAGCTCACCCGACGTCGATGGGGTAAGTGGTCGCTACTTTGCCAACCGCAAGGCTAAGGAGTCCCACCAGTCGTCCTATGACACCGCGACCACTGCGCGACTGTGGCGTGTGAGCGCCGATTTCGTCGATCGTCCGGTCGATGCGCGGAAGTGAACCGGGAGCGATTGAACTGATCGTGTGAAGGCAAGACCATGAAGCGTTCGAGCGTCTAGCAGCAACCGCCCTCGTCGACGTTGGAGACCGACGCCCAATCGACCCGCCACTTGTCACCGAACTGCCGCAGCAACGCGTAATACAATTCTCCTGTTGCGATCACTGTCACGTCGCATTGGACGGTCTCGGAGTCGATGCTCCGACATACCACTGGTTCATCGGGAACACTGACCTCCAACACCAAGTCGAGAAACCTCTCTTCCGACGCTAGGAGCCGCATTCGGCTTCCATCACCAGCACGCCATGCATCGAAGAAATCGCGGCCGACGGCTTCGGGATCTGCCCAATCGACTGCAGGATCGGCTGTCGCCACGGCGGTAGAAGACAGGGACGTGGTGGAAGTCGGGGGGGGAGCGAGGACGTGGTGGAGGTGCCCGAGGCCAGCGTCTGGGGTGGTGTGAAACTGCTGGTCGTGCCGACGCCGACATTATCGACACCACAGCCGGCGACCATCACAACGGTGAGAACCGGGACGGCCGCTCGAGAACCAATGACGCGCCACACCTTCGCTCGGCTGATACGCCCCATGCTCTCCTCGAGTTCAAGTCACCCAACAATTCGAACGCTTCCAAGCCGAATGCGGTTCCCAGTCAGTTGCCGAGACGAATCCCAGCTGGCGATCCGAGACGAGCGCCACCGCGTGCTTCCAATCAGGCGTGAACGCCCCGCTGGAGGCGTGGAGGAATCTGCTGTCACGCATAGAGGGTGTGAAACACGGATCTCTTCGCCCTGAGGAACACGCGCTTCCGGATCCCACGGACCTCATACTTCGAATGAGTACATCTAGACGAGGTCGACAAGTGTCCTATTCGTACAGCAGGATCTGGCCATGATCGCATTGACCATCGTGGCCGCAGTGTTCATCTGCTACTCCCTCGTCGCCGCACGTCTCGACAAGTGGTCGATCACCGCTCCCATGGTCTTCGTCCTCACTGGAGCCCTTCTCGGGTTAGCGGCACCCGACTGGCTCGGACCGCTAGGCGAACCAGAGACGGTGAAGCACATTGCAGAACTGACACTGGCTCTCCTGCTCTTCGCGGACGCCTCGACGCTCCGCTGGAGTCGAATTGCGCGAGGACGGTGGTCTTCCGATCCGCCTGCTCCTGATCGGGTTCCCACTCACCGTGCTCGCCGGATTCGGGATAGGCATCTGGCTGTTCCCCGCCGCCGGATGGGCGGCGGCAGCCCTGGTGGCCAGCATCCTCGCCCCCACAGACGCCGCCCTCGGGTTGGGTGTGTTCACGAACCGGTCGGTGCCTGGGCGAATCCGCCGCGCCCTAAATGTCGAGAGTGGGCTGAACGATGGGATGGCCACGCCGCTGGTGACCCTCTTTCTGGCCGTCCTCGTCGCTCAAGAGGAAACTGGCCCTGAGAACTGGGTGACCGAGTCCCTGCGTGAGCTGGGGATTGGTTTCCTGGTCGCCCTAGTCGTGGGTTGGGTCTCGGGACGACTCATTCACGCCGCCCATGATCACGGTTGGACATCCCCGCTCTCTGAGCGCCTGGCCGTTCTGGCGACGGCGCTGCTGGCCTACGGCGGCGCGGTGGCGGCGGGCGGGAACGGCTTCGTAGCCGCATTCGTCGCTGGCATTGTTTTCGCTGTCGCGTCGAGAGGGAAGCTCCACGAGCCAGTCGAGTTCACCGAGGACCTCGGTCTGTTCGCCTCGTTCTTGGTCTGGGCCATCTTCGGGGGCTTGCTCCTCGCCCCCCAACTGAGTGGCGGGGTGTCGCCCACGGCGATCATCTACGCGGTTTTGAGTCTCACGCTGGTGCGGATGGTGCCGGTGGTCGTGGCGATGATCGGGACCGACTTGCGGCCAGCAAGCCTGTTGTTCATGGGGTGGTTCGGTCCCCGCGGATTGGCTTCGGTGGTGTTCACCTTGATCGCGTTCGAAACACTCCACGAGGGTGGGCTCGCCCCAGACGCTCTGATCGAAATCGCGACGTGGACCGTTTTCCTCTCCGTCATCGCCCACGGGGTTACTGCCGGGCCGCTGGCCTCCAAATACGGCAGGAGTGTCGCCGACGAGCCGGTCGAGCAACTCGAAGCCGGGGCCCACCTCGGCGACCCTGTTCCACGAACGCTCACCGAGGCGGCGTCGCGCACCGACGAACCCGCTTGATCCATCGTCCCTTGTCGCGCGTCGCGAACGGGACGGTGTGCTTGACGTGCTTTGACCAACTCGTGGCTCGAGTGGGATAGCGCCAAGGGCGTCGCGACGGTGCCCGGTAGGGTCGCCGAAATGAGGACCCACGACTACCTCAAGGCGCGGTTGCTTTACGTGCGTCAGGACTTCGATGCGGTGCTCGAGAAGCTAAACGACGCGGACCTGCCTTGGCGCCCTGCGGAGGACATGCCGTCGATAGCAGGTCTCCTCATCGAGATCGCCAACAAGGAAAAGGAGCTGATCGCCTGGCTGCAAAATGGCGAATGGCCAGACGACGATCCTGACGCCTTCGACGAAAGGGCGACAGTCGCCGAAATGCGCTTGGTTCTCGCAACCTTGCGCGAGCAGACCCTGCGCTATATCGACTCGTTCGATGAGGCAGGCCTGGAGGAGATAGTTCCGTGCCCAGAGCAGTGGTGGGAGGCCCTTCGCCTGGAAGCCTGCCCGCGCAGTGAGATCTTGAGGAACATCGCCGCGCACGAGTGGTATCACACCGGGCAGCTGATCGTTTACCAGTCGATGCGCGGATTGAATCCCGACGACAAGTGACTTAGAGCAGGCGCCCACAGCCACAAGCGAGCCGGATGCGCCTAATACGGAGGTGGGCCGCAACCGTCGGATTGGCGTCAGACGGACTCAAAGAAGCCGCTCGGAACTGCGCTCTCAATGGCCCCGGCGGTGTTACGGCAGTGGGCGGCTGGCTCGCCGCTTCGACCGTTCTATCCCTTCGGATGGGCGGTCTTTTCGGACTTCGTCGACGCGCTCGGGGACCAGAAGCTCGAAAACGATGACCTTGATCATTGCTGCTATTGGAAGTGCGAGTAGGGCGCCGAAAAGGCCAGCCAGGGATCCTCCGATCAGGATGGCAACGATGACCCCGACCGGGCTGAGATCGACGGCGCGGTTCATGACCCTCGGTGCGATCACGAAATTCTCCAATAGCTGGTAGACGAGGAGTAGGCCCACGGCCGCTACGACGACACCGGGACCCTGAAACGCAGTCACGGCAGCGACACCGGCTGCGCCAATGAAAGCGCCGACCGCCGGGATCAAATCGGTGAAGGCGATCCAGGCGGCGAGGGCGAGCGCAAAGCGGACACCGATGATCTGGAAGCCCGCGAACGAGATCACGCCGGCAATCAGGCTTATGACCGCGGTTCCGACCATGTAGTTGGCGATCAGATCGGTGGATTCGTTGAGGACGTAGAGAAAGTCCTCGCGGTGCCGGTGGCGGATGAGTCGCGCCACCCAAACCTTGGCCTGTGGGAGCCGAATCGCCAAGTACGGGGTCACGGCGAGGATCGTCACCACATTGAAGAGCATGCCTCCAACCGACGAAACCAGTCCCAGCGCCGCAGGAGCCGGCCCCGACTGTCCTTCAGGTCCGCCGGCAAGAGAAGTGACGTCAATCGACTGGGCAATCGAACCCACAATCCCTGGCGTCTCCTGAAGTCGTTCGACAAAAGCGGGGAGCTCCTCGACGAGCGCCGAGATTTGGTCGACCAGAAAGGGAACCAAGACGAGGCCAAGCCCGATCATCAGGATCAGACCCGCGAGCAGGATGGCCGCTAGTGCCCAGCCTCGCCGCAGCCCCCTGTTTTCGAGCCACCGGATCGAGGGCTGAAGACCGATCGCAAGGACCAGTGATGCCACCAGGACCAGTGCGACGCTCCGAAGCAGCCAGAGCAGGCCGAAACCCACGACCACCAGGAGGACCACGACCGAGACTCTGGCCCAATACGAGACTGGGGGCCATCGATTCGGATCCGCCTCCCCGCCCGCCACGGTTTCATCCGATGGCCGGACAGGCTCCGCTCGGGAATCTTCGGTCATCAGAGCTTGTCGTCGCGGGCTTGTTGGGCCCGTGACTGACCGATGGCAGCGACGACCTTGTCCTTGGTTTCGGCATCGACATCCTCTACTTGGGCAGCATTCATCGAAGGACTCCTCAAAGGGGGATCGGGGAACACAGCAATACCCATGCCGGGCCTAGCGCAAACAAGAGCCCGCTCGACAGTTTGGATGCCAGGATGGCGGGTGACGGATCGCCGCCGAACAGGAGGAAGCGTGGCCGAGAATCCAGACCGCCCGATGCCAGAGTGGTCAGACGACCAACTGCTGGAGGCATACCGGTCCCTGACCGCCAATCTCCTTGATCGGGCCGGGCAGGACACACCGGACAAGTCTGCAATCACTGAGGAGATCTTGCGGCGGGGTTTGTCGTTGCCAGACGTGCCAACCGTCCCCAAATCGGAAACTGTGGACTGGAATGGTGAGGCGGGAGGAGAAGATCCCGGCTCTGGTGCTCTCCCGAGACCTTTCTAACGATCGTGGCGTGCTTGGCCTCCTCACGGCCCGGCGCGGTCATCTGGCCCCGTGACATAGCGCGGTCGTCGCTGAACCCTGGCTGGCGGTGCCGGTTCCGTATATCAACCCGGCTCTTCTTACTATCCCGCCCGTGACTCCCGCCCAGCCAACCGACGTCTACGCGCCCGCTCGAACGCTCACGTTTCTCTTCGCCGCTGGCATCGAAGCGGGCGGCGAGGCCATTGGCCAGGCAAGACAGGTCAGGCTTCGCGAGATCGTTGGCGGTGCGACGGAAAAGTCTTCGGGCACCGCGGAGGACATGGCGGGAGGTGGTTCGGTCTGCGTGTTCGAGACTCCTCTCGACGCTCTGGATGCGGCCCATTTGATCCAGGTCGAGGTCTCAGCGGATGAGCAATTGAGGGGCGATGCCCCAATCTGTCAGATCGGAATCCACACCGGTCGAGGGTCGAGGGGCGTCGCAGGATATGCCGGATCCGATGTCGATCTCGCTGCCGGCATCGGCCGTTCAGCCCAGGGCGGTCAGGTGTTGGTCTCCTATGCGACCCGGCTCCTGATCGAGGACCATGTCACCCGGGAGGGTTGGACGCTCGTCGACCTGGGGTCGTATGACCTCGTGGGCGGCACTGCCCCGGAGCGTCTGAGCAGGGTCGACTTCTCCGACACACCCCTGGTGATGACCCCACTGAGGGCGACACCTCATGTGGCATCGTCGATCCCTGCGAGCGCCCGGCCCATCGTCGGCCGCACAGTCGACCTGCAATCGGCGGCCGAGCTACTCATGCGTGACGCCGTGCGTCTGGTCACCGTCACCGGGCCCGGAGGGACGGGGAAGACGCGGCTCGCCGTGGAGCTCGCCCACAAGCTCGATCCCAACTTCCCCGACGGTGTCTTCTTCGTCGACCTGGCCGCCGTGCGTTCGCCGGGTCAGGTCCTCCCCACCGTGGCCCGTGCTCTGGGTGTGCTGGAGAGCTCGGGGCGCACCATCATCGAGGGCCTCGCCTCGGTGGTCGGGACGGCGCGGATGCTGCTCGTCCTCGACAACATGGAGCAGATCCTCGCCGCGGGCCCGGATCTGGGCCACGTGCTCGAAGCTCTCCCCGGAGTCAAACTTCTGGTGACTAGCCGGGCTCCACTTCGACTGTCGTGGGAGCACGAGTACCCGCTCTCCACGCT
>CAWJLJ010000026.1:0-116034 GCA_963843585.1 uncultured Acidobacteriota bacterium
GCTGATGACGGCCAGCTTGCGCCGTGTCAATTGGGCTCGACCGCCTCGACCAGGGCTCTGTCCTCGGCGGCTGACTTGAGCCCGGCATGCGTCGGGCCCTCGGGCACATGTGCCGGCCGCAACGAATCGAACTCCTTGCGAAGCACCGGAACCACCTCACTGCCCAGCATCTCCAATTGCTCGAGGACGGTGCTCAATGGAAGGCCGGCATGATCCATCAGAAACAACTGGCGCTGGTAATCACCGAAGTAGTCCCGGAATTTCAAGGTCTTCTCGATCACCTGCTGCGGACTGCCGACAGTCAGCGGCGTCTGCTCGGTGAATTCCTCGAGTGACGGGCCGTAGCCGTAGACCGGGGCATGGTCGAAGTAGGGGCGGAACTCACGCACGGCGTCTTGCGAGTTCTTGCGCATGAACACCTGACCACCCAGCCCGACAATGGCCTGATCTGCGCTGCCGTGGCCGTAGTGCTCGAAACGGCGTCGATACAGATCGATGAGGCGAATGAAATGCTCCTTGGGCCAGAAGATGTTGTTGGCGAAGAAGCCATCCCCGTAATAGGCGGCCTGCTCGGCGATCTCAGGGCTGCGAATCGACCCGTGCCAGACGAACGGAGGTATCCCGTCGAGAGGGCCGGGGCGTCGAGGTGAAGGACTGGAGCGGTGTGCGGTACTTGCCCTCCCAATCCACCACGTCCTCACGCCACAGCCGGTGCAGCAGGTGGTAGTTCTCGATGGCCAGGGGTATCCCGTCTCTGATGTCCTTGCCGAACCAGGGGTACACCGGGCCCGTGTTGCCGCGGCCCATCATCAGGTCGACCCGGCCGTCGGCCAGATGCTGGAGCATGGCGAAGTCCTCGGCGATCTTCACCGGGTCGTTGGTGGTGATCAGGGTGGTGGCGGTGGAGAGGATGATCCTCTCGGTGCGGGCGGCCAGGTAGCCCGAGCATCGTCGTCGGAGACGAGGGGACAAACGGCGGGTTGTGGTGCTCGCCCGTGGCGAACACATCGAGACCGATCTCTTCGGTCTTCAAGGCGACGGCGACCATCGCCTTTATCCGTTCGGCCTCCGTCGGGACCCGGCCCGTCGTCGGGTCGGGCGTGACGTCGCCGACGCTGAAAACTCCAAATTGCATGCGCTCCGCCAACCAATGATCACAGGCACGTATTCCTCGGGATACCTCCCCTTAGACTCGCCCTCCGCGACGATTCGACTGCCGGAGGACTGAGTGAGGGTTGGCTTCATTGGCCTTGGCGACATGGGCCAGGGCATCGTTCCCCGGCTCCTCGCTGCTGGACATCAGGTCACTGGCTGGAACCGAACCGCCGACAAAGCACGGCCGCTCCTCGATCTCGGGATGACATGGGCCGACACCCCCCGCCAGGTAGCTGAAGAGGCCGAGGTCGTCCTTTCCATCGTGACCGACGCGGCTGCGGTCGAGGCGGTCGCAGTCGGGGATGACGGCATCGTCTCCGGTCTTGCCTCGGATGGGATCTACGCCGACATGAGCACGATCGACCCCGATGCCACTCGACGCATCGCCACTACGTACGCCGAGGCCGGACTGACGATGCTCGATGCACCCCTGTCCGGCAGCCCGATCTCGCTGGAGCAGGACAAGGCGTCGGTGATGGTCGGTGGCGACCGAGCCGCCTTCGAGAGGGCGCGGCCGGTGCTGGAGGCCATCGGGCCCACCGTCACCTACATCGGGCCGAGTGGCATGGCCATGCAGATGAAGGTGGCGATCAACCTCTGTCTCATCGTGGAGATGGTGGCTTTCAGCGAGGCCGTGGCCCTGGCCGAAAAGGGCGGGGTAGACCGCGCGGTAGCCGTCGACGCCATGCTCAAGAGTGTCGTCGCGTCCCCGGTCATGGGTTACCGGGGCCCATTCATCCTGGAGGGGAACATGCCGGACAAGCCATTGGCCAATGTCACCCTGCAGCAGAAGGACATGCTGCTCGCCCTCGACCTGGGCCGGCGTCAGGGCAGTCCGGTGCCGCTCGCCGCTGCCGCCAACGAGATGCTGAACGCCGCTCACGGTCTCGGGCTGAGCCATCGCGATTTCGTGACGGTGTTCGATGTCTATCGGCGGCTGGGAGGAGACGAATGACGGACCGATTCCGGATCAACCGTCATGACGTGGCGGTCGAAGGCGGGTTGCGCCAAGACGAGGGCTGGGTCGACATGAAGGTGCAGTTCCTGGTCGACGCGGCCAAGGCGGGCTCAGACGACCTCCTCCTCGGCTGGACCGTTCTGCCGCCGGGAGCCCGGCACGATCGGCACCGCCACCCCAATGCCGACGAGTTCCTCATCGTCCTCTCCGGGCACGGGATGATCTACACCGACGACGAGGACCAGCCTGCCGGCGAAGGTGACGTCCTGTTCACCCGGCGAGGCCTGTGGCATGGCTTCGACAACACCGGAGACGAGGAGGTGACCCTGGTCTGGGGCTGGAGCGGGGCGGGCTCGCTCGACGCAGCCGGATACGAGCTGCCGCGATGAGCCAGTCGGAGCTCGCCAGCGGTCTGACCGGCCAACTCGAGCTGCGGCAGTGACCTCATCTCTCAGGGGCATCGCCCAATCGGCTGGAAGGCAGGCTTCGGTGCCCCGGCGTGGCGGCAGCGATTCAGGACCGACGGCCCGCTGGTCGGCTTCATGACGGATGCCACCCTCCTCGATGACGGCGCCGAAGTCGACATCTCCGGCTGGGCTCGTCCGGTGGCCGAGCCCGAGATCGCTGCCTATCTGGGGTCCGATCTCCCGCCGGGTAGTGGCCAGGAGGAAACCCGGGCGGCGATCTCAGCCATCGGGCCGGCCATCGAGCTGGCCGACATCGACCCGCCACCCGAAGAGCTGCACGAGATCCTGGTGGGGAACGTCTTCCACCGAGGCGTCGTCCTCGGCCAGTCCGACCACGGCCGGGCCGGCGCCGACCTCACCGGTCTGGAGGCGCGGGTCAGAGTGGATCGCCGGGAGCAAGCCCGGACCGACCGTCTGGAGGACCTTGCCGGCGGCGTGATCGAGGTCGTCTCGCATCTCTCCGATCTGCTGGCGGACCAGGGTGAGATGATGAGGGCAGGCGATGTCGTCATCTGCGGCTCGGTGGTCCCTCCGATCGATCTCTTCCCGGGGATGACCGTCGAATTCGAGCTGTATCCGATGGAGCCGATCAGCTTGCGCGCTCTCTGAAACGGAGGGTCAACTGCCCAAGGGCGCTCCCTGATCCATCTCGGGCGGGCCCCAGGTTCCGGCTGTGTAGCCGATCAGCTTCGGGGGCCGCTCGAGAAGCGGATCGTAGAGACGCCATGAGGCCTCGACCTCGTCCGCCCTGACGAACAGCGTCTGATCGCCCTCGAGGATGTCGAGGATCAGCGTCTGATAGGCGTCGGGCAGCTTCCCGTACACCTCCGAGTAACGAAAATGCAGCGTCTGGGTGTCGATGGTCGTGTCCTCGTCGGGTGACTTCACGTTGAAGCGAAGGTCGAAGCCCTCATCCGGCTCGAGGATGATGCGCAGCACGTCGGGCTCGTGGACGCAGTCGTCACGCCGTCCGTGGAACACACAGAGGGCGGGCTCCCGGAAGGTCACCTCGATGTGGGTCGAGCGCTGCGGCAGCCTCTTCCCGGTCCGGAGCAGGAACGGGATCCCCTGCCAGCGCCAGGTGTCGACGTAGAGCCTGATCCCGACGAAGGTCGGCGTCACCGAGTCTGCGCTGACGCCCTCTTCCTCGAGATACCCGGGAACTTCCTCACCGTCTCGCCAGCCCGCCTCATACCTGCCATAGACGACATCGTCTTCCTCCACTGGCGCCACGGCGGTGATCACCTTGACTTTCTCGTCACGGATCTGGTCGGCATGGAAGACATTGGGTGGCTCCATCGCCACCAGTGCCAGTAGCTGGGTGAGATGGTTCTGCACCATGTCCCGGACCACCCCGGCCCGCTCGTAATAGCCGGCCCGACCGGCAATGCCCAGGTCTTCGGCCACGGTGATCTCGACACGACTGACCCGATCCCTGTTCCAGAGTCGCTCGAACATGGGGTTGGTGAATCTGAAGGTGAGAAGGTTCTGCACCGTCGCCTTGCCCAGATAGTGGTCTATCCGGTAGATCTCGGTCTCGTCGAATTTCGAGAGCAGGAGATCGTTGAGGGCGCGGGCCGACTCGAGATCGGTGCCGAATGGCTTCTCGACGACGACGCGAACCCATCCCGCCCCCTGGTTGAGCCCGGAGCTTCCCAGCCCCTCGATGGTCGGGGCGAACGCCCCAGGTGGGATGGCCATGTAGAAGACCCGGTTGCCGGGCAGGATGCGTTCGGCCTCGATGGACTCGATTCGCTCCCGGAGGGCGGCGTAGCCGGAATCGCTGTCACTGAGCGCCTGATGATGGAGGTTGCCCTGGCACCACGTCTCGACCTCGTCGGCGTCGAGCCCGCTCTCGACGAGTGCCTCCTTCGCCCAATCCCGATAGGCGGCGTCCCCAACTTCCCGGCGGGAGACCCCGATCACGACGCATCGGTCCCGAACCTCTTGGTCGGTGATCAGCCTGTAGAGGGATGGGATGAGCTTGCGCTGGGCCAGGTCGCCTGTGCCGCCAAAGATCACGAAGACATGGGGGTCTACCTGGCTCGTCACAACTCCACGACGGAGACTACATCTCCCTCACTGCTGACAACCCCACCCGCCACCTCTCGGGTCAGGGCGAAGCCGGCCACATCGTCGTTCCAGGTGAAACGCGAAGGGACAGGCTCATTGCCGAGGACTCCGGCCGATATGGCCAGCTCGTCCGGAGTGATCACCCACAGCTGGTAGGTCTGATCCTCGGGCAACGTCTCCAGCCCTGATGGGACGAGATAGCCCTCGCCATCCGGTGTGAGCACCACCTGGCCAACCGAGCCTGTGTCCGTGGTGAACTCGGCGACTATGGCCCCGGGCTCGTTGGCCGCGGCCTCTGCAGCCGCTGTCACGCCGCCCGGCCCGGAGAGGTCGTTCATCGCAACCGCCTGGAAGATGACCACGGCGCCCAGGACCAATGCCGCCAGCGCCGCCACGGCGAAAGGCACCCAGAGACGGGGACGACGCCGGCCGTCGTCGATCGAGACCACATTCGTGGTCTCGTCCTCCCCGACAGCAGCCATCACCCGCTCTTTGAGGGCAGGAGGCGGACTGACGCTCGCCGTCTCGGCGACCAACACGGTCGACTCCTGGAGGCCGACGAGGTCTTCCTGGCATTGTCGGCAGTCGGCGAGATGCGCCTCGTACTCGGCGCGTTCCGAGTCATCGAGTGCATCCACGGCGTAAGCCGCCACGAGATCGTGCATGTCATCCATCATCTTCACCAAGAGCGGATCGCAGACGGGTGAGCCCATCCCGGATCCGTGTCTTCACCGTCGCCAGCGGGGTGTCCAGTCGCTCGGCCACCTCGCGGTAGGTGAGCCCCCCGAAGTAGGCCATCTCTATCACCTGAAACTGTAAGTCGGTCAACGAGCTGAGAGCAGCACGCACTCGATTTCGCTCGTCGCCGAGGATCGCCATCTCGGCGACATCGGCCTCGGGGCGGTCGGCCGGCACCTTGAGCTCCCGGTCCCTGGCGCTCTGGGATCTGCGGACCACATCGACGGCTCGCCGGTGGGCCAGGGTCGCCATCCAGGATTTGACCGAGCCGCGCTGTGCGTCGAAGCCGGACGCCTGCCTCCAGACCTGGAGATAGACCTCCTGGGTCACCTCTTCGGCCAGGGCCTCGGAGCGCACCACACGAAGGGCGAGCCCGTAGACCATCGACGAGGTCTGGTCATAGAGATCGGAGAAGGCCTCCGCATCGCCCTGGGCGACCCGTGTCATGAGGCTGTCGAGCGGTGGTGTTGTTGACATGCGTGTCAGACAGATCGTGCGGGAGCGAGGGAGGCTACCCACACCCCAGGGCGCGGGGTGGGGTCGAACGGCGGCCACGATCTGCATTTGCATTGGTTCGCAGCCGGGCAACTCGTGGATTGGGCCAATCCGGCGTCCTCACGGTGGCGAACTCCGTGCATCATGCAACGACCGGGCCGTCTTCTCGCTGCTGCCGTTGGCCTCGCCGCCGGCGCTGCTTCCCTGGCGGCCGCCGAGTTGGTGGCCGCCGTGGGCACGACCACACGATCGCCGATCCTCGACGTCGGCGATCGCGTGATAGACCTCGTCCCGTCCTGGCTGAAGGAAGCGGCCATCCAGCTGTTCGGCACGAACGACAAGCTGGCCCTGCTCGCCGGGATCGGGGCGATCCTCGTCCTGTACTCCGCGGCTGTCGGCATCATCGCCATGAGGCACCGGCTTCTCCCGGGGATCGTTGGGATCCTTGCCTTCGGTGCGGTCGGCGCGACCGCGGCACTTCTGGCCGGCCGGGGACCGGCCTCGGTCCTTCCGGCGGGCGTCGGCGCCCTGGTTGGGGTTGCCGTTCTGCTCGCGCTCCATCGCGCCTGGTACCGAAGGCGCGATTCCGACGCGGGGATCGCCTCCGAGGACCGGCGCCAATTCCTCGTCGGCCTGGGCGCCACCTTCGTCACCGCAGGGATTGCCGCCGGCGCCGGGCGTCTCACCGCCGCAAATGCCGCCATCTCCCCGGTCTCCGCGGCCGGCACTCTTCCCCGAGTCGTTCGGCCACTCCCCCCGATCGGCGCGGGTGCCGATCTCGGGTTGCCAGGGCTGACTCCGTTCATCACCCCCAACGACGAGTTCTACCGGATCGATACCGCCCTGAGCGTCCCCCGGGTATCGGTCGAGGACTTCTCATTGCGCATCTTCGGGATGGTCGATCGGGAGCTGATTCTCTCCTACGCCGATCTGACGGCACGTGCCCAGATCGAGTCCGACATCACGCTCACCTGTGTCTCCAACGAGGTGGGCGGCCAACTGGTGGGCAACGCCCGCTGGCAGGGGATCCGCCTCGACGCCCTGCTCGACGAAGCCGGTGTGCAAGCCGGCGCGGACCAGGTGGTTGGCCGGTCGGTCGACAACTACACCTGCGGGTTCCCGGTCGCCGCCGCCACCGACGGCAGGGACGCCATGATCGCGATCGGGATGAACGGGGAGCCCTTGCCCCTCGTCCACGGGTTCCCGGCTCGTCTCGTCGTCCCCGGGCTCTATGGCTACGTCTCGGCCACGAAGTGGCTCAAGGAGATCGAGATCACGACCTTCGAGGCCTTCGACCACTACTGGGCGCGTCGGGAATGGTCAGCCCAGGCGCCGATCAAGACTCAGTCCCGCATCGACACTCCAGGCCCACTGGACAGCCTGCCCGCCGGCCCGGGCACGATCGCCGGCGTGGCCTGGGCCCAGACTCGTGGCATCGCCAAGGTCGAGGTCCAGATCGATGACGGTCCCTGGCAGGAAGCCGAGCTCGCCGAAGAGGTGGCCAACACCACATGGCGCCAATGGCGTCTGCGTTGGGAGGTGACCCCAGGGCGGCACACGGTCACATGTCGTGCGACGGATGCGACGGGCGAGCTCCAGGCCGAGGAGAGGGCCACTCCGATGCCCGATGGCGCCACCGGATGGCACTCGATCGTTGTCCTCGGCGAATGACACCAATCCGGCACCGGCTCGGCGGCGAACACCCACCGACTCGAGGCTGACCCAGCCGGAAAGGAACATCATGCAGAACTCGAAGCCGACGAGGAAGCTTGCGGCCATCGCCGCGTTGCTCGCCCTCGTCCTTGCCGCGTGTGGAGGAGGGGAATCATCGGATACACCGGAGAGCGCCCCACCCACCACCCAGGCGACTACTCCAACCACCCAGCCGATGGCGGAGCCGACCCAGCCCATGGCCGGCCTTTCGGCAATGAACAGCGGACCCGCCTGCTCGGCGGTACCCATGGATGGTGAGGGCTCATTCGACGGCATGGCCGACGATCCGGCCGCCACCGCAGCCTCGAACAACCCCGTCCTCTCCACGTTGGTGACCGCGGTCAGCGAGGCCGGTCTGGTGGACACCCTCAACGGTGAAGGCCCGTTCACCATATTCGCCCCGACCAACGACGCCTTCGCCGCCATCCCCGAGGACCAGCTCAACGCCATCCTGGCCGACCAGGAGCAGCTCACCTCGATCCTCACCTATCACGTGGTGGCGGGAGAAAGCCTCGACATGCAGGGTCTGGTGGACGCCGGATCAGTCGAGACCGTCAATGGTGCCGAGCTCACGATCGCTCCTTCGGGTGACCTGATCGAGATCAACGGCACGGCGATGGTCGTCTGCGGGAACGTGCAGACCGCCAACGGCACGGTCCACATCATCGACAGCGTGCTCGTCCCCGAAGCCGGGGAGGCGATGGCCGACCTGACAGCGACCAACGTGGGCCCGGCCTGTTCGGCGGTGCCGGCAGAGGGTGAAGGCTCATTCGACGGCATGGCCGACGATCCGGCCGCCACCGCAGCCTCGAACAACCCCGTCCTCTCCACGTTGGTGACCGCGGTCAGCGAGGCCGGTCTGGTGGACACCCTCAACGGTGAGGGCCCGTTCACCATATTCGCCCCGACCAACGACGCCTTCGCCGCCATCCCCGAGGACCAGCTCAACGCCATCCTCGGCGACCCGGAGTTGCTGACGTCGATCCTCACTTTCCACGTGGTGGCCGGTGAGGATGCCGACCTGGCCGATCTGATCGAGTCCGGCTCGGTCACCACGGTCCAGGGTGAGGAGCTGGAGATCGCCTCCGATGGCGAACTGGCCAGCATCAACGGCGCCTCAGTGGTCTGCGGGAACGTGCAGACCGCCAACGCCACCGTTCACATCATCGACGCGGTTCTCGTCCCCGCCGGCTGACAGCGGGGGGCCGACGCGGCGGATCCCGGTCTCACCGACCGGGATCTGTCGCGCCCAGGACTCGCAACAATGCCCGACGGCACTGCTCCTTGTACTCCTGTGATTGGTGCGCCAGTCACTGGTCTGGAGCCACTGAAGGAACATCCCTTCGATGACAGCCCGCATCTGGATCGCAGCAACGGTCGGGTCGTCGACATCGAGCACACCGGCCTCCACCCCGGCCACGATGACCTCCCGGTAGAAGCTGTTCATGATCGATCTCGCCTTGTCGGCGAACTCGTCGAACTCCGGGGAGCGCGCCTGGTGCTCGACTCCGTCGAGATAGAACCGGAAGAAATCGCGATTCGCCTCCGGGCTGACCCACACCGCGTCCACCACCTTTGAGATGGCGATGGCGGGATCATCGGACTCGGCGAGATGGTCCCTGATCCGGGCTTCGGTTGCCTCCAGGACCCACTCCAGAGAGGCCAGCACCAAGCCGTCCTTGGTCTGGAAGTGATAGATCAGCAAGCCCTTGGATACGCCGGCCTCGGTGGCGATCTGCTGAAGGGGCACACGATGCACCCCGTCCCGGGCCATCACCTTGTAGGCCACCCGGATCAACTCCGCCCGCCGGTCCTCTGCGGCTCTAGCCCGGGTCGGCGCCTGGGTCATGGCAGCTTCACGTATTCGAAATCCGTGGGCTTTCCCTGGATGCCCCGCGACGGTTCGGCGATCCATCCAGCGAAGTCGCCCGGAGTGAGCTCAGGCTGCATGAGGCTCTCTATGTATGCCTGGTCATCCGAGGTCGGCAGCCACCGATCCCGGTTCTGCTCGAATTCGGCACCAGGTACCAGATCGCCCTCTGGTGTGACCGAGATCTCGCCGAACTCCCCGATCCGTCGGTTGAAGGCGACATGGGGAAGGACGATCTCGAAGTCGATGCCTCGAGCGGCGATCTCGTTGTTCCACCGGGTGATCCCGGCCTGGCAATCCTCGATGAAGTCGTCCCGGAGCCGGGCGTTCAGGGCGTTCAACGCCGGGACGTCGACCTGCCGAAGCTCCCCATCGACCACTTTCATCACCGGGTAGGTGTCGTCGACCAGCCGGTGGTCGTCTTCGATCCGGTCCTCGTGGAACCTGCCCTTCACCCCGGCGTTGAAGAAGTTGGCTGCGTTGGTGGACTCCTCCGAACCAAACAGATCGAGCGTCAGAGAGAAATGAAGGTTGACCTTGCGCTGGATGGCCGGAAGGTCGATCACCCCGAGACTGCGCACCGCCTCGGTGTCGTACGGGTCCTCGACACCTCCGTCCGCCATGGCCTGGGCGCTGCGCTCCACGATCCGCTTCACCCCGGTGTAGCCCACGAACATGTGGTGAGCCTCCTCCGCCAGCATGAACCGGCAGGTCCGGGACAAGGGATCGAACCCGGACTGGGCGAGAGCCTCGAGCTGCATCTTCCCGTCACGATCGGTGAAGTAGGTGAACATGAAGAAGGAGAGCCAGTCCGGGGTCGACTCGTTGAACGCCCCCAGCATCCGTGGCTTCTCGGCGCTCCCCGACTGACGCTCGAGCAGCTCCTGGGCCTCCTCCCGCCCGTCTCGCCCGAAGTACTTCTGGAGGAGATAGACCATCGCCCACAGGTGACGTCCCTCCTCGACGTTGACCTGGAACAGATTGCGCATGTCGTAGATGGACGGGGCGGTCGAGCCGAGGAATCGCTGCTGCTCGACCGATGCCGGCTCGGTGTCCCCCTGGATCACGATGAGCCGCCGCAGCATCGCCCGATAGGCGCCCGGGACCTCGGTCCAGACCGGCTCACCGACGTGCTCGCCGCAGGGAATGGTGCGATCGTCGACCCGGGGGGCAAGGAGAATGCCCCACCGGTATTCGGGCATCTTCACGTAGTCGAACTTGGCCCAACCCTCCTTCTCGACGCTGATCGCGGTGCGCAACCAGACGTCTGCCATCTGGAACCCGTCCGGCCCCATCGACATCCACCAGTCGATGTATCCGGGATGCCACTGCTCCAGGGCCCGGCGAAGCTTGGGGTCGTCGGCGAGACCGACGTTGTTGGGGATCAACAGGTCGTAGTCGACCATCTCGGTGGTCATCACACCCTCCTCTGGTCGTAGTCGGGACGGAGACCGGTCCCGTACCTCCGCAACGCTCCCGTCTCACCCGAGGCGTTGGGTCGCGAGAACACCCAGTTCTGCCAGGCCGTCAGACGGCCGAAGATCTTGGTCTCCATGGTCTCCGGGCCGGGGAAGCGGAGATTGGCCTCCATGCCGGTCAGGCTGTCGGGGGAGAATCCGGCCCGCTCCTCCAGCATCACCCGCAACTCGTCTTCCCAATCGATGTCGTCCATGACGTCGGTCACCAGGCCGGCCTCGTACGCCTCGGCCGCCCCGATCGAATGCCCGACTGCGTTCATGGCCGTCTTGAGACCGGCATCGTCGCCCCAGAATCTGGTCTCGAGTCGGGTGAGACCGTTGGCCATCGGCAGCATGCCTGTCGAGGAGCTGGTCAGCATCATCCCGGCCTCGACCTCCTCCCCCGGCCAGGTGCCATCGAGCATGTAGCTGCGGTCGGCGGCAAGGACCAGCTCGGCCAGGAAGCCGACGAAACAGCTTCCCGGCTCGACCAGGCAGATGATGGTGCGGGAGGTGGCATCCACCCGCTTCAGGAGACGCTTCCAATAGAGCGACCACTTCCTCGAGGAACCAGTCGCCCCCGTGTTCGCCGAGGCGGCGGTCGAACCCCTCGACCAGGGCAGGGTCGCCCGCGGAGCGCAGAATCAGGGTGCCGATCTCGAGCTCGTTGACCCGCAGGTGGAGGATGGCGTCGTCGAGCTCACGGGCCAAACGCAAGGGCCAGAAGCCGGCGCCCGGATCGGAGGCATCGTCTTCCGGCCCGGGATGGTCAGAGTGGCGGTGCGGCGGGCCCGATCGATATCGACCTCGAGGGAGCTGTAGGTGACCGTGTCCTCGCCGAGTCTCGCGCTCGAGCGGTGCGAGCTCGACCCCATCGGCGGTCGTAGGACGATCTGTGGCCATGGCCATCTCCAGCGCCCGGCTCCGGACCGTCTCATCGAACGCGGAGGAGGCAACCAGCTCGTCGACCAGACGCCACTCCAGGGCGCGCTTGCCCTTGATCCCCTCCTCGACGGTGCAGAACACATCGGCGCGATCACGGCGGACGTGCCGCTTGTCGATCAGACGGGTCAGGCCACCAGTCCCGGGCAGGACCCCGAGGAGCGGGACTTCGGGCAACGCAACCGACGACGAGCCGTCGTCGATGAGCATGATGTGGTCGGTGGCCAGGGCGAGCTCGTAGCCACCGCCGGCGGCATTTCCCTTCAGGGCCGTGAGGTATCGCTGACCGGAGTTGGCGGTGGCGTCCTCGATGGCGTGCCTGGTCTCGTTGGTGAACTTGCAGAAGTTGACCTTGAGCGGGTGCGGCGCCACGGAGAGCATTCCGATGTTGGCCCCGGCGCAGAAGACGCGGTCGTTCAGCGACCCAATCACCACCGCCCCCACCTCGGGGTGTTCGAAGCGGAGACGCTGCACCGCGTCCGCCAGTTCGATGTCCACGCCGAGGTCGTACGAGTTCAGCTTCATCTCGTACCCCTCGTGTAGCCCGCCCGCCGGGTCGACATCCATGTCGAGGAAGGCCACCGGACCGTCGAAGCGGAGTCGCCAGTGGCGGTACCGGCCTGGATCGGTCTGGAAATCGATCACCAGACCGATCCTACCCGACCGGTCAGTCAGTCGACTCAGTAACCCCAGACGTCGTGAGCCACCTCGACGGTGCGGGCCAGCTTCCGCCATTGGTCGTCGGGGCTCAGCTTGTTGCCGTGGACAGTGGAGGAGAACCCACATTGATGACTCAAGGCGAGCTGGTCCAGCGGCACATATTCCGCCGCCTCGTGGATCCGCTTCTTCACCTCGTCGGCGTCTTCGACGTCGGCCAGTTTCGAGCTCATCAACCCGAGCACCACCATCTTGTTCGCCGGGACGAAACGGAGGGGTGCGAAGTCGCCGGAGCGCTCATCGTCGTATTCGAGGAAGAACGCGTCGACATCCATCTCGTTGAACAGGATCTCCGCGACCGGCTCGTACCCGCCTTTGGTCACCCAGGCGCTCTGAAAGTTGCCCCGGCAGAGATGGATCGTGGCAACCATGTCATCAGGGCGGTCAGCGAAGGCGTCGTTGACAAGACGGCTGTAGAGCCTGGTCAGGTCATCGGGGTCATCCCCTCGAGCGGCGGTGCGCTCCCTGACCTCCGGGTCGCAGAGATAGGCGAGGTTGGTGTCGTCCATCTGCACATAACGGGCCCCACGTGACGCCAGATCGGCGATTTCCTCCCGATAGGCGGCGGTGAGGTCGTCGAAGAACTGCTCGAGATCGGGGTAGACGTCCTCGCTGATCCCCTGCCGACCGCCCCGGAAATGCAGCATCGAGGGGGCAGGGATCGAGACCTTGGGGGTCTTGGTGACCTGGGAGGCGAGATAGTCGAAATCCGGGCCCTGGATGGGCCGGGCGTGGCGAATCGGTCCGCCGACCCCCATGGTCGGAGGGGAGAACTCGATCTCGGAGCCGTCCAGACGATGGAACCTGGCGAGGAAATTGCCCTCGGTGACCGTCACCCCATCCAGTTGCTCCAGGAAGTCGACATGAAACATGAAGCGGCGGAACTCGCCGTCGGTGATGCCCTGAAGGCCGATGTCCTCCTGCTGTCGCACCACTTCGGCAATGGCTTCGTCTTCGACCTCTCTCAGCTCCTCAGGGCCGATCTCGCCTTCGGCTCGTTGCGCCCGGGCGTCCACCACAGTCTTGGGCCGAAGAAAGCTGCCCACATGGTCTGCTCGGAACGGTGGCCGGTCGCTCATGTCGTCTCCTTGGTCATTCGCGAATCATTGCCGAGCGTATCGCTCGGGACTTCCTTGGGTCAGCGACCGCTGCGGGATATCACAAAGGCCTCGTCGTTGAACCAAACCCCCTCGTATTCCTGGATCACCGCGCGGGTGGCCGGCACATAGCGACCGCTTTCCACCGCCTCGGACAGCCGCTCCTCGTCGATCTGGGCCACGTAAGTCGCTGCGTTCCATGCAGCGACGATCAACGAGGTGCCGATGTGCTCCTGCACCTCCGACGGCATGGCGTGCAGGTGGTAGCGAAACACCGCCTCCTCGTCGGACGCCGGCTCGAAGACGAGATCTTCGTCACCCGGCTCGACGAAGTGATCCGCCGCGGCTGCAGCCAGCACATGCCGGTTCGTCTGAAATGGGTCCTCCTCGGGCCAGACGCCGTTGATGATCTCCAGGCCCGGGTCGTTTCCATGAGAATGGACCACCACCATCCGGCCACCCGGGGCAAGCACCCGCGCCAGGGGGACCACGACCGTCCTCATCTTCTGCTCGACGCTGGTGCGAGCCCGGTAGGGCTGAGAGGCGATGACCAGCTGATAGCTCAGTCCCGGACCCGTGCCTCGTTTCGGTATCACATCACCGAGGATGAACTCCCGATCCTTGCGATAGAGGACGAGCACCGACGGACGGACATACACCGGATTCCCCGTCTTGGGGCTGGTGCGAACCGCCCAGTCGTCTGCCAGCGCGTCGTAGAGACCTCTGATCTGACGGGAGAAGTCGAATGCCGTCGTGCCTTCGAGAGGCACCGTCGTCCACCTCATCTCGGTTCCGGCCTCCTCCCGTAGAGGGGTCAGGTGGGGGGCCTCCCGGTAGGACATGTTGGTCACCACGAAGACCATCTCCGGGTGCTCGAGAAAGCGATCGGCCAGTTTGTCGAGTGAGATCCTCACGTCCTCGATGCTGATCTCCTTGCCCACTATCAGCCAAGGGACGTGGGGAAAAGCTCGGTGCAGCCTCCGCAGCAGCTCGGTCAGGACCGTGGCATCCCCCATGCCGGCATCGAGCACTTGGAGCGCCTTGCTCCCCGGAGCGATGCGATCGAGCTCGGCTCCGATTCGCCCGGCCACGACTGGCTTCTCGTTGGTCGCAGTGCTGAACAGGAGGTACGCGGCGCGGGAATCGAAGAAGCGGGCAGTCATCGATCCGAGGGATCGGAGACCGGTGGTGTGCCGTGGGTGTGAAACGATTCGATCGTCTTCAAGCCCCAGGCCTGGCCCTTGGCCCGGTCGGCTTCGGTCCAGGTGATCAGCTCCCAGTCGGGTGCCAGGACCAATCGGGCCCCGGCGTTGACGATCTCGATCCGGTTGCCACCGGGCTCCCACACATAGAGGAAGAACGTCTGCTGGATGGCGTGCTTGTGGGGGCCGGTCTCGATGAACACGCCGTGCTCGAGGAAGGTGTCAGCGGCCCGGAGGATGTCCTCACGCTGGTCGACCGCGAACGCCACGTGATGGAGACGGCCCGGGGTGCCGGTCCAGTCATTGGTGTAGACCACGTCATAGCCCTTGTTGGAGAAGGTCATCCAGATGGCGGCGATCGCCCCACTGTCGAGTTGGATCTGCTCGGTGGGGAGGGCCCCCAGGACCGGCACCACGAAGTCTCGGGTGCCCTCGACATCGGCCGCCAGGAAGTTGACATGGTCGAGGCGGCGCACTCCGATCCCGTGGCTGGGCCGACGCTGGGCCTGGTTCTTGAGTGCGGGAACCGCGTCATCCGGAGGGGTGTATCGCTCGGCTTCGAAGTAGATCTCCCAGTCGTGCCCGTCGGGGTCGGCGAAGGCGTAGGTAGCCCCCCGACCCGGCTGGCCCTCGACCCAGCCCCTCCCCAGACCGGAGGCTTCGATCTCCTCCACCCGCCTGCGCAGAGCTTCTTCGTCGACCGCCCGGACACCGACACGCCCGATGCCGGCCTCCGCTCTGGCGGTGAGCCTGAGACTGAACCGCTCATAGTCGTCCCAGGTGCGAAGACACACACTGTCACCGGCCGTTTCGACGGGAGTCAGCGAGAGAACATCGGTGAAGAAGCGGGCGCTCTCCTCGAAGGTCGGCGTGAACAGCTCGACATATCCAAGCTGGGCGATGTCACGGTTCGACCGCATCCGACTCCTTCAGCCTCATTCTCTCCCAGTTTCACTCATTTTCGCCGTCGTATCAGATCGCCCAGGGTCGGGATGATGCCCCGGGGCACCCACAGGAACAGGGCGATGATGAGCGCCCCGTAGACCAGCAAGCGGAGCTGGCCCAGATCCTGGATCAGCTCGTTGATGACAGTGAAAACGACCGCGCCCAGAACGGGGCCGAAGAGAGTGCCTATCCCACCGAAGGCCAGCATCACCATCGTCTCCACGTCCACCTGGGCGAACCCGTAGGTGGTGGGGCTGATCGTGCCTTCGGTGAAGGCGAAGAGCGAACCGGCCAGACCCAGCATGGCCGCGCCGATCCCGGCGGCGATGACCCGATATCGCGCCACGTTCACTCCGGCCAGCTCGGCGGCGACCTCGTCGTCACGCAGGGCACGGAAGGCCCAGCCGATGTAGGACCGCCGCAACAGAGCCGTGGGTCAACAGGAAGATGAGCACAAGAGCCAGCATCAGGTAATAGGGCGGGATCGTCTGCCGGAGGAAGGTGTCCGCTCCGGTCTGGATGTGAAAGCCTCCGTCACCACCGGTCACGCCCGCGGCTCCGAGCAGGAGATTGCCGAACACCAGCGAGAAGATCAGGGTGATGATCCCGGTGAAGATCACGCCGAGTGATCGGCGGACCGCGATCCAGCTGAGAAGCCCGCCGAAGACGCTCGATGCGAGAGTGGCCAGCAGGATGCTCAGGAGCAGGGGCAGCCCCACCCTGTCGGCGAGGATGGCCGATCCATACCCCCCGATCCCCGCCAGGGCACCGACACACAGAAACAGCTGCCCGGTGCTGCCGAAGATCAGGTTGAAGCCGACGGCGTAACAGGCGAAAGTCAGACCGAGGACAGCCACACCCATCATGACGCGGGAGTCGCCCAGCCAGAGGGGGATCAGGGAGAGCAGAGCCCCGACCAGGGCGATCGGCCAGAGCAGCGCCACGAGTGACCGCGATGCCCGTTGCTCCGTCCCACCGACGACGGCGGTCCCGGTGCCCTCGGTGTAGTCCTCGATCATTCCTTGACTCCGAGAAGCCCCGACGGCCGGATGAGAATGGTCACCGCTGCCGCAACGAGCAGGATGATCAGCGAGAGCACGGTGCCGATGGAGGAGGCGGCGAAAGTGCTGATGATCCCCAGGAGGATTCCGGCGAGGATGGCGCCCCCGACACTCCCCAACCCGCCCACCACGGTGACGATCAGGGCGGAGACCGTCAGTTCGAAGCCTGCCGTGACCGCGACCGGGGTCACCAGGGAGCGCGTCACCGCCACCAATGCGGCCAGGACCCCGGTGAGGACCAGGATGAGGCGGAGCATCTTCTGAGGATCGATGCCGACCAGGCGCGCACCCTGCTCGTCTTCGATCACCGATCGGATCGCGCGGCCGAGGGTGGTCTTGCGGAAGAAGAGGAGCAGGCCACTCAGTACCAGGATCGTGATCACCGAAGCCACGACACCACCCCTGACCATGCGCACCCCGAGTATCTCTACCGGGCCACCACCGATCCGGAGTGTGAGTGCCTTGGTCGGGTATCGCCAGGTCAGGAACCCATCGACCATGAATGCCATGCCCAGGGTCAGGAGGAGACTGAGCAAGACCCGGGCCTCGCCCTGGAGCCGATAGACAGGTCGCAGGATGGTCAGGTCGAGCAATAGCCCCAGTAGACCCCCGGCGACCAGACCAACCGCCACGGCCGGGATGGGGGCGAGGCCCGCCTCCATGGAAAGCACGACCGCCATCGCCGAGAGCACCGCCATCTGTCCGTAGGCCAGATTGAGCACACCGCCCAGCCCGTAGACCAGGGTGAGCCCACCGGCGAGCAGCCCGAACTGGAGCCCGAGAACTATCCCATCGAGGAGGTTGGCGATCACGCGATCCCCAGGTAGGAGCGACGCACGTCGGGGTCCTTCGCCAGCTCGGCCGAGGTTCCTTCCTTGCTGATGACCCCGTTCTCGAGGACGTAGCCCCGGTCGCTGAGAGCCATTGCCAGCGGGACCTGCTGCTCGGCAACCAGGACCGTCAGGCCACTTCCCTTGAGGGTCCCGAGCGCCTGATAGGCCTCGGCTGCCAGCTTCGGGGCCAATCCTGTCGTGGGCTCGTCCAGGACGAGGAGACGGGGCTCGGACATCAATGCCCGCCCTACCGCGAGCATCTGTTGCTCGCCCCCGCTCATGGTGCCGGCATGCTGGCGACGCCGCTCGGCAAGACGGGGGAACAAGTCGAGCACCACCTTCATGGTCGTGGGGTCGGGACGGTTGGGGTAGGCGCCGAGCGCAAGATTGTCCTGGACGGTCATCCGGGGGAAGAGGTGCCGCTCGGCAGGCACGAAGCTGATACCGAGCCGGGCGATGCGCTGTGCTGCCAACCCGCTTATGCCCTCGCCCCTGAAAGACCACGTCGCCTGAGGATGGCTGGAGCAGCCCGAGCACAGCGCGGAACAGCGAGGTCTTCCCCGCGCCATTCGAGCCGATGATCATCACCGCCTCGCCCTCGTCGACGTGAAAGCCGATGTCCCTGATGACATCGCCGCCCTGGTATCCGGCGGTCAGGCCCCGCACCTCAAGCATCGTCCACGTCTCCCGCGCCGAGATACGCCTCGACCACGGCATCGTCACGCATCACCGTCTCGGCGGGGCCCTCGGCGAGGACACGCCCGAAGTTGAGCACTACCACCCGTTCCGCCAGCTGCATCACTGCCTTCATGACGTGCTCCACCCACACGACGGTGATCCCGAACCGCTCGCGGATCGTCCGAACCATCTCGATGGACGCGCTCAGCTCGGCGTCGTTGAGCCCGGCCATCACCTCGTCGAGGAGGATCAGCCTGGGTTGGCCGGCCAGGGCGCGGGCCAGCTCGAGGAATCGCCGTTCGTGCAGATTCAGGTTGGCCACCTGGTCGCCATGGCGGTCACCGAGACCGACCATGGTCAGGATCTCCCTGCCAATGGCCAGCGCCTCGCTCTCGGAACGGCTGCCGGCATCAGAGCCGAAGATCGCCCCCAGGGTGGCGTTCTCGAGGACGCTCATGCTCGGAAAGACCCGGGGGGTCTGCTGGACCATGGCGATGCCCAGCCTGGAGACGGTGTGGGGCGGGTGACCTGATATCTGCCGACCGTCGAAGGTGATGCTCCCGCTGGTCGGGCGCTCCAGACCAACGATCAGTTTGAGCAGTGTGCTCTTGCCCGCGCCATTGGGGCCGACGATGGCGAGGATCTCGCCATCGTCGACCCCAACGTTCACTCCGTCGACGGCCGGAAGGCCGCCAAAGTGCTTCCCGACCTCCTCGAGCTCGAGAAGAGGCACTTGAGTTCAGGACCCTGGCTGGTACGGCTCCAGCGTCTCGGACTGGGTCAGCCGCTCGACCCACCATTCGCCTGCCTCGTTCAACCCTTCCGGGGCGGGGCCTTCGCTGATCGTGTTGACGGTGGGCGCCGACGACGCCAGCTCGCCCCACTCGGTCCAGCTCACCGGATGGGCGTAGCCCTCCAGGTCGTCATAGGTCTGGCCATGGAGGTACTCCGAGATGGCGACCGGATCGTCCCCGGCGCTGGCGACCGCATCGGCCACCATGGTCACGATCCCGTGCCCGGCCACGGCGTCATCCGACATGAAGACGTTGTCGGAGAACTCGAGATAACGAGGGGCCAGGGCGGCATAGCTCTCACCGGTGTAGTCGGCGCAGGCGAAGTCGACATAGCGGCCGATGGCCAGGTCGGCGAGCCCTCCGACCGCCAGGTCTGGCGGGATCCAGGAGCCGGTCACGGGCACGTCACCGATGAGATCGGCCGACAATGTGACGATGGCCGCGCTCCCTGGCGGATGACCGGTGGCGATGACCATCTCGGCGCCGGCGTCGGCGATGTTCCGGACAAACGGGGTGAAATCGGTGTCCGGGGGCACCGGAGCGACCTGGGTCTCACCGTAGGTGATGCCGGCGGCATCCAAAGCGGGCTCTACAGCCGCGCGAAACGACTGGCCCCAGGGGTAGTCGGCGACGATGACCCCGACATTGGTCAGACCTTGCTCTTCGACGTACTGGATGACGGGTGGAGCCGTCATCGGAGCTGCCGGTAGACAGGTGCGGAACATGAATCGGCTGTCCGCAGTCAGGGCCATCTCTGTGCCCGACTTGACCAGGAATGTCGGTATCTGCAGCTCTTCGGCCAGAGGGCTTATGGTGCCTCCCACCGTGCTGGAGATGATGCCGCCGATGGCGACGACCCCTTGCTCGGCCAGGCGCTCATAACCTGACGTGCCGGCATCGGCATCGTTGGCCGAGTCCTCGACGACCAACTCGATCATGCGTCCGTCGACCCCGCCTGCAGCGTTGATCTCCTCCGCGGCCAGCATCATCCCGTCACGGGCGTTGACGGCCCAGGGTGTGAAACCGGTGAGATCGGTGAGTATCCCGATCATGATCGGCTCACCGGACGCTGCTCGTCGTGTCCGGCGCCGCCTCGGTCGTGTCCGGCGCCGCCTCGTCGTATCGGGCGCCGCCTCCGTCGTGTCCGCCGCCGCTTCCGTTGTGTCGGTGGCGTCGTCCCCGGTGCAGGCGGCTCCGATCAACGCCATCACAGCGACCAGGGCGAGAAATCTCACTCTCGTGCGTTTGTTCCTCATGCTCTTCCTCCTCATTTGCCACGGCCCCGTGGCATCGGCGCACCCTAATCTGCCGACGATTCCGCGGGCCGGGGAAACACCACCCCGTCCATCAGCTTGCGGGCGGTCCGGATTATCCCGGCGCCGAGGACGCTGGGCTCGGGCCCGGAGTCGAGTCGCACGGTGGCATCGAAGGTCCCCGTCGGATGCTCGATCCGTATGACATCGGAGCCGGTCTGGAGACTCGCCGAGAGGGCGGCGGGCGACCCGGGGAAGTGGCAGGCGGTGGCAACGCTGACCGCCCCGAGCACGCCTATCGCCTGATGGCAGCGATGCGGGATGAAGGTTCTGGTGGAGATGGCTCCTCCCGCCCGTGGTGGGGACACCAGAGTCAGCTTGGGCACAGTGGCCTGGCTCACATCACCGAGGTTCATCAACGGACCGGCAACCAGGCGGATCTCCTCGAGCTTCTGGCGGAGATCGGCATTGCCCTCCAGCTCCTCACAGGTCTCATCACCGGCGACCCCGACATCTGAGCCCCGCAGCACGACTACCGGCATCCCGTTGTCGATCAGAGTGACCTCGACACCGCCCACCTCGTCCACGGACCGACCCGTTGGGAGAAGGGCTCCCGTGCTGGAGCCGGCGATGTCCTCGAATTCGATGACGATCTCCGCCGCACCGCCAGGCACCCCGGCGATCTCGGTCTCACCCGCATAGACAGGCCTTCCCCCTGCCACGGGAAATGTGGCCACCGCCACTCCCCCGGTGTTGTTCATCAGGATCCGCACCGGGGCCCGGCCATCGGACAGGGTCAACAATCCCCGTTCCAGGGCGAAAGGGCCGACCGCAGCCAGCATGTTCCCGCAATTCTGCTTGTCGGTGACCTCGGGGCGGTCTACCGACACCTGGAGGAAGAGATACTCGATGTCGATGTCGTCGCGCTCGGAAGGACCCACCACGGCGACCTTGGTGGTGAGCGGGTGGGCACCACCTACGCCATCGATCTGCCTCGGGTCCGGCGAGCCCATGATCCGGAGCAGCAACGCGTCGCGGTCGGCTTCATCGGACGGGAGATCGTCGGCCAGGAAGAACGCCCCTTTCGACGTGCCGCCGCGCATCAACATGCAAGGAATGCCGGGAGGGTCGGAGCTCATGGGTCGAAGTTGCCTCGAATGCGAAGTTAGCCGTCGGGAGTCGCAGATAGGGTTGCCGCGATGCCTCCGGAGTCGCTTCTGGTGATCAGTGCCCACGTCGGGGACTTCGTGTGGCGCGCCGGTGGTGCGATCGCCCTCTATTCGAACCGCGGGCACGACGTCACCGTCGTATGTCTCGCCTATGGGGAGCGCGGGGAGTCTGCACGATATTGGCGCCAGGGCATGGACCTCGCACAGGTCAAGGAGGCGCGCCATGCCGAGGCGGAGGCTGCGGCCAAGGTCCTCGGCGCCGACCTGCGCGCCTTCGATGCTGACGACTACCCCCTGGTCGAGACAGCCGAGCTGCTGGATCGCCTGGTGAAGGTGTATCGGGAGATCCGACCCACCGTCGTTCTCACCCACAACGATCGTGACCCGTGGAATCGCGACCACGAGACGGCACACTCGATCGCCACCCAGGCCCGCATCATCGCCCAGGCGGCGGGTTACGACCCGGGCACGGAGGTGATAGGGGCGCCACCGGTGTTCCTCTTCGAGCCCCATCAGACCGAGTACTCGGGCTTCATGCCCGACGTGCTGCTGGACATAACCGAGGTTTGGGACCAGAAGCTCGAAGCGATGCGGTGCATGGAAGGTCAGGAGCACCTCTGGGACTACTACACCGACGTCGCGACCAGACGCGGGGTGCAGGCCCAGCGCAACTCGGGCCCCAACCTCGGTCTGCTGAACGAGACCAAAGCCGAGGCCTACCAGCGGGTATTCCCCCAGGTAGCCAGCGAGCTTGCCTGAGATGCGAGACGGAATCGTGGTGCGACATGTGCCCCGGGTCGCCGCCGACGTCGTGGCCGGGTTGGGCTCTGCCGGGGTGGCCACGGTCCACGAGGCAGGTGCGAGCGAGCTCCTCGATCCGGGGATCAGGCCGATTCAGGAGGGAACGCGCATTGCGGGCCATGCCGTGACGGTCTCATGCGCCCCCGGGGACAACATCATGATTCACGCCGCGGTCGAGGTCATCGAACCAGGGGACATCCTCGTGGTGGCAACGACCGCACCCTCGACGAACGGGATGTTCGGTGAGTTGCTCGCCACGTCGGTGATGGCCAGAGGGTGTGCAGGCGTGGTCGTCGATGCCGGCGTTCGTGACGTGTCAGATCTCCGGGGGATGGGTCTCCCCGTCTGGTCGCGGGCGATCCACGCCTCGGGGACCGTAAAAGCCACGCCGGGATCGGTGAACGTGCCGATCGCATGCGGAAGTGCCACCGTCGGCCCTGGCGATGTCGTGGTGGCCGACGACGACGGGGTGGTGATCGTGGAACGAGAGCGTGCTGTCGAGATCCTGGAAGCGGCCCGCAAACGTCTGGAGCGGGAGACGGAAGTCAGGGCCCGTCTTGCGGCCGGCGAGCTCGGTGTCGACTTCTACGGGTTCAGAGAGCGACTCGAGGGCTTGGGAGTCCGCTGGGTCGACACCCCGGAGTAGCCAGGTCAGACAGCTGTCTCGCGCAACCTGAAGCGTTGGATCTTTCCGGTCGCCGTCCGCGGGAAGTCCTCGACATATTCGATGACATGGGGGAACTGGTAGCGCTGCAGCTCGTCCTTGCACCACGCTTGTAGCTCGGCGTCGAGGTCACCGCCGGCGTCAACACCTTCGGCGAGGATCACTACGGCCTTGATCCGGGACATGTGCTCGATGTCGACCGCCACCACAGCCGCCTCCCGTACCGAAGGGTGCTCCATCAGCCGGTTCTCGATCTCGATCGGGCTCACCCACAGCCCGCCGACCTTCATCATGTCGTCGACCCGTCCCTCGTACCAGAAATAGCCATCCTCGTCCTGCCGATACCGGTCTCCGGTGAGGAACCAGTCACCGCGGATCTTGTCCCGGCTTCGCTGGTACTGGTGCCAGTAGGTGGTCAGGGCGCTCGGCCCTCGTACCCACATCTCGCCCGGCTCCCCCACCGAGCACAGAGCGCCGTCAGGGTCACGGACCTCCATCTCGTATCCGTCGACCGGTGTGCCCGACGTGCCCGGCCTCACCGCGCCGGCGCGGTTGGAGCAATAGATGTGGAGCATCTCGGTCGAGCCCACGCCGTCGAGGATCTCGATCCCGGTGCGATCGTGGAAGCGGCGCCATATCTCGGGGGGCAGCGGCTCGGCTGCCGAGATGCCGAGACGGACGGACGACCAATCGGTCTCGTCGAATTCGGGGTGGGCGAGGATGGCGTTGTAGAGGGCCGGCACCGAGAAGTAGAGCGAAGGTCGATGAGTGCGAACCCGCTCCAGGAGGCGATCCGGCGTGGGACGACCCGTCGAGTAGACGGAGGTGGCGCCGGCCCACATCGGGAAGGAGAGGTTGTTTCCCAATCCGTAGGCGTGGAACATCTTGGTGCTCGAGAACACCACGTCGTCCCGCCCGATGCCGAGCACCGGACCGGCGTAGTTGGTGCAGGTGGCCGCCACGTCGGCGTGCCGGTGGACCACGCCTTTTGGCCTCCCGGTCGATCCCGAGCTGTACAGCCAGAAAGCCATGTCGTCGGGATGTGTGGGCACCGGATCGACTTCATCCGACGTCTCGTCGATCCAGGCGTCGAGGGACTCGGCACCGCTTGGCGCCGGCCCGTTGGCCACAACGAGGCGAATCGATGGTCGAGCCGCCACCTGGGGCCCGACCACGTCGAGAAAGACCGCGTCGACGACGGCAACGGAGGCGTAGGAATCATCGAGGAAATAGCCGAAGTCGTCGGGCCGGGCCAGGAAGTTGACCGGGACCGGCACCGCCCCGATCCGCATCGCACCGAGAAACGCCGCGGGGAAAGCCGGGGTGTCATCGAGGACGAGCAGCACCCGGTCCTCTCTTCCCAACCCCATCTCACGCAGACGGGCGGCGGTCGCCGAGACCGCCGCGTGCAGACGCCCGGCAGACCAGGCGACATCATCGGAGGTGATGAGGATGGTGTCGTCGCCCCGGCCCTGCTCCAACCACCCATCGACCAGGGTGCTGATGTTGGCGTTGGTCTGCATCTGTCCCTTGCCACTCCCGACCGGGCGAGACTATCGGTCATGACCGATGACGGCGCCCCGTTCGAGAGCAGCTTCTCCTGGGCCGGGGAGTCGTTCGAATACCGGATCTACCCGCCTGATGGCAGAAACCCGCTGATCTTCCTCCACGACGGGCTGGGGAGCATCGGACACCTGGAAGGACCTGCCGCAGGATGTGGCCGCGGCCACCGAGCGCCCGGGAATCGTGTACAGCCGGCCCGGGCATGGTTGGTCGGGACCGCCCAGAAGGCCCCGGACGCCGCAGTTCATGCACCACGAGGCGTTGTCGACTCTCTTCTACTTCATCCGCGAACTGGAGGTCTCCGACCTGGTGCTCATCGGTCACTCCGATGGGGCTTCGATCTCATTGATCTTCACCGGGGAACACCACTGGGCTTCCGGTCTGGTCCTGATCGCCCCGCACGTCTTCGTCGAGCCGGAGACCATCGCCGGGATCGAAGAGGTGGTGAGACGGTTCGAGACCACCGATCTCCCCCAACGAATGGCGAAGTATCACCGCGACCCGGAGGCGACGTTCCGTGCGTGGAGCGAGATCTGGCTCGACCCCGGTTTTCGGAGCTGGAACATCGAAGACTCCTTGCCCAACATCCATTGTCCCGTCTTGCTCATCCAGGCCCTGGACGACGAATACGGGACTCTGGCCCAGTTGGATGCGATCGAGCGAGGTGTCAGCGGCCCGGTCGAGAGGCTCGTGCTCCCTGACGGTGGTCACTTTCCACATCACGCCCACCCCGAGCAGGTGACGGACGCAATTATCCAGTTTGTGAAACGGGTGCACGTCGGCAATGGGTAATGGCGTGACCTACTTCCTGGTCGGGAAGAGATGACCGGCCCGACGCTCACCCTCCCGCAGGTCGAGGCCTCTGAGGAACTGGGCGTTGATGGCGACCACGATGGTGGAGACACTCATCAGGATGGCCGCCGCGGCCGGACCCAGGACCATTCCGGCCCAGGCCAGGGCACCGGCGGCCAGAGGTATCGCCACCACGTTGTACCCGGCGGCCCAGACCAGGTTCTGCAGCATCTTCCGATAGCCCGCCGAAGAGAGGCGCCGGATGGCGACAACCGCCCTCGGGTCGTCCGAGGCGAGCACGATCCCGGCCGATTCGATGGCGACGTCGGTACCCGCACCGATGGCTATGCCCACATCTGCTTGGGCCAGGGCCGGGGCGTCGTTGACCCCGTCGCCGACCATTGCCACCGTCAAACCCCGATCCTGAAGCTCCGCCACCTTGGAATGCTTGTCCTCGGGCAGGACCTCGGCCAGGACCTCGTCGATGCCCAACTCGGCCGCAACGGAGGCAGCGACCTGGCGGGCGTCACCGGTGATCATCCCCACACGGACCCCAAGTTGATGCAGCTGGTCGACCGCCTGGCGTGACTCGGGTCGTATCTCATCCTCCAACGAGATCGCCCCCGTCACCTCGTTGCCGCGGATGACGTAGAGCACCGCAGCGCCCCTCTCCTCCCAGCCGGAGACCGTCTTCTCGAGATCGGGCGACAGCTCGAGCCCTCTCTCCCGCAGCAGGGCCGGGCCGCCCACGGCCACCGAAGCGCCATCCACCGTCGCCTCCACTCCCCGCCCACTCATGGAGCGAAACCCGGTGGCAGCGGTTACCGGGCCACGTGCGGCGGCGGCAACGATCGCCCTGGCCAGGGGATGTTCCGAATCGGCCTCCACCGCTGCTGCCAACGCCAGCACCATCTCGGTGTCCCCATCGATGGCGACCACGTCAACCACGACGTGGCTGCCCCGGGTCAGTGTCCCGGTCTTGTCGAAGAGCACGACGTCGACCGTTCGCATGCGCTCGAGTGCGAGACGATCCTTCACCAGGATCCCGTTGCGGGCGGCCAACCCGGTGGAGATGGAGATAACCAGGGGGATAGCGAGCCCGAGGGCGTGGGGGCAGGCGATCACGAGGACCGAGACGGTGCGGGTGACCGCGTCCTCAGGTTGCCCGAGGGCCCACCAGACGATGGCGGTGATCGCAGCCGCCCCAACCGCCACGTAGAAGAGCAATGCCGCTGCCCGGTCGGCCAGGACCTGGGCCCGAGAGCGGGACAGTTGTGCCTCTGCCACGAGTCTCTGGATCCCGGCCAGGGCAGTGTCGTCGCCGACGGCAGTCACCTCGACCCGGATCGCCGAGTCCGTGGCGACGGTTCCAGCGACCACATTGTCGCCGATTCCCTTGGGCACTGGCTTCGACTCGCCGGTCACCATCGACTCGTCCATCTCGGCGCCACCGGTTGTGATCACACCGTCGGCCGGGACCCGTGCACCCGGGCGGACCAACACGAGGTCACCGAGGGCGAGCGAGGCGATCGGGACGGTTTCGGGCTCACCGTCGATGATCCGCTCCGCCTCGTCGGGAAGCAGCTCGGCCAAAGCAGCGAGGGCGCCACGTGCCTGGCCGATCGCTCTCATCTCCATCCAGTGGCCGAGGAGCATGATCGTGATCAGGGCGGCCAGCTCCCACCAGAAGTCGAGATCGAACCAGCCGATAGTGGTCGCCAACGAGGCCAGATAGGCGACCGTTATCGCCATGCCGATGAGCAACATCATGCCCGGCTGCCGGTCCCGCACCTCCTGGACCGCGCCGCGCAGGAAGGGCATCCCGCCGTAGATGAAGATCACGGTGCCGAGCACAGGGGCGACCCACTCCGAGCCGGGAAACGCGGGAGCCGTGTAACCGAACCACTCCTGGATCATCGGGCTGTAGAAGACGATGGGGATGGTCAGGGCGAGGGACAGCCAAAAACGGTCCCGGAACATGGCCACGCTGTGCCCGGCGTGTTTGTCATGACCGGCATGCTGATCATGGCCAGCGTGCTGCTGGTGATCGGCATGCTGATCATGGCCAGCGTGGTGCTGGTGATCGGCGTGGTGCTGGTGCTGAGCTATGACCTCACCAATCGTTCGATCGCCCGGGTGGCCTCGGCAATCATCCTGTCGGCGGAGGCGGTGTCGCCGGCCACGGACGCCTCCTGGACGCAATGGCGGACGTGCTCGTCGAGCAGCCCGACAGCCACGGCGCGCAATGCCGAAGAGGCGGCATTGACCTGGGTGAGGACGTCGATGCAGTACGTGTCATCGGAGATCATGCGCTGCAACCCTCTCACCTGGCCCTCGATCCTGGCGAGACGATTCAGGTACTCGTCCTTGTTCAGCGTGTAACCGCGCATCGAAGCCTCCTAATACCTTAGGGGGGTATGGTACCAGGGCGAAGGGCAGACGCCTCCCCGGCTTCTCAGTCCAGGTGAAACACCTCGACGAGCTCTTCCATCATGGTGTCCGCCGCCTCACCCGTTCCCTCGAAGAATGGCGCCATCTCGGCCTGCCACCGCTCATTGACCTCCTCGCGTGACATGCCTTCGAGAGCGGCCGCGAATGAATCGGGGGTCTCGAAGTATCCAAATAGGGTTCCGTCCGAGCGCATGAAGAGGGTGTAGTTGTGCCATCCAGTGCGGCTCAACGCATCGAGCATCTCCGGCCAGACCTCCTCGTGCCGTCGTCTGTATTCAGGTATCAGCTCCGGTTTGACCTTGAGCACGAATCCGATTCTCCGCACGACCATCCCTCCCTAGGCGAGGCTCACCACTTGCCGGTAGGACGTGAGCCTTTCGTCCTCGGGATCGAGATCCGTCACGAGCAGGTCTATGTCGATCAGATCGAACATCCTGGCCTGGGCCCTGGTCTCCAGCTTGCTGTGATCCACGGCGAGAATGATTCGGCTGCTGGTGGCTGCAAAAGCCCGCTTCACCTCTGATTCGGCCAGGCTGGCCTCCGAAGAGCCGACCTCATGGTCGAGTGCGGCAGCCGAGCAGACGAACACGTCATAGAGGAAGCCCTGAGCCGCCCGGGCGGCTATCGGGCCGACGAGGCTCCCCGTGCGAGGCTCCTGCGTGCCGCCGGTGAGGGAGGCGGTGATGCCCGGCTTGCCCACAGCCGCATGGAAAGTGTCCAGGCCGTTGGTCACGATGACCAGATCGCGGGCCATCTCCAACGAGGCGGCGAGACGATGAACCGTGGTCGAGGCATCGAAGGCGACCGTCCCCACCGCCGGGATCAGATCGATGAGCTTCTCGGCGATCCGGCCCTTGGCCCGGGCGTTGTGCCGATGCCGCTGTGCGAATGGCTCCGGGCCGAGGGCGATGGCGCCACCTCTCACCCGTCGAGCGATGCCCAGGGCCTCCAACTCATCGAGGTCGCGGCGGATCGTCATCTCGCTCACCCCGAAGTCGGCGGCCAGTTGATCGATTCGGACCGCCCCGCGCTCGGAAATCAGGTCCTTGACCTCGCCCAGACGCTCTTCCGGGCTGTTGAACGTGCGCCGGCTCACTCCGCCTCCCCATCGCGATTCCGACCTGAATTCAAGCCGCCGGAAACGTGTCCCGCCCGCACCGAATCTGTGACGTCACCCGCTCCCAGCCACTGACGAGCCTCGTCGAGACTTTCGAAGGCGCCAATGGCCAGACCCTGGACGATGGCATTGCCCAAGGCGGTGGCCTCCTGCGAGCCCTTGACCACCGGAAGCCCGGTTCGCCGGCTCAAGAGCTCGTGGAGCAGTGGCACCCGCGCACCGCCACCAACCACCGCGATCCGGGCCGGGTCTTCTCCTGTTATCTCAGTCAACTCCTCGACGACAGCGCCGATGCCGCCGACTATCGACTCGATGACACTTCTCGCGATGACACTGCGGGGGGTGCCTGGTGGCAGGTCGGCTGCTTCCTGCACCTCGCGCAACATGTCGGCCGGGCTCACGAATCGATGATCCCCGGCGTCGAAGGTCGGGACCGGTCCTTCCAGAGACGCCGCCTCCTCGAGCAGCATCCCGATGGGGGGCCCGCCCCAGGCCTGGCGGCACTGCTCCAGGATCCACAGGCCGACCACGTTCTTGAGGAATCGGATACCACCCAGGGCCCCGGCTTCGTTGGAGAAGTTGGCCTCCCGTGCCCGCGAAGACGTGTCCGGACCGGGGCGTTCCATCCCCACCAGGACCCAGGTCCCGGCCGAGACGAAGACGGTTCCGGGACTGGTCCCACCGGGCATCCCCAGGAATGCGGACGCCGTGTCATGGCTGCCCACCAGATGCACCGGGATCCCTCGCCATGTTCCGGCCGCGGTCCCGGCGCCGACTACAGGAGGGAATAGCGACGGGTCCAACGACAGGTCAGCGACGAGGTCGGCAGCCCATTCTCCGGTTCGTATGTCCATGAGTGCGGTGGTCGAGACGTTGGAGCGCTCAGCCGCCACCTGCCCGGTGAGGTGATGAATGAGAAGGTCGGGGAGGAGGAGGATCCGGGAGGCCCGTCCCAGCTCCCCGGGGTCGTGCACCGCCAGCTGGAAGACAGTGTTGATCGCCATCATCTGGACTCCGGTGCGCTCGTAGAGACGCTCCGGCCCAATTCGCTCGGCGGTCGATTGCCATCCGTCGGTTCTCGAGTCCCGGTACGAGAACGGCAGATCGACAAGTCGCCCGGTCCCATCGATCAGCCCGTAGTCGATGCCCCAGCCGTCCACTCCGATCGACGCGACGTTCCCGGTGGCGAGGCCCTGCTCCAGTCCGGCCTCGACCTCCGAGACGATGCGGGGCCAGTCCCAACGCAAGGACCCGTCCTCCACCCTGATCGGAGAGTGTTCCCATCGATGGAGGATCTCTACCGACGGTTCCTCCGCCGACAGGTCGACTGCGGCAACGCGGACTGATGTGGCTCCGAGATCAACCGCCAGGACCCGCAACGGGCCGCTCACAGCCCGGTTGCGACCGAGGCCAGACCGCGCTCTTCGATCATCGCCCGGCGGTATCCAAGCGACCGGTAGGCAGCGAGGGGCTCGATGGCCCCGCCCTTCACCCGACGGGCTTCTGCCACCAGTGGGCGGACGTCGATGCGGAATGCGTCCTGAAGGAGGTGCTGTCCCAGAGCGGCGTCGTTGGCTGTCTGGGCCTCGAGGAGAGCGTCGCGCTCCACCAGGAGCGCCTGAGCGTATGCGATCGACACCGCTTCGGTCGATTGGATCAAGTCCTCGAGCGGGTCCTTGATGTTGTGGCTCTGGTCGATCATGTAGGCCAGCGCAGGGAGCCGACCTTGGCCGGCCCGGATCAGCTCACAGAAGATGAGGAACAGCTGATACGGCCTGATGGATCCGGTGGTGAGATCGTCGTCGCCGTACTTGGAGTCGTTGAAGTGAAACCCACCGAGACGCCCGGCCATGGCCAGCCGGCTCACGATCTGCTCGATGTTGGCGTTGGGAAGATGGTGGCCGAGATCGACCAGACATGAGGCCTTCGGTCCTGCCGCCTGGGCCAGGAGGAGAGACGAGCCCCAATCGAAGTTGACCGTGGCATAGAAGGCAGGCTCATAGGGCTTGTGCTCGGTGTACATCTGCCAGCCGTCGGGCAGATGGTCGTGAATCGCGCCGAGGCCGGCCGCCACCCGTTCGAACTGCGTGGTGTGGTCGGCCTGGCCGGGGTGGTTGATGCCGTCGGCCAGCCAAACGGTCAGTGCGGTCGAGCCCAGCCGGACCCCCAGGTCGATCACGTACTTGTTGTGCTCGATGGCGACCTCCCGCACCGCGGGGTCGGCGTTGGCCAGGCTCCCGAATTTGTAGGTGAGCTTGCCGTCGTCGGTCGTCGATGGGTTGTCCTGGAACGTGTTCGAGTTCATCGCGTCAAAGCCGATCGACCGTTCCTCGGCGTACTCACGCAAGCCGTCAGGGTCGTCCGGATCGTCCCAAGGGACATGCAGCGAGATAGTCCCGTTGCTGGCCGTCAGTCTGTTGAGAAGTGCGACGTCGTCGATCTTCTCCTCCGTGCTGCGGGGCTCGCCGCCGATCGGAAACCGACCGAATCTGGTCCCGCCGGTCCCCACTGCCCACGAAGGAGCGGCGACATCGAACTCTGCGAGAGCCGATACCAGATCGTCCGCGCTCGCCCCATTGCGCCGGTCGAGCCGGCCGGCCAGATACTCCATATCCTCTTGCAGTGGAGCCGCCCACACCTCGTTCAGCCCGGCGATCCGGTCCTGGTCGATCATCTCGCTCCTCCTTGGCTCACCTCAGGAACGCCGAAACGACACCACTGTCCACCGGGATCATCAGCCCTGTGGTCTGGCTCAGCGCACCACCGACCAGGGCCAGAGCGGCCTTGGCCACGTGCTCGGGAAGCACCTCCTGCTTGAGCAGGGTGCGATCGGCGTAGAACTTGCCCAGCTCCTCCTCGGGCACTCCGTAGACCTTGGCCCGGTCCGCCCCCCAGCCGGCGGCGAAGATACCCGAGCCCTGGACCACGCCGTCCGGGTTGATCCCGTTGACTCTGATCCCGTGCCGGCCCAATTCGGCAGCCAGCAAGCGCACCTGATGGGCCTGGCTCGCCTTCGCCGATCCGTAGGCGAGGTTGTTGGGCCCGGCCACCACCGCGTTCTTGCTCACGATGTAGATGATGTCGCCTCCCCGTCCCTGGTCGATCATCGCCGAGGCGGCGTGCTTGGAGACGAGGAACGAGCCCTTGGCCATCACATCGTGTTGCAGGTCCCAGTCACTCTCGGTCGTGTCGAGCAAGCTCTTGGACAGGGAGAGGCCGGCGTTGTTGACGACGATGTCGATGCCTCCGAAGGCGCGCACTGCAGCCTCGATCGCCCCTCGAACGGCGGTCTCATCGGTGACATCTGCCTCGACCGGCAGCACGGTGTCGCTCGACCCGATTTGCTCGGACGTCTCTCGTGCCGAATCGAGATTGATGTCGACTGCGACAACGACCGCGCCCGAGTCGGCGAACGTCTCGGCGATGGCCCGTCCGATCCCGGAACCTGCGCCCGTTACGAGCGCGACCCTCCCGGTGAGTGGCTTGGGAGGAGGACGGCGGCGCAGCTTCATCTCCTCGAGCATCCAGTACTCGACCCGGAACTTCTCGGCCTCGGAGACCGGCTGATAGGCGGAGACCGCCTCGGCGCCGGTGATGACGTTGATCGCATTGATGTAGAACTCGCCCGCGACCCGGGCGGTCTGGCTATCGGCTCCAAAGCTGAACATGCCGATCCCGGGGATGAGGAAGATGGCCGGGTCCGCCCCGCGCATGGGTGGGGTCTCCGGATCGGCATGACGCTCGTAATAGGCCCGATACTCCTCCCTGTACTCGGTGTGGAGCTGACGGAGCCGGTCTATCCGCTCTTCGAGAGGCGACGCCGCCGGAAGGTCGAGGAGCAGGGGCCGCACCTTGGTGCGGATGAAATGATCGGGACAGGACGTCCCTCGTGGCACGACACGTGGTGCGGCCTCGCGGCCGATGAAGTCGAGGACGATGTCGTCATCGAACCAGCGGCCCACAACGGGGCCGTCGGTTCCGGCCAGCCCGCGGATGACCGGGGCCAATGCCGCCGCCTGGGCCTCCCGCTCGGATGGCTCCAACGCCTCGAACCCGGGCCGCATCGGGCCTAGCGGGTCCGCTCTGCCATGCCGTTCGATGAACTCGGTCGCCCTGGCGATGAGATCCAATGAGTTCGACTCACAGGCCTCCGAGCTGTCGCCCCAGGCGGTCAGGCCGTGCCCACCCATGACGACGCCCCGCAAGTCCGGTCTCTGCGCGCGCAAAGCCTCCATGTCCACCGCCAGCTGGAAACCGGGCCGTCTCCATGGGACCCAGCCCACCTCGTCGCCGTAGCAGCGCTTGGTCAGCTCCTCACCGTCGGCCGACGCGGCCAGTGCGATGACGGAGTCGGGGTGAAGGTGATCGACATGTGGCACCTCGAGGAGACCATGCATCGAGGTATCGATACTCGGCGCGGCGCCGGGGGGGCCAAAGATGCAGAAATCGAGCAGCTGATGCATCTCGTCTTCGTGCTCCTCACCCCGGTAGACATCACGAAGGCGGCGAATGCCGTCGAGACGGAGCACGGATAGCCCATCGGCCGTGAGGGTGCCCAGATCGCCGCCGGACCCCTTGACCCACATCACCTCGACCTCGCCGCCGGAGGCCGGGTCGGTGAGTCGGCCCTTGGCCGAGGTGTTGCCACCTCCGTAGTTGGTGTTACGCCGATCGGCGCCGAGCCGGTTGGAACGAGCGATCAGCTCGTCGACCACAGATGGCTGTTTACCGGCGCTCATCGATCCCCGTCTCGAGTCTCCGCATCGTCCTTCCTTCTGCCCTTGGGCAGAGGTGTGCGATCGGGCGTTAGATATCGCACAATCTTACACCGCTCGCCAAGCCCGAGGCCCGCCCGGGCCCATCACGGGCCCGGGCGAAGCCACAGACTCAGGTGCCCGGGTTCTCCGCGTTGTACTTGGAGAACGGTCCCATCAGCACCCGCAACCCGGCATCCCGGGTCGGGTCCGCGGTGATCTCGTACTCACCCATGCGACCGGCGACGAAGGTGGCGCCTTCCTCAGCAACGATCTGCTCGGTGGCTATCCCGTATGCCACGTAGTAGGCGAGGTACCCGAGATCGACGAAGCTCCACAAGGCGAACTCCGGAGCGCATCCGCTCTCGACATAGGGCGCCATCTCCTCGGGGAGGCCCAGACCCGAGACCTTGATCGTCTCGCAGAGGCCCTCCTGAGTCATCGCCTGCGCAGCGGCAACGATCCCGACCGTGGTCGGGGCCATGATGAGCTCGAGATCGGGATGCGAGTCGACCAGGCCCAGGGCAGCGGTCACCGAGTCCTCGGCCACGTCGTTGCCATAGACCGTCTCGACCAACACCAGATTCTCGAATTCGGGTGTGGCGAGGACCTCCTCCATGGCCGCGATCCAGGCGTTCTGGTTCGCCGCGTCCGGTGTCGCCGACAGAATGGCGAACTCGCCACCGTCGTCGCCGAGGATGGTGCGAGCCATCTCGGCCATCACCTGACCGGTCTCGTCGAAGTCGACCTGTGCCACGAAGACGCTCTCGCCCGTGGCCGAGGGGATCGGCGAGTCCCAGGTCACCACCGGGATCCCGGCGTCCGCAGCCGCCTGGGCAGGCGCATCCAGCTGATCGCCGGAGTTGTTGGAGAGCATGATCGCGTCGACACCCTGGGTGACGGCGTTGGTCATGAACTCGATCTGCCCTGTGGTGTCGCCACAGTCGGCGGGACCGACGAACTCCGCCGGGTCGGAGCCGAGCTCCGCCGCCGCTTCCTCGGCCCCCGAGTTGGCCTGCGGGAACACCGCGATGTTGGTGCACTTGGGCAGGAACGTCGCCGTGATCGAGTCGCCTGCGGTGATCTCCACGGCCTCCCCGCCGGCGGCCGCAGATGTTGTCGACTCCGCAGCGGCCGACGTGGTCGTCTCGGCAGCGGCCGTCGTCGTGGCCTCAGCCGCGGTCGTGGTTGCTTCACCTGCGGTGGTCGTGGTGTCGCCGCTGTCCCCGCCACAGGCGGCGAGTATCAAGGCAACGACCACCAGCGGGCCCAGGACCCGGCTGCGTCGCTTGTTTGCTGTCACTATCTCTTTCCTCCTCTTGATTGTGGTGTCTCGGTATTCATCGATATGAGCCGTAGCTACCTCCGTTCAGTGGTTGGTCAAGGGGGACCATGTGCCATCGCCTCAGGTGCGGGGCGGCGGAGGCGATACCTCCGGGCGAGATTGGGTACCAGCACCGACCCGATCAGCAGGAGGCCGATGACCCCGGTTTGCGTGATTCCGTCGATGTTGGCCAGCCCGAGGCCGTTGCGGATATTGAGAACGGTGAACAGGGCCAGAACCACCCCGAGCATGGATCCCGACCCGCCAAAGATGCTCACCCCTCCCAGTAGGACCATCGTGATGATGTCCAGCTCATAGGTTTCGCCAAGGGTCCCCTGGACCGCCCCGACGCGGGCGGCGAAAAGGACCCCGGCCAGCCCGGCCACCGTGCCCGAGGCGACGAACAGCCGCAGCTTCACCGAGTCGACTTCGATGCCGGAGAAACGTGCGACATCGGCGCTGTTGCCGATCACGTACACCTTCCGCCCGAAGGCGCTGCGCTCGAGGATGATCCAGGCCAGGGCAAGGCCAACGAAGAAGAGGACGAGGGCGACCGGGAACGGCCCGAAGAGGGTCTGCTGGCCGATCCTCTCGAACCATTCCGGGAAGTCCCCCACCGACCGGTCCTCGAGAAGGACACGTGCCGCCCCGCGGAACCCGATCAGCCCGGCGAGCGTGACCACCAGCGAGGGCAGGCCGAACCGGGTGATGACCAGGCCCTGGAGAAGCCCGGCGAGGGCACCGGCGACGATGCCGACCAGGATGGCGAGGACGAACGCCATCTCTCCGCCTTCGTAGAGGGTCGCCATCACCGCCGCCGAGAAACCCATGACCGAGGCCACGGAGAGGTCGATCTCGCCATTGATGATCACAAACGTCATCACGATGACGACGATGATCTTCTCGATCGAGAGCCAGAAGAGATTCACGAAGTTCCCGAAACCGAGATAGAACGGGGACAGGGAGACGTTGACGACGATCGTCGCTATCAGTACGACGATCAGGATCGACTCCCACCGATGCTTGGCCGCCCACTCACGCATCAGCTGTCCCCCGCCCCCTCCCGCCATGCGGGCCATCCCGACCGCCGTGGGGCCTGTGGACTCCATCGCTTTTCTCGCCTCGGCCGACCAGCGACGGTTGAAACGGTTGCGAAGGACCGTATCGAGGATGACCGCAGCCAGGATCAGGATCCCGAGGAAGGCATCACGCCAGAACTCACTGACCTCCGGCACGCGGACCAAGCTGAGCTTGAGGGTGTCGATGAAAACAGCGCCGAGGAAGGCGCCCACCATGGTGCCGGATCCACCGAGGATGCTGACCCCGCCAACGACGGCCGCAGCCACGGACTCGAGCTCGAGCCCGGCACCGGCGGTGGCGCTGATCGTGCCGGCCCGAGCCAGGAACATGAACCCGGCCAGCCCGGCCAGGGCCCCGGAGCCGACGAACGACCAAAAGACGAGAGACGCGGTCGGCAACCCGGCTTGGGCCGCCGCCGACGGGTTGGATCCGATGGCGTAGATCCGTCTCCCCCAGCGCAGCCTGGCCAAGGCGAATTGCAGACCCACCACCACGACCACCGCGATCAAGAACACCAGCCGCACCTCGAATCCGGCGATCGTGAACAAGGTGACGTTGTTGAACTCGAGCACCCATGAAGGCAGGTCGCCGGCAAGGACGTTGGCCCCCTCCGAGTAGATGCTGAGCAGGGTGCGGAACAGGGCCAGTGTCCCCAGCGTGACGATGATCGCCGGCACGCCGCCGTAGGCAACGAGGAGGCCGTTGACCGATCCCAGGACCGCCCCGACCACGATGGCCACCAGCACGGCGGCGATCGGGCCTTGCCCGGTGGCCGCCAGGAAATCACCGGTGAGATAGGCGGCCACACCCACGATCGAGCCCACCGACAGATCGATGTTGCGGCTGAATATGACCAGTGCCTGGGCGGCGGCGAGAAGGGTCACGACCACGACGCTCGTGGTGACCCGATTGAAGAACCGTCCGCTCAGATAGCCCTCGATGAGGAAGGCGAACACCAACACCGACACCGCGATGATGGCGAGGAGTGTCGCCTCTTTCACCCGCTCCGGGCGGAGGAACCTGGTGCTCTTCGGGGCTGCTTCCGCGGCGGCGGACTCGGTCATCGGGCACCAACCGCGGCGGTCATGATCCGCTCCTGAGTGGCCTCACGACGCGGATAGATGCCGATCAGACTGCCCTCGCGCATGACGGCGACCCGGTCGCTCATGGCGATGACCTCGGGCAAGTCGGAGGAGATCAGCATGATCGCGATCCCCGAGGTGGCGAGCTCGTCGATGAATTTGTGGACGTCGGCCTTGGCGCCGACATCGATTCCCCGGGTCGGCTCGTCCAGGATCAACACCTTGGGGTGGGTGTTGAGCCATTTGGCGAGCATGGTCTTCTGCTGATTGCCACCGGACAGCTGGCTGACAGGTGTCGACAGGCTGGGCGCCCGGATGCCGAGCCGCTGCCGCAACGCCTCGGCGTCGGCGCGCTCCTGGTCGCGGTCGATCAGACCGAGTGCGCTCGTGTACCGGTTCAGGGTCGCCAGGGTCACGTTGGCGACCAGCGATTGCTCGACCGACAGGCCGAGTCTGCGCCGGTCCTCCGACAGATAGGCGATCCCGTGGCCAGCGCCTCTCGTGGAGACCTGATGTCGAGGGTCTTGCCCTCCAACTCGATGGTGCCTTCGTCGGCCGGATTGACGCCGAACAGCGAGAGGGCGATGTCGGTGCGGCCTGACCCGACGAGACCGGCGAATCCGAGCACCTCCCCCCGTCGCACCTCGAATGTCACGTCGGAGAAGACGCCGGACACACCAAGCGAATCGACCCTCAACACCGCTTCACCCTCGGGGTGCTCACCCCTGGCGAAGAAGTCAGACGGGTCCCTCCCCACCATCTCACGCACCAACGACTCCTCCGTGACTTCGTTGGCCGGACGGGTCGAGATGTGCCGCCCGTCGCGGAACACCGAGATCCGGTCGGATATGGCGAAGAGCTCCTCTAGCCGATGCGTGATGAAGAGGACGGACACGCCCTCCTCCTTCAGGCTGCGCACTTGACGGAACAGGCGATCGACCTCATGCGCGGAGAGGGCCGCGGTTGGCTCGTCCATGATCAGGACCCGCACGTCGAGCGAAATCGCCTTTGCGATCTCGACTGCCTGCTGGCCGGCGACGGTGAGGCCGGCGGCGGGGAGGCGAGGGTCGATCTCGATGTCGAGCTTGGAGAGGATCCGGGAGGCTTCCCGGTACATCGTCGACCAGTCGACCATCATTCCCTGGTCCTGGTGCCCGATGAAGATGTTCTCCGCCACGCTGAGGTCGGGAAACACCGACGGCTCTTGATAGATGGCGGCGATCCCCTGACGCTGGGCGTCGGCCGAGCTTCGTGGGGCAAACGGCTCGCCCCCGAGAGTCATCTCCCCGGAGTCGGCCGGGTAGAGACCGGTCATGATCTTGATGAGCGTGGACTTTCCGGCTCCGTTCTCACCGACGAGCGAGTGGATCTCCCCGGGACGGAGTGAGAGTGAGACTTCGGACAGGGCCTGAGTGGCGTCGAAGCGCTTGGACACCCCCTTGATCTCGATGACCGGCCGGGGTTCGCTCAAACCAGCTTCCTCCTATGTGAACGGCCGGGAGGAGGACGTTCACTTATGTAACATATCACACTAGATAACGGGGTGTCGGCCCAACTACCGTTGTTTGGCGATGCAGCCTCAGACGCCGAGGAAACGCTGGTTCGGATCACTCCGCGAGCTTCGGTTCCGAGGTCTCGAGCTGAGCCCGACGAAGCGAAGGCTGCGGAAGGGCGTCTCGGTGTCCGATCTCCGTGCCATCGCCAAACGTCGGCTTCCCCGTGGCGTCTTCGATTACATCGACGGCGGCGCCGAAGACGAGCTGGCGCTGAGGTCGAACTCCGAGGCTTACCGTCGAATGACGTTCCGTCCCCGCGTCCTCAGGGATGTGAGCGAGGTCGACACCTCCTCTTCCCTCCTCGGCAAGCCGCTCCCATACCCACTCGTCCTCGCACCCACCGGCTTCACCCGCATCGCTGACCCGGCCGGTGAGCTGGCGGTGGCACGGGCCGCCCAGCGCGCCGGGCTTCCTTACTCGCTGTCGACCCTGGGGACCCGGTCGATCGAGGAGGTGGCGGCGGTCAGCTCGGGCCGGCTGTGGTTCCAGGTGTACGTGTGGAAGGACCGGGGCCTGGTCGCAGAGATGGTGCAGCGGGCGGCGGACTCCGGCTACGAGGCGCTTTGTCTCACAGTCGACACCGCCGTGTTTGGCAAGAGGGAGCGGGATGTCAGACGGGGCTTCACGTTGCCCCCGAAGCTCGGCCTGTCCACGATCCTGGACGGCATCATCCACCCCGGTTGGACATGGCAGTTCCTGACCAACGACCCGATCGTCTTCGCCAACGTCGCCGGGCGCAGTGTCGGGGAAGGTGGAGAGACGGTCGCCCTTGCCGAGTACGTCAGCAACCAGTTCGACCCGGGACTGTCCTGGAGCGATGTCGAATGGCTGCGGGCAAGGTGGAACGGCCCCATCGTCATCAAGGGGATCCAGACCGTCGAGGACGCCAGGATCGCCGCCGACGAGGGACTCGAGGCCATCGCCCTCTCCAATCACGGTGGCCGTCAACTCGACTCCGCGCCCTCTCCGCTCGACCTCCTCCCCGACGTCGTCGACGCGGTCGGGAACCGAATCGAGATCATCTGCGATGGCGGAGTCCGGCGCGGGAGCGACATCGTCAAGGCCCTGGCGCTCGGGGCCACCGCCTGCATGGCTGGCCGTGCCTACCTGTACGGGCTGGGGGCGGCGGGAGAGGCGGGAGTGGATCACGTCCTCGATCTCTTTGCGAGCGACATGAGACGGACCATGGCGCTGATCGGGTGTCGAACGGTCAAAGAGCTCGACCGGGAATACCTCGACCTCGGGGCCTGACCGCCACCAGCACTCGTTTGTAGACTCCCGGCATGCAGAGAGCCGTGACCCTCCGGGAGGTCGCCGACCAGGCAGGGGTTCATCCCTCGACCGCGTCGCGCGCACTGAACCCGTCCACCCGAGACCTGGTCAACGAGGGGACCATCGAGCGAGTCACGGCTGCCGCTCGTGACCTCGGCTACCGCCCAAACTCCATGGCCAGAGGGCTCAAGACGAACAAGACCTTTTCGATCGGCATGCTCCTCCCCGATCTGACCAACCCGCTGTTCCCACCAATAGTCCGGGGCGTCGAGGACGTTCTGGGGACGGCCGATTACACGCTCATCCTTGGCAACACCGACAACGACGCCGAGCGTGAGGGTCAGCTCCTCGCATCGATGATGAATCGACGCGTGGACGGGTTGATCCTGGCCACCGCCCACCGCAACACCCCGGCGATCGATGAGCTGGTCGAATCCGGGCTGCCCCTCGTGCTGGTCAACCGGACAGTCGACGATCAGAAGGTCCCCTCGGTCACGACCGACGATCACGCCGGCATCGGCCTCGCAGTCCGTCATCTCGTCGAGCTGGGTCACACCCGGATCGCCCACGTCGGAGGGCCCCAGCATCTCTCCACCGGTCTCGACCGCTATCAGGGCTTCGTCGCCTGGATGAAGATCATGGGCCTCGACGTGGATCCCGACCTGGTGAGCTTCGCCGATTGGTACCACGAAGATCCGGGGGCCAAGGCCTTCTGGGCGATCCTCGACCGCCGCGCCGACTTCACCGCGGTCATCGCCGCCAACGATCTGATCGCCATCGGCTGCTACGACGTCCTCGGCGACACGGGCCGCTCGATTGGCGGAGATGTGTCCGTCGTGGGCTACAACGACATGCCTTTCGCCGACAAGCTCTCTCCCCCGCTCACCACGGTGCAGATCCCGCACTATCAGATAGGCGTGAGGGCCGCCGATCTCATGCTCGAGATCCTCGATGACAGCGATGATTCTGTGCCAGTCTCCATCAAGCTGACACCGACACTGGCGGCCCGCCGGTCGACCGGGCCGGCGCCTATCGAGCCGAGTTGACCCTGCGCCGTTCCTCCAGAAATCGTCGCTCTACTTCGTTGGAGACGAGAGCGAGCGCCTCGCCGTAGGCATCGTCCGCCGCATCGACCTCACCCATTCGCCGGAGGAGCTCGGCCCGTGTGGCGTGGTAGAGGTGATATCGATCGAGATCCATGTCGTCGAGCAATGAGAGGGCATCGGGCTCGCCGTCGACCTCGGCCACCGCCACCGCCCGGTTGAGGGCGACGACCGGGGTCGGGGCCTGCACCATGAGCATGTCGTACAACTGGAGGATCTGGCCCCAGTCGGTGTCATCGGCATCCGCAGAATCGCTGTGAACCGCTGCGATCGCCGCCTGGATCTGGAACGGACCGGGCCGGTTTCTCCGCAGACAAGCCTTGACCAGAGTCTGTCCCTCGTCGATGAGTGTTCTGTCCCACCGGTTTCGGTCCTGGTCGGCGAGGAGCACCATCGAACCGTCCGATGCGGTTCGGGCCGGGCGACGTGACTCCGAGAGGAGGAGAAGGGCCAGCAGACCGACGGCCTCCGGCTCGTCAGGCATCAGATCCGCAAGCAGACGGGCAAGTCTCAATGCTTCGAGGGCGAGGTCGGTTCGCAGCAACGCCTCGCCGCTGGAGGCTGAGTAGCCCTCGTTGTAGATGAGGTAGACGACCGTGAGCACCGAGCCCAGCCGATCCGGCAGGTCGGCATCGGCGGGGACCCGGTACGGGATGTTGGCGGCCTTGATCTTCCGCTTCGCCCTGACCAAACGCTGCGCCATGGTCGGCTCGGGAACGAGGAATGCTCGCGCGATCTCGGGAGTCTGCAGACCGCCAAGCAGGCGAAGGGTCAACGCCACCGCCGATGACGTGTCGAGGGCGGGATGACAACAGGTGAAGATCAGCCGGAGCCGGTCGTCGCTCACCGGCCCCTCGACGGGATCGGGCTCGGATTGAGCTTGTAGTTCGACTGCATGAGCATGACGTTCCTCCCGGCTCGACTCACGCCTCAGCTTGTCGATGGCGCGATTTCGAGCCGTGGTGACGATCCAGCCTCCCGGGTTGGGGGGCAGACCCGTCTCCGGCCATTTCTCGGTTGCCACCAGGAAGGCGTCCTGAACCGCCTCCTCGGCGAGGTCGATGTCGCCAAAGTGGCGGATCAGGGTGGCTATCGCCTTGCCGGACTCTTCCCGGAAGGTCCGATCGATTGCAGCTGACTCGAGAGCGGCCAAGGCCTCAGGCTTCGGGCTCGTCCTGGAAGGGGCGCACCTCGATCGGGCCCTGGCAGGCCACGGTGGCCTTGTTCGCCCATGCCAGCGCGGCATCGAGATCAGGCGCCTCGATGACCCAGAAGCCACCGACCTGCTCCTTGGTCTCGGCGTATGGCCCGTCGGTGACGACGGTCTCGCCATTCTTCTCCCTGACCACGGTGGCGGTGTCGGCCGGGTGGAGCCCACCGGCGAAGACCCAGGCGCCGGCCTCCCTGATCTCGTTGTTGAGCGCGTCGACATCGGCGTAGATCTTCTCTAAGACGTCGGCCGGGAGTTCCTCCGGCCGCTCATCATCGAACACTGACAGCATGTACTGGGTCATGACGTTCCTTTCCGTCGAGGGGGCACCATGCCCATCCTCATACCCCAACTACGAACGCTCTCACCGTATATCGACCGGTTCTCAGAGAAATTTCGGGGCGGTCAGGCTCCGATGTATGACATGACGTGCTTGATCCGGGTGTAGTCGTGAAGGGCGTAGATGGACAGGTCCTTGCCGTACCCGGATTGCTTGAAACCTCCATGCGGCATCTCGGCCACCAGCGGGATGTGGGTGTTGATCCACACCGCTCCGTAATCGAGGTACTTGGCCATGCGCATCGCCCGGCCGTGGTCCTTCGTCCAGACACTGGAGGCGAGCCCGTACTTGACACCGTTGGCCCAGTCCAGCGCCGCCTGCTCGTCGTCGAAACGCTGCACCGTGATGACCGGGCCAAAGATCTCCTCCTGGCTCATTTCGTCCTCCTGGGTGAGCCCGCTGAGGACGGTCGGCTCGAAGAACCAGCCGGCCCGGTCGAGACGGCTGCCACCTGTGACGACCTCTATGTGCCCGGGGGCGCGCTCCAGGAGCCCGCTGACCCGGTCTAGCTGATCCGGGTTGTTGAGCGGCCCGTAGTCGGTGCCATCGTCGTACGGGTCCCCGGTCGTGGTCTCCTTGGCCCTTTCGGCCAGGGCCGATACGAAGTCGTCGTGGACCCGGCTGCCGACCAACACCCGCGAAGCGGCGGTGCAATCCTGACCAGCGTTGAAATAGCCCGCGCCGGCGATGCCTTCGGCGGCAGCTTCGGCATCTGCGTCGTCGAAGACGATGACCGGCGCCTTGCCACCCAGTTCGAGGTGGACTCGCTTCAGATCACTCGAGGCGGCGGTGGCCACCTCCTTCCCGGCTCGAATGCTCCCGGTGACCGAGACGAGGGAGGGGATCGGATGGGAGACCAGGGCTCTCCCGGTATCTCGATCGCCCGCGATGACGTTGAGCACGCCTGGCGGGAGGAACTCGGCTGCCAGCTCGGCCAGCTTCAACGACGACGCCGGGGTGGTGTCCGATGGTTTGAGGACGACCGTGTTCCCCGCAGCCAGCGCAGGAGCGAACTTCCAGACGGCCATCATCAGCGGGTAGTTCCACGGCGCCACCTGGGCGCAGACACCCAAGGGCTCTCGGCGGATCATGGAGGTGTGATCTCTCATGTACTCCCCCGCCGACAGGCCTTCGAGATGTCGGGCCGCGCCGGCGAAGAAGCGAACCTGGTCGGCCGCCGGAGGGATCTCCTCGGACAGGGTCAGGCCGTACGGCTTGCCGGTGTTCTCGACCTCGATCCTGGTCAGCTCCTCGGCATTGGCCTCCAGCGCGTCGGCAATGCGGAGAAGGGCGAGGCTCCGCTCCGATGGCGTGGCATCGCGCCAGCCCGGGAATGCGTCCGCCGCGGCCCGGCAGGCGGCATCCACGTCGGCCGCGTCCGAGAGTGGCGCCGAGGCGTACTCCTCGCCGGTGGCCGGGTTTATCACCGGCATCGTCCCGCCCCCCACGGGTGGCTGGTGTTCGCCTCCATAGAAGTTGGCCAGGGTCTCGGTCGCGGTTTGGGTCATGAGACTCCTTCGGAACGGGGCGGAGCGCCACGATACCGATCGGCGTTGTCCCCTGCCGTCGTCAGGGAAATCGACCTCCGCGATCACACCACGACCCGGTAGAGGTCCCATTCCCCGGGCACACCTTTGAGCTCGTGCCTGCCCCGGGAGCCGAACTCGAAGCCGGAGCCGATGACCATGTCTCGCACGGTCTGCGAGACGACTACCTCTCCGGGTGAGGCGAGGGCGGAGACACGGGCACCGATGTGGACTGCCATACCGGTCACGTCCCCGCTTTCGAACACGACTTCACCACTGTGAAGCCCGACCCGAACCTCGAGGCCTGCGCTCCGGCTGGCATCGCACAGGGCAAGGGCGCATTGGATCGCCGGGGTAGGGGCGTCGAACACGATGAGGAAGCCGTCACCCGCTGTGTTCATCTCACGACCACCATGACGTGCAAAGAGGCGCCGTGCCTCGGCCCTGTGTGCCTCGAGGAGCCCGCTCCAAGCGCGGTCCCCGACCGTGGCTGCTCGCTCGGTCGATCCGACCACGTCGCTGAACAGGACTGTGGCCACGCGACGGTCGACGGCTCCGCCCACCCTCGTGCCAACGAGAAACTCCTCGATCTCGTCCATGAGACCGTCCACGTCGCCGAGGTATCCCGGCGTCTCGTCGCCCGGAACCTCGACGTACTGGCCGTTCGGCAGATGCTCCGCCAGCCAGCGCATCCCGTCGCCCGGGATGAATGGAGCATCCTTCCTGTGAAGCAGCAGGGCGGGCGCGATCACCGACGACAGCAGCGGGCGCAAGTCGATCTCCAACATTCGTCGCATCAGATCGGCCGCCATGCTGGGAGTGGCCGACATCCGCTCCAGCTTGCGAAACCAGCTCACGATTCGCTCATCGTCGGTCACCGAAGGGGCGATGAGCGGAAGGAGGATGGCTTGGCCCCACATGCCCTGTTCGATCACTCCGGCCACCGTCTCGAACGTCTCGGGGTCGGGGCCCCAGGGATGGTCCCCATCGGGGGTCGAGGTGGCGAGCACCTCGCCCAACACCAGCGCGGACACCCGCTGTGGGTGCATGGCCGCCACTGGTCATCGCGATCGCCGCGGCATCGGTCCAGCCCACGAGAGCGGCCCGTTCCATCCCGACGGCGTCCATGACCGCCAGGACGTCAGGCACCATCTCGTCGGTGCTGGCCTCGATCGAGGGCCGGTCGGAGAGACCCGTCCCCCTCTTGTCGAACAGTGCGACCCGCCCCATCGCGGCGTAGCGCTCCAGAAATCGCCGGCATTCAGGCAGCTCCCAGAGAACCTCGAGATGGGAGACCCATCCGATCATCACCAGGATGTCGAGCGGCCCGTCTCCAAAGACCTGATAGGCGAGGTCGACGTTCCCGGACCGGGTGAATTTGACCTCGGGGACGAGCGACACTGTTCGCCGAGCCTAACTATCGGGGGCGATCAGCCCTCGTTCGAGCAAACGCTCGAAGTGGCGAATGGTCGAAGCCACGCCAACCTCGAGCGATGTCTCGGGGACGACGCCGATGATGGATTCGACGTCGTCGATCTGCGGCTGGGGAGGGAATGGGAGTGGCGTCTCGTCGAATGTGATCGAGCCAGCCGAGCCGGGCGCCGCCGCCTCGATGCAGGAGACGATCGTCGCCATGTCGGTGGCGGGGGTGGGGAGATTGAGCACCACCGCCCCCTGGTAGCCCGAATCCGCCGCTGCCACCAGGACACGGGCGACATCCTGGCCGTGCTGCATCTGAAGGGACCCGCCGAACCCGATGTGATAGGGCCGGCCGGCTGCTGCGTGGAGCATGGCCTTTGTCGGGCTCGACGTGAGCCCCTGGTCCCGCCCCACGCCGTAGCCGGTGTGCGGGCGGATTCCGATCGAGGCCACCCCCTCGTCATTCCACATCCGATGGGCCGTGCCTTCGTTGGCCTTCTTGAAGATCCCGTACATGGTCGAGGGCGGCAGATCGCCTCCATCCGGGCTCAGGGCTGCGACCGAACTGGCAAACACCACCGGAGAACGGAGTCCGGCGTCACGGGCAGCGACCAGCACATTCGTGGTCCCGACGACATTCACCAGAGCCCCCAAAGACGGGTTGGCGGCACATGCCGGCACCTGGAGGGCAGCGAGATGGATGACGGCACCAATTGGATGATCCGCGAGCACCCGGCTCATGGTCTCGGGAAGGGTGATGTCCCCCGAGTGCTCGGTGACGAGGTCTGTGTCATCGTCCTCGAGGACCTGAGTCAGACGCGCCCGATCAGGGTCCTGATCGAGGGCCACCACGTTCCGCTTCGCGGCGAGGAGAGTCTTCACCACCCAGGCGCCGATGAAGCCGCGCGCCCCGGTGACCAGCACCGCATCCCGATCGCTCATGCCGGGATGCTAAGTGGGCTGGGATGCCCGGTCGGATAGGCTCGCCCGAATGGCGGTGACACTCGCTCCCAAAGGGACCCGGGGCACCGAGATACCCGGCTTCGCCAAGGCCTTGATGAAAGCCGGGTCGGGTCTGGGCAATCTCCTCTTCAACATGATGGGCGATCGCATGAAGATGCAAGGCCAGCCGCTCGTCTTGCTGACCACGGTGGGAGCCAAGAGCGGGAAGCAGAGGCAGGCGTTGCTCGGCCGGTTCGATGACACGGAGCATCCCGGAGCCTGGCTCGTGGTCGGCTCCAACGGGGGCGCGGCCCGGCACCCGGGCTGGTGTCACAACCTCGTCGCAAATCCCGACCAGGCCTGGGCGACAGTCGACAAGGAAAAGACCAGGGTCCGGGCGGATTCGGTCGAGGCGGGTGAATACCAGGTGGCGTGGGACCGGATCGTCTCGCTGGCTCCCGGATACGGGTCCTACCTGAAGAAGACCGACCGCCACATCCCGATCATCAGGCTCACGCCGATGGAGGATCAGCCGGGACAGGTGTAAGCAGTGCGGCTCACCCGGGCACATAACATGCCAGAAAGGCAGATGTGTACGAGCGAAGTGCCGTCGAGCTGAATGAGTCCCCAGGCGTTCGCTTCGACCATCTGTTCGACGCCAACTACAACGCCATCTTCCGATATTGCGCCCGTCGTCTGGGGCGGTCACCGATGCCGAGGACGCCGCTGCCGATGTGTTCACCGTGGCGTGGCGACGACTCGATGACATGCCGGAGGGTGACGCCAGGAAGGCGTGGTTATTCGGCGTCGCTCATCGAGTGGTGGGTGGGCAGTATCGAAGCCGACGAGCGACGATCCCGGCTGTCGACTCGCTTCGAGCAGACCACGCACCCGAACGATGGTGCAGCGCGAGCCTCGGGCGACGACATCGACGACTCTGCTCACCGCCCTCGACGGGCTGAGCAGAACCGACCAGGAGTTGCTCCGGCTGTCGTCATGGGACGGATTGACCCGAGCGGAGATCGCCCACGTGCTCGGCATCAAGGAGAACGCGGTCGACCAGCGGCTGCTATCGGGCACGGAGCTCGACTGAAGCTCAGATTCGACCGCTCAAAACAACGAAGCGTCATCATTCACGCACAAGGAGAACCCCGCATGATCGAGCTACTGGAGCGCGCCGATCCGGCCAAGGACCTCGATGCGGAGAGGAGCCGGCTCCGGGACAAGGTCGACGAGCGCATCGGCCTCTCAGCGCCGCTGAGTCCCGCTCAAAGCCAGGTTCCGCCGACCATGGCTGATCGCTGTCGCCTCATTTGCCGCGGTGATCGCGGTCGCCGTTCCCGGTGGCGCTCCGCACCGATTCCCCGTCGGTTTTCTGCCCCCAATCTCGATGGCCTCGATGCTCATCCGGGCGTTCAAGCGGCAATACCGCTGGCATCAGGTGGTCTCCAGGCGATGGACGTCGACGGCGACACGATCTGGGTGATGACCACGTTGCAAAACCTTCTCCAAGAGGTGTCTGCTCAGTCCGGAGAAATCGAGGCGACCTATTCGATCGACGCCAGAGTCGAGGGCGTGGTAGTCGGCGGCGGGCAGGCTCTGGCTGATCAGTCCTGACAACGGCGGACAGGTGCTTCGCTTCGACCCCGAGGCAGGCGCCGTCGATCTGATCATCCCAATCGGGGGACTGCCCGGGTGGTCGATCTGGTTCGGGAACAGCCTCTGGGTGGGCAAGGTTGAGGATCAAGTGATTCGGATTTCGTCCGAGGGTGAGATCCTCGCCACCCTTCCCGGCGAGCTGATCGGCGGCGAGGGGTTGGGTCATCTCTGGGTCAACGACCCCGGCACCGACCTGATCTCCAGCTTGTCCGGAGAATGGGCAGGTCGGCGACATTGGTGATCCCGACCGAACGGGGGTTGGAGACCATGAGCGGATCGGGCATTCGCCAGGTTGCCGAGGCGGATGGCCGTCTCTTCCTCCTGGATGGCGACCATCCCTGGGGGACCAACCTGAATGTCTACGACCCTGACTTCGGGCGAGTTTGGAGCGTTCGCGGGTCTCACGTTCGGGCTGCTCGACCTGATCGAATTCGACGGCTATCTGTGGGTGACTTCCAGCAGCGACCATCTGTTGATCCGGATCGACCCGACGAGCGGGGAGCAGCACAGGTACCCGTTGCCCGGCAAGCCTGGCGGATCTGGCGGTGGCCGATGACGCGCTATGGGTCACTCTCTATCAGCCTGGAGCTCTGATTCGGCTCGACACCAGCGCCGACCTCATCGAGTCGAGCCCCATCGTGGCGGACGACTGGAATCGGTTCCCACACCGGCTGCTCTGCACCGGCCCCGCGGACGCCGGGGGACCAACGATCATCGTCCAACCTTCGGACTGGATCGACTACGGGTCATGGTCTGTCATCCAGGCCGAGCTATCAGGCGAGGGATATGTCGTCTGCTCCAACGGCTACGTGGAGGGTGAGACGACGCCAGCGACAGCAGGCTGCCGATCTCGAACAGGCTCTGAGCCAGGCCGGAATCTCCGGGCCCTATGTGTTGGCCGCTGCGGTCGACGGGGTGCATGCGGCCCGTCTCTTTGCCGACGGGCGTGACGATATCGCCGGCATGGTGCTGGTCGACCCGATGCCGGTCGGATTCCAGGACGTTCTACGACGATCTCCTCCCTGACCTGGCAGGTCACCCACCGTGGCTCGATCTGGATGCCGAGGTCTCCGAATCTCTCGATGGCTTCGGGAACGTGCCGCTTGATCGTGATCGAGCAGGATCCGGACTGCGGTGTTTCAATCGCAGTCACTTCGTCGAAGGGTTTGGGCGCTGAGGCCGCCGAAGCGGTGAACACCTACTGGCAGGACGGGCTGGCCTTCTACGCCGGGCTCTCGTCCGACTCGCAGATCGGTCATCGCCAACGAGTCAGGGCTCGACATGGTGATCTGGGATCACCCCGACCTCGTGATCGAACAGGTCCTCGATCTGCTCAGACGCTGAGGCTCTGCGCCGGCACTTTCTTCTGCGGGTCGACGAAGGGCAGAGCCGCGGCGACAGCGGTCAACTCCTCCCCGTCCTCGGTCATGACATCGACCCGAGTCCCCGGCGTCGAGAGCCCGATCGGGACCCACATGTACCCGATGTTCTGCTCCATGCCCGGTGACCAGACGGCGTCGGTGACCCGGCCCACTTCGACACCACCCGAGAGCACCGGCCAGGGTTGCGACAATTCGGCCCGGAGCTGGTCGCCCTCGAGGAACATGCCCACCAGCTTGCGATCGACCCCGCGTCTCCCGGATGCGCTCCAGCGCCTCCTTCCCCAGGTAGTCCTGTTCCTGTGGCTCGACGAGTCGCTCCATGCCACTGACATGGAACGGTGTGTCGTCGAGGGTCATGTCCGACCCGTAGTTGAAGATGCCGGCCTCGATGCGCCGGGCCTCGCAGGGCGCAATGGGCCGTATATCGAACTCCTCACCGGCGGCAGCCACTGCGTCCCAGATGGCAGCGCCGTCTCCACGATCGAGGACATTGATCTCGAACCCGGGGATGGCGGTCCAACCGGTCCGGCTGATCACGACCGGGATCCCGTCGATCTCGAATTCGCCCAGCCAGTAGTACTTGATGTCGTAGATGCCGGAGCCCACCAGCTTCTCCAGGGTCTTGGCGGCCAGCGGTCCCTGCACCTGCATCGGGTGAACGTCCGGCAACGTCACCTCCGCATCGAAACGTCCGGCGGCCACGCCCAGGGCATACAGCCCGGCATCCGAGTCCGCCAGCTGCATCCACCATCGGTTCTCGCCGACGTGAAGCAGGACCGGGTCGTTCACGATCCCGCCGTCGGGGGCGATGACCGGCATGTACTTCCCCTGGCCGACGGCGCACTTCGTGAGGTCCCGACAGGTGATGTAGTCGATCAGCCGGTCGGCATCTTTCCCGCTCACCTCGACCGTTCGCTCCACACCCACATCCCACATCGTCACCCCGTTGACGAGGGCCCAGTACTCGACGTCGGGGTCGTCGTAATAGGCGGGCAGGTACATGTGGTTGTAGATGTCGAAGGATGTGCAACCCGCGGCCAGGGTCGACTCGAAGAAGGGTGATCTCCGGTACCAGGGCCCGAAATAGAGAGTGGTGCTCTTCTCCAGCATCTCGCGACGTTCGTTGGCCACCGATGTCCTCCTCGAATCCTGAACGGTGGTTCAACCTTAGGGGAGCGGGGTGCCGGCTTGCCCGGCGACCGTCACACCGTGTCGGAACGACTGGAGAAGCGGGCCGCGGCGTCCATCACGAGCGAGGCGATGGAGTCGGCCCGGCCTTCAGCGGGGAACCTGTAGGCCGGCCCGTGAACGTGGATGGCGCCGAGGGCACGCTTTCCGTCCGCCAGCACCGGAGCCGCCACCGAGTTGATCCCCTCGGCGAATTCCTCATGGATCCAGCAGTGGCCCGAGCCCCTGATCGACTCCAGGCGGTCCCGGATGCCGCCGGCATCGACCACCGTGTGGGTCGTGTAGGCCTCCAACGGCCGGCTCAAATAGCGATCGACCTCCTCGGCCGGCCATTGCGCCATGACGCAGAGGCCGGAGGGGCCGATGTGCATCGGCACCATCAGTCCGGTGTAGTCACGAACCTGGACGGGGTTGGGGCTCTCCACCTGCACCATGTACTGGATGGTGTATCCGGTCGGGATGCTGAAGCCGGCGGCCTCACCGAGCTGATCGGACAGCCAGACCAGATGTGGGCGGACCGCGGTGGCGAGTGCAGCGGTGGCATCGATAGCGCCGGCAAGCTCGACCAGCCCGATGCCAATCGCATACGAAGTGCCGTCCGGCCCCCTGGTCACCGCGCCCTGGTCTTCGAGGCTCGACAGCATCCGGGCCACGGTGGACTTGGGCAGACCGACCCGCGAGGCGAGCTCGGTCACCCCCGAGGGCTCGACTGCCAACGCCTTGAGCACCTGGAATGCGCGGTCGATCGACTGCACCGCCATCAGGTCACCCTCGACAGCGCGTCGCGATGCCAGGCCACGGTGGGCTCGACCTGGTTGAAAGTGAAGATATGGATTCCGGTCATCCTGAGGCCTTCGCCGAGACGGGCGAGCGGTTCGACGATCCTGTCGGGCTGGTACCGGCCCGGACGCAGCATCCCCAGGATCGAGCCGCGGTTCTTGGCAAGGAACCTCATCGAATCACCCACGCCGATTCGAGCCCCGATGCTGAGGAGGCGGGTGGGATCGACCGCACCGGGCACGCCAACCTTTATCGGGAGTGTCACGCCATCGGCCCGGATGGAGGCGATCCATTCAACGATCGTCTCCGGGCTGAAGCACATCTGGGTGACGACATAAGTGGCGAGCGTCTGCTTCTCGAGTAGTGATTGGCGGAGACGGTCGGGCGAGATGACAGGGTGGCCCTCCGGATACCCGGTGATCCCGACTTCGAGAAACGGATGACCGACCGCCGCCATGTCCTCGAGCAGCGAGAGCGCGTCGTAATAGTCGCCGTGTGGCTGTCCATCGCCCCCGGTGACGAAGACCTGTCCCACCCCTCCATCGTCCAGACGCTTGATGATCGAGGCCAGCTCGCGGCGGCTCTCGATGGTCCTGGCCGACAGATGTGGCACCGCCCGAAGACCACGGGTCTGGAGTTCGATGGCTAGATCCAGGGTGGGGCTCATCCCCCGGGTGGGCGAGGCGGTCACGGAGACCGTCGAGCCCGGCGCGATCGCCGAGGTCTTTTCCAGCACACCCTCGAGAGGGATCACCTCGAAGTCGGCCCCGGTGAGAAGAGCTCGCTCCAGGACGTCACTCATGCTCAGACATCCGAGTCGGGGAAAGAGGCCTTGCGCTGAGCTACCCAGTCGGTCAACTCCGCCTCGATGCCTTCGTCCAAGCGGGGGCGGCTCGTACTCGTCCAGCATCTTGCGCCAGATCGTGTGCGCCCTCGAGGCGGCCTCCTGCGACCCTGCTTCGAGCCATTGCTCGAAGCTGTTGTTGTCCGCGGTGGCGCTGCGCCAGAAGGCGTTCTCGAAGTTGGCCAGGGTGTGGGCGTTCCCCAGAAAATGCTGTCCGGGCGGATTGTCGAGGAGGGCGTCGAGGGCCTGACCGTTGTCCGAGAGGTCCAGTCCCCCGATCAGTGCTTCGGCCATGGATGCCTGATCCGCGTCCAGGACGAACTTCTCGTACCCCATCACCAGCCCCCCCTCCAGCCAGCCCGCGGTATGGAGCACGAAATTGACGCCGGCGAGGAGGGTGGGAAGGAAGGTGGCGGCCGATTCATAGGCCGCCTGGTAGTCAGGGGTCTTCGCCGCGGTGAGATTCCCGCCACTGCGGAAGGGGACACCAAGTCGCCGAGCCAGGGCCGCCATCACGAAAAGAACCATCGCCGGCTCGGGTGTGCCGAACGTGGGAGCACCCGATTGCATGGATATCGAGGAGGCGAAGGATCCGAACACTACGGGCGCACCGGGTCGCACCAATTGGCAGAACGCCATGCCGGCCATCGCCTCGGCAAGCGTCTGAGTTGCGGTCCCGGCCACCGTGACCGGCGCCATCGCCCCGGAGAGGATGAAGGGAGTGATGAGACACGCCTGGTTGTTCTCGGCGTAGACCTTGGCCGAGCCCAGCATGTTGTAGTCCCAGCTCATCGGGCTGTTGGCGTTGCACAGCGACAACAGGACCGTCTTCCCCTGGTCGATGTCGCCACCGAACAGGATCCTGACCATGTCGACCGTGTCCTGGGCCCGCTCGGGCGCGGTGACCGAGCCCATGAACGCGCGGTCGTGATTCTTGATGTGGGCCAGCACCATGTCGAAGTGGCGTTTGTTGACCGGCAGGTCGACCGGCTCGCACAGGGTCCCGCCGCCGTGATGCAGGGCTGGGGTCATGTGAGTCATGCGGGCGAAATTCTCGAAGTCGGCGAGGGTGGCGTAGCGACGACCCCCGTCCAGGTCGCGGACGAAGGGGGATCCGTAGGCCGGGGCGAAGACGAGATGGGGATCGCCGATCACTACGTCGTGCTCGGGGTTGCGGGCGTGCTGGGTGAAGGTCGTTGGCGCGGTTGCCATGAGACTCCTGGCCAGCCCGGCAGGGAATCTGACCCGGGTGTCGGTGACCTCACATCCACCCTCGCGGAAGATCTCCAGCGCCTCGGGGAAGTTGCCCACCTCGATGCCGACCCTCTCGAGGAGCACGATCGGCATTGGACTTCGATCAGGGAGAGCCCCTCCTCGTCGAGCACCTCGACCGGTGTCAGCTTTCGGGTGAGGAACGGCACAGACTCGATGGCCCGGGCGGTCCTCGCCGCCTGCCGGGCGGCGCGGCCACCGCCCCGACGTCCCGTGCTGGTCTGTTCCATGATGCGGTACCAGACTACATCATGGAACAGGAGCCGGGAAGGGCCGGGCACGGTGACGCGGTCATCCCGGGCGTCTCCGCCGACGCTCTCCTGGCTCGGGTCGAGGCGGCATGTCCACCACCTTGGAGAGGAGCGGGTAGGGGTCGGTCTTGTGGGGAATGGCCAAAGCAGCCACGAAATGCTCCTGGAATCGGGGCTCCACGGCGGTCTCCACCTTCTCGATCTGTTCGGTGACCTCCTCGATCTCGTTGCGTGCCACACCGGACAGAAGGGCCATCATCGCCCCGACTCCGGCAGCGTTTCCGGCCGCCGATACCCGGTCGAGGTCGCAATCGGGGATCATCCCCAGCACCATGGCGTACTTCGGGTCGATGTGGCTCCCGAAGGCGCCCGCCAGCCTGATCTCGTCGACCTGATCGACGCCGTAGTGGTCCATCAGGAGCCGGGCTCCGGCGTGAAGCGCGGCCTTGGCCAACTGGACGGCGCGCACATCGTTCTGCGTCACCTGTATGAGTGGCTCGGCGCACAAGACGTACGAGAACGTGCGGTCCGAAGCCACCACGCGTGACGACGGATTGGCCGGTGGGCGGATGACGCCGTCGGTGTCGATCACCCCGGCCAGATGCAGCTCGGCGATCGCCTCGATGATCCCCGACCCGCAGACCCCGGTGACCGCCCCGAAGTCGAAGCCGGCCTCGTCCGACCAGAGCTCCTGGCCGATGACGGAGAAACGGGGCTCCAGGGTCGCCCGATCCACACGGACCCGCTCGATCGCCCCTGGCGCCGCTCGTTGCCCGGAGGAGATCTGCGCTCCTTCGAACGCGGGCCCGGTCGGGCTCGAGGCGGCCAGGAGGCGGTCCTGATTCCCCAGCACCAACTCGGCGTTGGTACCCACGTCGACGAGCAATTGCAGACGCTCGCCACGATGCGGGCCCTCGGACAGCACCACCCCGGCGGCGTCGGCGCCGACATGGCCGGCGATGCAGGGAAGCGAATAGACCCGGGCACCGCGGTGGACCTGCAGCCCGAGGTCGGAGGCGGGCGTGTCGAGGGCCGACGTGGTGACGAGCGCAAACGGAGCTGTGCCCAACTCCCGTGGGTCGAGCCCGAGGAGCAGGTGGTGCATGATCGGGTTGCCGACAACGCTCAGCTCGAGGACATCACCTCGATCGACCCCCGCCTCGGTGACCAACTCACCGAGCAAGTCGTCGAGGGCGCCTCGCACCACATCGGTCAGCCGGGTTGCACCGTCATCGTTCATCATCACGTACGAAACGCGGCTCATCAGATCCTCACCAAATCCGATCTGTGGATTCATCACACCACTCGTGGCGAGAACCGACCCGGTCAGGAGATCGCAGAGATGGCCGGCGATGGTGGTCGAGCCGACATCGAAGGCCACCCCGAGAGCGAGATCACGGAAGCCGGGCCAGATCCCGATCAGATCCCTGGCATGACGCACCGCCACGGTCACCGCCCAGTTCTCCACTTCGGAGTGTCGTCTGGAGATCTCTCAGGACCGGAGGGTCCACCACCAGTCCACTCAGACCCCACTCGTTTTCGAGAGCGACGAGGAGACGCTCCAGGTCTCCGGTCGGGCTGGCCAGGTCGGGCTCCGCTACCTCGACGTAGTGAAGCCGGACCACGGGATCGACCGGCAGGGCAGCCACACCGGCGCGCTTGCGGACCACCTGGCGATGGACCTGGCTGTCCGCCGGGACATCGATGACGACGTCCTCCACGATCCGGGCGGCACAACCCAGTCGGTGGCCGGCGCCCAGCGGTCGCCGGCCCTGATAGTCGGTCTCGGTGGGTCCGGGCTCGGAGAGACGGTCGGCACGGGCCTCGACGCCGGGTCGGCTGCCCATGACCACCTGGCACCGCCCGCATATTCCCCTGCCGCCGCATACCGAGTCGAGGTCGACTCCAAGTGCCCGGGCGGCGTCCAGCACTGTGGTGCCCTCGGGAAACGCCCCGCGTCGCCCCGAAGGGCTGAACACGACCTGACGCGTCACGGCCGGTCAGCCGCGGCGGCGGCGGTTCTCACGACGACGGCCTTCCTCGCCGGCGGCGGGAGGCTCCCGATAGGTCTTGATCCAGGTGGCGCAGTTGGGGTCGCGCCCGTTCAGGACGTCGGCGGCCATGATCGACTGGCGGATCTCGGGCTCGAGAGGGTTGGTTATCGCCGATGTCATGCCGGCACCGATCGCCATGGCCAGGAAGGCGGCATTGATCCCGGCCCGGTTGGGGAGGCCGAAGCTGATGTTGGACGCCCCGCACGTGGTGTTGACCCCCAACTCGTCGCGGAGCCTCCGGATCAGGTGGAACACCTGTTTCCCCGCCGTGGCCATGGCACCGATGGGCATCACCAATGGGTCGACCACGACGTCTTCCCTGGGTATGCCGTGATCAGCGGCCCGTCCGACGATCTTCTTCGCCACCTCGAACCGGACATCGGGATCCTCGGAGATCCCCGTTTCGTCGTTGGAGATCGCGACCACTGCCGCCCCGTGCTTCGCGATGAGAGGCAAAACCTGTTCGAGACGCTCCTCCTCCCCGGTGACCGAGTTCACCAGGGCCTTGCCCCGATACGCGAGGAGCCCGGACTCGAGGGCGTCGACGATCGACGAGTCGATGGACAAGGGGACGTCGGTCAATGACTGGACCAGCTCGACAGCCCGGGCGAGAAGTGCAGGTTCGTCGGCGAGAGGGATGCCGGCATTGACGTCGAGCATCTGCGCCCCGGCGCCGACCTGACTCAAGGCGTCTGTCTCCACTCGGGAGAAGTCGCCGTTCTTCATCTCTTCGGCGAGGAGCCGACGACCGGTTGGATTGATTCTCTCCCCGATCAGGACGAAGGGACGCTCGAATCCGATGACGACTTCGCGGGTCTCCGAGGAGACGACGGTGTCGGTCATCGCGTCCCGCCATTGGCGGCGAGATCGTTCAAGGTCTCGGAGTCGTATTCGGTCTCCAGACGCGCCGCTTCGGCGGCGACTTCTGATTCGAGATCGTCACCGCACGGTCTGGAGTCTTTGACCCATTCCGACAGGTACTCGTCGGTCCCGAACAGACCTGCGTACATGGCGGCACGATCGATGGCCACCTGGAACCTGGCCGACAGCTCGCGTTTGGCTGTCTCATCGCCCCGACGGGCAAGCACCTGAGCCGGGATCTGCCGCCAGCGGATGACGGTCAGCTGGGGCCCCGGTCACGGTGTCGACTCTCTTGGGGCTCATGCCGGCACCCGTCGCGTGACCTCGACGAGGGTGGAGGCCAGGTCGCCATAGCCGGTGTGTCGGTGCTCGAAAGAGAGACCGAGGCGGTGGGCCGCCGCCGTGGCGCGTTCGACCAGGTCGGAGGTGGGCACCTGGGAGAGATAGACCAGACGGCGGTAGTTGCCGAAGTAGGTGTCACGAAGATCGGGCCAGCGATCGAGACCGAGACCGGCCCACACCAGACGATCGAAATGGTGGGCGAGGAAAGTCGGTCAGGTAGAAGGTGCCCGGCTCCCTGGCGTGCAGGTCGGAGAAACCGGGGCCGGTGGCGTAGAACTCGTAGCAATGGGCGCCGGGAAGGCGGCCCACTCCTCGGGCTTCGAGTACCCGGTCGAGGAGGCCACCGGTCCCACAGTCGGCGTATCCGACGAAGACGTTCCGGTATCGCCCCTCAGCGGCGTCGAGGCGCGCCTCGACCGCGGCCGGAATGAGGTCCGGCGTGTTGTGGAGCGTGGCGGGGAGACACTCGACGTCGACCCAGTCCAGTGAGTTGAGTCGCACGACGTCGAGGACCTCACGGGCCAGGGCTCCGCAGGCGATCACCAGCAGTCGATCGCCCTCGTCGCTCATTGCTCTTCACCTGCGGTGAGCCGGCGAGCCAGCACCAGAGCTTCGGCGGTCTCCGTGGCGACGGCGGCATCACGGCAATAGGCGTCGGCGCCGATCGCCTGGCCAAACTCCTCGTTGAGCGGGGCGCCACCCACCATGACGATGTAGTCGTCCCGGATGTTCTTCTCCTTCAGGGCTTCGATGACCACCTTCATGTAGGGCATGGTGGTGGTCAGCAAGGCAGACATCCCGAGGATGTCGGGCTTGTGCTCGTCGAGGGCAGCGATGAACTCGTCGGCATCGGTGTTGATCCCCAGGTTGATCACCTCGAACCCGGCCCCTTCCAGCATCATCGCCACCAGGTTCTTTCCGATGTCGTGGATGTCGCCCTTGACTGTCCCGATCACGACCTTGCCGATCGTCTGGGCGCCGGTTTCGGCGAGCAGGGGCCGCAGCACCTCCATGCCCGCCTTCATCGAGTTGGCGGCGAGCAACACCTCGGGGACGAAGAGGATGCCGTCCCGGAAATCGATCCCCACGATGCGCATCCCTTCGACCAGGGCGTCATTGAGCACTCTCTGCGCATCCCAGCCCCGGGCGAGCAGGATGTTCGTCCCCTCGACGATCTCGTCGGCAAGACCGTCGTAGAGGTCGTCGTGCATCTGATTCGACCAGATCCGGGTCGGAAAGTGAATTCAGATCGAGTTCATCGTCGGCCATCGCCACTCCATGAGATCACCGCCGTGTTCCACGATGCGGGGCTGTGCTATATGTTGGAACACTAGTCTGCCGCCCCACCAGGGTCCATGGTGGGCCATGATTGACCTGACCGGAGAACGAGGTTTCAGACGTGAGTGATGTGCCTTCCAGTGCCAGCGTGGTGGTGATCGGAGCGGGGATCGTCGGCAACTCGGTGGTGGGCCATCTCGCCGAGCTCGGCTGGCGCGACATCGTCCAAATCGACAAGGGACCGCTGCCCAATCCAGGTGGGTCGACGGGCCACGCCTCCAACTTCATCTTCCCCGTCGATCACAACAAAGAGATGGCGATGCTCACCCTCGACAGCCAGCGTCAGTACGAGGAGATGGGGGTCAACGTCACCTGCGGCGGGATCGAGGTGGCCCGCACCGAGGAGCGGATGGAAGAGCTCCGCAGGCGGATGAGCTCGGCGAAGAACTGGGACATGGAGGCACATCTGGTGTCCCCGGCCGAGATCAAGGAGCTGGTCCCCTTCATCAACGAGGAGATCCTCCTCGGTGGCTGTTACTTCCCCACGGTGTCGGCGGTCGACTCGCTGCGGGCGGGGACGATCTTCCGGGAGAGGGCGACCGGCCTGGGAGCGCTGCAGACCATGGCCAACACCGAGATCCTCGGCATCGAGACCGATCGAGGACGGGTCACGGCGGTCGTCACCGACAAGGGCCGCGTCGAGGCCGAGTACGTCGTGATCGCCTGCGGGGTGTGGAGCCCCCGGATCGCCCGCATGGCCGGCGCCAGCATCCCTCTCACCCCGGCAGTGCACCAGATGATCGACGTCGGGCCGATCCCGATCCTCCAGGAGTCCGGGAAGGAGCTCGCCTTCCCCATCGTCCGCGACATGGACACCTTCATGTACGAGCGACAGACCTCGGGGTCGATGGAAGTCGGCTCCTACGCCCATCGCCCCATCTTCCATTCCCCCGACGAGATCCCATCGATCGCCGAGGCGCGGCTCTCTCCCACCGAGCTCCCCTTCACCGAGGACGACTTCGACTCCCAGCTGGAAGACGCTCTCGAGCTGATGCCCGACACTCCTCTCCCAAGCCGAGATCAAGTACGCCATCAATGGGCTGCTCTCCCTCACCCCCGACGCCATGCCCCTGATCGGGGAGACGGTCGAGGTGCGAAATCTCTGGTCGGCAGCTGCGATCTGGATCAAGGAGGGGCCGGGGACGGGCCGGGCGGTGGCGGAGTGGATGACCAACGGGTATCCCGAGCTAGACCCACACGCCTCGGACATCGCCCGCTTCTACCCCTACGCCCGCACCGAGCACCACATTCGGGCTCGCTGTGCCGAGCATTTCAACAAGACGTACGGGATCGTCCATCCCCGGGAGCAGTGGGCCTCCGAACGGGACAAGAGGCTCTCTCCGGTGCATTCCCGCACCGCCGAGCTGGGCGCGGTCTATTTCGAGGCCGGAGGATGGGAGCGCCCGCACTGGTATGAGTCGAACGCCCCTCTCGTCGATCACTACGGGATCGAGGACAGGCCCCACGAATGGGACCGGCGCTGGTGGTCGCCGATCCAAAACGCCGAGCACCTGGCCATGCGGGAGAAGGTGGGTCTCGTCGACCTGGCGCCGTTCGTCATCTTCGACTTCACCGGCCCCGGGGTCGTCGACTACATCCAGCGGATGACGGTCAACAACGCCGATGTGGCAGTCGGCCGCTCGGTGTACACCCCTCTGCTCACCGGGTCCGGGGGGTTCAAGGCGGACCTGACCGTGCTCAGGCTGGGCGAGGAGCACTTCAGGGTGATCACCGGGGCGTTCGACGGGCCGAGGGACAAGCACTGGTTCCGGAGCCATCTCCCCGAAGACGGGTCGGTCCATATGAGCGATTCGACCTCGGCCTACACCACTATCGGGGTCTGGGGACCCGAGGCTCGCAACCTCGTCTCATCGATCACGGATCACGACCTCTCCAACGAGGCCTTCCCCTACGGGACGACCCAGGCGGTCGACTTCGGCTCGATCAACGCCCGTCTCTTCCGGATCTCCTATGTCGGCGATCTGGGCTGGGAGGTCTACGTGCCCACCGAGGCCGGGCGCCCGATGTGGGACAGTCTGTGGGAGGCCGGCCAGGACCTGGGGGTCGTAGCCGTGGGCGCCGGCGTGTACGGGACCACGGGCCGCCTGGAGAAGGGCTACCGGCTGATGGGGTCCGAGCTGGAGAGCGAGTACAACCCCGTGGAGGCGGGGTTGGCCAGGCCCCGGGTCAAGGATCACGACTTCATCGGGAAGGAGGCCTATCTGGCTGCACGGGAGGAGGAGCCGGCGGCGACGCTGTGCACCCTCACCGTGGAGGACCATGTCTCCCCCCGCGATGGGATCAAGCGCTACCCCACCGGGCGGGAGCCGATCACCACGCCCGACGGCGGCCGGATCATCGACCGGAAGGGTCGGCCGTCGTACGTCACCACCGCCGGGGCGGGGCCCTCGGTGGGCAAGTTCCTCTTGATGTCGTACCTGCCGCCGGAGCACGCTGTTGTGGGCAACGACCTCGCCGTGATGTACATGAACGAGCTCTATCCGGTGAAGGTGGCGGTCGCCGGATCGACCCCGCTGTTCGACCCCGACGACGCCCGGATGAAGGGGTGAGGACCCTCGTCTGCATCAAGCGGGTCCCCGCTCCTGGTGCCCGCATCGTCCTCACCGATGATCGACAGGCGATCGACGCTCGACACCTGCCGTTCACGACCAGCCCTCACGAGGAGTGTGCCGTCGAGGAGGCGGTCCGGATCAAGGAGCAACACGGCGGCACCGTGGTCGTGATGACGCTCGGCCCGGCGGAGGCCGAAGAACAACTTCGCTATGCGGTGTCGGTGGGGTGGACGAGGCGATTCTGCTGGCGACAGACGGGGCCGATTGGGACCCGCAGGCGACGGCTGCCGCCCTCGCCGGAAAGATCGGAGAGCTCGAGGCCGGAGATGGCCGGTTCGATCTCATCCTCTTCGGGAACGAGTCTGCTGATTCCGGTGGGTACCAGGTGGGGATCAGGGTGGCTCATGCCCTGGACCGTCCCGTGGTGGGTGGGATCAAGGGCATCGACATCGATGGCGAGACGATGGTCGCCCGGCGGGAGACCGACGCCGGATTCGAGGTCTATCGGCTCCCGTTGCCGGCCGTCGTGGCGGTCAAAGAGGGGATCAACCTTCCCCGTTACCCGACTCTCCCTTCCCGGCTCAGGGCCAAGAAGGTGGAGGTGGCGAGCGCCGCCCCGGAACATTCACCGGGTGGCCTTCGCATGCTCCGTCTGGTGAACCCGCCCGAGGTCGCCAGTTCGACCACGATCCTCGGCGAGGGACCCGAGGCTGCTTCGGCGGTGGCGGACATGTTCGAAGAGCTGGGGCTGCTGTGAGCCAGGTCCTCGTTTTCGTCGAGCACCAGGAAGGGATGCCGCTCGAGACCTCACTTCAGGCGACCGCCCTGGCCGGCACCCTCGGTGAGGTGTCCTCGGTGAGCGTTGGGGCATGTGATGTCGGAGGCGTGGCTCGACACTTCGCGATCGAGCATCCGATGCTGTCCGACTACGCCCCGGAGGCAATCGCCGAGGCTCTGGTCCAGCTGATCGGAGCCGAGTCGCCCTCCGCCGTGCTCGCCTCCGGGACCGAGCGGGGCAACGAGGTGATGGCACACGTGGCCGCGGTGCTCGACCTCCCGCTGGCAACGAATGTGACCGAAGTCCGGCCCGGCGATGAGTCGTGGGAGCTGACCCGGACCCGTTGGGGAGGGAGCCTCCTCGAGGAGGCGTCACTCACCGCGTCGGTGAAGCTGGCCACCGTGGCACCTCATGCGTTCGAAGCTTCCGACGCGTCGGGCGGCGTCGATGCAGAGACCTTTGAGCCGGACCTGCCCGAGGCTCTGGAGCGGACCCGGGTGGTGGAGCGTGTGACCATTTCCGAAGGGATCACTCTCACCACCGCCCCGGTGGTGGTGAGCGGGGGCCGGGGAGTCGGCTCGCCCGAGGGTTTCGGGATCCTCGAGGAGCTCGCCGGCTTGCTGGGTGGGGCGGTGGGATGCTCTCGGGTGGTCACCAACAACGGGTGGCGGCCGCACTCCGACCAGGTCGGTCAGACCGGAACCCGCGTCGCCCCCAATCTCTATGTCGCCTGCGGGATCTCAGGTGCGGTCCAGCATTGGGTCGGGATGATGGCCTCGAAGAACGTGCTGGCCATCAACAACGACCCCGAAGCTCCAATGGTGACCAAGGCCGACTACGCCGTGATCGGCGACCTCCACCCAATCCTCGAGGCGGTGGTGGCGGAAGTGAAACGAAGGAAGCAACCTGCTACCTGAGGTACATGCGGCCATATATGGCCCTAAACCGACAGAGAAAGCGAGCAGGCTCATTCCGCCCCGTGTTCTGTGTTCTCGTTGGGCCACATATGGCCCTACGTACCTCAGGTAAGCGGTTCCCCTACCAGAGCGAGCCGGCCGACACCCGCAGGTCCTCCATGGTGATGCCGCGGGCGGCGTCACTGCAGAGGAAGAGGGCGAGGGCGCCGATCTCGGTCGGGGAGATGAGACGACCCTGGGGATTGGTCTTCTCCACATCGGAGATGTACTCCTCCCCCGAGCGTTGCTCCTGCTTTTCGGCGATGTCGGACATCCACTCCCGACCGAATGAGGTATCGACCCAGGTCGGGCTGATCGCATTGCAGGTGACCCCGTGCGGAGCACCCTCGAGGGCGACACACGTGGTCAGCCCGACCACCCCGGCCTTGGATGCGCAATAGGCGCCCGAAGTGACCGCACCGACCGACGCCGCCGTCGAGGCGATGTTGATGATCCGGCCCCACCCTCTCTCGATCATCCCGGGCAGCGCCCGCTTGATCGCCCGGTAGGTGCCGGTGAGATTGACGTCGATCACCTTGTCCCACAGGGCGTCGGGATGCCCGACGATGGTCTGCTCGGCGGTGATGCCTGCAGCGTTGGCCAGGATGTCGACCGAGCCAAAGCGGTCGACCGTCGCCTGATGGAACGCTTCAACTGACTCGTCCGACGTGACATCGAGGTCGAGACCGAGGCACTCAACCCCTTCCTCCTCGATGACCGAGACGGCATGGTTCATCTGCTCCTGCCCAGGGATGTGGACCACTTCACCTTCGGTCTTCGAGCCGGCAGACAAGAGAGACCCGATACTGACATTGGCACCTTCCGAGGCAAACGCCTGAGCCATTGCCAGCCCCATCCCCGACGCCCCGCCAGTCACCATGGCGGTCCTGCCCGCCAGGAAGCGATCAGCCACTTCCCTCACCTCCCTCTCGGATTCCTACCTAGTACGGCGCCTCGACGTCGCCCATCTCCACGTACACGCTCTTGACCTGGGTGTAGTGGTTGAGGGTGACCAGGCTGTTCTCCCGGCCGATCCCTGACTGCTTGTAGCCGCCGAAGGGCATCTCGATCGGGGTGATGTTGTAGTTGTTGATCCAGGTCGTCCCCGCCTCGAGCCGGGCCACCACCCGATGGGCACGCTGGACGTCCTTGGTGAACACTCCCGCCGCAAGGCCATAAGGCGTGTCGTTGGCCCGGGCGATCACGTCGTCCTCGTCGCGGAAGCTGAGAACGGCCATGACCGGCCCGAAGATCTCCTCCTGGACGATCGACATCTCGTCGGTACAGGCATCGAACACCGTCGGCTCGACGAAGAACCCGCCTTCCAGGGACGGGTCAGAGGGCCGCTCCCCGCCGATCACAAGACGAGCCCCGGCCGTCTTGCCAGCCTCGATGTAGGAGAGAACCTTGTCCATGTGCTCACGCGAGATGAGCGCACCGACGTGGGTGTCGGGGTCCATCGGATCTCCGATCTTCATCTTCGATGTCCGCGTCACCAGACGGTCGAGGAACTCGTCGTGGATCTCCTCGTGGACATAGACCCTGGTCCCGTTGGAGCAGATCTCGCCCTGGGTGTAGAAGTTGGCCATCAGGGCGGCGGAGACGGCGTTGTCGAGATCGGCGTCGTCGAAGATGATCAGCGGGCTCTTCCCCCCCAGCTCGAGGGTTACGTGTTTCAGAGTGGCGGCGGCGTTGGCCATGACGATCTTCCCGGTGCCGACCTCACCGGTCAGCGACACCTTGGCCACGTCGGGATGGGCCACGAGGGCCTCCCCGGTTCGATGATCGCCCTGGACGACGTTGAACACACCGTCGGGGAGCCCCGCTTCGGTGTAGATCTCGGCGAGGCGCAGAGCCGTGAGCGGAGTCAGCTCCGCCGGCTTGAACACCATCGAGTTGCCGCAGGCCAGGGCAGGGGCGGACTTCCAACAGGCGATCTGGATCGGGTAGTTCCAGGCTCCGATCCCGACGCAGACCCCGAGGGGCTCACGACGGGTGTAGGCCCAGGCACTGCCCAGATCGAAGGTCTCACCGTGGATGCTCGCGGCCAGGCCGGCGTAGTACTCGACGGCGTCGGCGCCAGACAGCACATCGACCGCAATGGCCTCCTGGATCGGCTTGCCGGTGTCGAGGACCTCGAGCCGGGCCAGTTCCTCGTTGTTGTCTCGAAGGAGCCCGGCGGCGCGGTTCAGAATCCGTCCCCGCTCCGCCCCGGACAGCTGGCGCCAGACCTCGAATCCCTCCGCGGCAGATGCCACAGCCCGGTCGACATCGGTGGGCCCGGCATGCTGAACCTGGCAGATCTCCTCGCCGGTGGCAGGATTGATCGTGGCGAAAGTCTCTCCCGAACCGGCATCGACCCTGGCGCCGCCGATGTAGATCTGCTGGGTGTCGAGACTCATCGGCGAGACGCTAGTAGTGGCCGTTCAGTGGGCTGGAGTCGGCGGCTGCAGCTTGGCTGCCCAGGCCTGGGTGACCCGATCGAGGATGATCGCCATCACGACGATGGCGAATGCGACCTCGAAACCGAGACCGGTCGCGCCCGTTGTCAATGCCTTGACTGTCTCATAGCCGAGGGCCCCGCCACCGACCAGACCGGCGATGATCACCATGGCCAGGACCATCATGATCACCTGGTTGACCGCAGCCAGGATGGTCGGAGCGGCGAGAGGGATCCTCACCCCGAACATCGTTTGCCGCCGGGTGGCACCGAATGTCTCCGACGCCTCGACGCTCTCCTCCGGGACCTCTTTGATGCCGAGCGAGGTGATCCGGATACCGGGGACGATGGCATAGAGGACCGCGGCGATGATGCCCGGGACCTGGCCAACGGTGAAGAAGAGGATCACCGGGATGATGAAGACGAAAGAGGGGATCGTCTGAAGGGCGTCGAGGAAGGGGGTCAGCACCTTCTCTACTCTCGGGCTTCGTCCGGCCCAGATCCCAACAGGGATCGCGATGGCAACTGATATGAGGGCTGCCGCCAGCACCTGGACAAGGGTCCCCAATGACAGCTCCCACATCCCGATGAGCCCGACCATGAGAAGGGCTGCCGCGGCGAAGATCGCCAGACCCACCCCCTTCAGCCTCCAGCAGACAATGGCAGTCACGGCGATGAGCACTGGCCAGGCCACGGTGAGGACGAGAAAGTCGCGGGTCGGGATGAGCAGCCCTGCGACGATGAAGTCGTTCACGGGGCGGGTGATGAAGGACAGATTGTCCCGCCCCCACCGCACGAAAGTGTCGACCGGGTCGAAGATCCGGACCTCCCAAACCGCCGGAAAGTCGACCCAGCCCATCACCCGGCCGACCACGATCCCACCCAAGACCAATGCCAATGCGGTGATCACGTAGCGCCGTGAAGCAGGTCGGGTCCTGTCGGCGAAGGCGATCGACCGCCCCACTCGGTCCAGAACCATTGCCACCGCCACGATGGCAAGGCCCGCGGCCAGGCCCCGTCCGGTACGGCGCTGGTTCAAAGCCTGGAGCACCTCCTGTCCCAGCCCTCCTGCCCCGAGGAGCGTCGCCAGCACGACGATGCCCAGGGCCATCATGATCGTCTGATTGACCCCGGTCATGATGAAAGGCATCGCCATCGGCAACTGCACCTTGAACAGGGTTTGCCGCCCCGTGGAGCCGTACATTTCCGCCGCCTCCACCGACGAACGTGGAACTCCTTGGATGCCAAGGGTGGTGAGCCTCACCGCCGGGGGCAGGGAGTAGATGACGGTGGCGATTGTGGCCGGCACCCGTCGGATGCCGAACAGCAGGACCATCGGTATGAAGTAGACCGGAGCGGGGATGGTCTGCATGGCGTCGAGAACCGGTTTGATGAAACGATCAACCCGCGGCGAGCGGGCGGACCACACGCCCATTGGAATCCCGATGGCGAGTGCGATCACGACCGCGATAGTCATCAACGACAAGGTCTCCATGGTCGTGTCCCAGAGACCGACCAGGCCCGGATAGAGCACCGCGGCGAGGGCGACGAGGGCGGTTTTCCAATCGCCGGTCCTGAAGATGACGAGGAAGACCGCCATTGGGAGGACGTACCAGGGAAGCCAGAGAAGGAACGACTCGATCGTCGTGAGGCCCCAGTCGACCGCGGCAGACACAGGGATGAAGAACCCCGTGAACACGGGATGGAGCTGGCGGTTCTCCCGGAGCCATGCCGAGAACTGATCGACCGGCCCCGAGATGTACGTGTCCCACAGCGCGGGGACCGTGGGCGAGGTGACCAGGATCTGGAGCAGGATGATGCCGACGATGACGACGATCCACCATCCCCGGATCTTGAACCGTCCGGCTCCCTCGTCGGCAAGGGCAACGTCAGCGGGTTGGAGGACGTCCGTCATTTCTCGGGCTCGATCGCCCTGGCCACCGCCCTGCGATCCACTACACCGACCTGCTTCCCGTCCGGGTCCTCGACCCAGATCTCGGCTTCGTCGTCGAGCAGAGCCGGGAGGACGGTCTCGATGGTGTCGTCGAGCTGAACCTTCCGGCCGTTGGGTGTGCCCGTGCCCTCCTTGAGGACGGCAGCGGTGGTCAGCACCTTGGCCTTGGGGATCTCCTTGGTGAACTCCCGCACGTAGTCGGTGGCGGGGTCGCTGATCAGCTCTGTCGCCGTGCCGACCTGATCGAACCCTCCGTCTTTCATGATGGCGATGCGATCGCCGAGCTTGATGGCCTCGGAGAAATCGTGGGTGATGAAGACGATTGTCCGCTGCAGTGTCTCCTGGAGCCTGATCAGCTCGTCCTGCATGTCGCGCCTGATGAGCGGGTCCAGGGCGGAGAAAGGCTCGTCGAAGAACATGATCTCGGGTCGACGGTCAGCGCTCGAGCCAGCCCGACCCTCTGCTGCATCCCGCCGGAGAGCTGCTGGGGGAAGCTCTGTTCCCATCCCTTGAGACCGACGACCTCTAGCACCTTGGTCGCCCGCTCGTAGCGCTCGGCCTTGTCGACACCCTGGACCTCGAGCCCATACGCGGCGTTGTCGATCACCCGTCGATGCGGGAACAGGCCGAAATGCTGGAAGACCATCGACATCTTGTGTCTGCGGACTTCACGTAGCTGATCGGTGGTCATGGCGGTCAGGTCTTCGCCGTCGAGGACGACCTTTCCCCGGGTCACGTCGTTGAGACGGGAAACGCAACGGATCAGCGTCGATTTGCCCGAGCCTGAGAGGCCCATGACGACGAATGTCTCGCCCCGACCCACGTCGAAGGTGACGTCGCGCACGCCGATGGTGCAGTCAGTCGCCTGCTGCACCTCCTCGCGGGATGCGCCGCTACCGGCCATCTCGATTGCCTTGTCGGGTTTAGCACCAAAGACTTTCCAGATGTGCTCGACCGACAGGCATACGTCGCCGGTCACAGCCCCTTCGTGACAGCCACGTCGGTAATGTACCAGCGGCCTTATCCGGCCGCGATCGTCGGCCACCGGCCCTAGGAGAACAATGAAAAAGCGAATTTGGATCCTGATATCGGCCATGGCATTGCTATTGGCCGCATGCGGTGACGACGGCGGCACCGCTACCACCGAGGCATCCGAAGATGGCGCGGCCACAACCGAGGCGCGCCGACGGCGGCTCGGACACGACCGCGGCAGCGGGCGGAGACGGTGAGACCATCAACATCGTGGCGAATGCGTGGACCGCGTCGGCGCTCAACGCCGAGATCGCCGCTCAGCTGATCGAGTCGGAGTTGGGCAATCCGGTGGAGATCGTCGCCATCGACGAGAACACGATGTTCACCGGTCTCTCGGATGGCTCGCTCGATGCCGTGCTCGAGGTGTGGCCGTCGGGTGTCGTCGAGGACGAGCAGGCCTTCATCGACGACGGCTCCGTGGTCGACATCGGCGAGCTCGGTGCGATCGGCAAGATCGGCTGGTTCACCCCGCAGTACGTGATCGATGAGCACCCCGAATTGGCCACCTGGGAGGGCTACGCCGATCCCGAGGTGGCAGCGTTGTTCGCCACCGCGGAAACCGGTGAGAACGGTCGCTTCCTGGGGACCGACCCGTCGTACTCCCAATACGACGAGGCGATCATCGCCAACCTGGAGCTGCCCTTCCAGGTCGTCTTCTCCGGGAGCGAGGCGTCGACAGTCGCCGAGCTCGACACTCGATTCGCCGCAGAGGAGCCCATCCTCATGTACTGGTGGACCCCGACGGCGGCCGTGGCCGCGTACGACCTGGTCAACGTGACTCTCCCGGAATACAACGAGGACTGCTACGCCGATCCGGCCGCCATCGACTGCGACTACCCCGAGGACGTGCTCACCAAGTACGCCTCGGCTCAACTCGCCGAGAAGGCGCCAAATGTGCAGTCGTTCCTGGAGAAGTTCCAGATCACCACCGAGGACCAACTCAGCATGCTGCCCGCGGTCGAGATCGACGGCGAGGACGCCGCTGATGTCGCCGCCCAGTGGATCGCAGACAACGAGGACGTCTGGTCGGCCTGGCTGGCGGACCAGTAACCCGGGATTCCTGACGTTGGCAGGAAGACGGCCCTTCGGGGCCGTCTTCCTTGTCAGGCGACGACAACACGCGTATCCTCCTCTGAAAGCGCCGATTTGATCCACAGCTTGCGGGCGCTCAAGAAATGCGGCTAAAGCGTCGGGATGGAAGAACCGCCCGGCACTCGCTGCGGCGGTTTCCTCGTTAGGGGCCGCCTTCACAACAGGAGACGGAGATGGCCCATCAAGACGACGCTGCAAGAACAGTCTTCACCGATCTGCTCGCCGACAACCCCTACCTGGTGGCCGATGGGGCGATGGGAACCACGCTCTTCTCGCTCGGCCTCGAGGGCGGAGGCTGCCCCGAGTTGCTCAACGTGGAAGAGGGGGACCTCGTCGAGAAGGTCCATCGCAGGTTCATCGAGGCCGGCGCCGACATCGTCCTCACCAACACCTTCGGCGGCAACCGGCTCCGTCTCGATCTCCACAAACTCGGCGACCGTGTCGCCGAGTTGAACCAGGCCGGCGTCGCGGTGGCGAGACGGGCTGCAGACCTGGCCGATCGCCCGGTGGCGGTCGCAGGGAGCGTCGGGCCTACCGGTGAGCTGTTCGAACCGCTGGGCACCTTGTCACAGGAGCGCGGCGTCGAGGTGTTCAGGGAGCAATGCGAAGCGCTGGCAGACGCGGGTGCTGATGTGATCTGGATCGAGACGATCTCCTCGTACGAGGAGCTCACCGCCGCGGTCGAGGCCGCATCCGGAACCGGCCTCCCGATCGCGGCCACCCTGAGCTTCGACACAGCCGGGCACACCATGATGGGCATCCATCCCCGTGACTTCGGTCGGTGGTGGCTAGGGCACCCGGAGGTCGGTGCGATCGGGGCCAACTGTGGCATCGGCCCCGGAGATGCCGTTGCGGCTGCTCACGCCATCGGCGAGGTGGCGCCGGATGCAGTGACCATCACCAAGGCCAACTGCGGAATCCCGTTGTATCAAACAGAAGGCGGTCTGACCTACCCGATCGGACCTGAGGGGATGGCCGACTACGTCGAGCTCGCCCTCCGCTCGGGAGGGCGGATCGTCGGCGCATGCTGCGGGTCGACTCCGGACCACACGGCCGCCATACGGGAAGCGGTCGATGGCTTCCTGGCCGAAGGGCGTCCGAGTTTCGACGAGATCCGTGACCGACTCGACGCCTCGGTGCCGAAGGCCACGGTGGGGACCAGGCGCGAGGGCCGCCGCCGCTAGGTCTCCAGGTCGAGATAGCGCATCTCGTCAGGGGTCAATGCGACTTCGAGCGCGCCCAAGGCGCCATGGAGGTTCTCGACCTTCGACGGGCCGACCAGAGCGACAACGGGGTACTCCTGACCGAGGACGAAGGCGAGGGCGACCTGGAGAGCAGATGCGTTCCGTAGCTCCGCCACTTCCTCGGCCCTACGCATCCGTTCGAAGTTGTCCTCGGAGAAGAAGGCCCTGGTGCTCTCGTCCACATCCGCGTCATCGGGCCTAAAGCGACCACTGGCGAATCCTGCTGCCAGCGAGGTCCAGGCGAACACCGGCATCTGGGTGTCGACATGCCAGCGGCGGGTGTCGTCGGCGGCAAACAGCGTCCCGGGGAACTGCATCTCGACGGGACGGGGCAGACTCAGACCGGGCGAGGAGACCGCGAACCCGTTGAGCCCATGCTCGGCGGCGTATTCGTTGGCCAGAGCGATCCGGTCGACCGTCCAGTTGGAGGCGCCGCATGCGGCAATGCGGCCGTTCACCATCTCCTCGTTGAGCGCCTCGAGGAGCGGGCCAGGAGGAACCGTCTCGTCGTCCCGGTGCAGCAGATAGAGATCGACGTGGTCGGTCCCGAGTCTCTCCAGGCTCTCACTCAGGTCGTCGTGAATCGCCTCCGCAGTGACTCGTGGCGGGCCAAACTGCCCGGCCTCGTCCACATGTGGGTGGCATCCCTTGGTGATCAGGGCGATGTCGTCACGTCGACCCGTTTGCTCGAGCCACCGGCCCAGAGCCTTTTCGCTCTCGCCGAAGCCATAGATGTGGGCGGTGTCGATGCAGTTCCCGCCGACGGCGAGGTAGGCGTCGATCAGCTCGGCGACCCGGTCATCGCCGGCCGGGGTGAAGATCGTGGACGTTGTGCCCAGCCCGAGGACCGAAACGGGCCGCTCGATGCCGTTTATGTCGATGTATCGCATATTGCCGGCGGTCACCGTACCGGCTCGATCGGGAAATCATCATCAGGGACTACCGGGCGCTGCTCGGCGATCGATCGCTTGAGACTCGCTTCGAATTGCAGTTCACGAAGGCCGGCGATGCCCGGAACCGGTGGCGGGAGTCCCGCCCGCACCGAGTCGAGATAGGCGTCGATGGATTTCTCGAAAGACCCGTCGTACTTGTCCCAGCGGGAGGTTTCCCGGCTCGGCTTGACGATCTCGTGCACATCGCCGTTCGCGTCGAGCACCTCCAACTCCTCATCGAGACCACGAAAGTGGAGACGACCTCGCTCGAAGGCGACGATCAACTCGAAGAGGGGAAATCCCCAATCGATCCCGTTGGTGCCGAGAAGAGTGCCGGTCGCGTCCTGACCGATGAGGAAGGAGGCCGCGATGTCTGGCGCCGTCCCCGAGGCGGGATGCTCATGAGCCCGGGTGCCCAGCTGGGCGGAGATTCGCCGGAGCTGACCGGCAAACAGAAGTATCAAATCGATGCAATGACTCCACGTGGCGTAGTGGGAAAGCGCCACGACACTGACCGGCGCACCGAAATCACGATGTTCGACGATCTGTCTGCCCCGCACCGTCTGGTCGAAGAACCGGTAGTTGAACACCATCGCCACCTCGGCCCCTGCCGTGTTCGCCTCCTCGAGGATGGCTTTGCCGTCCCAAAAGTCTTGCTCGACGACATTGGCCTGGCCATTCCTCGCAACAAGCGGCTTCTCGAGGAACAACCGCTTGGGTCGGAAAGGGAGAAGTGCGCGGGTCACCTCCAGACGCTCCTGCTCGCCGGTGAGGACGAACACCGCCTCCGGCTCCCGCGCGAGCAGTTCGTCGAGAGAGCCGGCGACGGGCACATCGAATCTCTCGCCAAGAGCATCGGAGCGCTCCCTCGTCCTCGAGTAGAGCGTCAACGAGACATCGTCGTGACGGAGGAGGCTGGGTATGTAGTTGCGCTCGGCGACCTTGCCGGTCCCGACGATGGCGATTTCCACGGCCGCCGACCCTAGGTGAGGTGACGCAGCCGATCAGGTCTGGATCAGCCGCCCACCTTCGCGGCGAAGTAGGCCTGGAGGCGGTCGAAGAATCCCTGCCAGGCGACATTGGCGAAGAAATCCCGATTGGACTCGTCCGGTAGTCCGGAGTGGACCACCTTCATCAGTGTCTTCCCGCCTTCGTCCTCGAAGGTGATCTCGACCGTTGTGTCATCGATGCCGCTGCCGTCCGGTGAGCTCCCGCTCGATTTGCTGACGATCCGATGTGGCCGGTCGACCACCTCGAAGACCTGGGTCTCGCGGAACATCTCCTCCGGGGAGAACCCCCACGCGCTCACCCACGTCCCGCCCACCCTGAGGTCGATCTCGTTCTCGACGATCATTTCCTCCTCGTTGAGGATGGTGAACCACACCTTCATCGCCTCGGGATCGGTGTAGGCGTCGAACACCTCCTCCGGGGTGGCATCGATCAACCTCTCCACTCTGAGCTCGTAACTCATCGTTCTTCACTTTTCCTTTCTTCGAAATATGCCTCGAGCCCGTCGAGTCGGCGGTCCCATTGCTTCCGGTAGAACTCGATCCAGTCGAATGCGTCGTCCAAGCGAGATGGGCCGAGGCGACAACTCCGAGTCCGCCCCACCTTCTCGGTTACCACCAGCTCTGCCTCCTCGAGGATCCGGACGTGCTTCTTGAGACCCGTCAACGACATGGCCAAGGGTCGGGCCAATTCGCTGATCGAGGCCGGGCCACGACCGAGCCGGTCCAGGATCTGACGTCTTGTGGGGTCGGAGATGGCTCCCAAGGTTCGGTCGAGAGTCGCATACTGAACCATTTGGTTCAGTATGTCAGGTCTGTCAGAATCCGTCAATCCCGTTCTGAGATCAGTCGGCGATGAGCCGGGTGATCAAGTCGCGAACCTCACCCGGCTCGAAGTCGAGCGTCGAATCACCAACCGTGAGCTCGACGATCTGCCAATCGGGATGGGTTCCGGGGAAAGTCGATTTCCACGTCCAAATCCCCTCCTCCTCCGCGATTCGCAGCGCATTGGCCTCCAACACCTCCGATGAGAGTCCCAGGTGAAGGTGGAACATCGACGTATGGGGCGGATCCGGAACCACCCGCACCCGATCGAGGTCACGGAGGGCATCGGCGATCGCCAGAGCATGATCCCTGTAACTCTTCATACGTGGGAGCCGGGACCGGACGGACGCCAGAGCCGAGGCGGCATAGGGCCACATTGCGAACAGAGTCCCGCCATGGCGGAGACGCCATTCTCGGGCCTCGGCGATGAAATCCTCGGGGCCGGCCAAGCCCGACCCGGCCAGGGCCCCCAGGTCCTTGTAGAACGAGACATAGACGCTGTCGAACAGCCCCGCGATCTGTTCCAGCGGTCGGTCGTAGGCGGGAGGGCACTGCCAGAGGCGGGCACCATCGAGATGGATCGCCGCCCCACGATCACGAGCCCAAGCGGTCTGGGCGAGGAGATCCTCCCAATCCGGGAGCTGTCCCCCTATTTCCCGCTGGGGCAACTCGAGCAGCAGGGCGCCCAAGGGTTCGGCTACCTCCTCCAAGCTCTCGAGAGTGAGGGGAACGTAGGGATCACCAACCGGGCGACCGACGAGGCCATGGAGACGTTCGAAGGCGCGTCCCTCATGCATTTCCACGTGGCTGGTGGGATGAAACGCGATCGTCCGACGATTGCGTCGGTCGGCGTGAATGCGCAAAGCGATCTGCTGTGCCATGGTCCCGCTCACGAAGAAGGCGGCGGCCGGCATCCCGAGGAGATCGGCGAGGTAGGTCTCGAGTTCCTCGACCACGCCTCCGTCCCCGTAGCGATCGGCGGTGATGTCGGGGGGTAGCTCCGAGAGCATCCCGGCGGCTGTTCGATCGCCATGCCAGGCCAGCCATCGGGTGCAGGCGCGACGAATCCGATCGATCTCGGCTTCGTTTGGGTCCATCGGGCGACTGTATCCCGAGGGCCGGGCCAGCGGTCCCGAATTGTCGATCAGACGGGAGCGTCTCCCAGGATCTCCTCGAGCTTGACGAGGATCTGCCGTTCCCCTTCGCTCACCTGCTCGGCCCCGATCCCGAAGAACCCGCCTTCCTTGGCCGCATCGGCGGCGTTCTTGGCCGATTGGAGGACCCAGGCCCGATAGCCGGTCGCTTCTTCCGCCGTCGCCTTCTCGGTGACTATTCGGTTCGCTTCCCGGATCTCGTCGAGGATCAGCGCACGAGGGTCGGCGCCGGATTCCGGTTTGAGGTCAGACAGGGGGTTCTGCTTCTCCTCGAGGGCCACCTTCAGGCCGGCGGACAGGTCGACCACCAGACCTTGCTCGTCCGTGGGGGTCACGGCTGACTTCATCGCCGCCATGGACTCCTTCGACATCTCGATCGGGCCACCTATGTCGGCCAGCGAAACTCCCATGCCGGCAACCAGTGGTGCCCGGTAGAGCTTGACCCACTCTTCCTCGGTGAAATCGGCCTTTTCGGTCATGAGGAGCCCTTTCTGAGATGGCACGTGACGAGCGAGATCCTACGCGCTGCCGAGATTGGCCAGGTCCGCGGGCGCTATGCCCTGCGCCACCGGCTATCTCAAGGACGCCACACCAGTCAGCAGCTCGAATGCCTCGGCCAGCTGGAGGGCGTCGGTCTCCCCGATCGAGGTGAGAAGGAGATCCTCGTCGATGAGACCCCAGGCGATCACTTCGGCGGCATGCTCGATGCCCTGTTCCTCCCACGCCACCGATTTGTCCTGCCAGATGTCGAGTCCTCTCAGGTCGAGGAACTGTTTCCGGGTCTCACTGTCGAGTGTCTGATGAGCCCAGACGTGGGCCAGCTCGTGGAGGATGGTCTTCTTCGGAGTGACCAGGAAACGGTTCCAATTGAAGCCACAGATGTCGATGCTGGCGGGGGCGCCGGGACGGAAATAGCCGACATAGCCTTCACAAGCTGCCCGGTCGTCGTGGAACGACAGTGAAACAGCTGGCAGTTCGAGCCCAGCCTGATCGAAGCGCTCGAAGGCCCAACGGGCCAATGCAGCGTCTGCTTCATCTCTGAAGCCGGTTTGGTCGAATGCGGCCTCCTGCCCGGAGAGAGCTGCAACCTCGCTCGTGGTTGGTGACGGCCACCCAGCCATGAATCCCGACAGCAACAACCCCACCCCGAGTATGCGTGTGACCGACATGGCCACACCGTCCCGAAGGGTCCTAGAGGTGGGCTTTCGTCGCCTCTATTCGGGCTTTTCGAGGGCTTAAGCCGGGCTTAAGTCGCTAGACATGTAATCGCAGGGTTCGGGTTGGAGGTGTGGGTGTCCGGTCGCGGTGTTCAGTTCAATGTCCTCGGGCCACTCGAGTTCCGACGTGCCGGCCAAACCGTCGACCTGGGGAGCCACAAGCAGAAATCGCTTCTGGCCCTGCTCCTGATCAATCGCAATCAGGTCGTATCCACCGATCGAATCCTCGATGAATTGTGGGGTGAGGAAGGCGCCGACAAGCAGAACGCCCTCTGGGTCCATGTATCCAACCTGAGGTCCGCTCTCGAACCCGATAGGCCGGCACGCGCCGAGGGCACTTTGCTGCTGACCAGGGCTCCCGGCTACCTCCTCCAGGTGGACCCGGAGGAGGTGGATGTCGCCAGTTTCGAGCGCCTCCTCGCGGAGGGACGCGGGTTGGCTTCACACGATCCGTCGGCTGCATCACTCGTGTTCGCGGAGGCCCTGTCGATGTGGCGAGGGCGGGTACTCGACGATTTCTCATACGAGTCGTTCGCCCAGGCCGAGATTCACCGACTCGACTCATTGCGTCTCGATGCCGTCGAGGGCCGCGTGGAGGCCGACCTCGCCCGTGGGTTGACCCATCAGTTGGTGGGCGAGCTCGAAGGTCTGGTGCGTGAAAACCCCTATCGGGAGCAGCTCACCGCACTGCTCATGACCGCGCTCTATCGGTCCCGCCGCCAGGCCGAGGCACTCCGTGCCTATGGCCAGCTCAGGGAACGTCTGGGGTCGGAGCTGGGTATCGAACCTTCGGCCGACCTGCGCGACCTGGAAGAGCAGATCCTCACAGGTGATCCCCGGTTGGAGCCGGTGCCGGGTCGTCGAACCGAGGGCGGGACCGATCCGAGCCTGGCAGTGCGTGGATACGAGCTGAGAACGAGCCTTGGGAAGACCCGGTACGGGAACGTGTACCGCGCCTATCAGCCCGCCATCGGCAGAGAGGTCGCGGTCAAGGTGATCCGGGCAGAGGTGGCCAACGACCCGGCCTTCGTCCGGAGGTTCGAAGCAGAGACGAGGTCGATCGCCGAGCTCGACTCTCCACAAGTGGTGCCGATCTTCGACTTCTGGCGGGAGCCCGACGGAGCCATCCTGGTCGAGAAGCTGATCACCGGGGGCAGCCTCCACTCCCTACTGGCCCGGGGCCCGACACCAGCGGACCGGGTGTGCGAGATCGTCAGTCAGCTCGCCCTCCCCTTGGCTCGTGCCCACGAGCTGGGGATCGTCCATGGCGGCGTGTCTCTGGACAACGTGCTCCTCGACAACGACGACGGGCCTTTGATCACGGATTTCGGCATGAGCGCCGGGCCATCTTCTACACCCACCGACGACATCGAAGGGCTGGCCAATTGCGCCGCCCAGCTCATCGTCGGCGCCGAAGGGTCGCTCACCGAGCTCACCGGCCAACTCGAGGCCGGCCTCGCCACCATCCTTTCAGATCCCCGCGCGATACGGCACAGTCACGCTGTTCGCTGAGGCCCTCCGATCCGCAGTCGGGGCCACCCAGGGCCAGGTGCCAGTCGTGGATGTGTCAAACCCGTACAAGGGCCTGGTGCCCTTCGACGAGGCTGACACCGCGCAGTTCTTCGGGCGGGAGCGTCTGGTCGAAAGAATGCTCACCAGACTTGGCGGCCCGGATCCGCTCAACAGATTCCTGGCGGTCGTCGGGCCGAGCGGAAGCGGAAAGTCGAGCGTCGTCCACGCCGGTCTGGTCCCCGCACTCAGGGCCGGAGGAGCCCCGGGCTCCGACTCCTGGTTCATCGCGACCATGACTCCCGGCTCACACCCGTTCGACAGCCTGGAGCGCGCCCTCGCCAGCGTTGCCGTGTCGATGTCCCCCACCTTGCTCGAGCAATTGGTCGCCCAACCTTCCGGGCTGCGAAGGTCGATTCAGGGGTTGTTGCCCGACGAGATCTCACCATTCGTCCTGGTGGTGGATCAGTTCGAGGAGCTGTACACGATGACCGGGGATCAAGAGCGTCAAGCCTTCACCGAGGCACTGGTGGACGCCATCACCCATCCGCAAAGCAGGCTCCGGATCGTCATCACCTTGCGCGCCGACTTCTACGACCACCCGCTGGCCACGATCGGGATAGGCGAGTTGCTACGGGAGCACACGGAGTTGGTCACTCCGATGACCCAGCCTGAGCTGGAGCGAGCCATCACGCGCCCGGCCGAATCGGTCGATGTGATCGTCGAGCCAGCACTGCTCGCCGCCCTGACCGCCGACGCCACCTCCCAGCCCGGCGTGCTGCCAATGCTCCAGTACACACTCACGGAGCTCTTCGACAGCAGACGCGGCGCCACGATGACTGCCGCGGCGTACGAGTCGATGGGCGGCCTCACTAGATCGCTGGTCACCAGGGCCGAATCGTTGTTCGGCGCCTTGGGCCCCGAGGGGAAGGCTGCGGCGAAACAGGTGTTCCTTCGTCTCGTATCCCTGAACGAGGGTGGCGGGGACACCCGGCGCAGGGCCCTCCTCTCAGAGCTGAAGAGCATCGAAGGGACGGAAGGCGAAGTGGACGACATGCTCCGGGCATTTGCCCGCCATCGTCTTCTCAGCTTCGACCGGGATCCCGCCAGCAGGGCTCCGACCGTCGAGATCGCACATGAGAGCCTGATCGGTGCCTGGGCTCGTCTCGAGTCGTGGATCGACGAAGCCAGAGCCGATATACGGGCTCGGGCGCGTCTGACCACGGCTACGGCAGAGTGGGTCGACGAGGAGAGGAACCCTGACTTCCTACTGGCCGGTGCGAGCCTCGCCCGCTATCAGACCTGGGTCGCCGATCCACCGGTGCGTCTCACCTCTGTAGAGAAGGCCTTCCTCGAGGCCGCCGTGGAGGAGGAGCGGGAGAAGGAGAAGGCAGCCAGGGAGCGGCGAGCAGCAGGGATCACAGCTCCGCCGCCGGACCCGCGCCCTGGTCGGGCTCGGGGCGGTGTCGGCTGTGGTCGTTGCCCTTGGCCTGCTCGCATTCGGACAGGGCGAGAGGGCTCGTGACCTGGCCGACGAGCTGGCGACGACCGACGAGGCCAGACAACTCGTAGCCGAGTCCGGGCTGGTCCTAGCGGACGATCCGGAGCTCGCCATCCTCCTCGCAGTCGAAGCTGCCCGCGCGACGGAGACCTCGGGAGTCGCCCTGCCCGAGGCCGTTGATGCGCTCCACTGGGCCCTTCAGGGTGCGTCGATTCAGTATCCGCCCGACAACAACGAGACGGTGGTTGCCGTTCGACCTCACTCGACCGGGCCACGGGGAGTGTTCGCCCTAACACCCCAGCACCTGGTCGAGATGGGACAGCAGGCAGTGGCACGGCCATTCACGCCGGGCGAGTGTGACCGTTACTTCGTCTCCGATGAGTGTCCGGATCCGATGCTTCCCATTTCCGATATCGACATCGCCGGAGGCTTTGAGCGCTACACCAGCCTCGCCGGCGAAGAGGAGCGACTGGCTGGAACATCGGTGGTGGTCACTGGAGCGTGGAATGGAGACACGAAGGAGGGCGCGGAGCTCGAGTTGAACCGGCTCACGTCCGAACTCGGTGTCGACGTGCGTTATGTCGCCCATCGCTTCGACCAAGACCCGAACGCAGTCCCCTTGGGTGATGACCCAGTGGACATATCGATCATCAGTGCTCCGGGTGCGCTCGCCGATATCGCCGCGAGCAGACCCTTGGTCGACGTCGGCGCCTATCTGGGAAATGAGTACCTACGAGAGTCTTACGGCGAGTACCTGACGTCAATGGCATCTCTGGCCGGTCGCCAGCATGCGGTATGGACTCGCCTCGGCGCAAAATCGCTGCTCTGGTACAACGCTTCCGAATTCGGTCGAGCTGGCTACGAGTTACCTGGCGACTGGGCGGACCTCATGACCCTCAGCGATCAGATGGTGGCCGACGGAAAGACACCTTGGTGTCTGGGGATCTTCGCCTTCGATGCCACCGGATGGCCGGCGACCGATTGGCTGGAGACCGTCTTGCTCCTCGAGGAGGGCCCCGAGTTCTATGACCGCTGGGTGGCCCACGACGTCCCGTTCGACCACCCGGCGGTGGTTGCCGCTCTTGAGAAGGTCGGCACCTTGGTCCATACCCCTGGATATATGATGCCCCGGCTCATCCAGGAGACCGGGTGGGATGAGGCATTGTTCCTCGCATCCCAGGATCCTCCTCAATGTTGGCTGAGCCCAGCACCCGATTTCGCGATGTCGTCCTTCGCCGAAGCCCCGATGTCCGTGGTGAAATTCCCCCGGATCGATCCTGATTACAGCCCTGCCATGCTCGGGGCCGGCGACCTTGCTCTCCCAATCTCGGATCGACCGGAGGTGCGGGCCGTGATCAGGGCGATCGCCAGCCCGGCATGGGGATCCGGCTGGGCGCAGGGCCCGTTTCCGTTGGATTTCACCCCGCCCCATCGTGATTTCGACGTCGATCTCATCACGGATCCTCTTCTGAACTCGATATCTGCGGCGGTCAGCGAATCTGTCGAGGCCGACATGTTCAGGTTCGACGGCTCGGACATGATGCCTTATGAGATCGGGTTCGGCCCTCTCCTCACCGAACTCACCGATTATGTGTCCGACCGGGCCAAGTCCCCGCAGGAAACCCTGGCAGCAGTCGAATCCGCCTGGATCGAATACGAGTCCGCCCAGGCGGCCGGCAGAGTCCGGTAACGGAGCCTTCCTCGACGACCTTCTTGAGACCGTCGAGCATGGTCTGCCAGTTGCCCTCGGAGTGGTCCTTCGCCTCAGCAGTGTCGTTGTTGTCCTGGATCAGAGTCACCTTCGTCGCCGGGCCGTCTTCGACCACCTCGATACGGACCGTGTGATAGTTCTCGGGTACATCGGGTAACCCGGTCATCGGGCTGAAGTGGCTGTACTCGAGGATCTGGGGCGCACGGACCTCGCGGACCGTGCCCTTGTCCTGGTAGGACCGACCCTCCCACTCCCCTTCCCAGGTGATCGGGCTCCCCTCCTGCCAGTCGGTGGTCACCTTCGCCCCAAGCATGTATTGGCTGATCGCAGTCCGGGTCGGTCAGGGCCTCCCAAACCTCTTCCTTCGGGGCATCGATGACCGTGGACACCTTCGCCACGTGATCGTTGTCTGACATCGGCTTCCTCCTCGTAAGTCCGGTTGACCGCCACTTACCCCGATCAATCGTCACGGCACACCGCCGAGCCTCCCGCCCCGGGTACATTCCGGGCCGGTGACAACCAGTTCGATCGGATGGTGAGAGCTGGACCAATTGGGTCGGCAACCAGTCTTTCTCACCGAGGGAGATCGTGAAGGTCGATTCCGAGGCCGACGTCCAGCGTGAAGTGGCCAGGGCGGCCTCCAGCGGACACTCGATCCGCACCGTCGGCACCGGGCACTCGTTCACCCCGATCGTCGAAACCGATGTCCTGCTCGACACCAGCCCGCTCCGCGGGATAATCGAGGTCGATCCGAGCCAACTCACGGTGAAGGCCGGGCCAAAGACCACCATCGGTGATTTCGGCGATCCGCTTTGGGAGCATGGTCTGGCCCTTGCCAACCAAGGCGACATCGACACACAGGCGATAGCCGGAGCCATCGCCACCGCGACCCACGGGTCGGGTCTGAAACAGCCCAACTTCTCGGCGGCGCTCGAAGGAGCGAGGCTCGTCGACGGATCGGGGAATCTCGTCGAAGTCACCAGAGACAGCGATCCGGATGTCCTTCACGCCCTCCAGGCGTCGATTGGTCTGCTCGGCATCATGACCGAGGTCACGCTCAAGGTCGTCCCCGCCTACGACCTGCACGCCCGGATCGACATCATGAAGTACGACGAGGTCATGGAGCGCTTCGAGTCCGACCTGGAGGAGTACCGCCATTTCGGCCTGTTCTGGATGCCGACCGACGCCTCGGCCGCCCTCTACAACCTCCATGACGCCGGCGCCGACGATTGCGTCGTCAAGCGATATCGGGAGGTCGGAACCCGGCACGTCGCCCGACGGTCTGCCCGAGGGCGAGCGCATCGACCGCTCATACCGGATCTACCCGATGGTCTACGACCCGAATTTCCACGAGGTCGAGTACTTCCTGCCCATCGAGCAGGCCCGGGAGATCATGGACGGGATGCGAAAGCTGATGCTCGACTGGCTCCCGCTGAGCGTCTACCCGCTGGAGATCCGGGTGGTCGCTGCCGACGATGCCTGGCTGAGCCCCAATTATCAGAGGGACAATCTCGTTGTCTCCATCTCAGGCGAGCCGGGAACCGACTACTGGCCATACCTCCGTGCCTGCGACGAGCTGTTCGCCGAGTATGGCGGCCGACCCCATTGGGGCAAGATCCATTTCATGACACCGGAGCGCATTGCCGCCCTGTTCCCCCGTTATCAGGACTTCCTCGAGATGCGTCGGCGATTCGACCCCAACGGGACGTTCCTCAACCCACACCTGCGCTCGCTGTTCGAGTGAACAACGGCGCAGGACGAAGGAGTGCTCAGGGAAGCCGACCGAACCAAACCAGCGAGCCCACACCGGCCAGGCTGAGGAGTGCCAGAGCGGCGCCGGCAAACCAGTCACCGATCTCGACTTGCTCCTTCTCGACGGTGACCGAACGCCCCAGATCCTCGTAGACCTGGCTGAGCTGCTCGACCGACGCCGCGGTGAGTGCTTTCCCGTCGGTCTGGCGGGCCAGCTCGGCCAGGGCTTCCTCGTTGACCGGCACCGGGACCTCGCCTTCGAATGGGTCCATGATCGTCCCGGCGTCTGTCCCGAAGGCGATGGTATGAACCGGGATGCCGGCACTGCGGGCCGCGGTGGCAGCCTCGTCGTTGGTGCGACCCATCGTTGTCTCACCGTCGGAGAGGACGACGATCGTGCCGACGGCCTCGTCAGAAGTCGCCGGCTCGTCATCTGTCTCGCTGCCGGAAGCCTCGATGGCCTCGATACCGAGGAACACGGCCTCGCCGATCGCGGTGCCCTCACCCAGCCCGCTGTGGTTGATGGATCCTTCGATCACCCGGCGCACCGCGTCGATACGGGTGGTCGGCGAGATCAGGTTCCTGGCCACCCCGTCGAATCCGACGACCCCGACCGCGACGCCCTCGGGCACTGCGTCGAGGAACGCCCCGGCAGCCTCCCGGGCCGCGTCGACCCTGGACGGCGACACGTCTTCGGCCTCCATCGAGATCGATGTGTCGATTGCCAGCACCACGAGCTGGGTCGACTCACGGGTCTCGCCGGCTATGACCGGGCGGGCGAAGGCCATGGTGGCCACCACGGCGGCCACGATCAGCCCCAATGCCGGGAGATGTCGGCGCCACCCGGGACGGTCCGGTGCCACCTGATCGAGCATCTCGACCGTCGTGAACCGCATCGCATAGCGACGCCGTCTTGCTTGCAGCACCAGGTAACCGATCGTAAGGGCCACGGGCAGGATGAGAATGGCCAGACGGCCAGGCGAGAGAAAGCCGAAATCACTCATCGTCCCGACCTCCCCGCCGACATCAGTCTCGCCTTGCGACCCGAGACGAAGCGCACGAAGTCGAGAACCCAGTCCCGATCCGTTCGCAGGACCAGGTGATCGGCGCCACACGACTTGAGACGGCCCGCGACATCGGCCCGGCGCTGCTCGGCCAGGGCGGCGTAACGCTCGCGAACGCCATCCTTGGCCGTATCGATCAGTCGACGCCTCCCCGTCTCGGGATCGACCACCGCGATCAACCCGACATCCGGCAGGTCGACCTCCCGGGGATCCATCACCTCGACGGCGATCAATTCATGTCGGTGGGACATCGCCCGCAAGGGGCGCTCCCAGTCGGGAGATCCCAGGAAATCGGAGATGACCACTGCCATGCCTCGACGGCGAGCGACCTGGCCGACCATCTCGATGGCTCGACCGAGGTCACCGGTCTCCCCGTCCTCAGGAGCGTCGAGGAGCGCACTGAGGACTCCGCCCGCATGTGCTGAGCCACCACGGGCCGGGATGAGAAGCGGACGAGAACGCCCCTTGCGGTTGGTCGACCGAGCCGCCCCCACCCGGTTGCCGCTGTTCGAGGCAAGCAGGGCAAAGGCACCGGCCGCGGACCAGGCAACCTCGTGTTTGGTGGCTCGGCCCGTGCCGAAACCGAGACTCGACGAGGAATCGAGGATCAGCCAGACGTCGAGCTCGTGGTCGGCAACCATGTCACGGACGTGTGTGTCATGGGTCCGGGCTGTCACCGCCCAGTCGATGTAACGGGGATCGTCACCCGGCACGTAGGGGCGGGATTCGCCCCTCTCGGTCCCGTGGCCCGGGAAGAGCCCGGCATGATCGCCGGCGAGGAGGCCATTCAGCCGGCGAAGCACGGTGAGCCGCAGCCGCTCGATCGGGACCTGCGACGGCGAGGTGAGACGCGATGTGCGCGGGATCGGCTCGACCCCTTTGGGAGGCCCGGATCGTCTGAGCTGCATCAGACTGCCAGCGGGGCCCGGTTCCCGGCCAGCTGGGAGGACGAGACACGTGGTGAGACCACTGTCGTCAGCACCTCGACCAACACATCGTCGACGGTGACCCCGTCGGCGACCGCGTCGAAGGACAGCACCAGCCGGTGGTTGAGGACGTCGTAGGCGATGTCGTAGACGTCCTGGGGAAGGAGATGATCCCGCCCCCGCAGCAGGGCGAGGGCCCTTCCGGCGTTGATGAGCCCGATGCTGGCCCGGGGACTGGCGCCGTAGGCGAGCAGCCCGTCGATGGCCACGCCGTGCTCGGCAGGGTTCCTGGTGGCGAGCACCAGCCTGACGGCATAGTCCTGCACCGCCCGGTCGACGTACACCGCTGACGCCGCCGCCTGAAGCCCGGCCACGTCATCGGTCGACAGAAGGGCAACCGGTGATCCGGATGCCTGGTGCCGGGAACGATCGACGATCTCGTGTTCCTGGTCGGGTGTCGGGTAGTCCACCGGGATCCGCATCAGGAACCGGTCCCGCTGAGCCTCCGGCAGGGGGTACACCCCTTCCGACTCGATCGGGTTCTGCGTGGCAAGCACGAGGAACGGCAGCGGCAGGGGATATGTGGTGCCCCCGATCGAGATCTGACGCTCCCCCATCACCTCGAGCAACGCCGACTGGACCTTGGCCGGGGCACGGTTGATCTCATCGGCCAGCACGAAGTTGGCGAAGACCGGGCCCAACTCGACATCGAACCGCTCCGTCGACGGCCGGTAGATCCGGGTGCCGACGATGTCCGAAGGCAACAGGTCGGGTGTGAACTGGATCCGGTTGAAAGTGCCCCCGAGGGTCTTGGCCAATGTGGACACCGTGAGTGTCTTGCCCAGGCCGGGCACGCCTTCGAGAAGGCAATGGCCGCCGGCCATGAGAGCGACCAGGACGCGCTCCAGAACACGGTCCTGGCCAACGATGACCCGCTGCAACTCGGCCATCACCTCACGGAGCTGGACCCCGTGGAGCCCCGGCTGAGCCGCGTCGCTCCTCGTTGTGAATTGACTGGTGGTCATGAGGTCTCTCCCTCCCCTGGTGTCGCCGGGGCGGGGATCCCAAGCAGTTCCTCCAGCAGCTGTTGCAGCTCCGGCGGGATGTCGGTGGTGCCGAACATCTCGTCGAGCATCTCTTCCAGGCCGGGAAGATCCTCGAGACCTCCCGGTCCTTCAGGGCCGAACAGGTCATCGAGCCCGGGCAGAAGGTCTTCGAGGCCGGGAACCAAGCCTCCCAACCCACCCGCATCCTCCGGGGCGGGAACAGTCGGTGCCTCGACGCCGCCGTTCGCCTCGACCTCTTCCATCAGCGACGCGAAGTCCTCGACAGGCACCGCGAACCCGACACCGTCGTTACCGCCAGACATGGAGGCGATCGCGGTGTTGATGCCGATGACCTTGGCCTCGGCGTCGGCGAGCGGGCCTCCCGAATTGCCCGGGTTGATCGGGGTGTCGGTCTGGATGAGCCCGGTGAGAGTGCCCATCGGCGTCTCCAGCTCACGGTCCAGGCCCGAGATGATCCCGGCAGTCACCGACTGCTGGAACCCGAACGGGCTCCCCATTGCGATGGCCGGCTCGCCCACTTCGACCGTTCCCGGCTCGGCGATGGTCGCCGCCACGAGGTCTGTGGCATCGGTGAGAGCAACGATGGCCAGATCACGCTCGGGGATCCGCCCCACCACCCGCCCGTTGAACGAACGCTCGTCGGCGGTCTTGACGGTCACCTCGTCGGAGAATGAGACAACGTGATGTGCGGTGAGGACCAGCCCTGACGTGTCGTAGATCACGCCCGAGCCGACTCCTCCGCCGGCCTCCAACCCGCCGAGGATCTCGATATGGACCACAGCCGGGCCCAGGGCTGCTGCAACCGCGCCCGGACTACCGGCCTCTGCCTCCTCGGCAGCCACCGTCGGTGTCGTCGTGACCGGCTCTTCGCGCTGCCAGAGCCAGACCGCGGCGCCAACCAGGACCACCACGACCGCCGTCAGCGCATAGGTGAACATGCGCAGACCGCTTCTCGGCGTCTTCTCCGCTACCTCCGCCGGCTCTGTCGGCACCACCACCGGTTGCTCCTCGGTGATTGGCGGGTGCGGGTCGCCGATGGGCGGCGAAGCCGGAAGGTCGCGCCAGGACCGCCGTCTGGGGCGGAGCTTGGGCGGGCTGGGGTCGAGTTGGGTCAAGGCATCCTCCGTGTGGTCAACCGCCGCAACATATGGGATGACCTTTAAAAGGCCTGTCAAGCCTGGACCGTTTCCGAACGTTCGACGCGAGGTCGCTGACGCCTACACGTGCACCGTCAACTGAGCAAGTTCACCGCGTTTGCGACCACGAGGCTGAGTATCAGCACCGAGATCACCGACTGAACAGCCATCGCGGCTTTCGCCCACGCGGTCATCGGCATCACGTCCGTGGGGCTGAAAGCCAATGCGTTGGTGTGACCCAGGTACAGGTAGTCGCCGAAGGTCGGTCGCCAGCCAGGTGGCGCCAGATCGGGATTGATGTGCTGGACGAAGGCGAGGTCGGGAAGGCGGGTCGCCCGGTGCATTCTCTCCGCGGGGCCACCTCCATCGAGCTCCCAATAGAGGAGTGAAAAGGTGATATTGGTGTCCAGCCAGACCAGAGCACCCGTCGTGAGCAGGTGGATCGGGCTGTTGAACGACGGTGCGCCGACGAGAAGATCGCCGATGAGTGTCCCGGCGGCCAACATGGCCGCACCCACGAGCACCACCGTCAAAGTGATCGACAACCCCCGGATGAGGTGGCCACGACGATCGATTCGTCCCGGGTCCGCGAGCAGTATTGCGATCATCAATGCGACGGCGAGTCCTGCCAGGATCACATGGACTCCATTCCGCAGTGTCTCCGGCACGAGAAAGGGCAGGCCGATCAGTACCAAAACTGCGAGAGTGGGCAGAAATCGGCTCTCGCCGGACGAGGTGTTCCCGGCTCCTTCATCGGACGAGACGGCCTCCTCGTTCATCTGCTCACATCCGCCAAGGGGAACGGAAGCGAGGCGACTCCTCCCTTCTCGCGGTCACGACCGTGTGAATCCGGCCAACGAGTCTGGTTGGAATGCACTTTGCGATGGTTCCGCGTCCCTTGTTCTTACGACCCGAGCAGACCTGACTCCGTCAGCCTGTCGATGGCGGCACTTCTCGAGGAGACACCCAATTTCCGGTATATCGACGTGGTCTGGGTCTTCACCGTGCTGTGAGTGACATACAGGCGGTCGGCGATCTCCCCGAAGGTGAGGTGGGTCGGCAGGTACGGGAGCAAGCGAAGCTCTGCCCCGGTGAGCGAGGATGCTCCCATGTTGCCGACCGGGATCCTCTCCACCATTCTTCGCACTTCTTCGACTTGGTCGGGCAGTTGGCCCAGCGAGGGCCTCACCCGAAGGATGTCGGTGGCTTGCCGGAGCACAGTCTTCGCTCCGTCCCGGTCGCCCAGCGCCACGTACGACCGGGCCAACTCGATCAGCGTCTGTACCGCCACCACAGGTAGCGCATAGGTGAGGAGACCTCTCAGCCGCGTCGCTCGAGCGACGAAATCCCTCCCCTTTGTGATCTTCCCGCGATGGAGAGCCTCCCGCGCCGCCCACGCATAGACGACAGCGCTGGTCCAATAGTCGTCGAAGCCACCCTCCTGAACGATCGAGACCGCCTGCGATGTGAGCTGTTCTGTTTCGGTCCAATCGTGGCGCTCAGCGGCTGCGATACACCGCTCGGCCAGAATCAGCGCCGCAGACGGAAGCTGACCGGCATGCATCGTCGCATCGAAGGCAGGCACGAATCCGGCATCTGCCCGCTCCGGGTCGCCCTCCAGCGAGGGAGGAGAGTCCCGCGGTAAAGGTCATGGTCGCCCGGTATGGGCTCGCCGGGCTCAGCCCGTCCAACGCTCTGAGGGCATCGACTCGCATCTTCTCGATGCCGTCGCGGCACAAATTGGCCCGGAGATACGCCAGATAGCTGTCCATCGTGCTTCCGTCGGGAATCTTGGCTCCCGTAGGAGCGACCTCCGCTGCCGCCGCCCAGCGGTCACAGGCCCCCGGTTGACCCAGCAGTGCAAATATCAGTGCACCGTGCACGGCCACCGCCGGGTATTGCTCGACGAGCCTCTTCTCCTCGAGCCAACGCATCCAGCGCATCACCGTGTCGACCCGGCCGCTGGCCCAGACTGGCTGGGCGAGGTCGAGAACCAGGCGAGCCACCGTATCTGCGTCACCGGCCTCTTGGGCGTGCTTCATCGCCACCTCGGGCCGGCCGTTTCGCTCGAACCAAGAGGCGGCCCGGAGGTGCAGGTCTTCGATCGAATCTGGTTCCCCGTGGTCCAGCTCCCTCCGCAGCATGTGGCGAAGCAGGTGGTGGTACCGGTACCACTCCCGGTGCCGGTCGAGCGGGACGATCAGGAGGTTGCGGCGCTCCAACTCCTCGAGGAGGAGGGCGGAGCCTTCACGACCAACGACTTCATCGCACAACGGACCCGACATCTGCTCGAGCACCGACGTTCGGGTCAGGAAGGTCACCTCATGTGGCGAAATTCGGCCGAGGAGCTCTGACCTCAGGTAGTCAGCGATGAGTTGGTCATCGTCACTGAAGGAGACCACCGCCCCACGGCTGTCTCGTTCACCTTCGAATCGCCAGCGCGGCGAGGTAGAGACCGACAGGCCATCCCTCGGTGCGTTTCACCAGATCGCTCACTTCATCAGATGTGAGCTGTAGCCCAAACTGGGCGAAGAGCTCTTCGGCTTCCTGTTCATCCATCGCCAGATCGTCGAAACCGAACTCGTCCAACTGACCACGTGAACGCATCAGGGCGATCGGAAGCGGGGGAACGGTGCGTGAGGCTATTGCGACTCGCGAGTCCTCGCCGAGACTCATCGACAGCTCGGCGAGCAAGTCGAAACATTCCTGGTTGGAGAGAGCCTCACATTGGTCGAGGACCAGGCTCACCGGCCCGGACAAGTCCGAGAATGTCGAGGCCAGTCTGTGTACCGCGGCGGAGGGCCGCCCCGGAGCGGGAGAGGTGACCAATCGGAGGAATCCACTATCCAATGGCTCGATGCGATCGATAGCGGTGGCCACGTGAGCGAGAAGGACCGAAGGGTCGTTGTCCCGCTCGTCCACCGACACCCACGCCACCGGCGAGTCGGTCGCCTCCGCCCACTGTGACAGGAGAGTCGTCTTGCCATAGCCGGGCGGGGCCACGATCGACAGGAACGGCGCCGACGAGGCGCGGAGCCGTCTCACGAGGACCTTTCTCTCGACGATCTCGGCCCGTGGGATCGGTGGATGGAGCTTCGAATCCCAAATCTCGAAAGGCGGCCACACCAGGTTTCCCACACCTGAGCCCGCTCTGATCTCGGTGGGTCTCGTTGGGCGTTCATGCCCGTCAGTCGCCACCCTCGACGACGTGTGCGACGCACTCACGACCGAACGACTTTCGATGAGAGAGAGTGTTGGGATTTTCGCGGCCAGATCAGGGCGACGCGCACGCCCCCGCACGTCCAGGTGAAGTCGGCGTTGGCACGCCATCCAGGCAAGCTAGTTGTTTCGGCGAGAACAGGAATCAGCTACGGCGGGGACGGGTCGTTTCGGGCTGGCTCACGCACTTTCCACGCTTTCCTCGGGCAACATGCCCTGCTGGTCCAGGCGATACAGCCAGATGAATGCCGGGCCGACGAGCACCGCGACGAGCACCGCTGCGACGTATGAGCGCGCCCAGCGTGCCCTCAGGAGCGGATGCCTGTTCGAGGGTCAGCGTCTCGGGGAGGATGAAGTCCCACTGGGCGACACCCCACGAGAGAACGATGGTTGCCACCGCCAGGGCAGCGGTGACTCGGGTGAGACGGGCGTGGCTCCGTCTGACCAGCATCACGAGTGAGATGACTCCCAGGAGCGTTGACGCGATCACGATGGGGAGTGCTCGTGTCGTGAGCCCGTCGAAGACGTACGTCGGCGTCCTCACGGAGCACGAAGATCCCCACTCCTGCCACGAGGCCGGCTACGACCCCAGTGACCACGGCTCTGCGGCGGAAGTAGTCGACCATGCCGTCCTGGCCCACTCGAGCCGCGTCGACGACGAGATAGACGCTGGCCAGATAGGCGGCGACGGTCACCGCGAGAATCCCGGCGATGATGGAGGTGGGGTTGACCCATGAATCCACCGGATCGCCGGCGATCCCACCGGCGGGAACCCGACCCGAGGCGACGGCACCGACCACGGCACCCATGCAATACGGCACTATGAGCGACGGTATGGCGAAGGCCCCTCCGAAAATGCGTTGATAGCGCGTGGTGGTCACCGCCTTGCGAAAGGCAAAACCGGCACCCCGGAGGACGATCCCGAGCGCCGCGATGGTGAGCGGGACGAAAAGCGTGAGCCAGATAGAGGCATAAGCCTCGGAGAAGCCCGTCCAGAGGACCACGAAGATGAAGATGAGCCAGACGTGATTGCCTTCCCATACAGGTCCGATCGCCCGCTCGATGACTCTCCTGGGCTCGGCACCCCTTCTGTCACCCCCGGCGAATAGATCCCAGAAACCGGCGCCGAAATCGGCCCCGCCAAACACCGCGTAGGCAATGACCGCCAAGAGCAGAACCGCGGCCACGACTGTGGTCATTCCTTGGCCTCCTCCGACGACGAAGAAACCGTGGCGGGAGCCGACGGCCCGTAAGGGACATCATGATCCTCGAAGCCGTCGTCGCGAGCTTCGGTCCTCTCGAACCGACGTTTCATTCCTCGAAGGACGAGGATGACGCTCACGGCGAGAACCAGATAGAGGGCGAGAACGGTGAAGAAACTCACCACCACCCCTTCATTACCGGTGGCGGCGTCCTCGACGAGCATGACCTCGTAGACGATCCACGGCTGGCGGCCGACCTCGGTGACGATCCACCCCGCCTCCATGGCGATGATCGACAAGACACCGGAGGCGGCGGCGATCCACAAGAAGAGCCTGCTCCTGGGCATGTCCTTCTTGAACAGCCAGGTGGCCCCATACCAGAGTGCCAGGAGGAACAGGAGTGTTCCGATGCCCACCATGAGGTCCCACGACAGATGGACGATGTTGATCTGACGGACTGTCGGAAGATTCTCTCGGGGAAACGAATCGAGGCCTTGGATCACGGTGGCAGATCCCGTGGACGGATCGGAGAGCCACGAGGCAAGACCCGGGATGGGGATCCCTCCCTCCACCGTCCAAGCGTCGGTCAACTGCCCCAATATGGTCTCGGGAACGTCGCTCGCGGTTTCCGGGACCAGCTCGATGGCGGCGAACTTCATCGGCTGGTTGTTGTAAACCCAGCGGGCCAGCGAATCGCCCACTCCCAGCTGGATCGGCGTGGCGATGGCGGCGACCGTGAAGGCGATGATGAAACCCAGCCGGTGATAACGGTCACGTCGACCCCTGAGGAGAGCCACCGCATAGACAGAGGCGACGAGGAACGGCCCCACCATGTAGGCGGCGAAGAGCATGTGCAGTGCCTGTAAGGGCATCGAGGGATTGAAGATCACCGAAATCGGGTCGACCGCCGTGATGTTCCCGGAAGCGTCGAGAGTGAAGCCCTGGGGTGTCTGCATCCAGGCATTCGCGGCGACGACCGAGATGGAGCCGAAGATCCCCGCGAGGACCACCGGGACACCGGTCCAGAAATGGGTCCACGGCTGCAATCGACGCCACCCAAAGATGTAGATGGCGATGAAGACCGCCTCGGTGAAGAAGAAGATCCCCTCGAAGGCGAAGGGAATCCCGAACGCCTCTCCCCACTGCTCCATGAAGTGGGGCCAGAGCAGCCCGAACTCGAAGCTGAGCACGGTGCCGGTGACTGCCCCGACGGCAAAGGTGACCGCCATGTACTTCGACCATCGCTGAGCGAGACGCAACGCGTTCTTGTCGCCGTGCTTCACCCCTCGATAATTGGCGATCAGGGTCATCGCCGCCCAGGACACCCCCAGCGGGACGAGAATGATGTGGAAGGCAAGGGTGAAAGCCATCTGGGCACGCGCCCAGGTGACGACGTCGACGGCGAGAACCGGTTCCAAGAGGTTCACCGACGAAGTGTGATCGACTTGGATGCCAGGCAATCGAGACATCCCCCCCGATCCGACAGCTCGAGGGTTTCTCCGGCGCCGGCACAAACCTCAGCATGATGACTCACGGCCGCTCCTTCGCTTGTCGGCTACGAGGTTGGCGGATCGCGACTGCCCGCGCATCATACGGTCAGGACGAAACCGCATACAGCGATAGACGGCCAATGGGCCGAGTGAGGGGTAGCGTGGCACACGCCATGAGCCCAGGCTTCGAGGAGTGCCTTTTCGACGGTGAGCCCGGGATCAAGATGGTTGCCGGAGATGCGGAAGCGACTTTCTTGCCCCGGGTCGGTATGACCGGCGTGTCGCTTCGCCACCGGGGGAACGAGTATCTGGAGATACCCGGCGGTGTCCCAGGTCTGCGAGCGCGATCCACTGCCGGTCTGCCTTTGTTGGCGCCGTGGGCCAATCGGCTCTCGGCCTGGGAGTACACCGTCGGTGACACACATGTCGACCTCACGGGCAGTTCGCTACCGACTCGCGACAACAACGATCTCCCGATCCACGGGCTCCTTCTGGGTTCCGATGGTTGGCAGATCGACGGCCAACGGACCAGTCGCGGACGGGCCACGCTCGATGCCTCGATCGACGTCGATCTGCCGGAGTTTCCCTTCCATCACCGTCTATCGCTGACGTTCTCCTTGGGTGGAGATCACCTCGAGGTGACTACGACTCTCACACCGACCGGGCGTCAGGATGTCCCGGTCTCGTTCGGCTGGCACCCCTATCTCAGTCTGGCCGAATCGCCGAGGAGCGACTGGCTGCTGAGGCTCCCCGCCCGGGACCACATCGCCCTAGACCAGTTCGGCATCCCGACCGGACACATCACCTACGAGAAGGCGGAGGACTCCCCGGTCGCCAACCGAACCTTCGACGACCTGTACCGGATACGACGGGGCCAACGTCTCTCCATCGAGGCGGGCGAGCTGGCGCTCGAGATGCATTGCGGGTCCGGCTACGAGTACTTCCAGGTATGGGTGCCTTCTGGTCGCCGCTTCCTTGCGCTGGAGCCGATGGTGGCCCCCACCAACGCTTTGAGAGACGGGACCGCACCCCTGGTGACCCGCGGGACGCGTATTCGGCGGTGTTCGAGGTACGGCTGGGGACCTGAGCTCCCGTCCTAGCCGCGCGGATCGGACCTTGGGGGCGCAGCCGGGAAAGGATCGGGCTCGATCTCCTTCTGCACTGAATCGGGTGCGCTGAGATCACCACCGGTGTGATGAACGCTGAATTCCCGTTCCCGACGTGCCCTTCCGAAGCTCCAGCGAAACCACGAGAACAACGTCGTGAATCGGTTGGCGAACCCGTTGAGAAATGTCATGTGGACGAAGAACCACACGAGCCAGGCCATCAAACCACTCAGCCGTAGACCCCAGACGCTGCAGATCGCGTTGAATTGGCCGATCGCCGCAACGCTGCCGACGTCTCTGTACTTGAACTCGTTCGGTGGCTCACCGTCAAGACGTCGCGTGATGGTGTGAGCGGCATGAAGACCGCCCTGCATCGCCACCTCGGCGACGCCGGGAAGACGGTCGAGGGACATCATGTCGCCCACCGCGAAGATCTCGGGGTGACCTGGGAGGCTGAGATCGGGGAGTACCGCGATCCGGCCCGCTCGATCGACCTCGGCTCCGGTGGCCTCTCCGAGCATTCCGGCCAGGGGGGATGCCTGGACACCGGCCGCCCAAACCACCGTACGGGCGGGAATCCGATCGTCGCCCTCGGAGGTGGTCACATCCACGCCGTTCGCATCCACACCCGTCACTCTGGTCCCCATTCGCAGCTCAACCCCCATTTTCTCGAGGGATCGGGTCGCCTTCCCGGACAACTTGTCTCCGAAGGTCGCCAGTGGCTCCTCACCACCATCGAGAAGGAGCACTCGCACGGATGATGCGTCGAAGTTGCGGAACTCGCCACGCAGGCTGCGGGTAGCCAGCTCGCGGATCTGACCTGCCAGTTCCACACCGGTCGGTCCAGCCCCAACAACAGCGATGGTGAGCCATTGCTCTCGCTCCTCGGTAGTGCCGGCGGTCTCCGCCATCTCGAATGCCCCGAAGATGCGCCGCCGCAGCTCCAGGGCGTCGTCGATCGTCTTCATACCCGGTGCGTACAGAGCGAAATGGTCGTTCCCAAAATACGACTGCGAGGCACCTGCTGCCACGATCAGGCTGTCGTAGACCACCTCGATCGGCTCGTTGGGAGGACGAGTGGCGTGGACGACCCGCCGGTCGATGTCAAAGCCAGTCGCCTCGGCGAGGAGCACCTTCACATTTCGATCGTGACGGTGGACGTGGCGCAGCGGAGGAGCTATCTGGCCTGGGGAGAGGATGCCCGTGGCTACCTGGTAGAGAAGCGGCTGGAAGAGATGGTGGTTTCGCCGGTCGATCAGCGTGACATCGACGTTGCTCGATCGGGCCAGCAGCCGACTTGCGGGGAGTCCTCCAAATCCGCCCCCCACGACCACGACACGGTGCCGCTCCCGCCCGCCTGCGTCGGCGTCTTCCATCAGTCCTCCGATTCGACGGCGATCAGCCTCGTGGCGGCGTCGATCAACGCCAGATGCGTGAACGCCTGGGGGTAATTCCCGAGATGGCGAGCCGCCTTTGTGTCGATCTCCTCGGAGTAGAGCAGCAGTGGTCCGGCAAAGGAGAGCAGCTTCTGGAATAGGGCGCGTGCCCGGTCGACCTCACCGATCATCGTCAGCGCCGACACGAGCCAGAACGAGCAGATAGTGAAGGTCCCCTCCTCTCCGGAGAGACCATCGTCGGTTTCCCCGACCTTGTACCGCAGCACCAGATCGTCCTGGGTTAGCTCGTCGGCGGTGGCGAGCACGGTGGCCCTGACCCTGTCGTCGTCAGGCGGCAGGAATCCGAGTATCGGGATCAGCAGGTTCGATGCGTCGAGCTCGGTGGTCTCGTAGTGCTGCCGGAAGACGCCTCGATCGTCGACGCCTTTCTCGCAGATCTCATCGTGCATCCGCTGGGCGGCTTCCGCCCAGCGATCGGCCAGTTCGTCGTCCCCGCGGCTCCTGGCCAATTGCGAACCCCGGTCGGCGGCGACCCAGCACATCATCTTGGACTCGACGAAGTCCCGCGGCGGGCCGCGCATCTCCCAGAGCCCTTGATCCGGCTCCTGGTAACGCTCGATGGCCTCGTCGACCATGGCCACGAGACCTTTCCAGCTTTCGGGCCCGATCTCTCCCCCGCGGTGTACATGGGAGGCGACAGTGTCGAGAAGCATGCCCCACACGTCGTGCTGATGCTGGTCCCAGGCACCATTTCCGATTCGCACCGGCTTCGAGCCGATGTATCCGGAGAGGTGGTCCAATGTGTGCTCGGTCAGGTCACGCTCGCCGCCGATGCCGTACATGATTTGGAGATCCATCGTGCCGTCCGAGTCACGACGAACGGCATCGAGGATGAATGCGAAGTACTCGAAGGCCTCCCAGTCGAACCCGAGGTCGTGAAGAGCGCGCAGCATGAAGCCGCTGTCCCGAATCCAGGTGTAGCGATAGTCCCAGTTCCTCTCACCTCCCGGCGACTCGGGAAGCGACGTCGTCGACGCCGCCATGATGGCGCCGGTTGGCTGATAGCTGAGGCCCTTCAACGCCAAAGCACTGCGCTCGATGTACGGCCGCCAGGGATGGTCGGGGAACTTCCCGCGGTCTAGCCAATCCCTCCAGAATTTGGTGGTGCTCTCCAGGGCGGCCAGGGCCTCGGCCTCATCGGCCGGAGCGTCCCCGACCCAGGACAAAGCGACGAAGGTCGACTCCCCCTCGTCGAGCGTGGTCTGTCCGAAAGCACGGGGACCGGTGAAATCGAGCCGAGCATCGGAGGTCACGTCGATGGTGAGTCCGCCTCCTACCACCTGGGCACTGTGGTACCCCTCACCCGTGTAAGACCATTGTCCCTCTTGACGCCCATAGTCGAAGAGGGGAAAGCAGTCGATCGACACCTCGACCCGACCGGCGAAGCAGTTTGCGATCCTGAGGAAGGTTCCTGTTGCCGACTCGTCGGCTGGAGCACGTCGACGGCTCTCGTCACGAGGTCGATCCTCCGTGGGAGCGATGACCAGGAGGTCATAGACCGTCAGCCAGCCTGTTGGGGTATGCCAGGTCGTCTCTACGATGTTGGTCCCCGGCAGGTAACGACGTTGATCGGGGACAAAAGTGTGACTCGGCCCGAACCGGAAACTCCCGGCGGAGCGGTCGAGGAGGGCACCGAAGACGCTCGGCGAATCTGGTCTAGGAAGACACAACCACTCCACCGAGCCATCCGCTGCCACCAGCGCGTCCGCTTCGCAATCGGATAGAAATGCGTATTCGGCGATCGGCGGGAATCTGCTCATCGCGTACCTCCTGGATTGAATTTGCAGGAGAAATCGATCATTTGCATCACCCGTTCTGGGGGATGCAACCCGTCCCGTTCAGAAACAATATCCATTTGAGCGACCGTTTCATCGGGAGAAGCACCAGATGGCTGATCGATACGACTTCATCATCATCGGCACCGGAGCGGGCGGCGGCACACTCGTAAACACGGTTGCCGCCTCCGGCAAGCGCATCCTGCTCCTCGAACGGGGGCATTTCCTGCAGAGGGAAATGGACAACTGGGACCCGGGCGAGGTGTTCATCGAGGGAAAGTACATATCCCCCGACACCTGGTTCGACTCTGATGGGAAGCCGTTCCAACCACAGGTCCATTACTTCGTCGGTGGCGCCACCAAGCTCTATGGCGCGGCCCTCTACCGATTCCGTCCCCAGGACTTCGGCGACCTTCAGCATGTCGACGGTGTCTCCCCGGCGTGGCCGCTGGGATACGACGACTTCGAGCCCTATTACACGAAGGCGGAGTGGCTCTACCAGGTGCACGGCGATCACGGCGAAGACCCCACTGAGGGAGCCTGGAGCAAGCAATATCCCTGGCCCGCCGTCTCCCACGAGCCCCGGATCCAACAGCTGCACGACGACCTGGTCGCCGGGGGGTACCACCCGTTTCACGCTCCATGCGGCATCCTCCTCGACGAGGCGGAGCGGGACAGGAGCACCTGTATCAGGTGCACGTGGTGTGACGGCTATCCGTGTCTGGTCCACGCCAAGTCGGACGCCGAGGTCATGGCGGTGCGGCCGGCCCTGTTCCGTCCCAACGTCACCTTGCTCACCGGTGCCGAGGTGATTCGGCTGGAGACAGACGATTCGGGGCGCACGGTGACCCGGGTGGTGGTTTCCCGCAACGGGAGCCAAGAGGAGTACGAGGCCGATCTGATCGTGCTCTCCGCTGGCGCCGTCAACTCGGCAAAGATCCTGCTCTCCTCGGCCAACGACCACCATCCCAATGGTCTGGCCAACGGCTCCGACCAGGTGGGCCGCAACTACATGTTCCACAACAGCAAGGCGATCGTTGCGATCAGCAAGGAGCGGAACGACACCCTGTTTCAGAAGACCTTGGGCCTCAATGACTTCTATCTCGGCACCGAGGACTATTCGTATCCGATGGGGAACATCCAGATGGTGGGCAAGTCGAACGCCGAAGCGATGAAGGGGGAGGAGCCGATGCTGACGAAGCTGGCGCCCCACTGGTCGCTCGACGAGGTAGCCCATCACGTCGTCGACTTCTGGCTGACGACCGAGGACCTACCCCACCCAGAGAGCCGGGTGACGCTCGACGACGACGGCAACGTCGTCTTGAACTACCACCGCACCAACGACGATGAGGCGGACCGTCTCTATGAGGAGCTGAAACGACTCCTCAACCATCTGGGCATGGCCGACCACCACGTGCTCGGCAAGAACTTCTACATGCACATGTCGATACCCATTGCAGGCGTGGCCCATCAGGCAGGCACCGTTCGCTTCGGGCATGACCCGGCCACATCGGTGCTCGACGAGTTCTGCAAGGCACACGAGCTCGACAACCTCTATGTGGTCGACACGAGCTTCTTCCCCAGCATCTCGGCGGTGAACCCGGCGTTGACCGCGATGGCCAATGCGATCCGCGTCGGGGAACATCTCGTTGAGCGGGTCGGTTAGGGGAGACCGGATCAGCCATGGCGACACGCACCGAGGCCAACACCGTCAAGGTGGCCGCGGTGATACAGGGCGTGGCTCTGGTGACGTTCCCCGCCGCGAGCACCATCTTCACCTCTCCCGACGAGTACGACCTGTCCAGCACTCAATACGGCGCAATGTTCATCCCGCAGGCGATCACGGCCATCTCGGCATCGTTGGCTGGTGCCGCGTCTTTCTCGACGTCTTGGCACGAAGAAGCTGTACGTTTTCGGCCTATTGGCCAACCTGTTGGCGATGTCACTACTCGTGGTGAGTCAATTCTTCACGGGCCAGGAGTCGACCGCGTATGCCCTTCTTCTCCTAGCCACCGCCAGCCTTGGAGTCGGTTTTGGGCTCACCGTGCCGGCTCTCAACACCTTCACCGCTGCGTTCAATCCGGGCCAAGTCGGCGCTTCAGTCCTCGTGCTGAATGCACTGCTCGGCCTGGGCACAGCCTTGGCCCCCGTTTTCGTGGCCCTATTCGTCGGTCTCGGGTTCTGGTGGGGCCTCCCAGTTCTGTCGGGTGCCCTGCTCGTGATACTCCTGTTGAACAGTCTCCGTCTCCCGCTGGAGATTGCGGCGCCCGCAGGGGGATCCACCGGCAGGACAACCGTCCCGCCACGTTTCTGGTGGTACGCCGCATTCGCGGTCACCTACGGGATATGTGAGACCATGAACGGCAACTGGTCGTCCCTCGCCATGCAAGATCTGGGCGCCTCGGCGACACAAGCCTCATTGGCACTCACCACGTTCTGGGCAGCGGTGACCATCGGCAGAGTGGGCTTGGCCTGGATCGAACGTCGCTTCCCGGAGCGCCGTGCCTATCGCCTCCTTCCGTTCCTCCTGGCGGTGGTGTTCCTGGCCATCTCCGCCCTCCCCAGCGACCAACCTGGTCTCGGTATCCTCGTCTTTGGCCTGGCCGGGCTCGGCTGCTCGGCGCTCCTCCCGCTCACGATCAGCTTCGGTCAAGGCGAGTTGACGGCGATGTCGGGTGCAGTAGCCGGCGGTGTTATCGCCTTCTACCAGCTTGGCTACGGGATCGCCGCCTTCGGAGCCGGTCCTCTCGAGGAGTCGGGCATCCAGCTGTCGACACTGTTCGGATACACCGCCGTCGTCGCCGTCGTGATGGGGGCGATCGCACTCATCATCACGGGCCGTCAAACCACCAGCCCTCGAAGCGTCCCGTCCAACGGTGCGGGACGTCTCGCCAACGGGCACTGACACAAGGAGCAATCCCATGAGTCTCAAAGACAAGGTCGCAATCGTCACCGGAGGCAACAGCGGGATCGGGAAAGCCATCGTGCTGGCGCTGGCCGAGGAAGGGGCGAACATAGTCATCGACTTCGTGGCCCACCCCGAGGCCACCGATGAGCTCGAGAAGCAGATCCACGCCTTGGGAGACAAGGCGATCGGCGTGGAGGCGGACGTGAGCAAGGTCGCCGACCTGCAACGGCTGGTCGACACCGCCGTCAAGGAGTTGGGCCGGGTCGACATCATGGTCAACAACGCCGGGATCGAGACCCGGACTTCGGTGCTCGATACGACCGAGGAGCAGTACGAAAGGTTCTCGACATCAATTTGAAGAGCGCCTTCTTCGGGACTCAGATCGCAGCCAAGCAGATGATCGCTCAGGGCGACGGCGGCCGCATCATCAACATCAGCTCGGTTCACGAGGACTGGCCCATGCCCGGGAACACGGCTTACTGCTTGTCCAAGGGGGGCATGCGCATGCTCACTCGCACCGCCGCCCAGGAGCTTGGTCCGCACAATGTTCTGATCGTCGGGGTCGGGCCTGGTGCGGTGGCGACTCCGATCAACCTCGGGACGATGGAGACCCGGGGAAGATGAAGGTGCTCGACGACGCCATCCCACTCGGTCGCATGGCCCAACCAGAGGAGATCGGAAGTGTCGTTGCCTTCCTCGCCGGGGACGGCGCCACCTACATGACTGGAACCACGGTCTTCGCCGACGGCGGGCTCATGCACTCCAGCCCGGGCCTGTGAGGCGCTCCGGTCGCCGCGGCTAGATGACTGAAGGGAGAGATCGATGACCACAGCCGCACCAAAAGCTCCGATCCGTAGCACGATCCCGGCAAGATTGGACCGGCTCAGCTGGACCCGTTCCACACCAGGATGGTGTGCGGGCTGGGGGCGGCCTGGATCCTCGATGGTCTTCAGATCACGATCGCCAGCTCGGTCACCGGGGTCCTGACCCAGCCGGACACGCTCGGGGATGACCTCAACGGAAATCGGGTTGATCGCCTCCGTGTACCTGGTTGGCCAGCTGATCGGAGCCCTCTACTTCGGGAAAAGGTCGGACGCTGCTGGGTCGCAAACGCCTGCTCATCTACACCCTGCTCCTCTACTTGCTCGGGACAGGGGCCGCCGCCTTCGTGACGGGCCATCACACCGGATGGTTGATCTTCTTCTACGCCACGAGACTCGTCGCAGGGATGGGCATCGGCGGGCAGTACGCCGCCATCAACTCGGCGATCGACGAGATGATGCCCTCGAAGTATCGAGGGCGGGTCGACATCTGGATCAACGGCAGCTACTGGGCCGGGGCCATCCTGGGCTCCTTTGCGGCATTGTTCTTCCTCAACCAGTTCCCGGTGAACGAGGGGTGGAGGCTGGCCTTCTTGATGGGCCCGGTGCTCGCTCTCGTAGTCATCATCGTGGCCCGCACCCTCCCGGAGAGCCCGCGTTGGCTGCTCACCCACGGGAGGGTCGAAGAGGCCGAGGAGAACGTGAGGAAGATCGAGGAGGTGGCGGTCCAGATGGGCCAGGACCTGGAGCCCGTGGACGACAGCAAAGCCCTGGAGCTGGTGCCTGAGGAGCCAGGAGGCTACGGCGAGTTCCTGCGACTGGCGTTCCGCTCCTACCGAAGCCGAGCAATCCTCGGCGCATCCTTGATGATCACCCAGTCGTTCCTCTACAACGCCATCTTCTTCACCTACGCCCTGGTGCTGACCAACTTCTACGACGTGAGTGCGACTTCGGTGCCGCTCTACGGCCTCGCCTTCTCGGTGGGCAACCTGTTGGGCCCACTGATCCTGGGCCCGCTCTTCGATTCGGTCGGTCGGAAGAAGATGATCTCCGGCTGCTACATCCTGTCGGGATTCCTTCTCGCAATCAGTGCGTTCCTCTTCGAGGCCGGTGTGCTCGACGCGACCACCCAGACCGTGATGTGGGTGATCACCTTCTTCTTCGCCTCGGCAGGGGCCAGCGCGGCATATCTCACCGTGAGCGAGACCTGGCCGGTCGAGGTGAGGGCCAAGGCGATCGCCGTGTTCTTTGCCATCGGCACCGTCGCCGGCGCCTTCGGCCCGGTCTTCTACGGATGGCTGATCGGCGACGGCACCAATACCACCGGGCTGTTCATCGGCTACTTGATCGGTGCGGCGATCATGATCGCCGGTGGGGTTGTCGAGATCGTCCACGGAGTTGCTGCAGAGGGAAGATCACTCGAGGACATCTCGAAGCCGACTGACTGCGACGTGAGGCGTCGCGCCGTGACCTAGGCGATGAGCGAGCGCTCTAACCAGGGGCGTGATGCAGGATGGACGCGATCGGGTGCGATGACCGCCCTCGGGGTCAGCGCCGATCTCGAGCGGCAACCAGACGGTGAAAACGGAGCCTCCGCCCTCTTCGGATTCGACAGTTACTGCCCCGCCCTGGGCTTCGGTGAGCTGCCGGGCAATGGTCAGCCCCAATCCAGCCTCGCCGTTTCCCGCTCCACGCTCGCGCTCGTGGTGGCCTTGCCATCCCCTCTCGAAGACACGGGCATGGAGATGAGGAGCCAGGCCCGGGCCCTCGTCGATCACCGTGATCCAGGCCCAGTCGTCGAGCCGACCCCAGTCGATGCCGACCGACGACCCTTGCGGCGCCATGCGCACCGCGTTACTGAGAAAGTTCCCGATGGCGATACGCACCGCGGCCGGGTCGACCGACGGAACGGTCGAATGAGATGCCCCCGATGAGCTCCACATCGACCCCGCGTGCACGGGCGGGGCCGACGTGCTCGGCCACCGCCGACTCGGCGAGGTCGGCCAGGTCGACGGGGCCGTTTCCCTGCTCGACCGCCAGCCCGCCGTGGCCGGCGAGGTCGTCGACGGTTCGCGCCATCCTGCTCACCGCCCGGCGGGCGGCGTCGATGTACCCCGCTGCCCCAGGGCTCGTGCCCGCGCCTCGATCGCCGCGAGCTCGAGATTCGTGCCCATCACGGCAAGAGGAGTCCGTAGCTCGTGGACGACTTCCTGGGTCTGGCTGCGACGCTCGACTTCTGCGGCCTCGATCTCCGCCCGGGCCTGCGCCACAACCCGTCTCACCCGACCGGCAACGACCCAGGCGACGACGAGGGCCGGGATCAGGGCCAGCGCAGGCGCCAACAAGCCGGAATCGATGAGCCCGTCGAGCGACGCTTCTTCGGCTACCACCACGACCAGGTCGTCACCGACCTGGGCAATGCCGGTCCGGGCATCGGCCCAAGGCTCGTGACTCACTAGGAGAGTGACCGTCACCACCATGACCACGAGCGCCATGAGCACGGCAGGCGCCATCAGGACTATCGCCAATCGAACTCTGGACCCGCTCATGTATCGGCCTTCAACATGTAGCCACGTCCGGGAAGGGTCACGATCAGCTGCGCAGCCGAGACCGGTGACAGCTTTCGGCGCAGATTGGACAAGGTCATCCTCACCGTGTTGGTGAACGGGTCGGCATGCTCGTCCCAAACGTGCTCGAGAAGACGCTCGGCGCTGTGCACTTCCTCGGGATGGAGGAGAAACCAGCGAAGGAGGGCGTACTCCTTGACAGTGAGCGCAACTGCTTGTCCGTGGACGGTGACCTCATGGCGCGCGGTGTCCATCTCGATCCCGGCATAGGCGATGACCGAGCTGCCCGTCGACGTGTCACGGCGGAGCAGCGCACGGATTCGAGCGCTCAGCTCCCCCAGCGAGAACGGCTTCACCAGGTAGTCGTCGGCACCCTCGTCCAACCCGCGGATTCGGTCGTCGATGCCACCGCGGGCGGTCAGCATGAGAATCTTGGGAGCCGGGGCCAGGTCGTACGACCGGGCGGGATCGGTGAGGACTTGCCGGCACACGTCGAGCCCGTCCCCGTCGGGAAGATTCAGGTCGAGGCAGACGACGTCGTAGGAGTTGACCGATGTGAGGCTCATCGCCGAACGTCGCGGTGGGCGCGATGTCGATCGCGTACCCGTCGCGGCGAAGACTGTCAGCGATCGCCGACGCCAGATCCTGCTCGTCCTCGACAACGAGGATGCGCATCAGACCCTGACCTCGTGGCTGGTGCGGGCGCGTTCGATCACGCTGGTGGGCTGCAGAATGGGGAGGGTCATGGGCACAGCTGTCGGCAGCCTGCGTTCAGACGTCGCAGACCAGACCGCGGTTCCAGAATCCGCATGTGAAAGACGCCAAGGCCACATCGAAAGGATGTCGGACGCGCCTATAGAGAACGTAAAGAGAGTGTGATGACGTTCGATCTAACTGCTCGTAGCGCCGCCTGGTCATCGTCGCCGAACCGGCATGTAACGCCACGTCGAGGAACAATCCGATGATCGCTCCAAGGATCCCCCATGGAGCGGCCGCATCACCAGTGACGTAACCGACGATGTAGAGGGCCGTCGTCCATGGCAACAGGATCAGTCCGGCCAGTGGGAGGATCCAACTGTCGCCAAAGGCACGTTCGACCCAATCGGTCAATAGCCAGAGGGCCACAACCGCAAGACGCGGACTGACCCCCAGGAGTATCAGAAACAGACAACCCACCCGATCTCCTCGCTCTAAGTGCTGACATTCTCCCCGAGGAGCACCGGAAAGCAATCACGCAAAATGGTGGTCGTTCGCATTGGAAGGCTCACTCCCGCTCATCACGGCGGGGCTTCGATCTCCAGATCGATGTATTGATTGGTCCAAGACGAGCGACACGGCACGGTGAGATCCGCCGCGTAGGGTCACGTCAGGTGCGGATCGGCAACGAGCTGATGCCAAACCCCGAAGGGACATGCGAGATGACACCTGTGATGGATGGACTCCATTTCGCCAACAGCGTTGCCGTCGGCGGCCTCGAATGGACGGGCGATTTCACCACCGACGACTTGGACGCCGCAATGCCTCTCACGGCAAAGGCAGGGTGACCTACCGATGACAGCAGCCAACCCGCCGAGCAGTGCTCCTGCGCCCGACCGAGGGCTCTGCAGATGCAGGCGGTCGGGTCCTTGTCACCCTGATCCTGGTCGCCGCAGTAGCCAATTTGAACCTGTCGGTGGCGAACGTGGCGCTCCCCTCGATCGGGGCCGCTTTCGACTCGTCGCAGACGGTCCTGAACCTCATCGCCGTCGGCTATTCCCTGGGGTTGGCAGCATCCGTCCTCTATCTGGGTGCGGTAGGTGACCGGTACGGCCGCAAGATGCTGCTGCTCTTGGGGGTGTCGCTAGCAATACCGGCCAGCCTGCTCGCCGCCTACGCCCCCAGCGACGAGATCCTCTTCGCGGCCCGGCTCATCGGGGGCGTCTCCGCCGGAATGGCCTACCCCACCACGCTCGCACTGATCACTGCCCTGTGGTCCGGGCCGGCGAGGACCAAATCGATCGCGCTCTGGTCCGGGAGCGGAGGCGCGATCGCCTCCCTCGGTCCGCTGGTCGCCGGCGCCTTGCTCCTTCAGTTCTGGTGGGGCTCGGTGTTCCTGATCACACTGCCGCTGGCCGCGGTCGCGCTCTTCATGGCGTTCCGGTTCGTGCCCAGCCACGTCAACGAGACCACCGAGCCAGTCGACAACCTGGGTGGGATTCTCTCCATCGTTCTGGTGTCGAGCCTGATCCTCGCCATCAACTTCGCACCGGTGCAGGGCGAGGCGACTCTCGTGTTCTCACTCGCCATCGTCGCCCTCGCCTCGGGAGCTGCCTTCATCATCCGGCAGCGGCGGACCAATAGCCCTCTCTACGACCTCGACATCGCCAAGCGCCGCATCTTCTGGGTCGCAGCCGTTGCAGGGATCATCGTGTTCGGATCGTTGATGGGTGCGATGTTCATCGGCCAACAATTCCTGCAAAACGTTCTCGGTTACTCCACCCTCGAGGCGGGTGCGGCGATCCTCCCGGCTGCGTTCATGATGGTGCTCGTTGCTCCCCGCTCGGCGAAGCTGGTCGAGCACAACGGTGCCCGGGCAACATTGCTGCTCGGATACCTGTTTTGCCTGTTCGGCTTCCTCACCATGTTGTTGCTCTGGGGCTGAGGGGAGCTCCTATTGGCAGGTCGGGCTCGGGTATGCCTTGATGGGGATCGGAGTCGGGTTCGCCGGCACCCCCGCCTCGCACTCGCTGACCGGCTCGGTGCCGGTGAAGCGAGCCGGGATGGCCTCGGGCACCGCAGATCTCCAGCGCGACCTCGGTGGGGCCATCATGCAATCGATTTTCGGGGCCTTACTCACCGCCGGGTACGCAGCGGCGGCGGCGGTGGCGATCGGCTCGTCACCCGAACAGGCTGCAGATCACTTCGTCGTTCAGAGCCAGCTCACCAAGTCGTTCGCCGGAGCCGAGGCTGTGGCCGCCCAGTACCCCCAATACGCCAGCGAGATCACCGCGGCGGCCAAGGAGTCTTTCCTGCAGGGCGATCAATGGGCGTACATGGCCGGCATCGTCGCCGTCCTCCTGGGAGCGGCGATCGTCTTCACGCTCTTCCCCAAGAAGGACGAAGAAGAAGCTCTCCTCGCGAGATATGCCGCCGAGGATGCGGCGACCTGAGTGGGGTCAGAGCAGGCGCCGAGCCCTTTGTACAGGAAGATGCCCCCCAGGCCGAGTCCGACGATGATCTCGATGAGGCGGGTGCGAGCCAGAAGCCACTCGGTCATCCCACCCAGGATCGACTCGTGAGCGATCGGAGCGATCGTCCGAAGGACGATGGGGAGGTGGTACGGGAGGAGCATGATGAAGAGGAAGACGATGAGGACGATGACGACGGTGGCCGCGGCTGGCTGGGGGTCGGCCAAGGGGATCTCCTTGAGACCGGCTGCGTAGACGACGAGGGCATCGGAGTTGATCACCTGCACCGCACGCCCAGCTTGAGCAGCGACCGAATCCCGACGAGGCGAATCCCTCCACGCGGCGGCGGTTGGCTTCCTCCTTCTCGGGGGACGGCTTGGAAAACACCGCGGCGATTCCGAGGATCACGAAAATCGCCCCGAGCATGGTGTCCACGACTGCCCCGAGCTCCCCACTCGATGAATCGGTCCCGGTCGCCTCGGCGATCCACAGGATGATGATCGCAAACACCACGTCGAGGGCCACAGCACCAGCGACGAAGGCGAGTCCGGCGGCGATGGGCCGCTTCGCCTTGGTAACGATGACGGCGCTGACGACCAGGACGATCGGCGCGGCGGCCGCGGCGCCCAAGGCGTAAGGCAGCATGGAGTTGAAGAGACTCAACGGGTGGTTCCCATTTGGCTACTGCTGTAGCTCAATGCCCTTCGGAACTGCCTGGCCACTACGGCTCCACTCTATGTGGTGGACATTCGAGGACACGTGCAGAATGTCGACAGCGCGGATCGACACCGCTCCGCAACCCGAGCAACGCGAGGGCAGGGAATGATCGAAAGACGCATCAGGACCGGATGAGCGGCCAGCAGTCAGGACCTTCTGGGGAGTCGATGGTCGGGGATATCGAGCAGGTGTCAGCCGGTGTGCCGATCCGGGAGCGTTACGGCCTCATGTTGCTGATCATTCTGGTGGGGTACGTCCTCTCGGGTGTCGACACGAGTCGAATTCTGATTGCAGTCGACTCGATCCTCTGGATCACCTTGCTCTTGGCGGCGCTTTGGTCACCTGGAGTGCCGAAACGGCTGCGCCGGGTCGGCCTCGTGGCGACTCTCGTCGTCCTGTTGACGACGCTTTCGCTCGGACTCTTTGACTCCGATACCGCGGATGGCTGGAGACTGGCGCTTCTCGCGGTCGCACAGTTCTCTGCGATCCTCGCCATCCTGAACAGGATCACCCGTCACGAACACGTGACGATTCAGACCGTCATGGGAGGGGTGTCCTCCTACGCCTTGCTCGCATTTGTGTTGGCGTCGGTCCTCCACAGCCTCGAGCTCCTCACGAGCGCTAACACCCTCAACGGCGTGGTCGCTGCAGGCGACTACATCTACTTCTCGTTCGTGACCCTGACCACCGTGGGCTACGGTGACATCACCCCGGCCACGGAGTTGGCCAAGCGACTGGTCGTTGTCGGGGCGTTTGTCGGACAGGTGTTCCTGATCACCTTCGTTGCCCGCTTGGTCTCGTTGTGGACCGGCCGCTTTCGACGCTGATCGCGATCCGACTTCTACGGATTCATCACCTTGTATTTTTGGACCGCGAACTCCTCGTCCGTGAGGACACCGGCAGCGTGGAGGTCTCCAAGCTGCTTGAGCTGGGCCAGCATGTCGTCGGTGCCGGGGGCAGGGGCGGCAGCTGGTGGCGGTGGTGGCGCCTGCTGGTAGGCCTGTTGTTCCTGGTAAGCAGCGGCATCCTGCTCGTTCGCCCAGCGCTCGCCTTGACGGCGCGACACCCGGTTGGACACCGCGGTGGCGGTCCCGGCGATGGCAGCAGTGCGAGCTACTCCTCGTATCAATCCCATGTTCTCTGTTCCTTTCGGGATCAGGCCTCGGCGGCTTCGAGCTCGTCGAGTGTGGCGATCAAAGCGTTGACCGGGATACGCCCGGAGGCGACCAATTGAGCACCGCTCTTCCGCAGAGCCGTTGCGAACGGTGCCGCCCAGGTGTTCTCAAAGACGAGGATCGCCGCGGCAACCCCAGGTTCCAAAGCGGCGCCCGCTTCTGCGTAGTCCTCCTCGTCGAGCAAGCCAGACGACGCTTCGGCGAAGACCAAGAGATCGTTGATCCCGTCGCCGTCGAAGTCGGCGATGTCGATCTCGAGGACGTTGCCCGCCTCGTCCTTCTCCACGAAGGAGAAATCCAGAATTCGAATCAGACCCCGGTTGACCAGATCGACCAGATGCGGGAAAGCCTCGCCATTCGGGGGCGAGCCGGCCGGCCACTCGACAATCACGTAGTCGATGGGGCCCATCATTTCTTCGCTGCCGCTCATTTGCATCCTTTCGATCGGCAATTCACGTGACACCAACTCTTGCACACCTGGCAACCTCCAACCTCCAAATTGGGCGAAGTCATGCCAGGCTTTCGCCCACATTGCATGATGCGGGCCGCCCCGCAGCCAATAATGCTCTGTTCGAGTGAGGAAGGGAAATGGCAGGACCTGAATCACACGCCGTGACGCCCAACGAAGGCGCTACCCCACCGGTTTCGTGGAGCGAGAAGCGCATGGAGATCATCACCGTGGCGATTCTCGCGTTTGCCGCGCTTTCGACTGCGTGGAGCGGATACCAGGCATCGCTTTGGGACGGCATCCAGTCGAGCAACTACACCCAGGCATCAGGTTCACGCACCAATGCTGCCCAGCAACGCACGGCGGCCAACCAATTCCGTCTGGCCGACCTGAGCGTGTTCGAGAACTACATAGACGCCGTCCTCCTGGAACGCCCTGCCGTCGCCGATTTCTACTTCGAGCGGTTCAGAGACGAGTTCAGAGTGGGCTTCGACGCGTGGATGGCTCTCGATCCACTCAACAACCCCGATGCCCCGCCCAGCCCGTTTGCCATGCCCGAATATCAGCTTTCACAGGATGCCGAGGCTGACCGTCTCGAAGCCCGCGCCGACGAGCTCTTTCAAGCCGGAGAGGATGCCAACACCATCTCCGACGTCTACACAATGACCACCCTTCTCTTCGCCGCCGCGCTCTTCTTCGCTGCGATGGCCGAGCGGTTCGAATACTTCAGGGCCCAGGTTGCCCTCCTCGTCATCGCCGGGATCGGTCTCGTCATCGGCCTCTCGATCGCCCTAGGACAGCCGATCACCAGCGGTTAGCGCTGGCGCTTCACATCGTGATGACGACCTTGCCTCGGGCATGGCCGTCCTCCTGATAGCGCAGAGCCTCTGGGACCTCGGACAGCTGGAACCGCCGGTCGATGATCGGGGTGACCTTCCCGTTCTCGAGGAGGGCTTTGATGAGATCGAGGTCGGCCCGATTGTTCGCCCGCCACATGAAGGTGCCCATTCGTTTGCTGCTGGTCATGGAGACCCCGGCCCCGACCAGGAATGCCTGAGCGAATCCGGTCAGTCTGCGGGCGATGAGGACATAACGCCCTCCCGGGGCCAACGAGTGCCGATAGTGCAGGACCGAGTGCTCATCGACGATGTCGAGGATCAGGTCATAACTGCGCCCGTTCGCGATGAAATCCTCACGGGTGTAGTCGATGAGGTGGTCCGCCCCGGCCGAGCGCATCAGGTCGAACTTCCCGCCGTGGTCGACACCGGTCACCTCAGCGCCGAAGGACTTGGCGAGCTGAATCGCAAATGGTCCGACACACCCACCCGCCCCGTTGATCAGGACCGTTTCTCCCGGAGTTGATCTCGCCGAAGCCGAGGAGACCCTGCAGGGCCAGGACCCCGGAGTGAGGAACCGTTGCCGCCTGCTCGAAAGTCACGCCCGACGGCATCGGTGTGAACGCCGTCTGCGGGGCGCAGACGTACTCGGCGAAGGCGCCCTGACCGAAGTCGAACAAGTCGGCCCACACGTCTTCCCCAACCCTGAGCGTGGTCACATTTCGACCAACGACCTCGACCCGGCCGGCGACGTCGAGACCCATGCGGTCGTTTCGGGGTCGACTTATCCCGGAAGCGACACGAGCGGCCGCCGGCCTCCCTCGCAGATAGTCGAGGTCGGCGGTGTTGACGGAGGCAGCGTGCACCTTGACCAGCACCTCGCCATCTCCGGGCACCGGCTTCTCGATCTCCTTGAGCTCGAGCACATCCGGTGAGCCGTACTCCTCGCGGACGATGACCTTCAAAACCCGCTCCTGGATCGCTCAGATGGTGACGACGACCTTGCCCCGGGCGTGCCCCTCGCCCACATAACGGACGGCGTCGGGTGCCTCGACCAGGGGGTAGGTCCGGTCCAAGGCCGGGGTGAACTTACCGGCCTCTGCCATCTCAGCGAGGACCCGAAGGTCTTCCTGACGTTCCGTCGCCATCAACGCCAGCAGCCTCTGCTTGACGAACGGCGAGAGCAAAGCCACCGGGATGATCCGATCAGCGGGACCGACCCAGGCCCCGCCATTCTCGCCCCCGACAATGACGAGGGTCCCCTCGGGAGCAAGGGCGCCCCGGAGCTGAGAAAGTGACCGATTGCCGGCGTTGTCGACGATGAGGTCATACCGGGCCGGGCGATCTGCGAAATCCTCACGCGTGTAGTCGATGACGTGATCGGCGCCGATCGACTCGACCAGATCCACCTTGGACGTGCTGCACACGCCGGTGACCTCGGCTCCGAACGCCTTGGCCAGCTGGACTGCGAACGTGCCCACGCCGCCACCGGCACCGATGATCAGCACCTTGTGTCCGGGTTTCACCTGTCCCTTGTCGCGCAGGGCCTGGAGTGCGGTCATCCCCGAGATGGGGATCACGGCCGCCTCCTCGAAACTCAGGTTGCCCGGCTTCAGTGCCAGCTTGTCCTCCCGGGCCGCGGCGTACTCGGCGAAGGAGCCCTCGCAGGTCCCAAAGACCTCGTCCCCGGGTTGGAACTCGGTCACGGCGGCTCCGACCGCTTCGACACGCCCGGCGACATCCCGCCCCCGCACCGGGTACTTCGGCTTGGTCAGGCCGTAGCCCATGACCCGGACCAGATAGGGCAGCCCGGTCATGATGTGCCACACGCCAGGTTCGACACCGGCTGCATGGACCTGCAAGAGGACCTCGTTGTCGCCGATGACCGGTGGATCGATGTCCCTCAACTCGAGCACATCGGCCGAGCCGTATACGTCCTGCACGATTGCCTTCATCATGACCTCCTCTGTCACTCGTACGTTGTAAGTCGTATGGTGTAAGGTAACTCGTACGACGTAAGGCTGTCAAGTCCCTTTCAGACTTACCTCGTACGATTAGAATCGGAGACCGATGGCAACGCAGACCGAGCCGAGACCCAGAGCCCGTGATCCGTTGACACGGGAACGAGTCCTGCGCGCCGCAGTCGACCTGGCCGACCGGGAAGGCATCGACGCCCTCACCATGCGCAACCTGGCCCGCGAGCTGGGCGCCGAGGCGATGTCGCTCTACTACCACGTGGCCAACAAGGAAGCAGTCCTCGACGGTGTGGTGGACGTGATCATGGATGAGATCAACCGGGCCGTCAGCGCGGTGGATGGTCCTCCGGCGACCGAGGACTGGAAGGCAGTGATGCGCTCGAGGATCCTCGCCGCCAGGGAAGTCCTGCTCCGACATCGCTGGGCCTCGCGACTGATCGAGACGCGAACCGCGATAAGCCCGACCACGATGCGCTACTTCGACGAGCTGCTCGGGGTGTTGCACGCTGGCGGCTTCTCATACGACCTGGCCCATCACGCCATGCACGCTCTGGGCAGCCGCGGCTTGGGCTTCACCCAGGAACTGTTCGAGCCAGAGAACGCCGAAGAAGGCGACGAGGACATGACGGAGGCGATGGCCGAGATGGCCGATCAGTTCCCGCATCTGACGGGAATGATGATGGAGGTCGCCCACGACGATCCCGATTCGACCTTGGGCTGGTGCGATGACCAGTTCGAATTCGAGTTCGGGCTCGATCTGATCCTCGAGGGCCTCGAGGCGACACGGCAACGGTCGGGAGCCTGAAGCCGATCAAATCGAGTGTCGGCAGCGGCTCCACTTATCGCAATAAGGAGGAAGCCCGATGAGACCCACCTCGCGAATGATCGCCTTCACACTCTTCGCCATCGTGACCGTCGAGTTCGGCGGATGGTCGCTGCTGGGCATGTTGACCAGCCAGGGAGCCATCACCGAGTTCGAAGAGCAGTTCTTCCGGGCCGGGCACGCCCACGCCGGGGTACTGCTCACACTCGCCCTGATCTACTTCGTGCTCATGGACCGGACCGATTTCAGCGATTCGCGCCAAAGGTTGCTCGGGCTGACCCTGCTGAGCGGGATCCTCCTCCAATCGGGAGGCTTCTTTCTCCACCTGGTCGTCGGTGAGGAAGGGGCGTCCTCAGCCGGGACCTTGTTAACCCGCATCGGGGCAGTTCTCCTCGCCGTGGCCCTGATCGGACTGGGAGTAGGCGTCCTCAGGTCTGGCGGCAAACGACAGAGTCTGGAGGACTCCCCTTCCTCCGCCTGATCGGTCCGACCTGCCCTACCGGTTCAGATTTTGCCGTTTCTTGATCGGACGCTCGCCGGGCCGAGAGATTGGCGGTGGCAAAGGCCAGGGCGAAAACCAGGTAGAGGGCCGCCACGGAAAGCGTCAGCCAGCGGTACTGGGGAACGAGGCCCTTGAACCGCGAGAACCGCGAGGGCCGCTGCCAGGAAGAAATACGCCCTGCGGTCGTTCATGCCAGCGCCTCCACAATCAGATGAGAATATCCCGGCAACGATGGCCGCCCCCGGGATCGTGAAGATCCAGGCCCACAGCACCCTGCCGGCCACCCGCCAACGCACCGCCGACATGCGACGGGCGGCGCCCACTCCGACGATCCCCCCGGTGATGGTGTGCGTCGTCGAGACCGGGATGCCCTGCGCCGAGGCGAAGAAGAGCGTGGCGGCGGCGGCGCTTTCTGCGGCCACACCTCCCGACGGCTGCAGCTTGGTGAGTTTGAACCCCATCGTCTTCACGATCCGCCATCCGCCGAAGAGAGTCCCCAGCGCGATCGCGGTGTGTGCGGACAGGACGACCCAAAGCGGCACTTCGGCGTCCGCCGGCAGGTTCCCGACTGCGATGAGGACCGCCAGGATGACCCCCATCGTCTTCTGAGCGTCGTTGCCACCATGTCCCAGGCTGAACGCGGCCGCCGATACAAGCTGGCCACGACGGAAGCCTTTGTTCAATCTGTCGATGTCCTTTTCGCGGTGAAACAGCCACTGGATGATCACGGTCAACAAGAGCCCGAGAGCGAGTCCGATCAATGGAGAGAGCACTATGAAGGCGCCAATAGTCGCCAGGCCCTCGGAGATGAGGACATCGAACCCGCCGCGCACCACCGCCGCACCTGCCATGCCACCGACGAGGGCGTGCGACGAGCTGGTGGGGAGACCAAGCCAAAAGGTCAACAGGTTCCAGGCGATCGCGCCGAGGAGGCCCGCGAAGATCACCCCTACGGTGAGTGCGCTCTGCACCACCACGTCATTTGCGATGGTGTTGGCCACCTCTGTGCTGAAGATGAGAAATGCGACGAAGTTGAAGAACGCCGCCCAGATCACCGCATACTGTGGCGAGAGCACTCTGGTCGACACCACCGTCGCGATCGAGTTGGCCGCGTCGTGGAATCCGTTGGTGAAGTCGAATGCCAGCACGACCAGGATGACGATGATCGCGCCGATCTCCACGATCGATGCTCCCTCAGGCCTGCTTGACGACGATCGTGGTGACGATGTTCGTCATGTCCTCGATACGGTCGAACACCGCCTCCAATGACTCGATGATGTCCTTCCAGCGGATCACGTCGACGGCTCCCATCTCACCAGAAAAGAGCCGGGCCACGGCTCTCCGATAGATGCGATTTCCCTCGCTCTCGAGTCCCTCGACCTCGGCGATGATCGGTTTCAGCCCCCGCATGTCCTCGAATCGATCGAACAGCTCGACGACCTTTGACGCCATCTGGCTGAGGACTTCCACCTGCTCGATGACCTCGGGTATGAGATCTGTGACGTTGGTGAGCACCACCATCTCTGAGACGTGGTAGATGTCGTCGACGACATCGTCGATGCCCTGGGCCAGTCTCTGGATGTCCTCCGGGTCGAATGGAGTCACGAAAGTCGAGTCGAGCCGGGTGAGGATTTGGGAGGTGTATTCGTCCCCGGCTCGTTCGACCTCTTTCACCGCGACATGACGCTCCGAAGCCTCGGATGTGTCGGCCAGCACGTCCTTGAACCGATCGACACACTCTGAGAGGTTCTGCGCTGCCAAGGAGAAATCGTCGAAGAATTCCCGACTGGTGGGGACGATCCTGAATTTCATCGGCGACGGGACGGTAGTTATCGCCCGGCGATTACGACGAAATTGCCTGGTCATCGGTTGTCGAAAAGCGTCAGCCCCGTTCGTCTCTAGGTGGACAGGCCACACCAGGTGGCCGTGCGAAAGGAGACGCAATGGCCAAGTTCTTGTTCGTCTATCACGGCGGCAGTGCCCCGGAGTCGGAAGAGGAGGGGGCGGCGGTGATGCAGGCGTGGAATGAATGGCTCGACGGTCTGGGCACGGCAGTCGTCGATCAAGGGCACCCGACCGGGGCATCGGCCACCGTCGGGACTGATGGGTCGACCACGCAGGGCGGCGGCGCCAACCCGGTGACCGGCTATTCGATCATCAACGCAGACAGCCTCGAGCAGGCCCTGGTATTCGCCAAGGGCTCGCCGCAGCTGCCGTCGGGCGGGACCATCGAGGTCGCCGAGACACTCGACATCATGTGATTCGCGGCGGTCGACTAGGCGGGCTTCTCTGCGACCACTATGTGGAACCGGGAGAAGCTCGTCTCGTCGGCGACTGTGAGACCCGCCCGATCACAGAGCTCATCGAGACCGGCCCGGGTGTCGACCACGTTTCCCCAAGTGAGCTCGTACCACTGGGCCAAGGCAGCAAAGCGGGTAGGCATGGTGCGAAGGGAATCGTCGGTGACCGGGTAGACCTCGTCGAAGATCAGGAAGTAGCCGCCTGGCTTGAGCGCCCGGGCCACGGCGGCGAACGCTCCTGGTTTCAGTTCCGGCGCGATCTCGTGGACCACCAGGAAGCTGGTCGCGACGTCGAAGGTGCCTGTTTCGCCAGTTGGTCGACGGTCGCACGAGCCTCGCAGCGGTCGCCGAGACCTCGTTCTGCAATCAGCCGTTGCGCCAGCCCGACCGAGATGCGGCTCGACATCGATCCCGAGGCAAGTGACGCCCGTAAAGCGCTCGGCGATCTGCACGACGGCCCATCCCCCACCGCAGCCCACGTCCAGCACCCGGCCACCCTCCTCGAGACGCTGCTGCAAGACCGGGAGTTGAGGCAGCACCAGATCGAGGAAGATGCGCGGCAGTGCCTTGAGGGCCTCGGCGACTTCACGCATGAACGCCTCATCGTGTTCTTGGTATGGACGACGGTGCCTTCTCGAAAGTGACGCGGATAGTCCGGGTAGTCCTTCCCACTTCCATGTGGACCCCAGCCGCGCCCGCCAGATAGAAGCTCGATTCTGGATCTCCGAGGATCTGTTCGAAATGCGGCCCCATTCGCCAACCGGACCCCTTACGGTCGACGATCTCGAAGGCGAAGGCGGTGCGACACAGGACATCGGTGTAGAAGGCATCGGTGCCAAGGCGGGTAGCGAGTTCGGTGGAGGTAAGACCTGGATCCTCGGTGAGCGCGGCCCATGCACCGAGCTGATGCCCGATTTCGATCATGTGGGTGGCGTGATACCCGGCGATCAGGTCGTAGAGCTTGCTGACCTGGTCGGCCAGGGTCGGAGACTCCGCGGTCATCCGTTCTCCTTTCCACGTCACGCGTAACGTAGCGAAAGTCCCCCATGACTTATCCAGACCCCCTCTACCACAGACACGAGGGTGAGATC
>CAWJLJ010000027.1:0-17166 GCA_963843585.1 uncultured Acidobacteriota bacterium
ACCACTAGTGCGGCTCTACCTTCTGCGACACGGCGAGATCACTTCCCATCGTGGCGATGTGCCGATTACGGCCGCCGCCGAGGAGCAGGCGTTCGCGGTGGGACGGGGCTTCGGTCTCCGAGAGGCCGGCCCTATCACCGTGCTGAGTGGGGAGACACGACGAGCCATTGACACGGCGGCGCATCTGGCTCGAGGTGTCATCGACGCGGGTGGCCAGGTGATTGGGCCGAAAGTGGCATTCGCACTTCGCAACCCCGACCTCTACCTGGCGGGAGTGAGAGTCAACATGGTGAGCAGCGCCGATGCGCTTGCCGAGCAGGTCGATGGAGTTTCGGCCGACGATGTGCTGTCGCTCGAGTTCTTCCCGACATTCTTCGATTCGCCTGACCGCATCGGGTGGTGGCTGGCCCACCCTTCACCTCCAGGCGAGGACGCCAGATCGGTCGCGGCTCGGGTCGAAGCCTTTGCCGGAAGCCTCGTCGATCAAATTCCCCACAGGCCCGAAGTCGTCGTCGCCGTGACCCATTCGCCCTTGCTCCGCGCCGTCGCCGGTGACTCCCTCGGACATGACATCGGCGAGCCCTCCTGGGTGTCGGGTCTGCTGATGGTCATCGACGACGACCGCAACACGACGGTCGAGGTGTTCGACCCGGGAGCGGGATGACCTTCGAAGTGATCTCCATGGGTCGACTGGGGATCGACCTCTACCCGTTGCAGTCCGGCGTTCGCCTGGGATCGGTCACCAGCTTCGGGAGATTTCTCGGAGGGAGTGCCGCCAATGTGGCGGTGGCGGCGGCTCGGCATCGTCGGCGCACGGCTCTGATCTCGCGGACCGGCGCTGACGACTTCGGCCGGTTCCTTCGTGAAGAGCTCGAGCGGCTGGGGGTGAGCAGTGAGTTCGTGTCGACGGTCGAGGGTCTACCGACACCCATCACCTTCTGTGAGATCCATCCGCCCGACCATTTCCCGATCACCTTCTACCGGTATCCCAAGGCGCCCGACATGGAGATTCGACCCGAGGATCTCGATGAGGAGATCGTCGGCGGTGCCCGATTGTTCTGGATCACGACCACCGGTCTTTCCCAGGAGCCCAGTCGTTCCGCCCACCACGAGGCACTCCGGATGAGGGATGGTGCCGGCCTCACAGTCCTCGACCTCGATTATCGAGAGCAGTTCTGGGGCGATGTCGGAGACGCCAGAGAAGAGATCGCTGCCGTCCTGCCGCGCGTGGACATCGTCGTGGGGAATCTCGCCGAGTGTGAGGTCGCCGTCGGCGAAACCGACCCGCATCGAGCCGGCAAAGCCCTCCTCGAGCGAGGACCCACCACGGCCATCGTCAAGCTTGGCGCCGAGGGAGTAGTGGGCTTCGAGCCGACCGGACAGGTGTCAGTCCCACCTGTCGAAGTCGAGGTGGTGAACGGCTTGGGCGCGGGAGACGCCTTCGGCGGAGCGCTGTGCCACGGAATCCTGGAGGGTTGGCCACTGCAACGAGTGCTCGAGTTCGCCAACACTGCTGGTGCAATAGTGGCATCGCGATTGGAATGCTCGACGGCGATGCCGGACACTGAGGAAGTAATGGCCCTTCTGTCGCGGAGGTGAGCGTGAATCTCGACATCGAACAGATCAGGGCCCTGCGCGTCGAGGATCCCGGTGCGATCGAACGCGCTGCGGCGGCGCGGTCCCGCAGTGCTCTCACCGGGCGGATGGTCTTGATTGCCGCCGACCATCCGGCTCGCGGAGCACTCGCCGCTCGGGGTAGACCGCAGGCGATGGCCAATCGTCAGGACTTGTTGGAGCGGCTCGTTACGGCACTCGAGCGCCCTGGCGTCGATGGCGTCCTGGGGACCCCGGACATCGTCGAGGATCTGCTCCTGGTGGGCGCCCTGGAAGACAAGATCGTCATCGGGTCGATGAATCGAGGCGGTCTCGCGGGGTCCGTCTTCGAGCTCGATGACCGATACACCGCCTACGACGCACGAACGTTGGCGGACATGGGTCTCGATGGGGGGAAGATGCTCATCAGAATCGCTCAGGAGGATCCGGGAACGGCGCGGACCCTCGAGCACACGGCGCGTGCCGTGTCCGAGCTTGCCTCGTCAGGGCTGATGGCATTGGTTGAGCCTTTTATGTCCGGTTGGGAAGCCGGGAAGCTGGTCAACGACCTGTCGGTGGATGCCGTGATCAAGTCCGTGGGAATTGCGTCCGGGCTCGGGTCGACGAGCCGCCGCACCTGGCTGAAGCTCCCGGTGGTGGATGACATGGAGAGAGTCATGCAGTCGACCACCTTGCCGACTCTCTTGCTGGGCGGAGACCCGCAGGGATCCGACGACGAGGTCTTCGCCAGCTGGGAAAAGGCCTTGGGGATACCCGGGGTTCGGGGTCTCGTGGTCGGTCGGTCTCTCCTCTACCCGCAGAACGACGACGTCGCCGCCGCGGTCGATATCGCTGCTGGTCTCGTCGCCAGAGGCTGAATCGGGGCGTTCTGTCGATCAGTCCAGGAAATGGTTGTCGTGAGCGAGGAAGAAGTCGGCCCGCTCCTCCGGTGACATCTCGTTCAGATGGTTGAGGCCTTCGAAGTACTGCTCGCGTGGCGCCCCGGGAGCGAAGTGGATGAGCATCGAGGCCGGCGCCCCAGACTCGTTGCTGAAGCCATGGATCCCGCCCGGTGGGACGTGGGCGAAATCGCCGACGCCGGCGTCGACCCATTCGTCGCCGTCAAAGATCCGCACGGTGCCGGAGAGGATGTAGAAGGATTCAGCCATCGTTCGGTGGAAATGGGGATCCGCCCCACCCCGGCCCGGGCCCATCGACCACCGATAGAGCCCGAACAGGCCACCGGTCGTGGCACCGGTGGCCAGGTAGTGCACCTCGGTCCCGCTGGTGCGGACCAGGTCGGGGTCGGCGCCGGCTCTCTTGATGGTGGCGCTGACGGCAGCATCCGATGCCGTGTAGAGGGGGTCTGGATAAGTCATGGATGGCCTTTCGCTACGTTACGTGTGACTTGAAAGGAGAATGGATGACCGCGGAGTCTCCCACCCTGGCCGATCAAGTCAGCAAGCTCTATGAGTTGATCGCCGGGTACCACGCCACCCACATGATCGAAATCGGGCACCAGCTCGGTGCCTGGGCCGCGCTCACCGAGGATCCGGGTCTCACCTCCGCCGAACTCGCCGCCCGCCTAGGCACCGACGACTTCTACACCGATGTCCTGTGTCGCACCGCCTTCGCCTTCGAGATCCTCGACCGGGACGGGGCCGGTTGGCGAATGGGGCCTCATTTCGATCAGATCCTCGGAGATCCAGAATCGAGCTTCTATCTGGCCGCCGCGGCCGGGGTTCACATGGAAGTCGGAAAGGACTACCCGGACTACGTGCGTCATTTCCGAGAAGGCACGGTACGTCCATACCAGGAGCACGATGAGGCGTTCATGCGTGAAGTCGCCGAGGCACTCAAGGCACTGCCGCGCATCTTCCTCGATCTGGTGCTGCCTCAACTCCCGGTCTTGGAGCAGCGTCTCGAGGAGGGTGGCCGGGTCCTGGATGTGGGCTGCGGTGGGGGATGGGCCGTGGTGCAGATCGCCGAGCGCTTTTCGGGCGTCACTTGTCTCGGCGTCGATGTCGAGCCGTATTCGGTCGGGCTGGCGCAATCAGCTGATTGCAGATCGAGGTCTCGCCGAGCGCTGCGAGGCTCGTGTCCTGACCGTCGATGAATTGGACGAAGCAGGCACGTTCGACGTCGCGACGAGCTTCCTGGTGGTCCACGAGATCGCGCCTGATTTGAAGCCGGGAGCGTTCGAGTCGGTGGCCCGGGCGCTCAAACCGGGAGGCTTCTTCCTGATCTTCGACGAGGTGTACCCGGTGACAGACGAAGACCTTCGCCGGATGCCGTCCCGATTCGCTGCATTGGCTCAGTGGTATGAGCTCACTTGGGGCAATGTGGTCGACACCCGGGCGGGGCTACACGAGCTATGTGATCAGGCGGGTCTCCACGTGATCGACGAGACGGGCTTCTCCCGGTTCCACATCGTGGTCGCAGAGAAGCCCGAATAGTCGACCGCCGCGAATCACATGTCGAGAGTCTCGGCGACCTCGATGGTCCCGCCCGACGGCAGCTGCGGCGAGCCCTTGGCGAAAACCAGGGCCTGCTCGAGGCTGTCTGCGCTGATGATCGAATAGCCGGTCACCGGGTTGGCGCCGCCGCCCTGCGTGGTCGACCCATCGGTCCCGACGGTGGCCGATGCCCCGGTCGGGTGCCCTTGATCGACGACCGCCGTGCCCAGACCGTCGAGCCATTCATTCCACGCCTGCATCACTGCCGCCCCCTCCTCTTCCGACTCCGGGGCACTGCCGCCGTGATAGACGAACAAGAACTTGGCCATTGCGTCTCCTTTCGCACGGCCACCTGGTGTGGCCTGTCCATCTAGAGACGAACGGGGCTGACCCTTTTCGACAGCCGATGTCCAGGCAATTTCGTCGTAGTGGCCGGGCGATAACTACCGTCCCGTCGCCGATGAAATTCAGGATCGTCCCCACCAGTCGGGAATTCTTCGACGATTTCTCCTTGGCAGCGCAGAACATCGCCACCTGTGTAGACAAGCTCAACGACGTCCTCGCCGACACTGCCAATGCGGCAGAGCTCCATGTTGCCGTCAAGGAGGTCGAGCGGGCCGGTGACGAGTACACCTCGCGCATTCTCACCAGGCTCGACTCCACGTTCGTCACCCCGTTCGATCCTGAGGACATCCAGCGGTTGGCGCAGGGGATCGACGACGTGGTCGACGACATCTACCACGTGTCTGAGATGGTGGTGCTCACCAACATCACCGAGCTGATCCCCGAGGTTCCGGAACAGGTGGAAGTGCTCACTCAGATGGCCTCGAAGATCGTCGAGCTCTTCGACCGTTTCGAGGACATGAGAGGCCTTCGCCAGATCATCAGCGAGATAGAAGGTCTGGAGAGCGAGGGAAATCGCATCTACCGAAGAGCTGTGGCCCGACTCTTCTCCGGGGAGATGGAACCGGTCGATGTCATCCGCTGGAAGGACATCGTCGAGTCGCTCGAGGCGGTGCTCGACCGAATCGAGGACATGACGAACATCGTCACGACGATCGTCGTCAAGCAGGCCTGAGGGAGCATCGATCGTGGAGATCGGCGCGATCATCGTCATCCTCGTCGCGCTGGCCTTCGACTTCACCAACGGATTCCACGACGCGGCCAACTCGATCGCCACGGTGGTGTCGACCAGAGTGCTATCGCCTCGCTATGCGGTGATATGGGCGGCGTTTTTCAACTTCGTCGCCTTTCTCATCTTCAGCACGCACGTGGCAAACACCATCGCCAAGGACGTGGTCGTGCAGGATGCCCTCACCGTGGGGGTGATCTTCGCCGGACTCCTCGGTGCGATCGCCTGGAACCTCCTGACGTTCTGGCTCGGCCTCCCCACAAGCTCGTCGCACGCCCTCGTCGGTGGCATGGCAGGTGCGGCGGTGGTGCGGGGCGGTTTCGATGTCCTGATATCCGAAGGGCTGGCGACCATCGGCGCCTTCATCGTTTTGTCGCCATTGGTCGGGCTCGCTATCGGGCTGTTGTTGACCGTGATCATCCAGTGGGTGTTTCACCGCGAGAAGAACCTGCCGAGATTGAACAAGGGCTTCCGCCGTGGTCAGCTGGTTTCGGCGGCCGCGTTCAGCCTGGGACATGGCGGCAATGACGCTCAAAAGACGATGGGGATCATCCTGGCGGTCCTCATCGCCGTCGGGAGCCTCCCAGCGGATGCCGAAGTGCCGCTGTGGGTCGTCCTCTCCGCACACACCGCGATCGCGCTGGGGACCCTCTTCGGCGGATGGCGGATCGTGAAGACGATGGGGTTCAAGCTCACCAAGCTGCAGCCTTCGGGCGGTGTCGCCGCCGAGAGCGCTGCCGCCGCGACACTCTTCTTTGCCTCGGCACAGGGCATCCCGGTCTCGACGACGCACACCATCACCGGGGCGATCGTCGGAGTGGGCGCTGCCCGGCGTATGTCGGCGGTGCGTTGGCGGGTTGCCGGCAGGGTGCTGTGGGCGTGGATCTTCACGATCCCGGGGGCGGCCATCGTTGCCGGGATATTCTCGCTGATTGTGGAAGCGCTGGCATGAACGACCGCAGGGCGTATTTCTTCCTGGCAGCGGCCCTCGCGGTTCTCGCGGTTCAAGGGCTCGTTCCCCAGTACCGCTGGTTGACCCTTTCCGTGGCGGCCCTCTACCTGGTCTTCGCCCTGGCCTTTGCCACCGCCAATCTCTCGGCCCGGCGAGCGTCGATCAAGAAACGGCAATATCTGAACCGGTAGGGCAGGTCGGTTCGATCAGGTGGAGGAAGGGGAGTCCTCCAGACTCTGTCGTTTGCCGCCAGACCTGAGGACGCCTACTCCCAGCCCTATCAGGGCCACGGCGAGGAGAACTGCCCCGATGCGGGTTAACAAGGTCCCGGCTGAGGACGCCCCTTCCTCACCGACGAGCCAGGTGGAGGAAGAAGCCTCCTGATTGGAGGAGGATCCCGCTCAGCAGGGTCAGACCGAGCAACCGTTGGCGCGGATCGCTGAAATCGGTTCGGTCCATGAGCACGAAGTAGATCAGGGCGAGGGTGAGCAGTACCCCGGCGTGGGCGTGTCCGGCCCGGAAGAACTGCTCTTCGAACTCGCTGATGGCTCCCTCGCTGGTCAGCATGCCCAGCAGCGACCATCCGCCGAACTCGACCGTGACGATCGCGAAAAGTGTGAAGGCGATCATTCGCGAGGTGGGTCTCATCGGGTTCCTCCTTATGCGATAAGTGGAGCCGCTGCTGACACTCGATCAGATCGGCTTCAGGCTCCCGACCGTTGCCGTGTCGCCTCGAGGCCCTCGAGGATCAGATCGAGCCCGAACTCGAATTCGAACTGGTCATCGCACCAGCCCAAAGTCGAATCGGGATCGTCGTGGGCGACCTCCATCATCATTCCTGTCAGATGCGGGAACTGATCGGCCATCTCGGCCATCGCCTCCGCCATGTCCTCGTCGCCTTCATCGGCGTTCTCTGGCTCGAACAGTTCCTGGGTGAAGCCCAAGCCGCGGCTACCCAGAGCGTGCATTGCGTGATGGGCCAGGTCGTATGAGAAGCCCCCGGCGTGCAACACCCCGAGCAGCTCGTCGAAGTAACGCATCGTGGTCGGGCTTATCGCAGTTCGTGTCTCGATCAGTCGCGAGGCCCAGCGGTGTCGGAGCAGGACTTCGCGGGCGGCGAGGATCCTCGAGCGCATCACCGCCTTCCAGTCCTCGGTCGCCGGAGGGCCATCCACCGCGCTGACGGCCCGGTTGATCTCATCCATGATCACGTCCACCACACCGTCGAGGACTGCATCCTTGTTGGCCACGTGGTAGTAGAGCGACATCGCCTCGGCGCCGAGGTCGCGGGCCAGGTTGCGCATCGTGAGAGCGTCGATCCCTTCCCGGTCGGCCAGATCGACTGCGGCGCGCAGGACTCGTTCCCGAGTCAACGGATCACGGGCTCTGGGTCTCGGGTCGGTCTGCGTTGTCATCGGTCTCCGATTCTAATCGTACGGGGTAAGTCTGAAAGGGGACTTGACAGCCTTACGCCGTACGAGTTACCTTACACCATACGACTTACAACGTACGAGTGACTGAGGAGGTCATGATGAAGGCAATCGTGCAGGACGTATACGGCTCGGCCGACGTGCTCGAGCTGAGGGACATCGATCCACCAGTCATCGGCGACAACGAGGTTCTGTTGCAGGTCCGTGCAGCCGGTGTCGAACCTGGCGTGTGGCACATCATGACCGGGCTGCCCTATCTGGTCCGGGTCATGGGCTACGGCCTGACCAAGCCGAAGTACCCGGTGCGGGGGCGGGATGTCGCCGGGCGTGTCGAAGCGGTCGGAGCCGCAGTGACCCGGTTCCAACCCGGGGACGAGGTCTTTGGGACCTGCGAGGGCTCCTTCGCCGAGTACGCCGCGGCCCGGGAGGACAAGCTGGCATTGAAGCCGGGCAACCTGAGTTTCGAGGAGGCGGCCGTGATCCCCATCTCGGGGATGACCGCACTCCAGGCCCTGCGTGACAAGGGACAGGTGAAACCTGGACACAAGGTGTTGATCATCGGTGCCGGTGGCGGCGTGGGCACGTTCGCAGTCCAGCTGGCCAAGGCGTTCGGAGCCGAGGTCACCGGGGTGTGCAGCACGTCCAAGGTGGATCTGGTCGAGTCGATCGGCGCCGATCACGTCATCGACTACACCCTTGAGGATTTTGCAGATCGCCCGGACCGGTATGACCTAATCATCGACAACGCCGGCAATCGGTCACTCTCTCAGCTCCGAGGCGCCCTTGCCCCCGAGGGAACCCTCGTCATTGTCGGGGGCGAGGAAGGCGGGGCCTGGGTCGGTCCCGCCGATCGGATCATTCCGGTGGCTTTGCTCTCGCCGTTCGTCAAGCAGAGGCTGCTGGCGTTGATGGCGACGGAACGTCAGGAAGACCTCCGCGTCCTGGCTGAGCTGGCAGAGGCCGGTAAGTTCACGCCAGCTCTGGACAGGACATACACCTTGATCGAAGCACCCGACGCCGTCCGCTACGTGGGCGAGGGACACGCCCGGGGCAAGGTCGTCGTCACGATCTGATGGAACCATCGATCAGGACCCTGCTTTGAAGGCCATCGTCCGCCAGGAGTACGGCTCACCCGATGTGATCGAGCTCAAGGAGATCGATAAGCCGGTGCCCGGAGATGGCGAGGTGCTGGTGAAGGTGCACGCTGCCTCCGTCAATACCGCCGACCTCGACTATCTGCGAGGGAGGCCGGCAGCCGCTCGTGTCGCCTCCGGGATAGGTCGACCCCGGAACGACCGCATGGGTCTCGACGTCGCCGGCCGAGTCGAGGCCGTTGGTCGAAATGTGACCACCCTCGGGATTGGGGAAGACGTGTGGGCCGACTTGTTCGACTTCGGCCAGGGCGCCTTCGCCGAGTACGTCTGTGTACCGGAGGAGGGGTTCACACCTATGCCGTCGGGTGTCACTTTCGAGCAGGCGGCAACGGTTCCTCACTCCGGGGTCCTGGCCCTGCAGGGACTACTCGGCTATGGCGAGATCAACCCGGGCGAGAAGGTCCTGATCAACGGGGCTGGTGGGTGTGTCGGGCCCTTTGCGGTGCAACTCGCCAAGTCTTTCGGCGCTGAGGTGACCGGTGTCGACCACGGCGGGAAGTTCGACCTGATGCAATCGGCCGGAGCGGACCATCTCATCGACTACACCAGCGAGGATTTCACGGCGAACGGGCGCAGTTATGACCTGATCCTCGACATCGTCGACGAGCACTCGGTCCTGCACTACCGGCACTCGTTGGCCCCGGGAGGGCGTTACGTCCTCATCGCACGCAGGCTGACCGGATTCGCTCAGGCTTTCCTGGTCGGGGCCGGGGTCTCCATGACCAGCAACAAACGAATGGGCACCTTCATGTGGCGGGCCAACAGACGTGCCGACCTCGATCTCATCAAGACCCTCCTCGAAAATGGGAAGGTCGAACCGATCATCGACCGGCGGTTCCAGTTGTCCGAGGTCCCAGATGCCCTGCGCTATCAGGAGGACGGCCATGCCCGGGGCAAGGTCGTCATCACCGTGCTCTAGCCGCTGGTGATCGGCTGTCCCAAGGCGATACTGAGGCCGACGACCAGACCGATCCCGGCGATGACCAGGAGGGAAACCTGGGCCCCGAGGTACTCGAATCGCTCGGCCATCGCAGCGAAGAAGAGCACGGCGGCGAAGAGAAGCGTGGTGAGCGTGTAGACGTCGGAGATGGTGTTGGCGTCCTCGCCGGCTTGCGAACAGCTCGTCTGCCCGTGGCCTCGAGACGGTCCGCCTCTGCCTCCTGGGACAGCTGATACTCCGGCATGGCGAACGGGCTCGGCGGCGCGTCGGGGTTGTTGAGCGGGTCGAGAGCCATCCATGCGTCGAAGCCGACTCTGAACTCGTCACGGAACCGCTCGAAGTAGAAGTCGGCGAGACCTCGGGTCGTTCCAAGAGGACGGCGTCGATGTAGTTCTCGAACACGCTCAGGTCGGCGAGACGGAATTGGTTGGCTGCGGTCCGCTGTTGAGCAGCATTGGTGCGTGACCCCGCCCGCCTGGCTGTAGTTGCTCGACTGGATGCCGTCCCACAGCGACGCCTGGTAGCCGCTCCATGCCGTCGACAGCGCGGCGAACGCCAGGATCACCACTGTGATGATCTCGAGGCGTTTCTCGCTGCGCGACACCGAATCGGGCGAGCGCCCTCGTCAGGCGTCACGTCGCTTGTCTCAGGTTCTGTCATTTCCCTTCCTCACTCGAAAAGAGCATTATTGGCTGCGGGGCCGGCTGCATCATGCAATGTGGGCGAAAGCCTGGCATGACCTTCACCCAATCTGGTGGATGGAGGAGGCCAGGCATGCAAGAGTTGGTGCCGGGTGAATTGCCGATCGAAAGGAAGCAAATGAGCGGCAGCGAAGAAATGATTGGGACCCATCGACTATCTCATTGTCGAGTGGCCGGCAGGCTCGCCCCCGAATGGCGAGGCTTTCCCCCATCTGGTCGATCTGGTCGACCGGGGTCTGATTCGGATCCTGGATTTCTCTTTCGTGGAGAAGGACGACGCGGGGAACGTGCTCGAGATCGACATCGCCGACTTCGACGGAGACGGCACCAACGACCTGTTGGTCTTTGCCGAAGCGTCGTCTGGCTTGCTCGACGAGGAGGATTATGCAGAAGCAGGCGCCGCCCTGGAACCCGGGGTTGCCGCTGCGATCCTCGTCTACGAGAACACCTGGGCGGCACCGTTCGCCACTGCGTTGCGGAAGAGCGGGGCTCAATTGGTCGCCTCCGGGCGTATCCCGGTCAACGCATTGATCGCCACCCTCGACGAGCTCGAAGCCGCCGAGGCCTGATCCCGAAAGGAACAGAGAACATGGGATTGATACGAGGAGTAGCCCGCACCGCCGCCATCGCCGGGACCGCCACCGCGGTGTCCAACCGGGTGTCGCGCCGTCAGGGCGAGCGCTGGGCGAATGAGCAGGATGCCGCTGCCTACCAGGAACAGCAGGCCTACCAGCAGGCCCCACCGCCACCTCCCCCTCCGGCGGCTCCGGCGGGTGACGATATGTTGGATCAGCTCAAGCAGCTCGGCGAGCTCCATGCCGCCGGTGTCCTCACCGACGACGAGTTCGCGGCCCAAAAGGCCAAGATCCTCGCTCAGTAGAGGCGCCAGCGCCCTCACTGCCGCACTCGGCGACCCCACAAGGTGACCAGGCGGGCGACGAGGACGATCAGGAACACCTGCCCGACGAAAGCCTCGACGACTGCCAGTCGCTTGGCCAGCTCAGTGGCCGGGGTGATATCGCCGTAGCCGACGGTGGTCAACGTCACGAACGAGAAGTAGACGTAGTCACCGGTGGCGACCACGCCGTCGAGGGCGTCCGTGCCGGTCAGGAACTGGAGGCTGTGGAAGACCGCTGCCATGACAAACGCGATCAAGGCGTAGGCGGCGACTCCTCCCATGACAGTCTGAAACGTCACGTGCTCATGACGGCTGATCCTGTTGAGGATGGCGAGCAGCGCAGAGAATTGCGCCACGCCGACGAGCAACAATCTCCAGCCGTTCGCGGCCTCCGAAGCAACCAGACCGAGGGAAAGAGTGGTCAAGAGTACGACGAGGGTCGCCACCAGCCCGACTCTCCGAAGTCTTTTCGGAACGCCAGGAGACCAAAGAGCAGTCAGCAGCAAAGTCACCCAGAGGATGGAATCGAGCGAAAGTACGAAGCGGCTCGTGTCGACGCCAGAGAGGACGTAGCCCACCAGGATGAGGAGCAACATGAGGCCGTAGCGCTCCCGGATCGGCACGCCGGCAGACACCTGCTCGATATCACCGACCAGCGACTTCCGGAGAAGGTCCTGACTGCTGGCTGCTCATCCGGCCTTGACCCGTCTTTCGATCATTCCCAACCCTCTGATCCTCGGATGCGGACCGTGTCGATCCGCGCGGGGCCCATTGTGCACGTGTCCTCGACAGTCCACCCCATAGAGTGCGGCAGCAGTCGTCACGTTGAACAGGCGGGCAAGGGTCGAATGGCAACGATCGAGTGAGTCTTTTCAAATCCATGCTGCCTTACGCGTTGGGCGCGGCGGCCGCTGCCCCGATCGTCCTGGTCGTCAGCGCCGTCATCGTGACCAAGGCGAAGCGGCCCATCGCCGCAGGACTCGCCTTCGTCGCCGGTGCTGTGGCCCTCGATGTGGTGTTTGCGATCATCATCCTGTGGATCGCCGAAGCGACCGGGACCGATTCATCGAGTGGGGAGCTGGGGGCAGTCGTGGACACCATGCTCGGGGCGATTTTCGTGATCCTCGGAATCGCCGCGGTGTTTTCCAAGCCGTCCCCCGAGAAGGAGGAAGCCAACCGCCGCCGAGTGGAGGGATTCGCCTCGTCGGGATTCGGGTCGCTGCTCAAGCTCGGCGTGGCGGTGCAGGTGATCAACTCCGATGCCCTCGTCGTCTACGCCGCCGGTCTCAAAGAGATCCCCTTGGCCGACCCCGCGCCAGGCTGCGGCCACCGTCGTCATCGTCCTCATCGTCTTCCTCTTCATCATGCTCGTCCCGTATCACCTCCCCATCGTCCTTCGGATGATCGCCCCCCAGCGATCGCAGTCGATTCTGGGTGGGATGACTGAGTGGCTTCTGGCCCGCACCCGCCTCATCGAGATCATCGTCGGACTCGGTCTGGGCGGCATCTTCCTGTACAAGGGGCTCTCCGACCTGCTCTGAGCCCCGACTCAGGTCGCCGCATCCTCGGCGGCGTACCTGGTGAGAAGAGCGTCTTCTTCGTCCTTCTTGGGGAAGCGGATGAAGACGATCGCTGCTCCCAAGAGGACGGCGATGATGCCGGCCATGTACGCCCATTGATCGCCCTGGAGGAACGACTCCTTGGCCGCGGCGGTGATCTCGGTGGCGTATTGCGGGTACTGGGCGGCCACGGCCTCCGCTCCTGCGAACGACTTGGTGAGCTGGCTCTGAACGCTGACGTGACCTCTGCCTGTTCGGGCGACGAGCCGATCGCCGCCGCCGCCGCCGCGGCATAGCCCGGCGGTGAGCAGGGCGCCGAAGATCGACTGCATGATCGCGCCACCGAGGTCACGCTGGAGATCTGCGGTGCCCGATGCCATCCCGGCCCGCTTCACCGGCACGGAGCCGGTCAGGGAATGTGAGGCGGGGGTTCCGGCGAGCCCGACTCCGATCCCCATCAGCGCATAGCCCAAGCCCACCTGCCAATAAGCGCTCCCCTCACCCCAGAGCATCAGCATGGTGAAGAAACCGAAGAAGACAGAAGAAGTAGCCGAACAGCAAGGTTGCCCTGGCGCCGTTGTGCTCGACCAGCTTCGCCGAGCGAGGAGCGACGATCACCATCAGGAAAGCCGCCGGGAGGATGGCCGCGCCCGCCTCGAGGGTCGAGTAGCCGAGCACGTTCTGCAGGAATTGCTGGCCGATGAACATCGCACCCATCAGCGATCCGAAGACGATGATCCCGGCAACGGCTGCGACCCAGAAGATCCGGCGCTTGGCGATGTCGAGGTCGTAGAGAGGGCTATTCGTTCTGCGCTGGCGGATGATGAAGGCAGCTCCCGAAGCGAGGGCAACGACGGCCAGTGAGAACACGACAGTCGCTTCGCCTTGCACCGGTGCGAAGTTGATGGCGAGGATCAGGCTCGACACCAGCACGATCGAGAGGACCCCACCCAGATTGTCCACGGGCTCGGTGGTCTCGTTCACGTGGCTCGGGACGAAGCGATATGCCATGAAGAGAGCGACCGCCGCTAGCGGCAATGTGATGAGGAACACCGAGCCCCACCAGAAGCTGAGGAGCAAGGCGCCGGCGATCAGCGGACCGAGGGAGGCGATTGCGCCCCCGCTGCCGGACCAGAGCGCGATCGATTTGGTCCGGGCCGGACCAGACCAGAGGGCAGTGATCAGGGCGAGCGTGGTCGGGATAGGCCATTCCGGCGGAGACGCCCCCGATGAGACGGGCCAGGAAGAGGATCTCGTCGCTGGGCGCATAGGCGGCGAGCAGGCTCGCCGGTATCGCAAGCGATACCCCCAGGAGCAGCATCATCTTGCGCCCATGTCGATCGCCGACCGCGCCGAGGTAGAGGACTGATGCAGCGAGTCCCAACGAGTAGCCAACTGCGATCAGGTTGAGCACCGTCTGCGACGAGTCGAAGGCGGCGCCGATCGAGGGCAGCGCCACGTTGGCCACGGACAGGTTCAGGTTGGCGACTGCCGCCACCAGGATCAGCGTCGACGCAGGACCTTGCCTCCACCCGGCGGTGCCCCGACGCGGCGGCGGGCTCGGTCCCTCCGCCCGTGGTGTCGAGCCGCTCACCTGCGGAAGTTGCCGGCGTCGCCGAGGGCGGTTGGCTCTGGTCCTCGACGAGGAGGCCCAGGTCCCGCAGCTCTTGCTGGGACTTGCCGGCGAGCTTGCGACCCAGGAGCGGTCGCTTCTCGGCGTGGATGACGACCCCGCCAGGCTCGACCGGCAACGGCTCTTCCCATCCTCGGTACAGGGCGACGACCCGGAAGGTGAATCCGACGACGAACGCGATCCCCATCGCCCACCAGGTGCTGGCCCCGGCCCAGTAGATCACGATCCAGACCCCGCCGGTGAGCACCGCGGTGGCGACGAACCATTCGCCGCGGATGAAGTGCTTCGGGGTGACTCCGCTGGTCACGTCGATCAGATACCGCCCGGCAGTGGGACCGACCACGGCCAGGAACAGACAACCGAGCACCGGCAGGCCGACGTTGACCCCCTTCTGGGCGCCGACGATGGCGTACCAGGGCAGGGAGAAGGCGGTCATGAATTGGAAGATCCCCTCACGGAAGAGCTGACCTCCGGCATAGGCGAGCTTGTAGCCGATGAAGCCGAAGGTGACCGCGAGCAGGATGTAGGCCGGATTGGTGATGCGCCGATGGCACCTCACCGACCAGGACGTCGCGGGTGATGCCCCCACCGAGGCCGCCGAGGATGGCCATGAGGATGATCCCGACGATCGTGAACTGCTTGTAATGGTCGGGTCGCCGCGCGAGGAGGGCGCCGTTGAGGGCGTTCGTGCTGGCGGCGATCAGGTCGACGGTGGTGAAGTCGCCCGTCCATTCGAAGCCGCCAACGGCCACGCTGTTGGCGAAGTGGAGTCCGTCGATCACATGTGCTCCTTACGCAGGGGGCCGATCTGGCGGTCAGATCCGCCGGCGGGCGATCCTACGCCACCCGATCGACTGGGCTGCCCAGCACGGGCTCTGGCGCCTGTTCGAGCGCTCTCAGGGCCGCGTAGGGTTCGCGGCGGCGACCGTAGGTCTGGTTCAGACGCCGACATTGGGGTTCGCGATGTCGAAAGGAAGTCAGCGGTGAGCAAGACGTTCAAAGGTGTCATCAACATCGACGACCGGGACTCGGTTCCCGACTGGGAGCCGTACCTCCAGCCGGTGGCGCCTCCGGGGGCGCCCAGCGTCCTCTACATCGTCCTCGACGACGTCGGCTTCTCGGCGATGGAGCCCTGGGGTGGGCTGATCGAGACCCCGAACATCAACCGCCTGGCGGAGAACGGTCTCACCTACACCAACTGGCACACCACCGCTCTGTGCTCGCCGACCCGCTCGTCCCTCTCACCGGGCGCAACCACACCACCAACGGGATGGCCTGCATCGCCGAGGCGACGACCGGGTTCCCCAACGCCAACGGCCATATCCCGTTCGAGTGCGCCACCATCGCCGAGGTCCTCGGGGATCAGGGTTGGAACACCTACATGCTCGGCAAGTGGCATCTGGTCGCCGCCGACGAGATGAACATGGCCTCGACCAAGCGGAACTGGCCGGTGGGCCGCGGATTCGAGCGCTACTACGGGTTCCTCGGAGGCGAGACCAACCAGTGGTACCCGGACCTCATCTACGACAACCACCCGGTGGATCAGCCATCACTCCCCGAGGACGGCTATCACCTCACAGTCGACCTGACCGACAAGGCGATCGAGTTCATCAAAGACGCCAAGACCATCGCTCCCGACAAGCCGTTCTTCATGTACTTCTGCCCTGGTGCCACCCACGCCCCTCATCACGCTCCCCAAGGAGTGGATCGAGAAGTACAAGGGCAAGTTCGACATGGGCTACGAGGCGTACCGCGAGGTCGTGCTTCGAGAACCAGAAGAAGCTGGGCGTCATGCCCGGGGATGCGGTGCTCTCCCGCTCAATCCCTACGCCGAGGAGACCAGCGTCGACGGCAAAGCCCTGGAATCCCGCTCGATGTCGTCCGCCCCTGGGATTCGCTCGTCCGATGACGAGAAGGCGTTGTTCTGCCGCATGGCCGAGGTTTACGCCGGCTTCCTCAGTCACACTGATCACGAGATCGGGCGTCTCCTCGACTTTCTGGAGGAGTCGGGACAGTTGGAGAACACGATCGTCGTGCTGGTCTCCGACAACGGCGCCAGCGGCGAAGGTGGCCCGAACGGGTCAGTCAACGAGAACAAGTTCTTCAACGGGATTCCCGACACGATGGAGGAGAACCTCCAGTATCTGGACCAGCTGGGATCGACCGCGACCTACAACCACTACCCGGTGGGCTGGGCGTGGGCGTTCAACACCCCGTTCAAGATGTGGAAGCGGTACAACTTCGAAGGCGGCGTCGCCGATGCGATGGTCATCTCCTGGCCGGAGGGGATCAAGGCCCGCGGCGAGGTCCGAGACCAGTTCTGTCACGCCACCGACATCGTGCCCACCATGTACGACTGTTTGGGTATCGAACTGCCACAGGAGGTCAAGGGCTTCAATCAGATACCGCTCGAAGGCGTCAGCATCCGCTCGACCTTCGAGAGTGCCGACGTGTCGACGCCCAAGGAGACGGGGTTCTTCTCGATGCTCGGCTCGCGGGCGATCTGGCACAAGGGTTGGAAGGCGGTGTCGGTCCACCCGACGATCGCGGGATGGGGTCACTTCGACGAGGATCGCTGGGAGCTCTACGACACCGACGAGCGATCGGACCGAGATGAACGATCTGGCTGCGGAGAATCCGGCCAAGGTCCAGGAGATGATGGCCAGGGCGCCATGGGCAAGGGCAACAACAACAACAACAACAACAACAACAACAACA
>CAWJLJ010000028.1:0-17059 GCA_963843585.1 uncultured Acidobacteriota bacterium
GCCTCGGCGGCGGTCACCTCGGCGGGGACCGGAGAGCGTGTCACCGGGCCAGAAGGCGCGGGGGCAGGTGCGGAGGCTGGCACCTCGTCGGAGGCGGGTGCGGGTGCGGCGGTCTCCTCTGTCTCCTCGGTTGCCTCCGCGGGCTCAGCCTCGGCGGGTGGCGCTTCCTGATCCGCCGCCGCGGGTGGTGATCCGGCCACCGATCCGCCCCCCGCCCAGGCGGCCAGCACCTCGTCGACCGTCATGCCCGTCTCGGCGGCACGGGCAGCAGCCGAGCGTTGGACGATGGACTCGGGGATCCCTGAGAGCCTCAGCTGCGGCGCTCAGGTCACTCACGATGCGGCCGCCTCTCCATCGGTGGGAGCGCCTCTTCCGCAGGTTCCTCCTCGTTCGGTTCCTCCTCGGCGGGCTCACCCGGCGGTGCCTCCTCGAGCGTGGCCGACTCGACCATATACGCCACCAGGGCATCGAGATCTTCCGATGAGAGCGATAGCGTGGGATGGTCGTCGAGCCCGGTGATGGTCGCCTCGATCGACTGGCGGAGACCCTTGCCCCGACATTGGACAGATCCGGGCCGAAACGGCGTGACCCCAACACCTGGTTGGTGTCGTTCAGCGACACGCCCCAGACCGACATCCGAGACCACGGGACGCACCATCTGGGTATGACATGAGGCACAGCCGACAGACCGGTAGATCTCTTGCCCGTGGAGGGCCGTCTCGGTGTAGGGCAGGTCACTGGTCCTGTGCCCCTGGATTCGGCGGGGAGGGCCGGCCCCACCACCCCGACCAGGAAGAGGGCAACGAACAGGCCCACCGCTCCGACGAGGATGGCGATGGGGTTGTCGACCTCTCCGACCAGGACCGGTGGCTTGCCCGGGACAGACGGCGCGGCGGTGACCGGGGCAGCCGCGGGCGTTTCGATGACAGGTGTTGGCGTTGTGGAGGGAGTGACCGCTGGCTCTGCGGGCTCGTCGGCCTCCGCCGCCGGCGCCTCGGCGGCCTCCGGCTCAGCAGGAGCAGGCGATGCCGGTGGCGGGATGTCACCTCCACCGGCCCAGGCGGCCAGCACCTCGTCGACGCTCATGCCGGTCTCATCTCAGCACGTGCAGCGGCGGAGCGCTGCACGATGGCTTCGGGGATTCCGAGAGCTTCGGCGGCCGCAGCGCTCAACTCACTCATCGGAGTCCTCGTCGTGATCGTCTTCGGGCCCGTAGACCAAAACCTCCTGGGGGGACCGCCTTGCCACTCGTGACTGTCCCGATCACGGTGGCGGCGTACGCCAGCTGTCCGAGGAAGGCCACGATGCCGAATCCAACAGCCACGAGCATCAGCACCTCGGCCGCCCCGGCCCCGGCGGCCCAGCCCTCGCCTGCGTTCACGTAGGCGGCGCTGTTCGACCCTGCCACCCAGCCCATACCCGCTCCACCAACCCGGCCGCGATCATGCTCACCCCGACACCACCCACGCCGACGGCAGTCCAGCGATTGAAGGACCGAGGACGATCCAAAGTGGCCGGCTCGCGGCCCGATATCCGGGGCAACGCCTCGAAGACGACGCCGGCGGCGAGCAGCACGCCGACCCCGTACAAGGCCACGTATTCGATGGCTTCCCAGTAGCCGGTGAGTGCAGTCACCGATCCGACGGAGGGGAAGGCGGCAAAATGGCCAGGATGGCCACCGCCACCCCCAGGTAGTGCCAACGATGCCTGAGGTGACACCCGGCTTGTCCCGCAACTTCTCCCAGTGCCCCTGGAGGGTGAGCGAGGCATTGGCGGCATTGGCGAGGGCTCCAATGGGGAAGGCCAGGCCCAAGGCGGCCGACACGCCGTCGATCCAACCCGGCCCGGGGCCAAAGACGAGTTGCGCCGAGCCCCACCATGCGGCGGCGAAGCCGAGTGACCAGAAGCCGACTGAAGCCAGCTGACGCGAGGCGAGGGGGATGTCGAATCCTTGACCAGCGTGTAGTAGAAGGGCCCACTGCCCACGGTGAACACCCAGAGTGTGACGAATCCGGCCGAGAAGAAGAGGTCGGAGTACTCCGCACCCAGCGAGCCCACGAACGGAAGGCTGCCGACCGAGTAGGCCAAATAGAGCAGTGGCAACCAGGCCACGCCCCCCATCACGAACCAGAGGGTCACGAAACTTCGCTCCTCTTCCCGTCGGCGGATGGTCATCATCGTGACGGCGAAGGGAATGGTCAGCACCGCCAGCATCGGGAGGTGGAGCCACCAGGGGGCTCGAACGGCCGTCGCCCCTCACCGATACCGAAGACCACGGCCAGAAGGTCGAGCACAACGAGACCCGAGACGCCGAGGAGCCCGAGATAGGCCAGTTCCTTCCGCCACAGTCGGGCGCCGGTCAGCCTGGGGGAGGACGTAGTAGATGCCACCCGCCAGCGTGAGCACGAGAAAACCCAGCATGACCGTGATGTTGGCCATCGACTCGGCGCGGCCGTAGCTGATCGGGGACAGCCCGGCGAAGCGCAGCGAGAAGAGGGCGATCAGTTGGAAGACGCCGGCCAGCACCAAGAAGAGAGCCCCGACCAGGAAGTGAGCGACAGCGACGCGGTTCATCTCCGGCCCCGAGGCGGGCCCTGATGTCTGCAGTTTGGGTTGCGGCCAAGGGTTCCCTGTCGTGGAACGGGACGGCGGGAGCATAACTAGCGAACCCAGGGTTGCAGGCACCGCTCACCGAAGTTCAGAACCGGGGTTCGCTGGTTTCTTACGAGGCCCGGGAAGTGGTAGAAACGACGTGAACAGGTATACAACCGTGCCCGAAGACGAGAGATGTATCGCCTCGCAGAACTGAGCGACAGCAGACGCAAGACCATCGGATGGGGACTGCTCGGTCTGGGCTTCGTGGGTCTCGTTGTGTCGGTGATCTGGATTCACTACACCAGCCTCCCGCCCGAGCAGGACGCGGGCATCTTCGATTGGATACCAAGCAACCACTTGCTGAAAGGTGTCGGCTATCTGGTCGTATTCGGCGCCTCCCAAATGCTCGTGGTCGGGGCACTGTTCGTCTGGGTGCTGAACCAGAGAATGACCTGGGCGCGCGCCCTCTTCGCCTCATTCGTCACCTGGATCGAGTTGGTCATCATTTTCGGAATGGTCCCATCGGAATGGCTCAACTTCGCCCAGACAGATCTCGACTGGTCGTCACAACGGGTGGCGGTGACCATCCCAGCCTTCCTGGTGTTGGGCAACGAGGTACAGCTCAGTTGGGCTGCCATCAAGGACTCGATCTCGATGGGATATCACCTGGTGATGCTGGCGGCCGCGGCGGTGTTCACCCTCCAGCTGCAGAAGATGAAGAAGGGCCTGCCTGCGTCGGCCGACAAGGCACCTCCCCGCTCACCCTACGGGCGACCGCTGGTCAGAGGTGAGGGCTGATGCCGAAGGGTGTTGTCGACGAGACTCCTCCGTACCGCGACGATTATCAGCTCGCTGTCGTCGAGGGCGACTACTTCACCGACAAGCTGCGGCCGAAGCAGTTCCTTCACATCGACCAGTCGGAGTGCATCCTCTGCGAGGGATGCGTCGACATCTGCCCGTGGAAATGCATCCACTATCTCTCGTTGGACGCCATCACCGAGGGCGTCAATGTCGACCATCCCGGTGAGGACCCGCAGAACCTGGGGTTCTTCGTGGTCGACGAGGACGAATGCACCCGATGTGCCCTATGTGTCGACCGCTGCCCGACCAACGTCATCACATTGGGCAAGTTCGAGGGGTCCCTGGCGGAGCAGGCCGCAGAGCTCGGGCTCGACCGCCGCCCCTGGGATTTCGACACCGGGCAGCGTGACTTCAAGAATGGATACGCCTATGGGATGCGCTGGTAGGAGGCGGTTTGGCCAACGGCAACGGTAAGACCGGTATCGGGGAAAGGATCAAAGAGGTCAACGACAAGATCTGGGGTTCCCAGGTCGCTGAGTCGATCCTCCGCCCCGGCTCGCCGTTCAAGAAGGGCTACTCGGACAGCCCGAGGAACCGCTCATATGTGGTGATGAACAACGTGCTCTATCACCTCCACCCGGTGAAGGTGAAGCGGCATGGTGTCAAGCTCTCGTACACGCTGTGCCTGGGTGGTCTGAGCTTCTTCCTATTCATCCTCCTCACCATCACCGGCATCTTCCTCATGTTCTATTACACGCCGTCGGCGGAGACCGCCTACGCCGACATCGAAGCTCTGTCGACCAATGTGGCCTTCGGCTCCCTGGTGCGGAACATGCATCGATGGGGGGCACATCTCATGGTCCTCTCGGTGTTCCTCCACATGAGCCGGGTCTTCTATCACGGCGCATACAAGCCACCGCGGGAGTTCAACTGGGTCGTCGGTGTGGTGCTCCTCTTCCTCACGCTTCTGCTCTCCTTCTCCGGCTACCTCCTCCCCTGGGACCAGTTGGCGCTGTGGGCGGTCACCGTGGGGACGAACATGGCCGGGTTCGTTCCGGTCGTCGGCAATGAGGTGAAATTCGCCCTATTGGCCGGGGTCGAGGTGTCCGGCGCCACCCTCCTCCGCTTCTACGTGCTGCACGTCCTGGCTTTCCCGTTCATCCTCGTGATCTTCCTTGCCGTGCACTTCTGGCGGGTGCGCAAGGACGGCGGCATCTCCGGGCCCCTCTAAAGGAGTCGTCATGACAGAAATTCCAGAGAGTCTCCTCAGGAGGTCGGCCGAGGCCAAAGCCAAGGCATTGGGACTTCCCGTCGAACAAGTGTTGGCCGAGATGAAGGGTGAAGCCCCGCCGACGCCACCGCCGGCGGCAAGGCCGCGCCCGAGGATCAGTCCGGGGAGACCGTGGCCGCTGAGATGGAGGAGTCCGCAGAGCGTTCTGCTGAGATCGAGGAGGCAGTGGAGGCGGTCGACGCCGAGCCTGCGCCGAAGGAGGAGGTACCGGCGGAGCCGGCGGCCGAATCCGAGTCTGAGGCTGATGCCGAAACCGAGCCCGAGGTGGTTGCCGCAACGGAAGCCGACGTCCCTCCGGCTCCGCCTACCGAGGCACCGCCCGCTGCCGACGGCGATGGGGAGGATGTCTCCGCAGCTGAGCCCGATGCAACACCCCCGCCCCGCCCCCGGCGGAACTCCCCCCTGAGGGTGGAGAAGCGGTCGAACCGGCCGCCGCGGCAGTGGCCACCGCAGTGGAAGATCGACCGGCCCCTGAGGGCGACGGCGGTGGCGATGGCGCCGGCGACGGCGCGGGGTCTGGGAATGGCGCAGACGGTGGCAACGGCGCCGGCAACGGCGCGGGCAAGGTCGCCGCCGTGGTCAGCACCCGTCCCACGGTTCCCCCGAAGGGCACGCCCGAAGGGGTGCGGACGCAGCGTCTGCTCACCGTGGTCAAGGCGCGGGCCATCCAGACGGTCAAGGCCGAGCCAACGGACAAGGTCAACACTTGGCCCCACCTGATGCTCATGGAGTTCGGGGCCCTGCTGGCCATCACCGGTCTCGTCGTGATCATGTCTGTGGTCATTCACTCCCCGCTGCTAGACCCGGCCAACTTCAACGCCACTCCCAACCCGTCGAAGGCGCCGTGGTACTTCCTCGGCCTCCAGGAACTGCTCTCCTACTTCGATCCCCAGATCGCGGGGGTGACGATTCCGACCATCACCGGGTTCATCGGCTTCTGGTTGATCCCCTACGTCGACAAGAACCCCTCGACTCGGCCCAGTGACCGCAAGTTCGCCATCGCCCTCTACTCGGTGTTCCTGGCGGGGGCCGCAACGCTGACGATCTTCGGCGTCCTCTTCCGGGGCCTCGGTTTCAACTTCTCCTATCCCTGGAAGGACGGTGTCTACTTCGACGACTTGAAGGACTGGGTGCAATTCGAATGACCCTGACCAACGCCGCCCTCATCGCGGTCGCCGTGGTGGCGATCCTCGGGGCGGCCGGGGCATTTGCCGTCGCCTATCGCCGCTCTCAATCCGTCGAGAAAGCTGATCCGCTCGCCGGGGTCTCGTCGGAGACTCGCGGCTGCCGACCGGTCGTCCACCGCCGTTCTGATCCCGCCCCGTGTCGAGGAGGCCGAGGAAGCCGTCGAGGAGGAGGCCCCCGAGGAGGAGCCCGAACCAGCTGAGGCAGAAGAGGATGCAGTCGTCGAGATCCTGGAGACCCAGCGGATCGTCGAGGTGTCGCCGGAGGAAGGCGGAGTCAGCCGGCGTCAGTTCTTCAACAGGGCGATCGCGGCCACGTTCGGGACATTTCTCGCTGCTCAGGGTCTCTATTACCTGGCCTTCTTCTGGCCCAAGCTGACCGGTGGCTTCGGCGCCGATATCGACGCTGGCCCAATCACCGATTTGCAAACGCAGGTCTTCACCCCCGACGGCGCCGTGCTTCCTCTGTTCATTCCCGAGGCGCGCGCCTACCTCGTCCCCTTCTCTGGGGAGCTATCCGCCCAGTTCGAGGGCCAGGGCGTGGAGACCGACGGCCTGATGGCGCTCTACATGCGTTGTGTGCACCTCGGCTGCCGTGTGCCGTGGTGCGCCCCTTCGCAGGGATTCGAGTGTCCGTGTCACGGGTCGAGGTACAACGCCATCGGCCAATATTTCGGTGGTCCCGCCCCGCGCAACCTGGACCGGTTCGTAGTCGAGAACCAGGGCGGCAACCTCATCATTCGCACCGGCACCATCATCCAGACGCCCCGGGCGCCGGTGTTGCTCGTCCAGTACCCGCAAGGACCTAGCTGCATCAGCGCAGCGGCCGAGGCATGACCGCCAACATCATCACGGTCATCGCCCTGGTTGCCGGGATCGCCTGGCTGGGCATGCTCTTCGTCTCGGCCATCCGCAACCGGGGTGGTGAAGAGGTGGCTCCGAATCTTCGGCCGGGCATCGACGACGAGAAGATCGAGACGCGCCGGCTGGAGGGCGGGCAGAAGGCGGCGATTGCCTTCTCAGCATTCCTCGCCATATCGCTCCCACTCTACTTTCTCACCGAGCCGCAGCGACAGGAGGGTTTCGTCGTGGAGTTCGCCGAGGGCTCGATCGAGCGGGGCGAGCACTTGGTGGCGGAATTCGGCTGTTTCAACTGCCACGGCCCGGAGGGGTCGGGCGGTGTCGCCCCCTACATCGAGAAGCGCTCCGGCATTGCAGTGGAGTGGGCGGCCCCGTCGCTCAACGACGTCTTCTTCAGATACGCCGAGGACGAGGTCAACTTCTGGGTCACCTACGGCCGAGGCAACACACCGATGCCTGCTTGGGGTGTGCCTGGAGGAGGGCCTCTCAATGAGCAGCAGGTAGAAGACGTGGTCAACTATCTGGCGACCATCCAGGTGACCCAGGACGAGAACCTGGCCGATGTCGAGCCAGGGATCAGCAGCGCCCTCGACAGACTGGCCAATGCGGACGCGACGGTCGAAGCTCGCCATCCTCGACCAAGAGCAGGTGGTGGCTCAGATCGAGTCGGCGCCGGCCGATGTCGATCTGGTGGATCCATTGGCGACGCAGGCGAGAGAGGTCCTCGACGGAGCCGGCACCGGCATCGACACCGATGCCGACGGCATCTCCGATGCGGCCGAGACCGAGCTCAGTGCGATCTCCGCCGAGGCGGTCGCGGCCTTCCAGATCATGGAGCCGATCGCCCTCGACCCGGAGACAGCCGACGCCGAGCTCGCTGATGACGCCCTCGCCGCCCTCGAGCTCGCTTCCGAGACCGACCCCATTGTCAGAACAAACATCGGGGCCATCGAGACCGCCATCGAGGAAGGGACAGTCGACCCGGCTATCGGGCTCAGCCCGGCCTCATTGGCCGCCCTGGAAGAGACACGTGCCGCGGCGGAAGGGGCGGGCGTCGAAGCCGCGGGCCCGCTCGAGGATCTGGATGGTGCAAACGAGCTGGTGGCCGCCCTGGACGCCGCCGCAGCTGCAGATCCACCCGTCGAGGGGGCGGCCGACCTGGTAGCCGAGGCGACAGCGGCGATCGAGGAGGGCTCCGACCCCGATGGCGATGGATTGTCGACTGGCGCCGAGAACGCAATCAACGGTCAGATCGAGGCTGCCATCACCGCCACCACGCCAACCGGGATCACTCTGGTCACTCTCGATCCGACCAACCCCGCCTCGGTCGGCGGGGAGCCTGACGCCACGACTGCCAACACTTTGGTGGGCAATCTGGAGTCGCTGTCTACCACTCTGTCGGTCACCGAGCAGAACCAGGAAGCCGTCCTCGAGACCGCAGAGGGCGGTCTCGCCTATCTCGAGGAATCCCAGCAGGCCGAGCTCTATTCGATCGATTTCGCCGGGGTGGCGGAGGCGATGGCATCCTCGCCCGAGGAGGCAGAGCGCGCCGTAGGCCTGTTCAACTCCAACTGCGCCCGGTGTCACACCGCCGGGTACAGCGCAGGCGTCCCCTACACCCAGGAGGCAGGCTCGGGCGGGTTCGGGCCTGCACTGTGGGACGGCCGGCCGACAGTGCAATTCGGTGACGCGAATGCGGATCCGGCGCAGGACCTGCTGGTCCAGTTCCTGATCAGGGGCTCGGAGGCCGAGACGCCATACGGTATCAATGGGTTCGGCACGGGCCGCATGCCGGCCTTCGGCGCCAGCCTGAGCCTGGAGGACATCGAGTTGCTGGCCCGCTATCTGCGAGGCGGGAACATGGACGGGAAGGGGGCCACCGTTGTTCTTCCGTGAGTTCTTCCGTTCGCTGTTCTCGGCCAACCTCTTCGTAACCGGGATCATCCTCACCATTGCCGCGGTGGTCTTGTTCTATGGCTCGATCTACCTCTTCAACTACACGAATCTCGGGAAGCGGCTGGGGTTCCTGGTGACCGGCGCCGCGGTGTTCGGGTGGTTGACGATCACTTCGATGCTGTTCGTGGTCTACGCCCCACGAGGCCCCAAGCCGGCCGACATCGAAGGGCTGAATGCGTTCGAGATCAGGATCATCCCGATCACCTACCTGCTGGTGTCGCTGGTGCTCTTCCTCGCCTTCCTGGTGGCGCTACACCAGTACGAGGAAGTTCAAGAGAAGTCCTCTGCCTAGAGCCTGCTGCCGTAGTAGCTGAGGACTTGTAGCTCCATCGAGAGGTCGACCTGACGCACCGACACCTTGTCCGGCACATTCACCCGGACCGGTGCGAAATTGAGGATGGAGCGGATTCCGTGCTCGACCAAGCGATCGGCCACCTGTTGTGCTGCCACGGCGGGCACGGCGAGGATCGCGATTTCGAAGCTCTTCGATGTGCAATCGCCGTCGAGGAGGTCCAGGTCCTGGATGGTGATGCTGCCCACCTTGGACCCGATCTTGCGGACGTCGGTGTCGTACAGGGCCACGACATCGAAGCCGCGGCGACTGAGCCCGCCGTAGTTGGCCAGGGCCCGGCCCAGGTTCCCGGCTCCGAGGATCGCGACGCGTTGCCGCTCGGCGATCCCGAGCTCCTGGCGAATACGCGCTTTGAGCTCGGCGACCGAGTAACCGATGCCCCTGACGCCGTGGAAATCGAGGTGGGAGAGATCCCTCCGCACGTTGGCCGCATTGGCGCCCGCCGCCGCCGCCAGCTCCTCGGAGCTGACCACGTCCTTCGAGGTTGCCAGGTCTTCGAGGAGTCGGAGGTAGCGGGGAAGACGTACGACCGTGGCCTTTGGGATTTCATTCACAAGCTCACGATAAACCTGCGCGGCGAGCTTGGAATCCCGGCTTCCGGCGCCGCTATCTAACCTCACCACCAATGTCTTCGCCCTCGGTCCTCGTCGTCGGTGGTGGTCCCGCCGGCTCGGCGGCCGCCTATTGGCTCGCCAGGGACGGCCACGACGTGACTCTGGTCGAGAAGAAGGAATACCCCCGGGACAAGACCTGCGGCGATGGTCTGACGCCCAGGGCGGTCCTCCAGCTCCAGGAGATGGGATTCGAGTTCGACGTGCCCGAGTTCCATCGCATCACCGGTCTTCGCTCCTACGCCGGTGATGAGTACGTCGAGCTCAAATGGCCGGAGCATTCACGCTTCCCAAGTTGGGGTGGTGTGATTCGACGTAGCGATCTCGATTCCCAGGTGGCCACCCTCGCCGAGAAGCAGGGGGTGAGGATCATGGAGAAGACAACGGCTACGCCGGTGATCGAGGATGGTTTCCTCACCGGTGTCACCCTGGACCACAACGGATCCCAAGAGGTCGTCACGCCGGAGATCAGCGTCATCGCCGATGGCTCCATGAATCGATTTGGACGGGAGCTGGGGAACGAGCGGCGCAGGGATTACCCGATGGGCATGGCTGCCCGTGGCTATTACGCATCGCCTCGCTCGAAAGACCCCTTCCTGGAGAGCCAGCTCGATCTGAGGGACTCGTCGGGAGCCACGATGCCCGGCTACGGCTGGGTGTTCCCTCTGGGCGACGGAACGGTCAACGTGGGCGTCGGCCTGCTCTCCACATTCACCCGGTGGAAGCACGTCAACACCACCCACATGATGGCCGACTACGTGGCCACGGCCCCCGACTACTGGGAGCTGTCGGAGGAGTCGAAGCTGACCAACCCGGTCGGCGGCAAGCTGGCAATGTCCTTCTCCAAGGGACCGCTGGTGGGGGCCAACTGGATCACGATCGGCGACGCCGCCGGGGCTATCAACCCCTGGAACGGAGAGGGCATCTCCTATGCCTACGAGACCGGTCGCATCGCCGCCGAGCACGTCGGCCGGGCATTGGGGACTGCAGATTTCGGGCTGTTACGCCGATATCCACAACAACTCGAGGATGAGTACGGGCTCTACTACAAGATGGCCCGCATCTTCGTGAAGCTGATCGGTCACCCGCCGGTGATGCGGACTCTGGCCCACACCGGGCTGAACAGCCGATCCTTGATGGAGTGGACTTTGAAGGTCATGGCGAACTTGCTCGACGAAGACGACAAGCACATGGGGGAGAGGACTTACGATGCCCTGGCTGCGGTCGTCCGGACCCTGCCGACATCGTGAAGCCGGAGCTCCTCGTCTTCGACGTCAACGAGACATTGCTCGACATGTCGCCGTTGCGGATCGACTTCGAGGACGTCTTCGGCGACCCTGACGCAATGGGCGAGTGGTTCGCACGTCTCCTCCACGGGTCCTTGGTGTCGAACCAGCTCGACGAATACCGGGCATTCGGGGTGATCGGGGTCGAGGCACTATTGCTGGTGGCGGAGCGACGCGGGAGTGGACCTCGATGAGGCGACCGCCACCGAAGTCGTCACCCGACTCGCCATCCTCCCTGCCCATCTCGATGTGATCCCGGCCCTCGAGCAGCTTCTCGATGCCGGCTTCCGCACCGCCGCCCTGACCAACGGCAGCACCAAGGCGGCAAACGTTCAGATCGAGAACGCGGGCCTCCACACCTTCATCCAAAGGGTGATCTCCGTCGAGGAGGTGGGCCGGTTCAAGCCTGACCCGGCCACCTATCGCCACGCCGCCCAGGTCATGGATGTGCATGTCTCCAAGTCGATGCTCATCTCGGCCCACGACTGGGATGTGGCCGGGGCAGTGGGTGCCGGTGCCTCGGCCGCCTTTGTGCGGCGGCCCGGTTACGTGTGGAGTCTGCCCGGCCCCATGCCCGAGACGGTTGGGGCCGACCTCAAGGAGATCGCGGACCAGCTGATCGGGTGATCAGACCCGGGGAGCAACCTCCTCGGCGAGCTGTGTCATCAGCTCGACCTGGGCCTCGTAGTCGAGCGTTGCGAAGTAGCTGCGGGCAGCGAATTCCACCGGTACACCAGCCTTCTCCCTCAGCTCGAGCAGAGTCTCCACGATCTGGTCGCTGGACCCGGCGATGGTTGCTCGTCGCAACAGGGCGCCGCGGTCGGCTTCGGTCATCTCCGGTGCTGCACGTGGTGGCCCGGGCCTGTTGGCGGAGGCCTCCATGTCGGAGTACTTCCAGGTCATGTGCCACAGGTGATCGGTGTACCGGGCCCAGGCGTCTTCGTCCGACTTTCCGGGGAGGATCACCGAATAGTGGACGATGCGCAGCTCGGCGGGGTCCCGTCCGACTCGCTCACACTCGTCCTTGATCCACTCCAACTGACGGAGGAAGCCGTTGGTGGAGGCGTTGGAGTAGATCCCGTCGGCGAGACGGGCGGCCCGCCTGATTGCCGGCTCGGCGCCACCCCCGATCAGGATCGGGATGCGCTTCGACGGGGCGGGCCGGACCGCCACCTCCCCGAATTGGTACACCTTGCCCTCATGGGTGAACGGCTGGGCGGTCCATGCCTGTGGGAGGATCGTCAGGATCTCCTCCATTGCCCGGCCCCGCTGGTCGATCCGGGCGCCGAGACGGTCGAACTCGACCTCGCTCCAGCCAAGACCCAGGCCGAGAGTGAATCTCCCTCCACTGAGCAGGCTGACGGTGGCTGCGTCCTCGGCGAGACGAAGCGGATGGTGGAGAGGGGCGAGGATCACGCCGGTGCCGATCTCGATGGTGGAGGTGGCGGCAGCGATGGCGCCACTTACGACCGCGAGGGATGGCATGTAGCCGTCGTCGACGAAATGGTGCTCGGTGGTCCAGACCGAGGAGAGGCCAAGACGCTCCGCTTCGACGGCGATTGAGATCGTTTCCTGATAAGCCCGGGACCAATCGGTCTCGCCGGGTTTGAGTTGTGCGCTGAGAAGGCCGAATCCGAGGGACATGAGAGGCAGGTTACGTGTGAGTCGGAGGTGCCCGATCCTGGGCGTCCTGCTGATGGGTCAATGTGTGGTGATATCGGCAAAGGAGTCTCAGATTGCTGGCCTCGGTCTTACCTCCGTTTGCCCAATGCTTCGATGTGATGGGCGTCGCACCAGCGCGGGTCGCGGTCGCACCCGGGCCAGGTGCAGTGTCGATCCCGGGCGATCAGGGCCCGTCTCAGGGCGGTCGGGACGACCCTGGTGCGCCGGCCGACATCGATGATCTCGCCGTCAGGGCCGAACACGATCCGACTGAGCGAGCAGTCGCAGGCGAGAGCTCTGAGTTCCATGACGGTGAGGAGATGGCCGTTCTCGGTCTCGTGGAGCCCACCGGCGATGCCTTGGAGGGCAGGCTAGATCGCACACCAGATTGATGTGGGGCTTCTCGCCGCCCACGGTCGGGGTGTCTCCGTGATCGAGGAAGTGGCGGGCCAGGTCTTCGAGGGCATCGTGACGACGCTGCCGTGGAGTCCGCGTGTCGTCCGGGACTCGGAGGCGGCATGAATGCGTCGATGGCGGCGAGGAAGGCGAGACCGGCGGTGGTGGTCATCCACCCATCGACCCGGATCATCCCACCGAGGCTTTTCGATGCGGAGACGCCCCGCAGCTCCATTTGCTCCAGTTGGTCCCAGATCGTCCCCGGCCCATCCACCGTCTGCCGCCAGTACTCGAGCGCACGACGGGTGTCGGTGACACTCGAGGTCTTCGACGATGTCGACCAGTCGGTCCTCACCTTCGACGAACGGATCTGGCAAGGAAGTCGCCTGGTCGAGGAGGACCCCAGCCTGATCGGTGGACAATCGACCGGCCGTCCAGGCCCTGAAGGTGGCCCGGGCCGAACGGAAGACACGGGATCGAGCCACCAGACGATGGGCCCGACCCGATGCCATCCGACAGCGGTGCTTGAGGAATGCGGTGAGCGATGGGTAGCCGAAATGGTGAGGCCCGGATCGCTCCTCAAAGGTCGAGATCCGTCGCAGACGTTCGACTTCGAGCAATCCGGAGACATGCTCCAACTCCACCAAATCGTCGGCCAATTGGTCGAGATGGAGATGCTCGACGTCTTCGTTGACCCATTCCTCGAGTGCCGATCTGAGGGCGCTCATTCCATCTCCCCGAACATATGTTCGACCCTACAAGGTGGCCGCGACAGATTCCAGAGGTAGGTTTGGATATGCGGAACGTCGGATTGTTAGGCCATGGATACCAACGAGGGTTGGGCTAAGCACCCCCAAGGCCAGAAGGCGTCAGTCTCCTACCCTGATTCGCGCCCATACCAACTGGAGACTGGACCCCTTTCGTACGTGGACAAGACCCCTCCTAGCTACGGCCTTTGGGCGCTGGTCCGCTACTTCCTTTACCTAGGAACCGCCGGGTTCGGTGGTCCGGTCGCCTTGGTCGAGTACATGCATCGGGATCTGGTGGAACGGCGAGGCTGGATCTCGGAGGATGAATATCGGGAGGGGCTTGCTCTCGCCAACCTGTCTCCTGGTCCCCTCGCCGCCCAGCTCGCCATCTATCTCGGCTTCGTCCATCACTCCTTTCTGGGAGCGACCCTGGTTGGTCTCGCCTTTGTGCTCCCGTCGTTTCTCATGGTTGTGGCGATCGGCTGGGCCTACCTGGAATTCGGTGGGCTCTCCTGGATGCAGGCCGTCTTCTACGGGGTAGGGGCGGCAATCATCGGGATCATCGCCTGGAGTGCCTACCGGCTCACCAGAAAGACCATCGCCTCTGACCCGCTCCTGTGGGTCATTTTTCTCGTCATGGCAGCGGTGACCGCGATAACCGAAAGGGAGCAGCTAATCCTGTTTCCGCTGGCCGGGCTGGTGGTGTGGCTTCCGCGCAATCCACGTTTCGGACGGCGTTCCGGCACCGCAGCCGGATTCCTGCTGGTGCCAATCACATTCCAGGCCGCCGCAGCCAGCCCGTCATTGAGTGAGATCTTCTGGTTCTTTTTCGCGGCTGGAGCCTTCGTTTTCGGGAGCGGCCTGGCCATCGTCCCCTTCCTGTACGGCGGGGTCGTCGTTGATTACGGGTGGCTCACCTCCGAACAGTTCCTCGACGCTGTGGCAGTGGCCATGATCACTCCCGGACCGGTGGTCATCACAACGGCGTTCATCGGTTACCTGGTCGCCGGGCTGCCAGGTGCGATCTTCGCCGCGGTCGCTACGTTCCTTCCCGCCTACCTCCTGACGGTCTTCCCAGCTCCCTACTTCCGGAAGTACGGGAGTCGCCCCACCCTCGCCGCCATCGTTGACGGCGTCACCGCAGCAGCGATCGGTGCCATCGCAGGAGCGGTGATCGTTCTTGGTCGCCGGGCGATAATCGATCTGACGACCGGTCTCCTCGCACTGGCGGCCCTGTTGATTCTGTGGAAGAGCCCGCGTCGCATACCGGAACCTTTGATCGTTGCGGCGGCAGCAATCATCGGCCTCGTCGTATACCCGGGCTAGTCCACCCCTTCTCGCCGTGACAGGTCGGATACCAAACGTTCGTTTGGGAAAATCGATGCCGGGAAAGGAGCGGATATGGCAAAGCTGGTAGTTGTCGAACAGCTGTCCCTGGACGGAGTTATGCAGGGGCCGGGTGGCCCGGATGAGGACCGCAGCGGCGGGTTCGAGCATGGTGGATGGGCGATGCCCTACTTCGACGAGGTCGCCGGTGAGGAGGCCGGCAAGTCGATGGCGGAGACGGCCGCATTCCTCTTCGGACGAACGACCTACGAGATCATGGCCGCCTATTGGCCCAATCATCCTGACAATGACATTTTCTCCAATGTCCTCAACAGCTTGCCCAAGTATGTGGCGTCAACCACCCTCGACGAGCCCCTGGCCTGGTCAGGCTCCAGTCTCCTGAAGGGTGATGTCGCCGAGGCGGTGGCCACGCTCAAAGAGGAACTCGACGGGAACATCGTGGTGCTGGGCAGTGGTCAGTTGGCTCGGACCCTCATGGAGCACGACCTCGTCGACGAGTACGGATTGACGATCCACCCACTGATGCTCGGCTCCGGCAAGCGCCTCTTCGATGAGAAGAGTGCGATGCGCCCGTTGAGGCTTGTCGATTCGACGATCTCCACGACCGGAGTGATCATCGCCACCTACCGGCCCGAGGGCTGATTTACCCCATCTATCGGCCGGTCCTATCCTCAGAGGGTGACTCTGGCCGACTATCTGCCGATCGGGATCATGCTCGTCCTGGCCGCAGCTTTCGTCGCCGTTTCCCTCATCGCCTCCAGCCTGGTCCGCCCCAACAACCCCACCGAGGCCAAGCTCGACCCCTACGAGAGCGGCATCGTCCCCGAGATGGAGCCCGTGCAGCGGTTCCCGGTCAAGTTCTATCTGGTGGCGATGCTCTTCGTGATCTTCGACGTCGAGATCATCTTCCTCTTCGCCTGGGCATCGATCTACGACAGTCTCGGCTGGTACGGGGTGGCGGCGATCTTCATCTTCACCTTCTTCGTCGCCGAGACCCTGGCCTACGTCTGGAAGCGGGGCGCCCTCGACTGGAACGTCCATCGTCGGGCCCGATACATCCCAACCGACGCCACCGACGAGGCCGCCTGATGGCCACCACCGCTCCGGGAAATCTGCTCATGACGACGATCGACAAGGCAGCGCGGTGGGCCAAGACCCGCTCGATGTTTCCCGCCTCGTTCGGCCTCGCGTGTTGCGCCATCGAGATGATGGCTACAGGGACAGCCCACTACGACCTGAGCCGGTTCGGGATGGAGGTCTTCCGCGCCTCGCCCCGGCAGTCCGATCTCATGGTGGTGGCCGGGCGGGTGAGTCAGAAGATGGCCCCCGTGCTGCGACAGGTCTACGACCAGATGCCGGACCCGAAATGGGTGATCTCGATGGGTGCCTGCGCATCCACCGGGGGCATGTTCAACAACTACGCCCTGGTCCAGGGTGTCGATCAGGTGGTCCCCGTCGATATCTACGTGCCGGGCTGCCCGCCAGGACCGCAGAGCCTGATGCACGGGATCCTGACCCTGCACGACAAGATCATGAAGGGTGAGATCGCCAGTTGACCGACGACACCGGCGCCGTCGAGACCGAGGAAGCCGTCGAGGTCCCCGAGCGGCCACTCCCCGACAACGAGGTCCTGAAAGGCCTGATCGAGCCTTTCGACGACGTGACTTGGGAGGATTCGCTCGGCCAGGACGTGGCGCGGGTGCCCAATGAGCGCTGGCTGGACTTCGCCACCTCGGCGAAGGAGGCCGGGTTCGAGGTCTGCGTCGACGTCACCGCGGTCGACTGGATGCGCTCGCGTCCTGACCGTTTCGAGGTGGTGGCCAACCTGCTTTCGATGCAGCATCGTCTTCGGCTTCGCATGAGCACCACCGCCCCTCGTCTCGACCCAACCGTCGCCTCGCTCGTCCCGGTCTGGCCCGGGGCCAACTTCGCCGAGCGCGAGGCGTATGACATGTTCGGGATCGTCTT
>CAWJLJ010000029.1:0-8956 GCA_963843585.1 uncultured Acidobacteriota bacterium
CAGGTGGCGCCGCTTCGCATTACGTGGAACGTAGAAGGCTGTTTAGCTCCCACCCTCCTGGAGCTCGATGTCTCGGGGCTCGAAGCCTTCGCCGTTGACATCGGCGTCACCCAAGGCGTCGACCGCGGCCTGGGCCAGATCTGTCCGAAACACCTCGGCGGGTATCTCAACTCCCTGCAGCTCGACGACCTGCTCGTTGGCGATGGAGATGGTCTGATCCCAGAGCTCCTCGTTCATGACACCGATGCCGTTCGTGGCGGGGAAGATGAGACCGAGGATCTCGTTGAGCTGCCACTCCTGATGACTCTGGCCCAATGTCGAGCCGTTGTTCAACACGACCTCGACACATTCGTCGAAGGCGTCGAGACAGTGGATCCAACCCTGGAACGTGGCGGTGAGGAACCTCGTCGCGATGTCCTCGTTGCCCTCTTCGGCGATCCAGTCGGAGGTGACCCACAACCCGTCCTGCAGCATCGCCGTGGCAACGGACTCGTCGTTGTAGTCGATGATGCTCAGGTCGTCCGGTTGGTAGAGCTCACCCGTGTCCGGGTTGACCGCCTCGAGGACCTGGGCGTACTCGTTGTAGATCATGGCCTCGGCGGCATCGATCTCGTCGTTGAGCAGGGCGTTCATGGTGAAGTCCTGCGCCACGAGCTCCCCCACCTCCACGTCGAACTTCTCGATGGCGGCCAACACCTCGTACTCGTTGCCGAAGCCCCAGTTGCCCACTCTCTTGCCCTCCCAGTCCGCCGGGGATTCGATGCCCGAATCGGCCCAGGAGACCTGGAGGGTGCCCGACCGCTCGAACACCTGGGCGATGTTGACGATGTCGGCGCCACCCTCACGAGAGACGAGGGCCTTGGGGACCCAGGCGATGCCGAACTCGGCGCCACCGGTGGCCAGGACCTGCTGCGGGACGATCTCCACCGCTCCCTCGAGGATCTCGACCTCCAGGCACTGCGCCTCGTAGAAGCCGTTGTCGAGGGCGACGTAATAGCCGGCGAACTGCGACTGAGCGAACCATTGCAGCTGGAGTCGGACGGGATCTGGCTCGGTGCATTCCTCGGCGGGTGCAGTGGTATCGCCTCCCTCACCACCGGACACCGTGGTCCCGTCCCCCTCGCCACCTGCTCCGCCGTCACCACACGCGACCAGCACGATCGCCAGCACGGACAGCCACATGACATGGCGACGCCATCTACTCGTGTTCATCGAATTTCCTCCATTCTGATGCCGGTTCACGTTATCCGGCGGGGCCACTGCTCGCATCGGGCAATCGGTTGCTACTCATTGGTGCGAAAAGAGACATGCCAGGGCATCAGCCACCGCTCTGCGGCCAGGATCAGCAGATAGAAGACCACACCCAGGATCGAGGCCACGAGGATCGCCGCCCATGCATCCGGGAACTGGAACAGCTGCGCCCGGTTGACGATGTATTGGCCCAGCACGTCTTGTGGGCCGCCGAAGTACTCGGCGATGATTGCGGCGATCAGCGACAGCACGCAGGCCACCTTGAGTGAGGAGAAGAAATAGGGCAGGGCCCTGGGGATGCGGATCCTGCGCGTTACCTCCGACGGGCTCGCTGCCAGCGATCGCATCAACTCGAGCTCGGCGGGGTCGACCTCGAGCAACCCGCGCGTGGTGTTGATCATCACGGGGAAATAGACCACTACTGCCACGACGGCCATCTTGGAGAACGGGTTGGTCAGCCCAAACCAGTTGTTGAAGATCGGAGCCAATGCCGCGATCGGTGTGGCGTTGAGCACGATGGCCAGCGGGAGAAGACCCTGGCGAAACCCGACCCAGTGGGCCGCAGCCAGTGACGTGAGAACGGCCAGGCTGGTGCCAAGGACAAACCCCCCGGCCGCCTCGAACAGGGTCCTCATCCCGGCACCCCAGATCACGCCGAAAGTCTCGGAGAAGCTGTTCAGGATCTCACTCGGCTTGGAGAGGACGAAGGACTCCACTCCAAAGAGCCTGGTGAGGCCTTCCCACACGACGACCACGCCGAGAAAGGCGAAGACGGCCGGTAGATAGCGCCGAGCCAGCCGTGCCGGAGACGATCGGCGGCCGCTTGCCGGGACGTCACCTTCGAAAGCGGCAAAGACATCTGTGGTCGAGGTCTCCTGGATGAGGTCGTCGCGCTCGGTCACGATCTGCTGCTCCCCGATTCGCCGCGGCGCAGAGCTTCCCTGACCTCGATCACCAGCTCGAAGTATCTCGGGTCCTCGCGCGTGTCCAGGTCACGCTTCGGAGGTAGGTCGACCACGATCTCGTCGCTGATCCGGCCGGGCCGAGGTGACATCACCACCACTCTCGTCGAGAGGAACACCGCCTCGGGGATGGAATGGGTGACGAAGACGACACTTGTCCCGGTCTCCCCCCACACCCGGAGCACCTCCTGCTGCATCGCTTCCCGGGTCATCTCGTCGAGGGCGCCGAAGGGCTCGTCCATCAGGAGCAGAGCCGGCCGGAAGGCCAGCGCCCTCGCGATCGCCACCCTTTGCTGCATACCCCCGGATAGTTGCCAGGGGTGGTGGTCGGCGAACCCCCCAAGCTGGACCAGGTCGAGCATCTCCTTGGCCCGGGTCGGCCGCTCGGCCACGGGGAAGTCCATGATCTCGAGGGGCAGCTCGACGTTCTTTTGGACGCTGCGCCAGTCGAGCAATGTCGCCGACTGAAAGACGATGCCGTAGTCACGATCGAGACGGGCCTGGCCCGGCTCTTTCCCGTTGACCACGAGGGTCCCGGTGGTCGGGCTGACCAGGTCGCCGATCAGCCGGAGGAGGGTGGACTTGCCGCATCCCGAGGGCCCGATCAGGGAGACGAAGTCTCCGCCGGCGATCTCGAGATCGATCCCGCGAAGCGCCTCGGTTTCCGCGTCACCGGTGCCGAAGACCTTGCCAACGCCCTTGCCTCTACCACCGGCGCGTGCTCACCCGGCCAACCTCCGATTGGCACCGATCCAGCGGTGCTCGAGTGCGGTGATGAGGCCGACGAAGGCGATTCCGGCCAACCCGGCGATCAACACCGCGGCAAATAGCTTCTCCGGCGCCGCGGTGAATTGTTGGGAGAACTGGAGCAGGTCTCGCCCCAGGCCGCCGCGCAGCCCGGCGGGAAGCTCGCCGACGATCGCCCCGATGACGCTGGCTGCCGCCGAGACCTTGAGGGCGGTGAATATGTAGGGCATCGCTGCCGGGACCTGGAGCTTCCAGAGGACGTCGCTGGGAGTGCTGGCATAGGACTTCATCAGCTCCATGGACGTTGGGTGTGGCGAGCGCAATCCACGCAGGGTGTTGATGGCCACCGGGAAGAAGGTGAGATAGGCGGCGATGAGCGAGACGCTCAACCATTGGGGCAGGTTCGACGCGTCCGCCCCAGACCACCACCATCGGGGCGATGGCGATGATCGGAACGGTCTGTGAGGCCACGACGTAGGGCATGAACGCTCGCTCCGAAATGGTCGACCTGACGAACAGCACGCCCAGCCCAAATCCCACGGCTCCGCCAATCAGGAACCCAACGAACGCCTCACGGAGCGTCATGAGGGCCGCCTTCAGCTCGACGAAGATGAAGGGCGGGCCGTTTCGTTGTGCCGGCTGGAAGAGCGCAAAGAAGATGTCCCAGGTGTGGGGCATGGTGCGATTGTCGGGCCGCACCGGGTTCTCCCAGCCCATCGCGGTCCAGATCAGCTTGTAGCCCTCCCAGAGCAGAACGAAGACGACCACGACCGCGAGGATCGAGAAACCGGCTCGGGCAACCCGTCGATTCGCTCCTCCCATGGCGGCGAGACTCTAACGAGGGACGGCCGTCTTGCCTCCTGTCAGTGTCCCACCGAGCGAGGCTCGTCGTTCGGGTCGGGAAGCCCGGTGCGTGGGACTTCTACCGAACGCGTGCGATCGAGCCGGTTCGCCGTTGGGACGAACAAGAGAGCGAAGACGGCCAGCGCGACGCCGGCGTAGATGAGGGTTCGTTGAACGCCAAAGATCCCTGCCAGGACCGGGGCAATGGCAAGGGGCAGCAGATGGCCCACTTCGGAATGGACCTGGGTGACACCAGTGATCCTTCCCATCAGGGATTCGGGGCTGTTGAGCTGAATGAGGGTGCGCAACAGCGGCGCCATGACCCCGATGATCAGACCCCAGAACACACCGGCCACCACCACCACCCGAAGCTGATCGGTCCCGACGTAGGCGAGCACCCCAACGGAGTTGAGGGCGACGATCAGGACGAGCGAACGGGCGGTGCGGTATCTCGCCGGAAGACGGGATGCGATCCAGGTGCCGGCCACCAGTCCGAGACCGAATATGGAGTTGACCCAGCCCAACGTCGCCGGCTCTACCTCGAGGATGTCCCGGTAGAACAGCGGCTCCAACGCGCTGAAGGTGCCGAACAGGACCCATATCGAAGAGCCGATCAAGATGTAGAAGCGCAGCCGATGGTGGCTGTACGCATAGGTAAAGCCCTCGCGTAGCTCCCGCAGACCCTCTTTCTCCTTCTCCTCCCGGGCCATTTTCCGCACCGAGACGGGGATCACGATCAGGGCCGCTATCGCCGAGGTGATCGCGTCGAGGACAAAGATGCCATCGAGCCCGACGGTGCTGGCGATGATCGCGCCGAGGGCCGGCCCCAGCACGAAGGCGGCCCACGCCGCGCCCTCGATATACCCGTTGATACGGGCCAGACGATCGGGGTCGTCGGTCAGGAACGGCCCAAAGGAGGAGATGGCGGTGAACACGGGGGTACCGACGAGACCGAGCATGAACGTCGCAACCACCAATGCAGGAAGTGTGTCGGCGAAGACCATCCCCAACGCCACCGGGATGAACACGATCTCGGCAGCAATGAGGACGCGTCGTGGGTCGAAACGATCTACGAGGACCCCGGCCACAGCAGAGCCGATCAGGGAGGCGACGCCGAGCGCAGCCATGACGGCAGCGACGCCGGCAGCCGTGGCGTCCAACTCGAACGCTGCCTTGCCCCAGATGCCGACGAAGAAGGCTGCTTCTCCCCCGCTGCGGGAGATGAACCGGGCCAGGACCACCCGTCTGACATGATCGGTCTGCCCACATGACGCCTGACGGTACCCGGGGCCTTGCTCGCCCTTTCCGGCATTTCTGGTGGGAAGCCCCTAGCTGCCTGGCGTGAACGAGATCAGCTCGATTCGGCCACTGCCACCCTGGACCGTGGTCTCGAGCACCACGCCTACCCCAGAGGCGTAGGACTTCTCCTCGACCACGTCCGGTTCCAGTGGTGTCCACTCCTCGATGACGATGAGATCATCGAACTGCCCGAACGCCACTTCCTCGCTCACACCAGTCTCGGACCACCTCTGCCATGTCCTCGGCCTCGCCGGGGTAGTACTCCTGGCGATAGCTGTCGCCCACAGTCGGGTCCGCCTCCATTGCGATCCCGGGCAGCGCCCCGTCGACGCCCGCTTCCCAGGCGCCGGCCGTCGACACGATCTCGCCGTCCTCGTACTCGGCCGTTTCCTCGCCGAAATACCAGACGTTGCCCTCCTGATCCTGGGCATACCAGTCGTACGTGTCTTCCACCAGCGCTCCATCGACCGTCACCGTGTCCCGGACGACCGTGGTTGAGACTCCCATGACCGTTCGCTTCTCGTCGGTCACGACCACTTCGATTCGCTCGACCTCTTCCCCGCCGGTCGACTCGTAAACCCACTTGCTGCCGGGAGACCATGGGAGTCGATCGTTGTCGATCTCCGGCACGAAATTCGCAGGATCGATCGTGACCGAATAGTCGCCACCATCTCCCGGGTCGATCGGATCGGCCGTGGCTCCGGCACAGCCAGCGAGAAGCAACAGGGCAAGGAGTGTCATACGCATCGACTTTCACAATATATCAATACTCGATATAGTTCAAGTCGATATAGTGATCGCAAATGGCCCTACCTACGTCTCATTTCCACATCCTGTTCGCTCTCGCCGAAGAGGACCGCCACGGCTATTCGATCATGAAGGAAACGGAGGAGCTGACGCAAGGAGACGTCCGTCTCGGGCCGGGAGCCCTCTACGTCGCTCTCGGGAAGCTCGCCGACCAGGGCCTCATCGAGGAGAGCGAGGAACGACCCGCCCCCGATCTCGATGACGCCCGTCGCCGGTATTACCGGATCACCGATGACGGCAGGGCAGCGTTGGGCGGCGAGTTGCAGCGTCTACATCGGGTCATGGAGCACGCCAGACGGGCCGACCTCGGATGGAACCCGACATGAGCCCCGCATCAATCCGCCGCCATCAGGCGATGTATCGGCGGCTGGTCGCTGTCACGCCAGAGGCGCATCGCTCGCGACATGGAGAGGAGCAAGTCGTCTTGTTTGGCGATCTCCTCAGCAAGGGCGAAAACCCCCTCCGATTGTGGTTGCGGGCGTTCCCCGACCTGATCACGGTCATCAGGCAGACCGGTGTCCGATTGCCTGACCGCACCGCCCGCATCGCCCTCGGCATCGCCTCGCTTGGCCCAATCGGTCTCGGGATGTTCCTCGGGTGGATCTCGATCGATGAGTACGGCGACGTACCGATTCTGTTCCCGATCACGGCGATGGCCCTCGTGTTGCAGGGTGTGTTCACCTTGCTCTGGCTGAGTCATGCGCTCGACCACTGGGAGAAGAACGCGAGGACGGTCTTCGTGGCCGGCGAGGCGGCCGCACTCATCGTCGGGTCGATCATCGCGTTCGGCTCGAGCGTCCTCCCCGGCACGATGATCGCCGGTGTCGTGATCGCTGCTCAAGCCGGCCTCGGATTGGTCGTAGCCAGGCATTGATCGGGGGTTGTGCCTCCCTCTCCCTAGATTTTCCACCGAGATGGACGCGTTCATGACCGGCGTGGCGGCCGGATACGGAATCGCCATCCCGGTCGGGGCAATCGCCATTCTCATCATGGACGTCGGGATCAGACGCGGGTTTGGCCCTGCCCTGTCCGCTGGAGCCGGGGCGGCCACAGCGGACCTCCTATATGCGTCGCTGGCCGTGGTCGGAGGCGCGACTCTCGCCTCGACGAGTCGAAGCGATCGGAGAACCGCTGCGAGTCGTCAGCGGCCTCGTCCTCCTGGTCATCGCCGTGATCGGCCTGGTACGGACCCGGCAGCCAGTCGATACCGGAGCCATGGAGCCGCGCGCCGGCGATCTTGCCCGGACCTATGGGCGCTTCGTCGGTCTCACGGTCATCAACCCGACCACCGTCGTCTACTTCGCCGCTGTGGTGATCGGACTCGGAGTTGCCAGGGGAATGACTGCGGCCGACGGCGCCTTGTTCGTCATCGGCGCGTTCCTGGCCAGTCTCTCCTGGCAGACCTTGATCGCCGCCGTTGGCGCGTTCGCAGGTCACCGGCTCTCGGCGCGATCTCGAAGAGTGGTGACAATCGTCGGAAACCTGGTGATCCTCGCCTTGGGCATCGTGATCTTGCTGGATTGAGACACCCCTAGCGTGGCCGCTGTGCGAACCGTCTCCAACGACGAACGACGTGCACGTCTGGCGATCAGGCATCGGCCTCGCCACGCCGGCCGAGGGTGTCGTCGAGGCCGCCGATTCGATGACCTGCCTCCATTCGTCAGACCCTGTCACGGTGTATCTGTCCGCCCGGGCCCGGGTACCGGGGTTCAAGCAGGGCGACCTGGAGCACGCCCTCTATGAGGAGAAATCGCTGGCGCGGATCCATGCCATGCGACGCACCCTGTTCGTGGTGCCGGTCGAGATGGTCTCGATGCTCCATCACTCCTCGACAGTGGCCCTGATCGGCCCGGAGCGCAGACGATTGGCGGGATGGTTGGAGAGTTCCGGGATCGCCAAGGACGGCGCGACGTGGATCGAGACCGTCTCCAGGAAAACAGTGGCCGCGCTGCGGAGACGGGGCGAGGCCGTGGCCGGCGAGCTCAGCAAGGACGTCCCCGAGCTGAACGAGAAGATCACCTTCTACAAGGCCGATGGCTCGGTCCAGAACACCGTGGGGATGACGACCCGAATCCTCTTTCTCCTCGCCACCGAAGGGAAGGTGATACGGGTCCGACCGAAAGGGACCTGGGTCAGCGCCATGTACCGCTGGGCACCGATGGACGAGTGGCTCGGTGGGCCGATTCCCGAGATCTCGAAAGCCGAAGCGCAGGTTGGAGTCCTACGGAAGTGGCTGAGCACATTTGGCCCCGGGACCGAGCTCGACATGAAATGGTGGACGGGATGGCCGGTTACCCAGGTGCGTGCGGCCCTGGCGACGATCGGCGCGGTCGAGGTCGACCTGGAGCCGGGTACCGGATATGTCCTGCCCGATGACCTGGATCGGGTGCCACCGGTCGACCCCTGGGTTGCGCTGCTCCCGTCCCTCGATCCCACCACGATGGGCTGGAAGGAACGGGAGTGGTACCTGGGACCTCACGCCCCCCGGCTGTTCGACAGCAACGGGAACGCCGGGCAGACGATTTGGGTGGATGGGAAGATCGTCGGCGCCTGGGGGCAACGGGTGTCCGGTGAGGTGGTGTGGGAGTTACTCGAGGACATCGGCCGCGAGAGCCTGACGAGGTCGAGCGTCAGGCGGAGGAACTGGAGACCTGGCTCAGTGACAAGAGAGTCATCGCCCGTTTCGCTTCCCCGCTGGACCGCGAGCTCTCGGCTCGCTGACTTCGCTCTCCGCCCTGCCTAGGGTGATAGGTCATGAGACGCCGGCTGTCGATACGAGCCGCTGGTGCCCTCATGGTGCTCGGCCTGATCGGAGGGTGCGGGGGCGATAATGCCTCTACGGACACGACCAACGGGTCCGTAGCGCCATCGACGACGGCGGCGGCGGACCAGAACGTCACCGAGACCGACACCTCAGTCGTCATAACCATCACCGGTCTCGCCTTTCCGGCTGAGGTCACGGTCCCTGCGGGCAAGTCGGTCAAATGGGTCAACGATTCGAGCGCACCCCACGAGGTCCAGATGGAGACGTTCGACGGTGCCCCGGC
>CAWJLJ010000030.1:0-16983 GCA_963843585.1 uncultured Acidobacteriota bacterium
TCGGTCTGGGAGCTACCTCTGGAGCGCCGCTACCGGGGCGATCTCAACTCCGACATCGCCGACATCAAGAACCTGGGAGGAGCCAACGCTGGAGCCATCACCGCCGCCCTGTTCCTCGACGAGTTCGTCGCGGGCAAGCCATGGGCCCGCATCGACATCGCCGGCACTGCCCAGAACGACCGGGACACATCGTGGCGCCCGCCGGGTTGCACCGGCTTCGGCGCCCGGCTCCTCGTCGAGCTCGCTCTCAACTTCAAACGGCCGGCGGCCTGAAAGGAATCGGCCGGGGATGGAAGCCACAACACTCGCGGAGAAGAAGCCGTTCTCAGAGCGCATGCTCGATGGGATGGAAGGCCGGGACCAGGTCCTCACCCGGTGATGATGTTCGTCTACCTGATCATCTTCATTGCGGTGCTCTCCGCCATCTTGTCGTGGATCGGTGTCACCGTCACTGAAGAGATTGCGGTTCCGGTTCCCGAAGCGGAATCAGTGGATGCGCATGGAGGACTTGGGGGATCTGATGCCCCATACGACTCCACTCCTCTCGAGCCCGACTTCGAACCCGAATACGAGATCGAAACCCAGACAATCGAGGTTCAGAGCCTCCTCGACGTGGAGGGGCTGAGGTTCGTCTTCACGTCCTTCGTGAACAACTTTGCCGGCTTCAGTGTGGTGGCCGTCACCTTCGTTGCCATGGCGGGCGTTGGTGTCGCCGAGCACGCCGGCCTGATGGCCGCATTGATCCGCAAGCTGGTCAAGGTCGCGCCCCGGAACGTGATCGCCTTCATCCTGATTTTCGTCGGAGTTCTCTCCAGCGTGGCCTCCGACGCCGGATACTTGATCTTGATCCCGCTCGGCGCCGCGGCGTTCCTCACACTGGGGCGTCATCCCCTGGCAGGTATGGCGGCGGCCTTCGCCGGGGTCGGTGCGATTTTCGGCGTCAATCTCCTTATCACGCCCATCGACAGCATGCTGACCGAGATCACCAATGAGGCGATCCCTTCGGGAACCGAACCTCTCACCGTCACTGCCAACTACTTCTTCTCGGTGGCTTCGAGCGTCGTCCTCGCGGTCGTGGCCATGTTCGTCACGCAGCGCATCGTGGAGAAGAGACTCGGTCCGTACGACGCCGCCCACGGCGCGGCCGACGCCACCACCGAAGAGTTGGACGGCGAAGCACTGGCAGCCGAGACGCGGGGCCTGCGTTTTGCGTTCTACGGGCTGCTCGGCTCCCTGGCGGTGATCGCGTTGCTCACGTTCCCGTCAGGCGCTCCCCTGCGTGATCCAGTAACCGGGTCGATCGTCGGCACCACCCCGTTCATGGACAGCCTGCTTTTCCTCATCACGCTGATCTTCCTGGTGTGCGGCATCTTCTACGGGATGGGTGCGAAGTCGATGTCGGGCAGCGGAGATGTCATCGCCGGTGTCACCAAGACCTTTGCCGGGTTGGCGGGTCTGGTCTTCATGCTCTTGATGATCAGCCAGTTCATCGCCTACTTCAACTACACGAACCTGCCTCGGGTCGCCGCGATCGAGATGGCCCATCTGCTCGAGACGGCCAACATCGGCGGTCTCGCCTTGTTGATCGGCTTCATCCTGGTGATCGTCATCCTCGACTTCATCCTGCCCGGAGTGGTGCCGAAATGGGCCATCTTCGCCCCGGTGTTCATTCCCATCTTCATTCGTCTGGGGGTGACTCCACAGACCGTCCTTGCCGCCTACCGGGTGGGGGATTCGCCGGTCAACGTGATCACTCCGCTGATGGTCTATTTGCCGTTCATCGTCACGATCGCCCAGCGCTACCGGAGAGACGCCGGTATCGGCACTGTGGTGGCGCTGATGATCCCGTTCGTCATCGCCATCCTGATCGCCTGGATTCTGTTGTTCGTGATCTGGTTCTGGCTCGGGATCCCGCTGGGACCCGGGTACCCGATCACGACCTAGGGCATGTCCGACGCCACCATCGTCTACCTGGTGCTGCTGGCGGTCGTCGCCCTGTTCATCTGGAACAAGGTGCCCGTCGAGTTGGTCGCCGTGGGTTCGGCGCTCACTCTGGCGGCGACCGGTGTTCTCACTTTGGACCAGGCGCTGGCCGGTTTCGGCGATACAACGGTGCTGTTCATTGCCGCCCTGTTCGTCGTCAGCGAGGGGATCGACTCGACCGGAGTCACTACCTGGGCGGGCCAGCAGCTGATCGATCGGGCTGGAGCGAGCAGGACGAGGCTGATCATCCTGATGATGCTGCTCGTAGCGTTGCTCACCGCGGTGATCAGTGTCAACGGGGCGGTGGCGGCGCTGCTGCCCATGGTCGTAGTGATCGCCCTTCGGGTGGCCCGAGCGCCTTCCAGCCTGCTGATGCCTTTGGCCTTTGGCGCCCACGCCGGCTCGTTGCTCGCCCTTACCGGGACTCCGGTTCACATCCTCGTCTCCGACGCCGCGATCGAGGCCGGAGAGGCCGGGTTCAGCTATTTCGAGTTCGGTCTGGTCGGCGTACCGGTCGTGATCGGTGCGATCGCGATCGTCGTCGTCCTCGGTACCCGTCTCCTCCCTGAGCGTGTTGCGGAATCGATCCCTCCCAATCTCAGCGACCACGCCCGGACCCTCATCGATCAGTACTCGCTCGGCGAATGGGTAGCACGGCTCGAGGTCCAGGACGTCTCACCGCTGGTCGGCGAGTCGTCTTCTTCGATCGATCTCGACGCATTCCCCGATCTCAACCTGGTTGGAGTCCAAGGCGAGCGTGGCGTGGCTCTGTCTGCGAGCTCGCCGATTGGGGCGGGCTTTGTGATCACCGTCAGGGGAGGAACGGACATCATCCACCGATTCGCCGAGGACAACCTCTTGGTGCACCTGCCGGGGAAGACCGACGGGAAGCTCATCGATCGCCAAATCGGCGTCGTCGAGGTGGTCATTCCCCCTCGGTCGGACTTGGTCGGGGAGAAGATGTTCCCTGGGATGATCACCGAGAGCGGGGACTTCGTCGTTTTGGCGATCCAGCGCGGCGGTGAGAACCTCGACCGCGGGCCGACACCGCTGGCAGTAGGCGACACGATGCTGCTCCAGGGGACCTGGGACGCACTGGACCGCAGTCTCGAGTCGGACCGGGATGTCCTCGTGGTGGACTCACCCTCGCTGGTCCGTCGCCAAGCGGTCGCCCTCGGACCGCGAGCCTGGTGGGCCATCTCGATCCTCGTCGTCATGGTGATCCTGCTCGCCACCGACGCCGTTCCCGCGGTGGAGGCGGCGCTTCTCGCGGCCGGGGCCATGATCCTGACCCGGGTCGTCACCATCTATCAGGCCTACAAGTCGGTCTCCTGGACGACAGTTGTCCTGGTCGCCGGGATGATCCCACTTTCGACGGCGGTCACCCAGAGTGGCGCTGCCGATGACATCGCCCAGCTCCTCATCGACGTCGTGGGGAACTACGGTCCTTATGCGCTTCTCCTCGGGCTTTTCGTCCTCACCGCCATCTTTGGCCAGCTGATATCGAACATGGCCACCGCCCTGATCGTGATCCCGATCGCCGTCACCGCGGCCGTCGACATGGGGGTCTCGGTGCGGCCGGTGCTGATGTCGTTGACGGTCGCAGCTGCCGGTGCGTTCCTCACCCCGGTGGCCACACCGGTCAACTTGATGGTCCAGGGGCCCGGCGGGTACGAGTTCGGCGACTACTGGAAGCTCGGACTCCCCATGCTGCTGCTGTTCATGGCGGCGGCGGTCCTGCTGGTCCCGGTGTTCTGGCCGTTCTGACTGGTCAGACCCGAGCCGGTTCCTTCTTCCGTGACTGGCGCCAGGCGGGGATGTAGAGGGGGGCGGCCGCCGCCAGGACCAGGGCCCCGACGTATGTGGCCGTGCTGAGCGAGGTCGCCTCGGCTAGCGCGGTGAGCGCGATCATGCCCAACGCACCGGCAGACAGGCCCGCCATCGAGTTGAGGGAGGAAACGGTGGCGCGAAACGTCCCATCGACCTGACGATGGAGAAGGGTCATGTGGATCGGGTTGGAGGCGCCATGGAACAGGTAGGCAGTCAGAAAGGCCACGATCACGCCGGGAACGCCGGTCGCGAACCCGATCCCGACCACCGCGATCCCCTGGAGCACCCGAAGCATCATGGCCGCGGGAGCCAGGCCGACACGACGACCGAGCCAAGGCACCGTGGCCGCCCCTGCTGCTGAGACCAGCCAGGCCGCCGAGGCGGCAGGGCCGGTGATCGCTGCTGCCCGGTCGGCGTCACCGAGGATCTCGGATAGACGCAGGGGAGTGAACGTCTCGAACGTGGCCATGCCGAAGCCCCAGAACAGCTCGACTGAAACGATGGCGAGGAGGACCCGGTTGTCTCGCAGCAGGCGAAGCCCACCTCTGATCGCTGCAGGTGTCTCGCGGGCGGCGCGTGTCGCTGCCTGCCACCCCTTCTCGGAACGAATCTCGGTCATTAAGAGGACGACGCCAAGAAGGCCGATGAGCTGCAGCGCCAGAGACACGACCACCGGGGTAGCGAGAGCCTCGAGACCCCTGATCGGATCCAGTGTGACGAGAAGCCCGCTGAGGAGGGCGCCGGCGGCGATGGCCACCCCGAGGGCAATCCCGGCGCCGCTGAGCCCTTGCTGGATCTGCGCCTCTGGATCGGCGGCGTGGGTCGCATCGACGTACCAGGCTTCCAGCGGCCCGCTGTCGAGGGCCCGGAACACACCTTGGAGGGCGAAGGCGGCAAAGAAGACGGCAAAGGATTCGGCGAAGAGATAGATGCCGACGGAGGTCATCCCCACCAGCGTCGATGCCATCAGCACTTGCTTGCGACCGAGCGAGTCAGCCAGACCCCCGGTGGGCAGCTCGAGGAAGAGGACGACGAGTCCCTGCCCGGCGGCCGCAAGCCCGATCTCGCCTAGGGAAAGGCCACGCTCCAGCGGCAGCAGGACGAACACCGGGATGAGGAGGCCGGTGGGGAACCACCGCATCGCCACGAGTGTCAGATATCGCCGCCGCACCGCACGTGCGGTCAGATGGGTCATATCCGCCCATCCGGCTGGGGGAAGGCAAACGTGCAGAAGATGACGCGGGCAGGGTCGGGTCCGCTCTCGAGCTTGCGGTAACGCTCGATGACCGAGGTCAGCTCTTCGCCGAGTTCCTTGAGTTGATGTGCCGAGAGCTCGAGGAGGTAATCGGACGAACCGGCTGCGTCCCGCCACTCGACCGGCCAGTCCCACTCCGATGCGAACCACTCTTCGGCGAACACCTGGAACCGGCGCAACGATTCGCCATGCAGCCATTCGGCGGCGGCGATCCCGTCGGGGTCCTCGCTGAGATCGCTGGAGAACCAGGAATGCATCTCGTGGGAGGGGCGCCACCACCGCTCCCGTCCCTTGCCTTCGCCTGTTTCCTCGACCAGCCCGACCGAGGCCAGCTTTCGCAAGTGGTAGCTGGTGGCCCCGGTGTTGGTGCCGAGGACATCAGCCAGAGTGGTGGCGTTTGCCGGCCCATTGAGCCGGAGCTCGCCGAGAAGACGGCTGCGCAGCGGATGAGCTAGCACCTTCAACGCATCCGGATCGAGTCGTGGGTAGGGGGCTGTGGTTGTCACGGTGTGCACAATAGTTGTGCAAAAGAAATGTGCAAGTATGGAAGTCAGATGACCTTGAGGACCAAGTCGAACGATTCCGCCGGCATCACCTCGCCGAAATACCACTGCTCTGCCTCATCCCAACGGGCGTTCCATTCCGCCCGGTAGTCCTCGCCCTCACGATCGATCAGTTGTGCCCTACGCAGCTCGGCCGGGGCATCCAGCAACACCCGAAGATCGAACAGGTCGGCGAGCTCGGGTCGTGCGCTGTAAGCACCGTCGAGGATGATCACCGGGGCCGGGTCACAGATGACGGCTGTCTCCGCCAGCCTGCCATCGTCTGCCTCCCAGTCGTAGGGGTGCCAGTGAGCAGCCTTGCCCCTTGCCAGTTTCTCGAGCACCGGTCGCTGTCTTCGCCAGTCCATGCAATGGTGCGCCTTCTCGGCTGCGCTCATCGCGTCCCACATCTCTGCGCTGCCACCCGAGTAGAAGTCGTCGCCATCGATCACGACGGCGCCCACCATCGGGGCTACCACCGCGGCCAGGGTCGACTTCCCGGCCGCACTCCGCCCGTCGAGGGCGACGAGTATTGGACCAGGCCGGTCCCTCCCCATCCGGCGGATGTGGCTGGCCAGTTCCGACCCCGCATCCATCGCTTGTCAGGGGAGGGGAACGATGGCGTCGATCTCCACCAGGTACTCCGGGCTGGCCAGCGAAGACACCACCAGGAGCGTGTTGGCCGGCGCCGGGGCGGGGAAGAACCCCTTACGGACTTCGGCCACGGGGGCGCGATCCTCGAGACGCGTCAGGTACAGCGTCGTTCGGGCAACGTCGGCCATTCGGCCACCAGCCGCCTCGATCACCCGTTGCAGATTGGTGAGAACCTGACGGGCCTGGGCCGCGGCATCGTCACCCCCGACGAGTACTCCGTTCTCGTCGAGAGCCACCTGACCGGCGACGAAGAGGAGACGTCCAGATGTGACGATCCCGTGGGAGTAGTGCCCGGCCGGGGCCGGATGCCCCGGCACCTCGACCGCTGTTCGTTCGAATTCTTCAGCCATCCGTCCAACCTATCAGTCTTCCTCTTGACAGTCTGACGTCGAATGCGGTAGCGTAGTCAATCAATCGATTGATAAAGGAAACAGTTGAATAATGATCATCGACCAGTCTGCTGAGGATCGTCTCGATCGGGCGTTCGCAGCTCTGGCCGACCCGGTACGGCGGCGAATAGTCGTCAGGCTGAGTCGGGGTCCGGCAACGGTAAACGAGCTCGCCGAGCCGTTTGAGATCACCAAGCAGGCGGTGTCGAAGCACATCCAGGTTTTGGAACAGGCCGGCTTGGTGACGCGGAGTCGTGATGCGCAGCGGCGTCCGGTGCATCTCGAGCCGGCCCAGCTGGAGACGATGACTGCCTGGATCGATCGATACCGGCTGCAGCACGAGGAGCAATACCGGCGTCTCGACGTCGTGCTCGAGGACATGAAAAAGGAGAAACGAAAATGACCAACGCACTTCAAGTCAGTGCACCAGAGGGCCTGCCCTTCATCGATTTCGAGCGGGAGTTCGACGCTCCGGTGGACGCTGTGTTTCGGGCCCACAAGGAGCCGGATCTGGTCAAGCAGTGGATGGGACCGAGCGACTACGAGTCGGACATCGAGGTCTACGACTTCCGGACCGGCGGCCGCTGGCGATACGTGCAGCGCAACAAGGATGGCGAGGAGTACGCCTTCAACGGAGTCTTCCACGTGGTCCGCGAGAACGAGTACGCCGTCCAGACCTTCGAGTTCGAGATGTTCCCCGAGGCGGTCAGCATCGAGAGTCTCACCTTCGAAGACCTCGGCGACGGGCGATCCCGCGTTCGAGGCCACGCCACCTACCCATCTCTCGAGGCACGTGACGGCATGGTGAGCGGGGGAATGGAGAGCGGGATGAACGATGGGTATCAGCGTCTCGACAACCTGTTGGCAACCCTGCTGGCCGAAAGAAGCTGACGCCATGGACTGGACCTTGGAAGTGGTACTGCTACCGGTGAGCGACATCGACCGGGCCATCGAGTTCTACCGGGACGCGATCGGGTTTGATCTCGATCACGACACCAGGACCGATCAGATGCATGTGGTGCAGCTGACTCCGCCGGGGTCGGGCTGCTCAATCGTCCTCGGTGATCTGGATGCACACCGTGAGATGTCCCCGGGCTCGATGCGAGGTCTCCAGTTGGTCGTCGCCGATGCCGAGGCGGCCCGTCAGGAACTCATCGATCGAGGGGTGGAGGTGAGCGAGATCATCGTCTTCGATGACAGGGACGGGGGGACCTTCTTCGGGTTCGCCGACCCTGACGGGAACACGTGGTCGGTCCAACAGATCAAGGCTCGGGCAGAGAAGCCGCTGATCCCGCATGAGGCGAGGGCCCGCTTCGGGGAAGGGATGTCACTCTGACGCGTATCCTCGGCGGATGGCTGCCGACCTGATTCTCCAACTGGTCAATGATCCCTGGACGTGGGGGCGGGGGTTCGCCGTCCGCTTGATCGCCTGGTTCCTGCTGATGGCGTTCCTCGCCCTGTTGGCTCTGGGGGTTGCGTTGCTGTGGCGACGTGGTGGCGGCGATGCCAAAGTCGATGCTTCGTCCGGGGACGAGGCACTGGACGCGATTCGCGTTCGCTACGCCCGCGGTGAGATGACCCGAGAGGAGTTTCTCCAGGTCAACAGGGACCTCGGCGGTCCTGAGCCACCTCCGGCGGAATAGATGAGCGTCGGGCGGATAGTCGGGATCGTCGTGGTGTTGGTCGCTGCCGGTCTTGGTGTGGCCTTTGCCCTGGGCGCATTCGAGGACGAGGCACCTCCGCCGACCACTTCAGCCGCGATCGGGGCCACGAGCGTGGCTCCCTCCGCCTCATTGACATCGACCACTCTCGAGCCCGCCACCAGTGCAGGCGACGACCCGCTTTGTGTCGCATACGAAGAGTTCCAGACCATCACCGACGGTCATCTTCCCGGTGGAAGGACCAGACGATCTGGAGATCGTTCGCACGGCGTCCCTCGCCTTCTACACCGAGGCGGTCGAACTGGTGGACGACGCCGCGCAAGGGGCCTTTGCCGAGTTCCTCTTATACGAGCAGGCCGTCTACGACTTCTATGAGGCCTATGAGTGGAATCCTTCGCCGCCACTCGAGGAGCTCGTCGAGAACCCTCCGCCGACAGCACCCGCTGCCGCCACCCAGACCGTGGTCCAGGTACTCGAGGACCAATGCGGTGTGGTTGTCGTAACGGAGTGACCTGCCAACAGGTCGCAGCTCACCCGAGGCCGGACAAGAAGGCGAGCACGCGATCTGTCATCAGCATGGTCGCCGACCTGTCATAGGTGGGCAGGGAGGAGTCCGCGAATAGGTGCACGTCGCCCGGGTACAGGAACAACTCCGCTTGGTCAGTGGAGTCGACGAGGGCCCGCGCCTCATCGAGATCACCCCCGCCCGCGAATTCCGGGTCGGCGTCCATCCCATGGATCTGGACCGGCACTCCGTCGGGCCATCGGTCGCCGAACTCGGTGACCGGGAGGCAGGAGTCGAAGAACAGCGCCCCCCGAGCCCCATGCCGAGTCTGCGCAAGCTTTTGGGCGGGCATCACGCCCATCGAGAATCCCGCATAGACCAGCTCTGATCCCAGCGTCTCGGCCGCGGTGACGCCGCGGTCGATGATGGTGTCGAACCCGACCGTTCTGGCGTGAGCCATACCCTCCTCGAGCGTCGGCGAAGGTGTGAGCGTCGAATAGGTCGGGGGTGTGCACGATGTGGCCGGCGGACCGCAGTTGGTCGGCAAAGGCCGTTACTCCGGGGGTGAGACCCATGACATGGTGGAACAACACGATTTCGGCCATTGTCTTCTCCTTGCTGCCAATTGATCCAAAATATTGGAACAATCGGGAACGTTAGTCTGAACGATCATGGCCATCAAGCCGGTCGTACCTGATTACGAATTGGCCGACACCCTCGAGCTCACCGATCCCCTCCAGGTGCAGGCGATCGGCAATCAACTCCGGACGACGATCCTTGGCCTGCTCCACGAGCGTGCGGCCACCGTGACCGAGATCGCCCGTGCCGTCGGCCGGCCGAAGAGCACCGTTGCATATCACGTCGATGTCCTCCACGAGACCGGCCTGGTTCGTGTGGTGAAGACGCGTCGGGTTCGAGCAATCGAAGAGCGCTACTACGGGCGAACGGCACGGATGTTCTACGTCGGGGTGGGGAAGGGTCCGGATGATGCGGGAATGCCTTTGGACTTCAACGACTTCGATATCGCCGCCCGGGAGTCCCAGTTCGCGTATCAGGCCCATCAGTTGTGGTCGTTCATCCGGCACGCCCGGATTCCTCCTGAGCGCGCATCCGAGTTTTGGACGCAGGTCATGTCGTTGGTGCAGGACTTCGACCGGCTTCCCCGCTCGGGAGATGCTGCATATGGGTTCGTAGTCGGCATCTACCCGATCCCGGATTACCCGATGCTGCCCGAGCCGGAATGATCTGGCTCCCCTGGAACCTTTCAGCCCGAAAGCCCGTCAAAGAGAGGCGATGGGGAAACGTCTCCTGGTCATCGGTCTGATCGCCACGGTTCTCGTGGTCACCCGCGCCGGTGAGGCATCGGCGTGTTCCTGCGCCCCTCTCACACCCTCGGTGGCCCTCGAGGAGGCCGATGCTGCCTTCGTCGGGACCTTGATCGATCGTCCCGGCTCGGAGACGACCTTCGTCGAGGACGCTCCGTACACCTTCGAAGTGGAGTCATGGGTCAAGGGCGACTTCGGCTCGGAGGTGGTGGTGCACGCTCCCAATCAAGGCTCGGCCTGCGGGATCGAGGCGCCGGTCGGCGACCGAGTTGGCCTTTTCGTCACCGAGGAGAACGGCGAGCTCTCCAGCAGCCTGTGCGCCATGGTCGACCCGGACCTCTTGTTGGCCGGGGACAGCCCGCTGGCCATCGATGGCACCGGGCCACCGGTCTTCCTCGTCGCCGGGTACGACGGCCCGGCCCGGCTGATGCTGGTCGACGCCAACGGCGGCCTGGTGGCCGCGATCGGCGCCGAGGACGAGTCCATGAACGGTTTGGCGATGTGCCCGGGCACCGATCGGTTCGTCGAGCTGATGAACGATCAGATGGTGGTGAGGTCGACCATCGACCTCACCGAGATCCGCCGGGTCGATCTCGACAATCTCCCTTATGAGCGAGCGGTGCCGAGGATCTGGTGCCGGGACGAATCGGGCGACACGATGTGGCTGTCGGTCGACGATTGGACCGAGAGCGGCGGCTCGATGATCCGTCTTGTTGATGCCGAGGACCTCGACCATCCCATCCTCGAAGGGCCGTACGGGTGGCTCGAGGTCGGGAACCGATTTGCCGTCGGCGGAGAAGGACCCACTGCGAAGAGCATCTGGCGCATCGACCTGGAGACCAAGGAGCGCTCGCTGCTGCACGAGATCCCGATGGAGCCTGGCGACTCTGAGCCATCCGGGACGGCGTGGGTTGATCCCACCGGCGACCGGGTGATGATCACCCAGTGGCGTTACCGCGACGACAGCGGCGGCAACTCGACGTTCTTTCTCTACGACTTGACCAACGGCGAGCTTCTCTGGCAGAGCGAGACCATGGCGACCGCCGATGGCGTCGGGTGGGTCGACCAAGACACCTTCGCCGCCTACTCCTATCCGGACATGAACAGCGATGTCGTGGACAATCTCTTCATCGATACCACCAGTCGAGACCATCGCGCATCTCCCCGCCACTCCTGGTTGGCAGGTGCTGCGGGTAGGTGAATACCTCGCTGGTGTGATGGGCGCCTCACCTCAACGTCATGCCAATCGACGGTGGCCCGGTCGATCGAGTTCCGGCTGCTCCCCTCCGAGATGCACCATTTGGCTGCGGTGCTGCAACCGGAGGCGGAGATCACGGGGACGACCGTGGTCGCCGAGGTGGCGCCCGCCGCTGAGCCAGAAGGCACCACCGTTTCGGAGAGCACGCAAGTCATCGAGTCGGTGCCGTGGCTCGCCATGGCTGCGGGGGCGGTGTTACTCGTGGCGGCGTTGTCAGGTGTCATCGTCTGGCGCCGGCACCGCCCAAATCGAGCCTGATCGATCCAGCCTGCTCGATCAATCTTGCGGTTGGACCAGGGCCAGCACTTCGGAAGCTGCGCCGTCAGGGTCGTCGAGATAGATCTCATGTCCACCGTCGAGCTCGACCTGTCGGGAGTCCGGGCTGGCCTCCAGCCATATCGCCTGGTCCTCCACGTCGGTAGCACCGTTGGATGCGGTGACAACGGTCAACGCCGCCGGGAACGACACGGGGTCATTGGCGAATCGCGTTCTCGAACTCCGGCCCGGCGTCCACGTGCTCCAGGTTCGTTGGGTGGTCCCAGGCGATCTCGGGGATCAAGGCGGCCGTCAGGGTGGCGTCCGGCGCCGGGACGTCCAACAAGACCACTCCGACGACTTCGTCGGCAAAGGTGGCGGCATAGTAAGTGGCCACGAATCCACCGAACGAGGAGCCGACCATCACGTAAGGCGGTTCCACGCCAGCCGATTCGAGCAACGCGTGAAGGTCACCGATCGCGTCGTCGGCGGTGCGGGGCTCGTTCGGAGCCGGATCGCTCCCACCCCAACCGGCGCGGTCGTAAGCACAAACCCGGGTCTCATCGGCGACCGCCCTCGTGAACGTGGTTCCAATCATGCCGAAGTCGGAGACCCCTGCGCCGTTGGGATGCCCTGCCTCCAGGATGACCGTGGGACTGCCCTCTCCCCAGCAGGTGAGGTTGAGTCGCCGCCCATCCTCGTCGACCTCGTACAAGCCCTCGATCACCGGACTGGCGAGCACGTCAGGTGCCGATGACGCTGTGGTCGGCGCCGTCGTCGTTCCGGTCGACGCGACGACCACCTCCCCTCGCTCCCACGGCCCCGAGGCAAACGCGGATAGGGCCCAGGCGTAGGCATCGGCGCAGGCGTCGACACAATCCTCGGGTAGCGATACCTCGAATGTCACGACCTCGCCGTCCACGGTGTAGTCGACGACGAGGTCACCGTCGTAGCCAAACTCGGAGGCGTGGGATGGAAAGCCCACCGTGTCGTCATCGACGACCTCGAAATCACCGCCGTCGACCTCCTCACCGTTCTCGTCGTGTGATCCGAACTCATTGGCCGTCGTGAAGAAATGGTCATGCTCCAGGGGACCGCGCGCCCCTGCACAGGGGTCACCCGAGGTCGGACCCGGCTCACCCCCGAAGAAGTTCCCTTGAAGCCAGCCGACGTGCGTTTCGGCGAGTCCCGCCTCTTCGAAGGCGGCGAGCATCTCTTCACACGTCTGCGCCCGGTGCCAGGATCCGATCAACGGCGTCGTGCCGTCGGCCGACGTGGTCTCGGTCGCCGCCTCGGTCGTTGTTGCGGGGATCTCGGGATCTGCCCCCCCACTGCATGCGACACCGACGGCGAGAATCACGACTCCGGTGATCCTGTGCATCGGCCTTTGCTTCGAGAAACGCCCTCCTACCGGACGGCTGGTCTGACTGTCTCCCATGATCCACCCCTTCTTGTCGACTCCAACCAAACGCCTGTGGTCAGCCGCGCCTTCTGGGTGTTGATCTCGACGTCGGTGCATCGGCACCGCAGTCGGAATCACTTGATGGATGCGGTTGCGGCTGTAGCCAAAGCTGATTCGGCGCCGCGGAAGGCACGGTCACAGAGAAGGTGTTGTGAAAGTGCATCAGGGTGCCGCGCGGAGGGTCGTCAATCCCAACCTCGTCCGGCGCGTCGCAGCTGACTGGAGGCCACCCACATCAAAGCGAAACGTAGCATCGGCTCGGCGACGAGGACGGCCAGCGTGTGTGGCCGTTCATCCATAGACCAGACTGGGAGGAATGACCCTCACCGGAAGACGTCTGCGAACACCCCGTGCGGCGGCGGTAGCAGGCATCGCGTTCGCGCTACTCCTGGGCACCTCCTACACCCTGATCCGTCTCTCGATTCCTCTGGATCCCGGAGAGAGCCAATGGCTCGCCGAGAACGCCGGCACTGTGAGGGTGGCGTTGGGCCTCATCCCCTTCGCCGGGATCGCCTTCCTCTGGTTCATGGGGGTCGTTCGAGACCGCATCGGTGACTACGAGGACCGCTTCTTCTCGACCGTGTTCTTCGGAAGCGGCCTCCTCTTTCTGGCGATGGTCTTCGTTTCGGCTGCGGCGGCGGGATCGTTGCTGGTCGCTCACGCCGAGTTCCCGGATCAGATCTTCGACAGCGGGATCTACAGCTTCGGCCGTGACCTCACCAATCGGGTCAGCAGCATCTACTCGATGCGAATGGCGGCGGTCTTCATGTTGTCTCTGGCGACCATCGGAACCAGAACGAGGACGATGCCGCTGTGGCTGAACATCGCCACCTACTTCCTCGCACTCGTCCTTCTCTTCGTGATCAACGTCAACCTCTGGGTGTTCGTCGTTTTCCCGGCGTGGGTCCTGATGATCTCCGTGTACTTCCTCATCGTCGGTGGGCGCGCCGGTGTGAGTGGCACATCGCCTGGGCCGGGGAATGCGAGTTGAACCGCCTATTGACGACTATCGAATGGTGGTCGCTGTTTGCGAAAAGCGTTCTTGATGAGGATCTTCCCGTCGCGCACGGTCAGGAAGTCACAACCGTTGACCTCTAACCGGCGTCCATCGGCCATCGTGCCGGTCAGCGTCCACTCGGATACCCCGTAGTCGGGAGCGATGCCGTGGTGGCGCCCATTGCCCCAATTGGCGTCGGGCATGGATTCGAAAACATCGGCAAACGCCTGCCTCACCTCGGTGCGCCCCTGATACCGCGTTCCGCAGACCTCATCGCCTCCTGAGGACTCGAACACGCAGTCGTCGTCGAAGAGGTCCATCAGTCCATCGAGGTCGTGGCGGTTCCAGGCCTCGGTGTGTTTGATGAGAAGTTCCAGCAAGTCCGGGTCTGTCAACGCAACTCCTCTCTGAAGACTCCGATGATCGCAGCACCGCGATCGTGCGTCACTGCCCGCCATCGGCTCGCCGTGCCGTGTGGAGCGAAACGGCGCCTGCCACGCCCTTCAGGTCGACAGGCCCGATCTCGTCGAACCTCAGCTGCGTTCCCGAAGCCGCGTCGACGACCTCCTGGCTCACCAGCACCTCGCCAGGCCGTGCGTAATCGGCGATCCTCGCCGCGACGTTCACCGTCCGGCCAAAGTAGTCACCCTCCTGGAAGACCACGGGTCCGGCGTGGATGCCGACGCGTGCGGGCGGAAGCTCATGGACCACGGCGACCTCGACCATGTCGAAGGCGGCCAGGACGCTGTTGGTCGGGTCGGAGAAATAGAACATCACGCCGTCGCCCAGCCACTTGACCGACTCGCCACCGTGCTCCAGCGCCGACCGCCGGACCAGTGCCCTCAGCTCTGCGGCCAGGTCCGCCGCAGCCTCGTCTCCTCGCTCCTCGGTGAGCCTGGTGTATCCGGTGAGGTCGAGGAAGCTGACTGCCGGCGGCCCATGAAGCCGGCTGTGGAGGCCGGCTTTCTCCAGGGCTTCCTCGGTTCGCTCCACGGCGCTCCTGGTCCAAACGCGCTCCTGCTGCCCGTGATAGATGGCGACGAGGGCCTGCTCGACGAGCGGTGCCATCTTGGATCCGAACTCGCCCTGAGCCTCCAACATCTCGGCCTCGACCATGCCCTGTCTCGAGCAGCGGCGACACCACCTCGGAGCCGTACCAGTCGGTCTCGGTTTCGGCGATGCGGCGAAGACTCTCCTCGTAGACCCTCAGCCATCTCTCTATGACCACCGGCCGGAAGCCGCTGGAAAGCTGAAGCTCGACAGCGGCTACGACCGCCAACTCTTCCTCGCGGACGAAGTCCTCGGGTCGCGGCTCCGGATGGCCAAAGCTTCCCGTATCACGGCCAGGAGCTCGAGCGAGATCCCGCTTGTCCTGCTCAGCTCCCTGAAGGTGGTGTTGCTGAGTCCCGAGAACCGATCGAAGGCACTCTCGTCCAGGAAGGAGAAGGAGAGTGTTCCGTCACGGACTGCCAGGACATGTCGTCGAGTGGCACGCCGTAGCGGTCGAAATTGTGAATCCAACGCGCCCTGCGGACGTCACCCGACGAAAAAGTGTCATCGACAAGGGGTGTCAGCATTTCGAGCTTGACCAACAAATCGACGTAGGAGACATCTACGCCAGCCTGATGGGCCACCTCTTGGCGCGTATACCCGGTCACGAGACGGACCGTAATTGGAGTAGTCCCGCGATGGGATCGTCTAGGTGAGCGAGGCGGCGAAGAGCTCCCATTCGCCGGGAACTCCGCGGAGGCTCACCGACCCCAGGGGCGCGAAACCGAGATCGGTGCCGGTGGCGAGATCGAGCACCGTACGGGTCACCACGACCTGATTCGCCGAGGCTGATCCCAGGGCGCGGGCCGCGATGTGGATGGCGATGCCGCCGACGTCGGAGTCACGTACTTCGATCTCACCGGTGTGGATGGCCGCCCTCATCTCGAGTCCCATTCGAGCCAGGGCGTCGCGGAGATCGAAGGCACAGCGCAGCGCCCTCGTTGGCGCATCGAAGGTGGCCAACACGCCGTCGCCGGTGGACTTGACGAACCTGCCCATCCAACGGTCGACCTCGGAGCGTGCGACCTCGTCGTGACGGTCGATGAGCCGCCGCCAGCTGCGGTCGCCGAGTTCCGCGGCCCTTCCGGTGGAATCGACCAGGTCCGTGAACATCACCGATGCCAGAATCCGATCCGCGTCCTGTGCGGCTTGCAGGGAGCGCACCTGTTCCTGGGTCCAGGCGAAATCCGCCACGTATCGGCTGGTGGGCTCCTCCCGTTGCGGTTGATAGGTCAGGAGAACGACTCCAGAGCTGAAGGTGCGGGTACCGACGAGTTGCAGATAGCGGGTGTCGATTCCGTCGCGGAACATGTGCTTCCCAGAGCCCAGGATCGTGGGGTAGATGAGAAGCCGGTATTCATCGACGAGGTCATGCTCGAGCAAAAGGTCCACGAGGTCTGCGCTGCCGTAGACGACCAGGTCACCACCCGGCTGTTTCTTGATATCGATCACTTGACTGACGACATCGCCGTTGATCAGTGTCGAATTGCTCCAGTCGGCTCTCGTCAGAGTGTTGGAAACCACATATTTGGGGATGCCGTTGACCCGCTCGGCAAGCTCCTCATCACCGGTGGCTGTTGGCCAAAACGCGGCCCAGATCTGATATGTCTTCCGACCCAGTAGGTAGGCGTCAGCGGTGAAGGCCTGGTTCCGGTTGTATTCCTCGTCGTCCTCATTCTGAACCCGCAGCGCCCAGGCGTTTCTGCCATCGCGGTGCTCATCGAAGCCGGGGGCTTCGATGACACCGTCCAGGGTGACGAACGCGGTGACGACAAGCTTCACAGTCACGCATTCTGCCCCGGCGGCCGTCCTGAGGC
>CAWJLJ010000031.1:0-11107 GCA_963843585.1 uncultured Acidobacteriota bacterium
TCAGTTACTGGACGTGGACCAGCTGGTTCATCTCGGTCGGCTTTCTCATCTTGTGGTTCCCGACTGGCCGCGGTGCCGTCGCCGTGCTGGCGGTGGGTGCAGTGGCTCGGGGGTCTCGTCCTGGGCTTCGTAGGAATCACGTGCCTGTTCGCCGAGCGTCTCTGCGTCGAAGGGTCCGACAACCAGTGCGATGTCTGGGTCGACAACCCGATCGGCATCCCAGGAGTGCCTAATCCGGAGTACGGGGCAATCGCCACGCCGATCCTCCTATTCATGATCGGCTTTCTCGTCCTGGCCGCCGCCTCCCTTGTGGTACGTCTCTTCAAGGCCAAGGGTGTCGAGCGCCAGCAGCTCAAGTGGCTTGCGATCGGGATGGTGTTCTTCGTGGCCTGGATGCTGATCCCAGAACAGGTCATGCCGCATTTGGCTCGACAACCTCCTGCTCGGAGTCGCCGTTGTCGGCCTGCCTGTGTCGATCTCACTGGCGGTCCTCCGCTACCGCCTCTACGACATCGATCGATTCTTCTCCCGGACCGTCTCCTACGTCATCGTGGTCGTGCTGCTTGGGGCGACCTATGCGCTGGGCCTGGCTGGGCTCACCTCCCTGCTCGACACAGAGTCATCGCTGGCCGTCGCCGCCACTACCTTGGCGGTCGCCGCCTTGTTCAACCCTCTCCGAAAACGCGTTCAGGGGTTTGTCGACCGCCGCTTCAACCGCTCCCGTTACGACGCACAACGAGTCATGGACGAGTTCACCGGGGCTCTGCGCGACCGCGTCGATGGAGCCGACCTCGCAGATGACTGGTTGGGCGTCGTCTCGAAGACGATGCAGCCCACGATGGCCGGCCTTTGGCTGAGGAACGCGTATTGAGAAGGATCCTCATCACTGCTCTCCTCTTGCTAGCGGTGGGCGGCATTTTCCTGGGAATGTTCTACGGGCCCCTGGCCGATACCAGTGATCAATTGTGGCCGGCCTCTTGGGTGGCCTGGTCCGTCGTGGGATGGATCATCCTCATGCGCCGCCCGGGCAACAAGATCGGGATGGCCTGTCTCGCGATCGGGTTGGTCTGGGGAATCTCCTTCGGACTCCAGTCGATTGTGCTCCGCGTGCCGCTCGAAGCGGCCGCCTGGATCGAGCTCGTTTACACGATATTCGGCGTCGTCCCCTGGTTAATCGTCGTCTGGCTCCTCACGACCTTCCCGAACGGTGAATACGCCGGTCGTGTGGAGAAATTCGTGGGCCGGGCGCTGATCGTGGTCGGGTCCTTGGCAGTGACCGGCTTCGTGCTGAGCCCGGTGCCACTCACGGACACCGGACTGGACAACCCTCTCGGGGTAGAGCTGAGCTCGGTCTTGAATTTCATTACCAGCGATACTGGATTTTTCTTCGTGGTCGGCCTCTCTGCGGCGGCGATCGTCAGCCTCATCCTCCGGAGCCGAAAGAGCACGGGCATCGAGCGTCAGCAGTATCGCTGGCTGCTCCTGGGTGCATCTCTGTTCGTCCTCATATCCGCCGCCGGGCAGGTCTTGCCCGAAGACTCTGTATTCGAATTTTTCTGGCTGGTGGGAGGATCGGCCATCCCCATCTGCATCGGTGTCGCGGTAGTCAGATACCGTCTCTTCGAGATCGACCGGCTCATCTCGCGGACCGTCGGGTATGCCTTGGTGATCGGCGTGCTTGGTCTCGTTTTCCTCGGTGTCGTGACAATCCTCACGTGGGTCTCACCTGCCGAGAGCCAGCTGGCGGTGGCCGGGTCCACTCTCGTCGTAGCCGCGCTCTTCAACCCACTGCGCAAGAGGCTCCAAGGTTGGGTCGACCGTCGCTTCAACCGTTCGAAGTACGACGCCGAACGTGTCATGGAGCAATTCACCGGGTCGTTGCAGGACCGGGTTGACGAAGAGGATCTCGTCCACGGATGGGTCGGGGTCGTCTCTGAGACTATGCAGCCGGCCTTGGCGGGGGTTTGGGTGAGGGACGGGTCATGAGCTCTCGGACCAGTCGGTGGATTGCATGGGTGATGTGGATGTCAGGTGTTGCGATGATCGTCCTGGCTGCGGTCCTCAGCGAGGTGAACCCGCCGATCTCGACTACGCAGGCTCGAGGAGTCCGCGGTCGAAGGCGCGATCTGGCTCTCGACTTGGGTTGGCTTTGGCTTGGTCGGCGCCCTGGTGGTCTCGAGCCGCCCCGCCAATCGCATCGGCTGGATCATGAGTGGAATAACTCTGGCGGTCGGTCTCAGTCTGTTCGCTGGCGAGTATTCGAGGTTCGCCCTGGTAACCGAGCCGGGCTCCTGGCCGCTGGGCGGGCCGGCAGCCTGGGTTGCGACCTGGGGATTCCTCCCCGTGGTGGCGCTGGTGATGACACTGGTCGTGATGTACCCGTCGGGCGATCCGAGCCGGTTCGGCCGATGGATCCTTCGAGCGTTTCTCATCGTCACCTTGGCGGATGCGCTGGTCTTTGCCTTCCGCCCGGGCCCGGTGCAGGGTGACACCCCTCCGGACAACCCGCTCGGCATCCCCGGGGCCCGAGATCTGCTCGACCCGGCGACCGAGTGGCTGAGCACCGCCCTGGCCGTGATTGCCCTAGTCGCCGTGGTCGATTTGGTCATTCGGTTCCGGCGCTCGTCGGGTGTGGAGCGGCTGCAGTTCCGTTGGTTCGTCCTGGCTGTTGCAGCATTCCCGGTGATGTTCTTTGCCACCGGTCTCGTCGAAGAGTTCGTTGTCGGGGTCGAGGGCTTCGATCCGGTAGTGGTCGCATTCGCCCTTTGGGGGAATGGGACCGCAGCCGCCATTGGCATCGCTATCACTCGCCACGGTCTGTACGAGATCAATCGAGTCATTTCCCGCACCGTGGGATATGCCCTGGTGGTCCTCTTGCTGGCGGCCGTCTATCTGGGCGCGGTCACCTGGCTCACCTCGCTCCTTCCTGACCAGTCCGACCTGGCTGTGGCGGCGTCCACTCTGGGGGTTGCTGCATTGTTCAGCCCGATTCGACGGCTCGTCCTGACCAGGGTCGATCGGCGTTTCAACCGATCGCGCGATACGACGCCGAGAAGGTCATGGATGAGTTCTCCGGGACGTTACGCAACGTCGTGGATGGGCCGGAGGTGGTGAGGGGCTGGACTCGAAGTCGTTTCCAAGACAATGCATCCGGCATCAGCGGGTGTGTGGGTCAGGGATGGCGCCTGACATGAACAGGGGCTGGCGAATCCTGACCGTCGCTCTGGTTGCAGTCGTGGTGCTCGGCGCAACGGTGACCGCTGCGATTCGGTCGGGCATCAGCGGCGAGGGCTTGTTGTTCGCGCTCGGCACCCTCTCCCTTCTCGCCACGGGGGCGCTGCTCGTATTGAAGGTGCCGGAGAACCGGCTGTCATGGGTGATGTTGCTCGTGGCGTTGGGCGATGGCCTCGTGAACGCCGCGGACGGCACAGAGCCCGGCAGTCTCCTCGAGATCGTCGGTGGCGTCGCCCTGTTCGCCCTCGTCCTCCCTGGTCTCGGCGTCTTCGTGCCCCTCTGGTTTCCCACCGGCCGGGCCCTTACCCCGCGCTGGCGCTGGGTCGCCGCCGTGGCGACGGTTGGCGTGATTGGCCTCGTCGGCGGATGGGCGATGCTGGCTCTGGAGGGGGCGGGATCGGCTGACGTCGACTCCTGTGTCTCGGTCGCGACATGCGCCAATATCCTCGGGCTGCTCTTGATCCTCGTCGGGATCGTGGCGGCGATCATCTCGCTAGTCGTCCGTTGGATTCGGTCCAGAGGCGTGGAGAGGCTGCAGATGAAGTGGCTGGTCCTCGCCTTTGCCGTCTTCCTGGTCGGCGTCCTCGCCGAATTCGGCGGCTTCCAGGGCTCGATCGTGGCCAATGTCTTCTTGCCAGCAGGGTTCATCCTGATCCCGGCGTCGATCGGAATCGCCGTCACCAGGTATCGGCTGTACGAGGTCGATCGAATCCTGTCCCGAACAGTGAGCTACGTGGTGGTTGTCGGTCTGTTGGCCGCTGTGTTCTTCGGCGTGGTGACTGCCACGAGCACGCTGCTCGACACCTCCGATGATCTGGTGATCGCCGCTTCGACTCTGGCTGTGGCTGCGCTTTTCAACCCCCTCCGCAAGCGAGTGCAGCGTGGGGTGGACCATCGGTTCAACCGTTCCCGCTTCGACGCCCAGATGGTCATGGATCGGTTTGCGGGATCACTGCGTGACCGGGTCGACAGCGAGGAGGTGGTGGACGGCTGGGTTGGGGTGGTCGCCGAGACCATGCAGCCGGCGTCGGTGTCGGTCTGGGTCAGGGAGCCGTCGTGAGGAAGGTGTGGCTCACGCTCGCACTGGTGGTGGCCACGGGCGGCATCCTCGCCGGGGCTCTGGGACCCGCTCTGGAAGCTGGAGATCGGCTGTGGCCTGTGGTGTGGCTGCCCTGGGCCGCCGTCGGTTATCTGATCCTGCTCAAGCGACCCGGGAACGGAGTGGGCGCCGCTTGCTTGACCATCGGGGCCGTCTGGGGCGTCAGTTTCGGCTTGCTCACCTTGAGCGCCGCCTTTCCCGATTGGCAGCTCTCCGCATGGGCCGAGATGATCAACGCTGTACTCGGGGTGTTCCCGTTTCTTGCCATCGTGTGGCTGCTCCTGGTCTTCCCGAGCGGGAACTTCGAGAGTCGGTGGGAGCGAATCACTGCGATCGGCCTCCTGATCATGGGTGTGGCCATCACGTTCGGCTTCGCGGTCAACCCGATGCCCATGGAGGAAACGGGGCAGGTGAGCCCGCTGGCGGTCCCTGCCCTGGGCACGCTGGCGGCTGTGCTCACCAGCGAGGACGCGTTCTGGGCTTTCGTCCTTTTCGCTGTTGCCGCATTGATTCTCATGTTGCTGAGATGGCGCAGGAGCCGAGAGGTCGAGCGTCTGCAGTACCGCTGGCTGGCCGTCGGCACCAGCCTGTTCGTGCTCACCATTATGGTGTTCCAGTTCGCGCCGGAGGACAGTGCCATCGACTTTCTCTGGTTCGTTGGTGCCTCCGCCATCCCGCTCTCGATCGGGATCGCCATCTTTCGCTACCGGCTCTATGACATCGACCGCTTGGTCTCGCGCACCGTCAGCTATCTCATCGTCGTGGGGGTCCTGGCCGCAGCATTCGTCGGCGTTGTGACCCTCGCCGGCTCCTTACTCGAGACAGATAGCGATCTCGTGGTCGCGGCCTCCACCCTGGCCGCTGCTGCCGTTGTTCAACCCGCTCCGTAAGCGCGTACAGCGAGGGGTGGATCACCGGTTCAACCGATCCAGGTACGACGCCAGATAGGTCATGGATCGGTTTGCGGGATCACTGCGTGATCGGGTCGACAGCGAGGAAGTGGTAGACGGCTGGGGGGGGTCGCCGAGACCATGCAGCCGGCCGCGGCCGGTGTATGGGTGCGGGAGTCACGATGAGGGCCAGAATCGTCGCGATCTTGCCCTGGGCGCTCTTGATCGTGGCGATCGCCGCCTGGGGCATGGCATTTTGGTTCGATCGCGGCTCGGACGAGGTCACCGGCCTTCTCGACAAGCTGTGGGCACTCTCCTTCTTCGCCTTCCCGATCGTCGGTGTGTTCCTGGCTAGGCGGATCCCGGCGAATGCCGTCGGTTGGCTCTTCATCGTCGGCCCGTTGCTGGTGGGGGCCGGAGTGGCCCTCCAGGAGATAGCCGAGACGCTCGACATCCCGGGCCTGGTCACGCCGTCCGAGATCGTCTTCGATGCCGGTTTGCTCGCACTGTTCTCGTCATTGACGCTCTTCCCCGATGGGCGGTACAGCCGGTCTTGGTGGCCCTGGGCTCACGCAGCGGCGATCATCGTCTTCAGCGTGGTGGCGGGCAGCTTCATCGCGGTCATCCTGGTTCTCGGCCTTCTGCCCCTCGTATACCGGTTGATCAAGGGATCCCCATTGGTGCGCCGTCAGATCGCCGGACCGATCCTGATGCTGGTACTGGGTGTGGTCTCGCTCATCCTGGTCAGTGTCGCTTTCGGGGATACCGCCCTTGCCCAGACGCTCACCACTCTGATAACGATGATCATCACCATCGGTGTCCCGGTGTCGATCGCCGTAGCGATCACCCGCTATCGCCTCTACGAGATCGACCGACTCGTTTCCCGTACCGTCAGCTACCTCCTCGTTGTCGGTCTTCTGGCCGCCGTCTTCATCGGCGTCGTGACCGCTGCCGGGTCGCTTCTCGAGACGGATAGCGATCTGGCTATCGCCGCCTCCACTCTCGCCGTGGCCGCGTTGTTCAATCCGCTCAGGAAACGGATCCAGAGCTGGGTGGATCGTCGGTTCAACCGCTCTCGTTACGACGCCCAGAAGGTCATGGAGCGCTTTTCCAGCTCATTGCGCGACCAGGTGGACCCGGTTCGTGTCATCGAGGGCTGGGTCGGCGTCGTCTCACAGACGATGCAGCCCGCTACGGCTGGGGTATGGGTGCGAGGAAGATGACTTCGAGGGCTCTCAAGCGGCAATAATCGTTTGGGCTCTGCTGATGGTCATTGCGGCAGTCGCTTGGCTGACCTTCCCGATCGTCATCGATTCCATGATCGGGATCCTCGTGGCCTCGGTCTGCGCTGTGGTCGTCGGGGCGATCCTGACCATCAAGGTGCCGTCGAACGCGATCGGCGCCCTCTCCCTGGCTGCCGGTTCGGCCTTTGTGCTCTATCTGTTCGGGAGGGGATACGCGACGCCTCCCTCGAATCGGGCGATTCCCTGCCATTGGCATATTTCTTCGGTTGGCTCGGATCGTGGACCGGCGCATTGTTCTTGATCGGTACGGCGCTGGTGATTCTGTGCTTTCCCACGGGGAAGCCGGTTGGCTGGTGGCGTGTGATCGGCCTCGGACCAGTGATCGGTGCCTGTCGACCGTGATCGGGGCAGTACTTCTCTGGGGCCTGCCGTTGGAGATACTCGTTGACAATGACCTACTCAGCCCGACCCAGTGGTATCCACTCGTGGACGCCGGATTCATCCTTGGGTTCGTGCTCTGTCATCCCGGCGACATTGTCGGTCGTGGCTCGTTTCGGAAGGGCGGGGTCGGTAGAGCGCCAGCAGATCAAGTGGCTGCTCGCCGCAACCAGTCTTCTCGCCGTCGCCTATCTGGTTGGAGCGATGTCAGACGACTCCAACGACGCCGTCTGGTGGGTTGTTTCAATCGCCGTGGCGGCGATACCGATCTCCATCCTCTTCGCTGTCTTGCGATATCGCCTCTACGACATCGACCGGATCCTGTCCCGGACCGTGTCGTACGTGATCGTGATCGGCCTCCTTGCCGGGGTGTATCTGCTTGGATTGACTGCAATGACCAATTTCCTGCCCTCGGACTCCTCGTTGTCCGTGGCCGCTTCTACTCTTGCCGTTGCCGCCCTCTTCAATCCTTTGCGAAGACGGGTTCAGGCGGGGGTGGAGAGACGTTTCAACCGATCGCGCTACGACGCGCAACAGGTGATGGAGCGTTTCTCAGGATCGCTGCGCCAGGACGTCGATCCGGACACGGTCGTGAGGGCTGGGTGGGGGTGGTATCGGAGACGATGCACCCGACATCGATCTCGGTGTGGGTTCGTAACGATTTCGGGACGATGGAGAGATAGAAATGGGGCCATGGTTCAGCTGATGAGACGGCGCAGAGCCGAAGAAGAGACACCGGTTGCGGACGAAACACAGATCCCGGAGTCGAAGACCCGGCTGATCGAGGCCATCCCGATCCCGTTGGGGATCCGTTGGAGACGCTTCTCCTGTCCTCGGGCGGGCCAATTGTGTTGCGCGACCTCGAACTGGAGTCGGAGACAGTGGACACGCTCCGGGAAGCCGGTGTGGAGCTCATCGTGCCGCTGATCGGCCAGGGGGAGCTTCTCGGCGCCCTCTACCTCGGCCCCCGGCTCTCCGATCAGCCCTATTCGACCGACGATCGCAGGCTTCTCGGCAGCCTCGCCTCACAGGTGGCGCCGGCGATGAAAGTGGCCCAACTCGTCCGGCGAGCAGCAGGCCGAGGCCAAGGAGCGGGAGCGGATCCACCAGGAGCTCCAGGTCGCGGCCCTCATCCAGCAGACCCTGCTGCCCAAGGAATTGCCGGCGATTGCCGGCTGGCAGGTCGACGCCTTCTATCGGCCGGCGCGGGCAGTGGGCGGCGACTTCTACGACTTCATCGCCCTCGAAGACGGCCGGCTCGGTGTGGTCATCGGCGACGTCACCGACAAAGGCGTGCCGGCCGCACTGGTCATGGCCACCTGTCGATCGATGCTGCGGGCCGCAGCCCAGCGTCACAGCTCTCCGTCGGCGGTCCTGGCCGACGTCAACGATGGCCTGGTGCCGGAGATCCCGCCCGCCATGTTCGTGACCTGTCTCTACGCAATCATCGATACCGAGGCCGGGGAGATCGTGTTCGCCAACGCCGGTCACAACCTTCCCTACGTGCGGACACGACGACGGTGTCGTCGAGTTGAGGGCTACCGGCATGCCCCTCGGGCTCATGCCGGGGATGGATTACGACGAGACGAAATACGAGATGTCCGCGGGCGAGGTGATGGTCCTGACCAGCGACGGCATCACCGAGGCTCACAACGCCGAAGGTGAGATGTACGGGTTCGGCCGGCTCATGGATCGCGTCGCCCGGAGGCCGATCAACGACGACGTCCTCAACGCCGTGGTCACGGATCTGGAGGCCTTCACCGGTGAGGGCGCCGAGCAGGAAGACGACATCACGCTCGTGGTCGTGAAGCGGACCTCCTCGGCTCAGGATGTCTGCAGAGACATTCGAGGATCGGCGTCAGGTCCTGGCCAAGTTCGCCATACCCAGCGAAGAGGGAAATGAGCGCATCGCTATCGCCAAGGTGACGGCGGCAGTCGACGAGCTGGGTCTGGAGCCGGCCCGGCTCGAGCGGCTCAAGACTGCGGTCGGCGAGACCGTGATGAACGCCATCGAGCACGGCAACGAGAACCGCGCCGAGATCGACGTGGAGGTCGAGGTTTGGCAACGGGCTCGGTCAGGGTTCGCGTCAGCGACCAGGGCGGTGAAAAGACGATTCCGGAGGCCGAGATGCCGGACATCGAGGCCAAGCTGCGCCGGAGAGCAGACCCCCCGCGGATGGGGCCTGTTCCTGATCGGGCAAATGGTCGATCAGATCAACACCGAGATCCACGACAAAACCCACACGGTGGAGCTTGTCATGAACAGGGAAGGAGTCTCCTGATGGACGACGGCTTCGAGGCAAGGGTGTCCAGGACCGACGAGGGGTGAGTAGTGCACCTGACCGGGACCGTCAACCGGCTGGCGAAGGAGCAACTGGAAAAGGCCTACGACGAGGCCACGACCCGGCCGGGCCGGGTCCTCCTGGACTTTGCCGCGGTGGATTACATCAACTCGACCGGGATCGCAGTCATCGTCGGGGTGCTGGCGATGGCCCGGGCCGAGGGGCGTGAGGTGGGCGCTTTCGGTCTGACCGATCACTATCGGGAGGTCTTCAAGATCACCCGTCTCTCCGACTTCATGACTATCTACGACGATGAGACGCTGCAGTGGCGGCCGGGTGAGGAGAGGGAGGACGTGCCAACGGCCAATCTGACGATGACCGTCCGCGACGCGGCTCCGGGGGTCCGGGTGATCGACATCACCGGTGAGATCACCGGGTTTTCCGAAAAGGAGATCTCGGCCGGCACACGACGAGGCCTCGCAGGGTGGGGTGGCAGCCGTCGTGCTCAACTTCGAGGGTCTCGAGTACATGAACAGTGGTGGGATCGGCCTGTTGGTCACCACACTGATTCGCGGTCTACGCAGTGGGCATCGTCTTATGGCCTACGGCCTGTCTGACCACTACACCCAGATCTTCTCGCTGACGCGTCGACGAGGCGATCGAGATCTTCGACGACGAGCCGTCGGCCCTCGCCGCCGTGTAGTTCGGCGAACCTCAGGTTCTCCGGCCCGTATCCGGGTCAAATCGTCTCAGCTTCGGGGCGAGGCGTATGAGTAGTCGTCACTGATGACGCCCTGAATCGCTTTCGTAACGATTTCCGAACAGAATGGCCGGAGTGGAACATGTGACAGAGTCGACGGAGACATCGGCGTGACCCAATCGCTTGGCGCGGTGGCTGCTTGGTCTCCTCATCGCGGCCGGGCTTGGGATCTCCGTCGTCCAACTCACGCTGAGCGATTGCCCGGTCGTGCACGCGAGCCTCGCGGCAGTCGGGTTTCTCATCTATGCCGCTATCGGCGGTCTGATCATCATCCGCCGCGACGGCCACCCCACCGGCTGGCTGTTGATCTTGATCGGGCTGGCCGTGTTGTGGGCCGACGGGCTCATCGGTCTGCCGGGTGTCTCCCCGTTGTTTGCCGCCTGGGTGTCGAGCTGGGGTTGGGCTTTGGTGTTTTGCCTGTTTGCGATGTTGACCTTGACCTTCCCTTCCGGGCAGATTGCCTGCCGGCCGCGGTCTATGGGCCAGGGCAGGACGTGCCGCTGTCTGGGTGCTCCCGGTTCTGCCGAACGCCACCGCCCTCACCAAGACCCTGGGCGGTGCCGAATCGTCATCCCAGACGGTCAATCCGATCGGTTCTTCTCGAGTGGCTCGGGTATGTCGCCCTCCTCGGCATCGTTGCCATTCTCCTCGGCGGGGCGGTGTCGCTTGTGATCAAAGAGACGCCGGGCCGTCGGCGCAGAGCGGGCCCAGTTCACCTGGGTGGTTTTCGCCTTCGTCCTCTTGACAACGGCGGTGGTCGGCACCTTCATGTACATCTTCATCTCGATCGGTGTCGGCGCAGGGGATCCCGGTGACGATGCCTGGGGCCCGGCCTACGTGATGATGGTCCTGTTTCCACTCTCGTTCGGTGTGGCCGTCCTCCGCTACCGCTCTACGAGATCGACCGCATCGTGTCGCGGACGGTGTCGTACGCGCTGGTGGTCGGAGTGTTGGCAGGAGCGTTCCTCGGTGTCGTCGCCTTGATGTCATCCCTCCTGCCAGAACGTGCCATCGGATCTCGCGGTTGCCGGTTCGACGCTGGTCGTGGCTGCCCTGTTCAACCCGCTGCGGAGAAGGGTCCAGGATGGGCTGACCGCCGCTTCAATCGTCAGCGCTATGACGCCCAGCGGGTGATGGACGGCTTCGCCTTTTCCCTCCGG
>CAWJLJ010000032.1:0-12390 GCA_963843585.1 uncultured Acidobacteriota bacterium
TGCGGGTCTCGGCGGGCTTCTGGGTCACCGGCTTGTCGGGGAAGATCGTGATCCACACCTTGCCACCACGCTTGACGGCACGGGTGATGGCGACACGAGCCGACTCGATCTGCCTGGCTGTTATCCAGCCCGACTCGAGCGCCTGCAAGCCGTACTCGCCGAAGGCGACATGGGTCCCACCCTTGGCGACACCGGAGCGGCGGCCGCGATGAACCTTGCGGTGCTTTGTCCTCTTGGGCATCAGCATGAGAGGCCTCGCTGCGCTCGGCCGTCATGAGTGGTGAGTTCTGAGTGGTGAGTCATGGTCACTCTTCCTCGGTGCTCACGGTGGGCTCGGCGGGCTCGAGCGAGACGTCAGGCTCTACCGGAGTCGGTTCCTGGGTGGCCTCGACCGTCTCGGGAGCCGTCTCGACCGGCCCCCGCCGGCTCGGTCGGCAGCAGCATCGCCGGCTGGAGCGGTGACATCGACGTCTTCGACGGCCGACTCGTACTCGACCTTGGCCTCTGCAGCGGTCGGCCTGCGGCCGCCACCGGCCTCGATCAGACGCCGACCACCCTCCTTGTTGCCACCACCGGCTTCGACGAGACGCTTTCCGCCACCGGCCTCGATGAGACGTGGCTTACGCTCGCCGGCACCCGCGGCCTCTTCGGCCCGCGACTTGATGCTCTTCTGGGTGCGACGCGCCGGCCCGCCCGTGGCCAGGTCGGCCTCGGCCGCGATCCGGTCACCGGAGACCTGGCCGGTGCTGACGACCTCACCCCGATATACCCACACCTTGACGCCAATGGCCCCAACGGTGGTCTTGGCGGTGGCGGTCCCGTAGTCGATGTCGGCGCGAAGGGTGTGCAACGGCACCCGTCCCTCGCGATACCACTCGCGACGACCCATGTCGGCGCCGCCGAGACGGCCCTTGCACTCAACCCGCACCCCTTCGGCTCCGGCCTTCAGTGCGGAGGCGATGGCGCGCTTCATGGCGCGGCGGAATGCGATGCGATTCTCGATCTGGTCGGCGACGCCTCTGGCCAACAAGGCGGCGTCGAGATCGGGGTCCTTGACCTCGTTGATGTTGAGCTTGACCGGCCGCTTGGCCAGGGCCTCCAGGTCGCCACGCAGACGCTCTGCCTCGGAACCCTTGCGGCCGATCACGACGCCGGGGCGTGCAGTGTGGATGTCCACGATGAGACGGTCACGGGTGCGCTCGATGTCGACCCGGGACACGGCGCCACGGACCAGCTCCTTCTTCAGATAGTCGCGGATCCTCCAGTCCTCGTTGACGAAGGCGACGTAATCCTTGTTCGAGAACCACTTCGACTTCCAGTCAGTGGAGACACCTAGGCGGAATGAATAGGGGTGAACCTTCTGACCCATCAGCTCACCTCCTCATTCATGTCCGACACCACGATCGTGATGTGGCTCGTGCGCTTGCGGATACGGGTGGCGCGCCCCGGGCCCGGGGCCGGTAACGCTTGAGAGTCGGGCCCTCGTCGGCATAGGCCTCGAAGACGACCAGGTCCTCGGCGTCGAGAGCATGGTTGTGCTCGGCATTGGCGACAGCGGACTTCAAAACCTTGCTGATCGGTTCGGTCGCGCCGCGCGAGGTCAGCCGAAGCATGTCCTCGGCCTCTTGCACGGGCAGCCCGCGCACGAGGTCGAGCACGCGTCGGACCTTGTACGGCGAGTGCCGAACGTATTTGGCTTGCGCTCTGACCTTCATCGTTTCCTCGCCGCCTTGTCGGCATGCCCACGGAAGGTGCGGGTCGGGGCGAATTCGCCCAACTTGTGACCGACCATCGATTCCGTGATGTACACCGGCACGTGCTTACGGCCGTCATGAACCGCGATCGTGTGCCCGATCATCTCGGGGATGATCGTGGAGCGCCGGGACCAGGTCCTGATCACACGCTTGCTCCCGGAGCGGTTCAACTCATCCACCTTGTTGGCCAGGTGGTCGTCGACGAACGGGCCCTTTTTAAGACTTCTGCTCATTGTTATCTGCGGCCCTTCTTGGCGCGACGACGGACTATGTACTGGTTGGACGCTTTCTTCTTGCTGCGGGTGCGGCCCTCAGGCTTGCCCCACGGGCTCACCGGGTGGCGTCCACCCGACGACTTGCCCTCTCCACCACCCAATGGGTGATCGACCGGGTTCATGGCGACGCCCCTGGTCTGGGGTCGGACACCCTTCCACCGGTTGCGGCCCGCCTTGCCGATCTTGATCAGCTCGGCCTCGGTGTTGCCTACCTGACCAACGGTCGCCCGACAGTCGAGTGGCACCTGACGCATCTCACCGGAGGGGAGCCGCAGCAGAGCGAGGTCGCTCTCTTTCGACATCAGCTGCACCGAAGTGCCGGCGGAGCGAGCCAATTTGGCTCCCCCACCGGGGCGCATCTCGATGGCATGAACGTTCGTGCCGGCAGGAATGTTCCGCAAGGGGAGTGCATTCCCCGGGCGGATCTCGGCGCCCGACCCAGATTCCAGCCTGTCGTCCACCTTGACCCCGACCGGGGCCAGGATGTAGCGCTTCTCGCCGTCGGCGTAGTTGAGCAAGGCGATGCGAGCGTTGCGGTTGGGGTCGTACTCGATGGTGGCGACGCGGGCGGGCACGCCGTCCTTGTCGCGACGGAAGTCGATGATCCGGTAACGCTGTTTGTGCCCACCGCCACGATGACGTGAGGTGACCCGGCCCTGGGTGTTCCGGCCGCCGGTCCTGCCCTTCTTGGATACAAGCGTCTTCTCGGGCCTGTCCGTTGTGATCTCGGCAAAGTCCGAGACGGTCTGGAACCGGCGGCCCGCTGAGGTCGGCTTGCGCTTCTTGACTGCCATCTCAGACTCCGAACAGATCGATCGAATTGCCGTCGGCAAGAGTGACCAGGGCGCGCTTGGTGTCCTTGCGACGACCCCGCGACCATCCCTGGCGCTTCATCTTGCCCTTGCGATTGAGCGTGTTGACCCTCAACACCCGGACCCCGAAGATCGACTCCACGGCGTCCTTGATCTCTTCCTTGTTGGTGCGAGGGTCGACCACGAAGGTGTAGGTGTTGTTGTTCTCGATGAGGTCGTAGGACTTCTCCGAGACGACTGGGGCGAGGATCACATCACGTGGGTCCTTCATCAGGACTCACCCCCCTCGTCTTTCACGAAGTCGCTGTCGCTGACCTCGTACGAGCTGGAGCGGCCCACCGACCCGACAGTGTGAGACGTGAAGATCACCTGGTCGGCCCACAAGACGTCGTAGGGCGTGAGGTGACCGGGCTCGCAGAGGTGGACGTCGGGGAGGTTCCGGAAAGAACGGCCAGCGGTCCCATCGAGCTTGCCGAGCACGACCAACGACTTGCCGCCGGCTCCGATCGCCTCGAGCAGCGTGATTGCCTGCTTGGTCTTGGGGGTGGACCAGTCGATGTCTTCGATCACCATGACCGCTTCCTCGGAGGCGCGGGCGGAGAGGGCGCTGCGGAGGGCGAGGCGCTTCATCTTCTTGGGTGTCCGCTGGGTGAAATCACGTGGCTTGGGCCCATGGGCAATGCCGCCGCCGACCCAGTGCGGGGCGCGGATCGAGCCCTGACGGGCCCGGCCCAGGCCCTTCTGGCGCCAGGGCTTGCGGCCTCCACCACGTACCTCGGCACGGGTCTTTGTCGAGGCTGTGCCGGATCGCTTCGCTGCCAACTGGGCTGTGATCACCTGATGGAGCACCGGGAGGTTGGGCTCGATCCCGAACACTTCGGCATCCAGCTTGATATCACCCTTGGCTGTGCCGTCCGAGGTGTAGAGAGGGGCCTTTACGTCAGCCATGGGCCTTGACCGCCTCTCGAACCAGGACCACCGAGCCCTTGGGCCCGGGGACTGCGCCGCCGAGCAGGAGGATGTCACGCTCGCCGTCGACGCCGACGATGTCGATGTTCAGGGTGGTCACCCGTTCGCCGCCGAGACGGCCGGCCATGCGGGTGCCCTTGAAGACACGGGCCGGTGTGGCACAGGCGCCAATGGAACCAGGGGCGCGATGCACCTTGTGGCTGCCATGCGAGGCGCCTTGGCCGGAGAAGTTGTGCCGCTCCATGACGCCTGCGAAACCTTTGCCCTTGGAGACCCCGGAAACGTCGGCCTTGGTCCCGGCCTGGAAGAGGTCGGCGATGCGGATCTCCTGGCCGACGGTGTAGGCACTGGGATCGTCGACTCTCAGCTCGACGAGATGACGGGCCGGGGCCACTCCCGCCTTGGCGTAATGACCGGCTTCGGGCTTGTTGACCTTCCCCGGCCTGGCATCGCGGAACGAGATCTGGATCGAGTTGTAACCGTCGGTCTCCTCGGTCTTGATCTGGACGACGCGACAGGGCCCGGCCTTGATGACAGTGACAGGGATTGCCCGCGCCTGGTCGTCGAAGACCTGGGTCATGCCCAGTTTCGTGCCGAGGATGGCGTTCATCTCGACTCCTGCGGAGGGACGACCACTCCGGAGCAAGCCTGCAGCGAGTGGCAGCCAGCGAGCTCACAGCTTCAGCTCCACTTCGACGCCGGCGGGCAGCTCGAGACGCATGAGCGAGTCGACCGTCTTCGGGGTGGGCTCGAGGATGTCGATGAGGCGCTTGTGGATCCGCATCTCGAAGTGCTCGCGCGAGTCCTTGTCCACGTGCGGCCCGCGGATGACGCAGTACCGGTGGATCTCGGTGGGCAAGGGAATCGGTCCCTTTACCTTGGCCTGGGTCCGCACCACGGTCTCGGTGATCTTCTTCGAAGACTCGTCGACCACGTTGTGGTCGTACGCCTTGAGACGGATGCGGATCTTCTGCTGGTCGCTCATTTGACGATCTTTACGACTCGGCCGGCGCCGACGGTGCGGCCACCTTCTCTGATGGCGAAACGGAGTCCTTCGTCCATGGCGATGGGTGCAATCAGTTCCACGGTCATTTCCGTATTGTCCCCGGGCATGACCATCTGAGTCCCTTCGGGCAGTTGGATGGCACCGGTCACATCAGTAGTCCGGAAATAGAACTGGGGTCGATACCCGGGGAAGAACGGGTTATGCCGACCGCCCTCCTCCTTGGTCAACACATAGACCTGAGCTTCGAAATCGGTATGAGGAGTAATGCTACCCTGGTTTGGCCAGGACCTGACCCCGCTCCACATCATCTTTACCCACCCCACGGAGGAGAACACCCACATTGTCGCCCGCCCGACCCTCATCCAAAAGTTTGCGGAACATTTCGATACCAGTCGCCACCGTCTTATGAGTAGGACGGATCCCCACGATCTCCACTTCCTCATTCACCTTCAAAATCCCCTGCTCCACCCGACCAGTCACCACAGTGCCCCGACCCGTAATCGAGAACACATCCTCGATCGACATCAGAAACGGCTTTTCAGTATCCCGATCCGGCTCCGGCACATAGTCATCAACCGCAGTCATCAACTCCATGATCTGATCAGAAGACGCCTCATCCCCATCCAACGCCTTCAACGCAGAACCCCGGACCACAGGAACCTCATCCCCCGGAAACTCATATTCAGTCAACAGATCCCGAACCTCGAGCTCGACCAGATCCAAAAGCTCCTCATCATCAACCATGTCCACCTTGTTCAAAAACACGACAATCGAAGGCACACCCACCTGACGAGCCAACAAAACATGCTCCCGGGTCTGAGGCATCGGACCATCAGCCGCCGACACCACCAGAATCGCCCCATCCACCTGCGCCGCACCCGTAATCATGTTCTTGATGTAATCCGCATGACCCGGCATATCCACATGCGCATAATGACGAGCCTCAGTCTCATACTCCACATGAGCAATCTGAATCGTGATCCCCCGCTCACGCTCCTCAGGCGCCTTATCAATCATGTCAAACGACGTCATCTGATTCGAACCACCCACCCGCTCCGACAAAACACGAGTAATCGCAGCCGTCAACGTCGTCTTCCCATGATCAATATGACCCATCGTCCCCACATTCACATGCGGCTTCGTACGCTCAAACTTCGCCTTCGCCATTTCCTCTTGGCTCCTCTATCTCTTCTCTATCCGTCTTCTCTTTGACTCTTCAGGACTGCCCGCGACGGCTCGCCACGATGTCTTCTGCGATCGAGTCGGGAACGTCCTGATATGAGTGAAACTGCATCGAATAAGTGGCGCGTCCCTGTGTCTTGGAACGGAGATCGGTGGCATACCCGAACATCTCCGACATGGGCACCTGCGCCCTGATCACCTGGCTGTTGCCACGCTGGGTCATGCCTTCGACCTTGCCCCTGCGGGAGTTGAGGTCGCCGATCACATCACCCATGTATTCGTCGGGGGTGGTCACCTCGACCTCCATGACCGGCTCGAGCAGCTTGACGCCGGCCTTGCGGGCGGCCTCCTGCAATGCCATCGACCCGGCGATCTTGAAAGCCATCTCCGAGGAGTCGACGTCATGGGCCGACCCGTCGGTGAGGGTTGCCCGGACATCGACCAGCGGGTAGCCGGCGACGATGCCCTGGTCGAGCGCCTCCTCGATCCCGTCGTCAACCGACGGTATGTACTCGCGGGGCACCTTGCCGCCCTTGATCTGGTCGACGAACTCGTAGCCGCCACCGGGCCCGGTGGGCTCGAGATTGATCACGACGTGTGCGTATTGGCCCTTGCCGCCGGTCTGCTTGACATGGCGGTACTCGACCTTCTCCACCGCCCGACGGATGGTCTCCCGGTAGGCCACCTGGGGCTTGCCCACGGTCGCATCCACCTTGAACTCGCGAAGGAGGCGGTCGACGAGGATCTCCAGGTGGAGCTCGCCCATGCCCGAGATGATCGTCTGCCCGGTCTCGTCGTCGGTCCTGACCAGGAATGTCGGGTCCTCCTCTGAGAGACGGTGAAGGGATTCCGAGAGCTTCTCGTCGTCGGACTTGGTCTTGGGCTCGATTGCCACCGAGATGACCGGTGCGGGGAACTCCATCGACTCGAGCTGGATGGACTTGCTCTGATCGGACAGGGTGTCACCGGTCGTGGTGTTCTTGAACCCGATTCCCGCCACGATGTCTCCGGCGAACACGTCGTCGATGTCCTCACGGGAGTTGGCGTGCATCCGGAGGATGCGCCCGAGACGCTCCTTCTGCCCGGTCGTGGTGTTGAGCACCGTGTCGCCCTTGGCGACATGGCCCGGAGTACACCCGGAAATAGGTCAGCTTGCCGACGTGTGGGTCGGACATGATCTTGAAGGCGAGGGCCGCGAAAGGCTCGCCGTCCTCGGGCATGCGCTCGACCTCGACCTCTTCGTCGCCGGGTCGGAAGCCCTTGATCGCCGGCAGGTCGGCGGGGCTGGGCAGATAGGCGACCACCGCGTCGAGAAGAAGCTGGACACCCTTGTTCTTGAAGGCGGACCCGCAGAAGACCGGGGTGAAGTCGCGGGCGATGGTGCCGTGGCGAACTCCCTCCTGGATCTCTTTGGAGGTCAGGTCGCCATTCTCGAGATATGCGTCGAGGAGCTCCTCGGAGGTCTCGGCGACCGCCTCGAGCAGCTTCTCCCGGTACTCGGCGGCCCGGTCGGCGAGGTCGGCGGGGATGTCGGTGGTGTCCCAGTGCTTCCCGTCGTCACCCTTCCAGATGTGGGCCTTCATCTCGACCAGGTCGACGACGCCGGTGAAGTCGGCCTCGGACCCGATCGGGAGCTGGAGCACGAGCGGCCGCGCCCCGAGCCGATCGATGATCGACTGGACGTCGAAGTAGAAGTCGGCGCCGGTGCGGTCGAGCTTGTTGATGAAACAGATGCGGGGCACGCCGTAACGGTCGGCCTGGCGCCACACGGTCTCCGACTGAGGCTCGACTCCGGCGACGCCGTCGAACACGGCAATGGCTCCGTCGAGGACACGGAGGGACCGCTCCACCTCGACCGTGAAGTCGACGTGACCCGGGGTATCGATGATGTTGATCAGGTGCTCGTGCCAGACGCAGGTGGTGGCGGCGGAGGTGATGGTGATGCCACGCTCCTGCTCCTGCTCCATCCAGTCCATCGTGGCGGCGCCTTCGTGGACCTCACCGATCTTGTAGTTGCGGCCGGTGTAATAGAGGATGCGCTCGGTCAGAGTGGTCTTGCCCGCGTCGATATGAGCCATGATCCCGATGTTTCGGGTCCGGCTCAGCGGCACCTGGCGCAGATGCGATATGGCAGCGTTTCCGTTGCTCATTCTCTTCTTCTCTTACTCCGACTCGATATGCGGTTGTGAACGTCCCACGTCCTGCGGTTCGGGCCCGTTTCGGTGTCGGGCCCGCCTGCTGGAACGTTCCTCGGGTTACCAGCGGTAGTGGGCGAAGGCCTTGTTGGACTCCGCCATCTTGTGAACATCTTCCTTGCGCTTGATCGCAGCCCCGGTGTAGTTCGAGGCATCCAGGATCTCGTTGGCCAGTCGCATCGCCATGGTCGGCTCACGCCGCTGTCTGGCGAAGTTGACCAGCCATCGAATGGCCAGAGTCTCCTGACGCCGGGCCGAGACCTCGACAGGCACCTGATAGGAGCTTCCACCAACTCGGCGGGACCGCACCTCGACCTGGGGCCGGACATTGTCCACCGCTCGCTTCAGGATCACGCTCGGGTCCTGACTGGTCCGCTGCTCCACGACTTCGAGGGCTCCGTACACGATCTCCCGCGCGGTGTTCTTCTTCCCCTTCCACAAGACCTTGTTGATGACCTTGCTGACGAGGACGCTCCGGAATACCGGGTCTGGCTCGATCTTCCGCTTCTGCGCCGGTGCCCGTCGCATCAGGACACCTTCTTCGATCCGTAACGGCTGCGGGCCTGCCTGCGATCGCTGACGCCGGACGCATCGAGGGTGCCGCGGATCACCTTGTAGCGCACGCCGGGCAGATCACGCACACGACCACCGCGAACCAGCACGATGCTGTGCTCCTGGAGGTTGTGGCCCTCACCCGGGATATAGGCGGTGACCTCGACCTGCGAAGAGAGACGCACACGAGCCACCTTGCGCAGAGCCGAGTTCGGCTTCTTGGGCGTCACGGTGTACACGCGAGTGCAGACACCACGCCGCTGCGGGGCGCCGCCAAGTGCGGCCGTCTTGGCCTTCTTCTTCTTTGGCTTCCTGCCCTCGCGGACAAGTTGCTCGATCGTCGGCATGTTTCTCCTAAACGCCAGGAAACGACACGGGCACACCCCAAACGTCGTTCCTGATGTGAAACCTTGCGTACCGGGCACTGGGCGTGCCCGGCCCATCCGGTCGCGCTCAATAAGCGAGCGGCCCCAGACGAAGCACCGATTCTATGTGTCTTCTCCGATTAGGGCCAAATTGGAGATGATGTGGCCTAGGGTCATGGGTACGGTGGTGGAGGTCGTCACAGCCTCGGTGGTTGTCGTCTCTGGCTCCGTGGTCGTTGTCGTGGCCTCGGTGGTAGTGGTCGTGGGCTGGGTCGTTGTCGTCGTCGATGTCGTGGTGGACGACGTGGTGGTTGGGGGTCGGGTCGTAGTGGTGGTGGAGCTGGTCGAGGAGGAGCCTGGCGGGCGGGTGGTGGAGGTCGTTGGGCCCGGCCGGGTGGTGGTGGTGGAAGAGCCCGGCCCGGTGGTGGTTGTCGGCTGGGGGCCGTTGGGAGCAGTGGATGGTGGTGTGGTCGTCGTCGGGGCACCCGGGGTCGCCGTACCGCGGCGAGGCGGACGGCCAACCCTCCCGTCCGGGCCTGCCGCCGGGGCAGTCGTCGTGGTCTCACCCACCATGCTCGTCGATGTCACGGCTGTCGTCGTTGGGGTGGGATCACCCGGGCCCACCGTGGTCGCCGCCGCCAGGACCGCCCCCTCGTCACGGGGCTCGCACGACCTCGCTGGGAGCAAGTCTTCGTCATCGACATCAGTGATGGTCTGAGCGTCGACGTAGACGACATCACCAGGGCCTCGCTCATCACGCACAGCGAAGTAGACGCCGTCATCGGTACGCCCCACCACCTGCACCGTCTCGCCTTTGAATACCTCGCCGATTTCGATCTCTCCAGGGCAGCCGACAACGGGGCCCCCCTGAATGACCATGCCCGGGGTCTCGAATCCGACGAGGCCGCCGATCCAGGGCACAGCGACGGCCACGCCGACCCCGAATAGGACGACAGCAAGCGCCATCACGATCCTGCTCACGGTGACGATGTCGATACGCAAGCGCCGCTCGGGGTGACCAGATGCGCCCCCCTTGAGGAGGCTTGCCACCTCCTGGGCGAGCTCATCCGGGGATAGGCGCTTCGCAGCACCCTTCCCGGGCGGACCTGGGTTGACACTCATCGACGGGGACCTCGTTTGACCGCGCAGCCACCAGTCCCCGCCGCATGGAAAAGCTATCCGATGGCAAGTTCCTGTCAACGCGAGAAGAGCCGCCCCGAAGGGCGGCTCTGGTGGTCAGGTGTCTAAGTACGAAGCTACTCTACTCCTCTTCGTCCTCGCCACCGCCGAGGGTGCCGCCCAGGGAGGCGAGCCATTCGGCGGGGTCCTCCGGGAGGCCCTCCTCTTCGCCGGGCGCCATGAGCCCGCCCTCGAGATAGCCGAGGGAGGCCACCGTCGTGGCGCCGGGTAGCGCAGGCTGGAGCACCTGGTATTGCTGGGCCCCGGTGCCGGCCGGGATCAGCTTCCCGATGATCACGTTCTCCTTGAGGCCCCGCATGAAGTCGGAGCGGCCCTGGATGGCGGCATCGGTGAGCACTCGGGTCGTCTCTTGGAACGAAGCCGCCGACAGCCATGAGTCCGTGGCCAGCGACGCCTTGGTGATTCCCATGAGCTCGGGTCGTCCCTCAGCGGGGCGCTTGCCCTCGGTCACCAGCTCCTTGTTGGCATCACGGAAATGCTGGTCGTCGATGAGAGCCGCCGGGAGGAAATCGGAGTCGCTTGCGGCCACCACCCTGACCCGGCGCAGCATCTGCCGGACGATCATCTCGATGTGCTTGTCGTGGATCTCCACACCTTGGGACCGGTACACCTCCTGCACCTGGTCGACCAGGTACTGCTGGGTGGCCCGGACGCCCCGGATCTCGAGGACCTCCTTGGGGTCGAGGGGGCCTTCAGTCAGCTGGGTCCCTGCATCGATCTCGGCGCCGTTGGCTACGCGGAGCTTCGCGTAGCGGGAGATCGCATAGATCGCCTCGTCCTCGCCGTTCTCCACGACGATGCGCCGGCCATCGGAGTCCTCGATGAGGTTGACCACGCCGCTGGCATCCGCGATCACAGCCTTGCCCTTGGGGGTGCGAGCCTCGAAGAGCTCGACCACTCTGGGCAGACCATGGGTGATGTCCTCGCCTGCGACACCTCCGGTATGGAAGGTGCGCATCGTGAGCTGGGTGCCCGGCTCGCCGATCGACTGTGCAGCCATGATTCCGACGGCTTCGCCGGTCTCGACCATCTTCCCGGTGGCCAGGGACAGGCCGTAGCAGGCCTGGCATACGCCGCCCCGGGTGTCACAGGTCAGGGGTGAGCGGACCCGGACCGACTCGATGTCGGCCTCCTCGATGGCATGCAGCTCTTTGGTGCCGAGCACGGTGCCTGCCCGCAGTTTCTCGTCGTCGACGGTCGCCACCAAAGTGCGGCCCTCTTTGAGATCGTCGGCCAGGGCACGGCCGAAGATCCGGGAGCGAAGGTTGCGGATCTTGTTGCCTCGCTCATCGACCACGGAGATCACGATTCCCTTGTCGGTCTCACAGTCGAGCTCGAGGATGATCATCTCCTGGGAGACGTCGACGAGCCGCCGGGTCAGATAACCCGAGTCTGCGGTGCGTAGCGCTGTGTCGGCCAGGCCCTTGCGGGCCCCGTGTGTCGAGATGAAATACTCGAGGACCGACAGTCCCTCACGAAAGTTGGAGATGATGGGACGGGGAATGATGTCACCCTTGGGGTTCGCCACCAGACCCTCGCATGCCCGCGATCTGACGGACCTGCATCATGTTCCCGCGGGCGCCGGACCCGACCATCATGTCGAGGGCGTTGAAGCGCTCCGACTTGAGTCCGCCCTTCATGGCTTCGGTCACCTTCTCGGTGGCTTCGGTCCAGATCTCGATCAACTCCTGACGACGCTCTTCGTCGGTGACGACACCCTTCTGGAACAGGCCCTGCACCTTGTCGGCGCGCTCCTCGTACTCCTCGAGGATCTGGGCCTTGTCCGCCGGGGTACGCACGTCGTCCAGGGCAATGGTGAGACCGGATTTGGTGGCGTAGTTGAAGCCCAACTCCTTGATCCCATCGAGAGTCTCGGCCACCGCGGAGCGGGGGTAGCGCTCGATGACGGTTTCGATCAGCCTGCGGATGTCCGCCTTGATCACAACCGAGTCCACGAACGGGAAGCCCTCGGGCAGGACCCTGTTGATCAACACTCGGCCGAGGGTTGTCTCGGAGAGCCCCGTATTGCTCAAGGGCGCATCGGTGAGCAGGCTGCCCAGCGTCGGCTTGAGGTCGGCGT
>CAWJLJ010000033.1:0-13736 GCA_963843585.1 uncultured Acidobacteriota bacterium
ACCCACCTCCAGGCCAGACCAGCCTGCCTCGACGGTTGCAACAGCTCCCTGAGTCGCCGACGTTGGCGCGGAGTTGATCACAAGCGATCCTCCGCCTGCGGTCGCCGAGACCTGCCAGGTGTGGAGGTTGTACGTCACGGTGCTTCCTGCGGTCTGCCAGCCGTGGACGTACAGCGTGTAGGTGTCATCGGCCGGCGCCTCCAACACGATCTCCTCGACCGTTCCACCGGCCGTGGATGCCGCTACTTCTTCGCCCGCCGAGTTGTACAGATAGAGATCGATATCGATCGCCGGGTTGGCCGGAGTGAGGTCCGCAGTGTTGAGAGCGATCTTGAGGAACGCTGCATTTGTCACCGGAATCTCATGTGCGGTAGTCCCGGTTGGATCCGCTGGGTCGAAGGTCTGATCGGGGTCCATCGCGACACTGCCCGGGATCAGCACGTCGGGGGCTAGCCCGTGGGCGCCCGCCGTGTAGGCGCCGGTGTATCCGAAGGCGACGGGGATGCTCACGGTCCCGGCGGCGCCGGTTCCGGTCACTTCCTCGGCGAACTCGATAGCGGCGGCCTTCACCGCGATCGGGCTCCTGACGCGGTTGCGGCCATCCACCCAGGCGAGCGAGCCGAAGCGCCACTCACCTATCGGGGCGTTTACGTTGGTGAAGGCGACCTCGAACGTGGCCGTTTCCCCCGGAGCCAGTGTGATTCGGTCCGGCGTGACCGTGACGTCATAGCCACACGCGGCTCGTCGAGACGGGCCCGGTACGACCCTGCCTCGTCCGAGACGTTGGTCACGGTTCGGGTGATGGTCTTCGCTCCCGGCACCTCGCTCACCGCGATCGACGGGTAGTTGAGATCGGTGGCGACTGTCGGGATATCAGCCCCGGCCAGGGCGGTACAAGTCGCCGCGGCGTTGACGAATATCTCGGGGGCGGCATCGCAGAGGAAGCCGAAGTAGTCGAGGAGCTCTGCGTTATAGACCAGACCGGGGTTGAACACCGATCCTTCGGCCGACGCCCGCCCGGAGGGGTCGACGTGGCCGGAGCCGAAATCGAAGGGGTCTGCCCTGGTGGTGCCGTCTTCTTTACGGACATCCTGACGGGCGGTCGTCATCAAAGCCGACTTGGCCATGGCGGGAGTCCAGTCCGGATGTGCCTGCTTGAGCAGGGTCAGGAGCCCGGCGACATGAGGGCTCGACATGGATGTTCCGGAGATCGACTGGAACAGCTCGCCCTGCGCTCCCAGGGTTGGAGTGAGCGAATTTCCGGCCAGGATCTGCACACCAGGGGCGGTCACATCCGGCTTGATGATGTCATCGGAAGCGGGGCTGCCCACCGGGCCTCTGGAGGAGAAGGCCGCCATCCTGTTGCCTCGTGTGCGCTCCTCCTCTCCGTCGCTTATCTCCGCTGTTGCCGCATCGCCGTTGTCGGCGATGTACTGCTTGAGGGCGAGGCCGTCGGAGTTCGTGATATTGACTGACGGAATCACGTGGTTGTCGGTGAGCAGGTCCTGGACGTCGTCGACGTTGTAAAGGACCATGCCGGCCCCACCGGCGTCGGCCACGGCTGAGCTCTTCTCGACTCTTGCCGGTCCACCACGGAGACAGAGCACGACCTTCCCGGTGATGTCCCCGGTGAATGGCTCCGCCGGATCACACAACTCATTGCCATGGTTGGCGGCGTCGACGAAGGGGAGCTGTCCATCGGTGCCGGGTGTGATCGAGGCGCCTTCGTACCTGCCGGTGTCCCGCTTGAACCAGCGTGACCACCGGTTCAGTTCGGCATCTCCGGTTCGCACCTCGGCGATGTAAGTCTTCTTCTGCAGGCTGGCCCCCACCGTGGTCACCCACGGAACCGAGGCCGGAGCTCCGACTGTCCCAGCGCCTGGACCGGCGTTGCCCGCCGACGTCGAGACGAAGACTCCTCCGTCGGAGGCAAACAGGAAGGCAATGTCGTCCGCCCCGATCAGACCGGGTGTGTCGCTCCCGATTGAGTAGTTGATGACGTCGACACCGTCGGCGGCTGCGGTGTCGATGGCGAGGGCGAGGTCACCACCGAAGCAGCCAAGGTTGCCGCAGGCGCTGTAGGCAACGACATGAGCGTCCGGGGCGATGCCGGAGATCTCGCCGAATTCCCGGCCGAAGATCGATGCCTCGACGTTGGGGTTCCCGGTGGCGGTGCTGGCAGTGTGGGTGCCGTGCCCGTCGTAGTCACGGGCCGTGGCGTATGTCTCCGAGCCGATGAACTGTTCATAGAGCACACGCATGTCACGGGCCCCGATCAGCTTGTTGTTGCATGTGAATGCGACATCGTCCGGGTTGTAACCGGTGTCGCCGAAGTCACATCCGGTGCTCGGCACTGTGCGGGCTGGATCCGGGTTCAGGTCGGGGATCGTCTCCAACGTGAATGGGGCAGCGTCGAGATCGTCACGAGCCGCGAACGAGGGGTGTTCAGGCCAGATCCCGCTGTCGATCACACCCACTACGACACCTGCGCCGGTGTAGCCGCTGGCCCATGCACCCTGCCGGTCGTCCAGACCCAAGAAATCGGGCGACTCGGAGGTGTGGAGCTGACGCAGCTCATCCCGCTGAACGCTCAACACGCCCTTCTGTGCGGCCAGGCTCTCGGCCTCGGCCGGAGTCAGGGCGGCGCTGAAGCCGTTGGCGGCGTATTCGAAGCTGGCGACGAGGGCACCCCGGTCGATTCCGGCTCCGTCCAATGCGGCAACCTTCTCGGCTTCGAGTTCGGCCGTGTATTCCTCCACGACCGCACTCTCCGGATCGGGCGGGTCCTCCCCATCGGGGGCTAGGTCCTCGTTGCCCAAGACCGGCTGCGCCTCCATCACCACCACGTAGGGGGCTTCGGTGTTGTCAGTCTGGGCGGTGATGTCTACCGGCCCGGCTCCAGCCGGGATGGCGGTTGCAAGAGCCGTGGCCAGCGCGGCCAAGGCGATCAGCAGCTTGCGTCTCACGCAGGGTCTCCTCCAGGTTGTCCAATTTGCACCGTCATGGACGATGCGCCCTCCTTGAATTGGATAGCCCCGAGTACCAGTCCAGCGACGACCATACACAAGTCTCTTGAATTGCAGCAAGAGGGCGGGGAACCGTCACACCCTCGGCGTCGTCCTATCTTTGATGACGAGAATCATGCGATTTACAACGGGTCTTGCTGTGCTTGTCACCGTGCTGACGGCATGCGGCTCCGGCAGCGATTTGCCGACGGTCGACGAGACCACAACGCCGACGACGGCGCTACCGACGACTGAGATCGAGACCACCACAATGCCCACGAGCAATCAGGAGCAGCAACTTCCGATCGTCGCTCCGGCCCGAGCCGATCTCGCCCGGCGCCTTGGCGTCGAGCCCGACGACCTAGAAGTCATATCCGCCGAAGAGGTCACCTGGCCCGACGGCAGTTTGGGCTGCCCGGAGCCGGGGATGTCATACACACAAGCCCTTGTCGACGGCTCCAAGGTCGTCCTCGGTCACGACGACCGGGTCTATGTGTATCACGCCGGCGACGACGGCCAGCCCTTCCTCTGCCCGTCGGACGACAAGGACGGCGGCCACGAGTTCCTGCCTCCTCCCGGATTCAACGAGTGAGCAGTGGTGGGGCGTCTCGAGACGCCCCACCATGCCATTGCAAGGGCACTGTTATCCGGTGCTGACCTCGACCAGCGTGAGGTCGAACAACCCATCACCGTCGTTGTGACCGACCGCGCCCAGGTAGGTGGTCCCAGGCTCCAAGCCTGACCATCCGGCCACGATGGTCTCGGTCGCACCCAGGACTGCGTCGGGCGGCTCAGTCACGATGCTGAGCGATCCTGCATCGGCAGCTAGGGGGACATCCCAGGTGTGGATCTGATAGCCGACGGGCACACCCGTGGTTTGCCAGCCGTGGACAAAGAGGGTGTAGGTGCCGTCATCGGGCTGGGTCAGCTCGATCTGCTCGACCGTGCCGCCCGCCGTCGAGCTGGCTACCAACTCCCCGTCCTTGTACAGGTAGAGGTCGATGTCGATGGCCTCGTCGGGTGGCGTCAGGTCTTCGGTGTTGAGGGTGAGCCTGAAGAAGGCCGTATTGCTCAATGTGAAGTCGTGAGCCGTCGTCCCGGTGGCGTCATTCGGGTCGAAGACCTGGTCCGGGTCCTGATCGACCGATCCGGTGATCGGCACATCAGCCGCCAACCCATGAGCGGTTGCGTCGTACTCGCCCTCGTAACCGAACGTGATGTCGAATGAGGTCGTGCCTTCTACGCCCGTTCCGGTCACGGCTTCGGGCGCGTCCAACTGGGACGCGGCCACTGCTATCGGGCTTCGGGCTGAGAAGCCCTGCCCTTCCCAGGTCAGTGATCCGAACCTCCACTCTCCGACCGGGCCATCCAGGTTGTCGAAAGTGACCTCGAACGTGCTGCTCTCCCCAGCCGGGATCGTCAGAACAGAGGGGCTGACCGTCACGTCGTAACCGCTCGGCTCTTCGACCACAGCATTCAGATCGAGACTCCCACCAGACACGTTGGTGACGGTCCGTTCCACGGTGAGTGTCCCGGGTACCCCCGAAGCCCCGATCGAGGGGTAGTTGAGGTTCTCCGACTCGATCGGGATCCCCGCCGCATCGAGCGAGCCGCAGGTGGCCGCTGGATTGACGAAGATCTCCGGCGCGGCGTCGCAGAGGAATCCCAGATACTCGCTGAAACCGGCTTCGTACACGATGCCCGGGTTGAACATCGAGTTGGCTGCGTCCGCCGGGCCACTGGGGTCGACGTGACCCGCTCCCATGTCGAACGGGTCGGCAGGAGTCGAGGCGTCCTCCTTGGTGACGTCTTGTCTCGCCGTGGTCATCATTGCCGACTTGGCTGCCGCTGCTGACCAGTCGGGATGGGCTTGCTTGATCAGGGCGAACAATCCGGCCCCGTGAGGGCTCGACATCGACGTGCCCTGTATCGCCTGGAACAGCTCTCCGCCGACATCGAACCCCTCGGCCGGCGAGTTGCCGGCCAGGATCTGCTGGCCCGGAGCGGTCACGTCTGGCTTGATGATGTCGGGAGAGGCGGGCAACCCGGTAGGACCACGTGACGAGAAGTACGCCATGAACGATCCTTGCCTGGTTGCGGTGACCCCGCCGATGATCTCCGCCTTCGAATCCCGCTTGCGAGTCGCGGCGATGTACGCCTTGATGGCGAGCCCGTCGGCGTTGCTGACGTGCACGGTTGGGATGAAGTGGTTGTCGGACGGAAGCGTCTGGTTCGGGAAGTCGTTGTAGAGGATCATCCCAACGCCGCCTTCGTCGCGGACCGCCTGGCTCTTCGCCGCCCGTCCAGTGGCACCCTTGCAGAGGACGATGTCGCCCTTCGGCTTAGGTCTGAACTTGACAGCGGGATCGCATGACTCGTTCCGCAGATCGGCTGCATCGACCAGTTGGGCAGTGCCCACGCCGGGCGTCACCGAGGCGCCGAAGAACTCCGTTCCATTACCCAACACCACGGTTCCCTGAAAGGCACGGTCGTGGTGGCTGGCTCCGACCGAGGTGACCCAAGGCACCGACGCCGGGCTGCCGACGGTCGATGGGTCGGGACCAGCGTTCCCGGCCGAAGTTGCCACGTAGACCCCGGCATCGGCCGCGAACAGGAAGGCGATGTCGTCGGGGCCGATCAGACCAGGTGTGTCGCTCCCGATCGAGTAGTTGATCACGTCGACACCGTCGGCGACCGCCTGGTCGATGGCATCTGCGGTGTCACCCCCGAAGCAACCCTGATCGCCACAGGCCTTGTAGGACACGACATGGGCCCGGTTCGCAAGCCCCGAGATGATGCCGCGGTCAATACCGAAGATCTGCGCAGGGACATCGGCGTTGCCTCCAGCAGTGCTTGCGGTGTGGGTGCCGTGACCATCGGGGTCCCGAGCCGAGTTGTAGAGCTCCGGGCCGATCAACTCGTTGTAAAGCGTCCGCATGTCGCGGGCGCCGATCAACTTGTTGTTGCAGTTGAACGCGAGGTCATCCGGATTGTGCGCTGTATCACCGAAGTCGCAACCGGGAAGGATGACCTCGTTCGCCGGATCGGGATCGACGTCGACGTCTTCGATGGAGATCGGTGGTGCCGCATACGAACCGTCGTCGGCAAAGGATGGATGTTCGGGCCAGATACCCGTGTCGATGACGCCGATCACGACGCCCTCTCCAGTGATGCCCGAATCCCAGGCCCCACCGCCGTCGGTCAGGCCCAAGAAGTCTGGTGAGGTGTCCGTGTGAAGTTGACGCAGCTCATCGGGGACGACGGAGATCACATTCTTCTGGGCAGCCAACTTCTCGGCTTCGTCAGGCGTGAGCACTGCCGTGAACCCGTTCAGGGCGAACTCGTAGTCGATCAGGATGGCCGACGGAGAGACACCGGCAGCGGCCGCCGCCTCGACGTGTTGGCTCTGCAGGTGGCCCCGGTATGCCCTGACGGCCGCCGAGTTGCGGTTGACTTTCTCGCCCTCTTGAGGCGCCGTGCCTGCCAAGCCGGGCACACCACCCTCGTAGGCCACCACCGGCTCTCCGGCCATGAGCACTATGTAGGGAGCCCGTTCAGCCGAGGTTTGATTGGTGCCCGATGAGAGTGGACCGGCTCCCACCGGAAGGACGGTTGCGAGCAGTGCGGCCAGGGCGACCACGACAGTGAGAAGTCTCTTTCTCAACTTCTCTCCTCCTTGACTTGTTGCGCCTCCCTGGCGAACTAGCCCAAAGGCAGGACCCCACGAGCCGGGACCCTACACCACTCCGCGTGGGCAATGTCAAATGGCCGGGATCAATACTCCGAGAGGCTCGCGGCTATCGGAGAGGAGCGCGTAAAATCGTGCTATGAACAACCTGAAGACGGTCGGCTTGCTCGCCTTCATGACCACCCTCTTGTGGCTGGTGGCCTATGCCCTCTTCCCCGAAGGCGGTTTCGTCATAGGGCTGTTGATCGCAGTCGGCTTCAACCTGCTCGCCTACTTCTTCTCGGACAAGCTCGCCCTGGCCGCGAGCCGGGCCCGTCCGGTAACCGAGGAGGAGCTGCCTCAGGTCTACGCAATCGTCCGGCGTCTGGCCCTGCAGAAGAACATGCCCGAGCCGCGCATCTACATCATCGATTCACCGCAGCCCAACGCCTTCGCCACCGGCCGGTCGCCGAAGAAGGCGGCGGTCGCGGTCACCACGGGCATCCTCGAGATCCTCACGGTCGATGAGTTGGAGGGTGTGCTGGCCCATGAGCTGGCCCATGTCAGCAACCGTGACATCCTGATCAGCTCGATCGCGGCGATGATCGCCGCCGCCCTCACCATGCTGGCCCGTATGGCTTTCTGGTTCGGGGGTGGCGACAACCGGGAGAGCCCACTCGGGGCAATCGGCGCCATCCTCTCCCTGATCGTTGCCCCGATCGCGGCGATGCTGATCCGTATGGCCATCTCCCGGACCCGGGAGTTCCAGGCCGACGCCACCGGTGCGGAGACAACCGGGCGCCCGATGATGCTCGCCAGCGCTCTCGAGAAGATCTCTGCCGGGACCGCACGGATCCCGATGAACGTCAACCCGGCCACCGCTCAGCTCTTCATCGACAACCCCATGAAGGCGGTTCGTGGTGGCGGGATGATGAAGCTGCTGAGCACTCACCCGCCAACCGAGGAGCGGATCGAGCGCCTCGCCCAGATGGCCCAGGGCGTGCGTTAACGAGCAGGTTGGTAGAGGGCCGGAGCGGCCTGTAACATTGCACATCCCGAACCGAGCGTCTTTTGGCGTGCGGTTCCGGCATGCCGGGATGCCCGAGCGGCCAAAGGGAGCAGACTGTAAATCTGCCGGCTGACGCCTACGGAGGTTCGAATCCTTCTCCCGGCACGGGCGCCCGGCGCCTGACAACCCAACGCCCCCTTAGCTCAGTTGGTAGAGCACTTCCATGGTAAGGAAGGGGTCTTCGGTTCAAATCCGGAAGGGGGCTCTGAGCGAGCGGCGGATCCGCTCGCACCGAGGCGGCGTAGCTCAGTTGGTGAGAGCGCTCGACTCATAATCGAGAGGTCGGCAGTTCGAGTCTGCCCGCCGCTACATACAGGGCCGTGGCGTAGGCTGCGGCAGCCGACGAACCAAGTAGAGGACAGGAGCCAGACGATGGCGAAGGCGAAGTTTGAGCGTACGAAGCCGCATGTGAATGTGGGGACGATGGGTCATATTGATCATGGGAAGACGACGTTGACGGCTGCGATTACTCGTGTTTTGTCGGAGCGGGTGGGTGGTTCGAATCAGATGACGTCGTTTGACATGATTGATAAGGCGCCTGAGGAGCGTGAGCGGGGGATCACGATTCAGATTGCTCATGTGGAGTATGAGACTGAGGCTCGTCATTATGCGCATGTGGATATGCCGGGTCATGCGGATTACATCAAGAACATGATTACGGGTGCGGCGCAGGTGGATGGGGCGATTCTGGTGGTGTCGGCGGCTGATGGTCCGATGCCTCAGACCCGGGAGCATGTTTTGTTGGCTCGTCAGGTGGGTGTGCCTTCGATTGTCGTGTTTTTGAACAAGGTGGACATGGTTGATGATGAGGAGCTTTTGGATTTGGTGGAGCTCGAGGTTCGGGATCTGTTGACTGAATATGAGTTTCCGGGGGATGAGGTTCCTGTGGTCCGGGGTTCTGCTTTGAAGGCGTTGGATGGGGATGAGGCGTCTTCTGATCAGATCATGGAGTTGATGACTGCGGTTGATGACTATGTGCCGGAGCCGGATCGGGATACTGAAAAGCCGTTTCTGATGTCGATCGAGGATGTGTTCTCGATTACTGGTCGGGGGACGGTGGTGACTGGTCGGGTGGAGCAGGGGATTTTGAAGGTGAATGAGGAAGTGGAGATCGTGGGGATCCGTCCTACTCATAAGACGGTGGCGACTGGTATTGAAATGTTCCGCAAACTTTTGGATGAGGGTCGGGCGGGGGACAATGTGGGTGTTCTCCTCCGTGGGGTGGGTAAAGATGATGTGGAGCGGGGTCAGGTCCTGGCCAAACCAGGGAGCATTACTCCTCATACCGATTTCGAAGCTCAGGTCTATGTGCTGACCAAGGAGGAGGGGGGTCGTCATAACCCGTTCTTCCCCGGGTATCGACCCCAGTTCTATTTCCGGACTACTGATGTGACCGGTGCCATCCAACTGCCCGAGGGGACTCAGATGGTCATGCCCGGGGACAATACGGAAATGACCGTGGAACTGATTGCACCCATCGCCATGGACGAAGGACTCCGTTTCGCCATCCGAGAAGGTGGCCGCACCGTCGGCGCCGGCCGAGTCGTAAAGATCGTCAAGTAGGGCCAACCCATGCCAAGCGACAAGAGACCGCCGTTGACGCTCGCCTGCACCGAGTGCAAGCGTCGCAACTACGTCACAACGAAGAACAAGACCAACACGCCCGACCGTCTCGAGATGAAGAAGTACTGCCGGTGGTGTCGTCAGCACACCGTGCATCGCGAGACCCGCTGAGCGGTTCGAGAAAGGGCCCCGATCGGGGCCCTTTCTCTTTCGGCTGAATTCCTCCTTACGCGGCGTCCGGCGTCGCCTCCTCGTCGAGTTGCTGGGCCTTGAAGTTGCCCTTGTCCGGGTACGCCGTTGATCTCCTCGGTGCTCATCGCGTAGCTCAAAGTGACGTAGGCGATGGCGTCCGAGTTGGTATCCAGCGCCACCTCGTTGACGTTGTCGAACGTGTCGCACGCGGCGTGGTAGCACGGGTCGTACTGCTGGCCGGCTGTGCCGCCCCAGAGGGCGACCTCTGCCTGCGGTCTTGATGCCTTCGGCTCCGGTGAACAATCCACCCGCCGGGATGCCGTTGAGGATGAAGGCCTGATAATCGGACCGCCCATCGAAGTCGGTTCCCTTGAACGGGACACTCCTCGAGTTGTAGAACTCCTCGAACTTCTTCTCGATCTGAGCCGACCCGGCTGGGCCCGGCCCGGCGCCCACTGCGTCGGAGTTGTCACCGTCGTAGACGAAGAAGACATGGTTGGGCGAGCCCACCATGTCGAAGTTCAGGTAGAGGGCGATCTTGGCGAACTCCTCGTCGCTCAGGGTGCTCACGTACAGGTTGGATCCAACCAGGCTCGCTTCCTCGGCCCCCCACCAGGCGAAGCGCAAGGTGTTTTGTGGCTTGACCTTGGCCATCTGCTCAGCGACCTCGAGGATCGCTGCCGAACCGGATCCGTTGTCGTTGATCCCAGGCCCTTCGGGCACCGAGTCGAGGTGCGCTCCGACCATGACCACGTTGTCCGCGTTCTTCCCGGTCCTTCTCGGCGAGCACGTTCGATGTGGTGCCGGGCTCTCTCAACGTATCGGTGAAGAGCCTCAACTCCAGACCGGCTGTCGCGGCCAATTGCTGGCCCAGCGCCTGAGTTATGCCCGTCACCCCGATGTCGAGGTCGAAGGCGCTGCCCAGGGTGCCGTTGAGGTCCCCGGCGATGTTGTTGTAGATGACCACGCCGACGGCTCCGGCGTTGAAGGCGTTGGTCGCCTTGATGGCGAACGTGCAAGCGCCTCGGCTGATCAATGCGATGTTGCCAGCCGGGAACGCCGGCAAAGTCTGTGTCCTCACAACCAGGCGTGGCGTCGGCCGGAGGTGCCGGCAACGCCGTCACCGCCCCGGTGACATCGCCACTGCCCGAATAGGTCATGACGATGTTGGCGATCGGACCCCCCGGAAGGGGCGCCGTCTGCTCCAAGATCGCCGGGGTCACCTCCGTGAACCTCACGAAGTCGAAGGGCTGGATGGTTACGTCGTAACCCGCAGCCTCCATCCGTTCCGCCACGTAGTCGGCTGATTCGTCATAGCCGTCCGTGCCCGATGCCCGGGTGCCGTCGTTGGCGTCGGCTATTTCCTGGAATGCCGCCTGGTGCTCCCGAACACCGTCCAACGTCGACACACTCGAGCAGTTTCTTGATTGTGTTGTTGTTTCTGTTCTCGCAAGCTGCCGGGGCGGCCGATGCCACCGGCACGGTCGCTCCGAGCAGGGCGAGAATGCTTGCCAGCACGACAAGCCTTCTGAAAGAGCGTCTCATGTACCTCCAGTCACGCTCTCCCAGCCCAAGTCCCGTCGCGGCGCATACCCCGTCGGCGTTACCGTGAAACACTTGAACCCGTCCGATCTCGTCGACCAGCCCATCGGTCCTCATCACTTCCGGGTCTGTGTCGAGAACGTCAACGATTTCGTCCGGGCCACCGCTGATGACGCCGACCGTTGGGAGGATGCTGCCCCTCCGGGTTTCATGGCAACGCTGCTGTTTGTCGTGGCCTCAGACTTGCTCCGGCAGCTCTCCGACCGGTCGGTGATCCATGGCGAGCAGACCTTCACCTGGCATCGGCGTATCGGCATCGAGTCCGAAATGGACGTCACGGGCAAGGTGAGCCGGGTTCGAGAGCGTGGCGGAGTGGCGTTTGTCGACTTCGATGTCGAGGTGGTCGACAACATAGGCCCGGTGGCCGACGCCACGTCTTTGTTCCTGGTCTCGGACATCGCTGATCCCGGACGAGGTCAATGAGCGGGAGGAACCTGCGCCGGAGGACGACGGGAACCCGGGCAGCGGCCAGGTGAGCGTCTCGAGGGGCGACCTGGTCAGGTATGCCGCAGCCACCCGGGACTGGAATCCGATCCATTGGGACCACGACGCTGCTGTCGCTGCCGGGCTGCCGGGAGTGGTCGCGCACGGTCTTCTGCAGGCCGCTTGGGCGCTCGGTGCCGCCTCGAAGCTTCGTCCGGGCGACGCGCCGCTCCGCTCGGCGCGGGTCCGATTTCGCAATCCCCTGCCGCCGGCGACGCCGGTTTCGGTGAAGGTCGAGGAGACCGGGGACACGGTGGTTGTTGCGGTCAGCGACGACGAAGCCGAGTATGTGAGTGCTCGAATCGAGTTGACGGGGCAGTAACCACATGGACATGGCCAGGGTCGAACGCGACAAGGAGAAAGAGCTCATTGCCAGAGCGCAGGCCGGCGACCGAGCCGCCTTTGGGGCACTGGTCCGTGAGCATGGAGACGAGGTCTACACGTTGGCGCGAAGACTCGTTGGCGACCCACATCTTGCGGCCGATATTGCCCAGGAGGCCCTGATTCGGGCGTGGAAGGCGTTGCCCAACTTCAGAGGTGATGCAGCATTATCTACCTGGCTGCACCGCATCACGGTCAACACGGCCTGGACCCAGCGCAGACGGGCTCGAAGACACAACGGGCCACCGCTCGACGACTTCATCGACGTCGCCGCCCCGATGGGTGCTGATCATCCCGAGATGGCCGGCGAGATACTCGAGCTCCGCGGACGGTTGCGTCGCGCCCTCGACACTCTGCCGGAGCCGCAACGCCAGGTGGTGGTGTTGAAGGACGTCTACGACTGGTCCCACGCTGAGATCGCCGAAGCCATGGGGATTTCCGTCTCGGCGGCGAAGGTGAGGCTTCATCGCGCACGGGCCCGACTCGCCCGCCAGCTGGAGCAGTCGGCATGAACGTCCTTTGCGAGGTGGCGGCCCCCTTCGTTGCCAACAGCGCCGTGGAAGGCACTCCCGTCGCCCGGCCGTTCCGTGCCCACGCCGATGAATGCCTCAAGTGCCAGGCGAGGCACGCGGCGATGGCTCGCACCGCCCGAGAACTGGCCGCCATGTCGAATGAGAAATTCGATGCACCGCTCGATCTCGAATGGCGTGTCATGTCGGCCTTGGAAGGGGACCTGGCGGTGGCTCGTTCCTGGCGCACCCCGGTCGCGGTGACGGCCGCAGTCCTCTCCATGGCTGCCGCGGTCCTCATCTGGCGTCTCCGCCCCCGCACCCAGACCTGAGCACCTCTTGAGCGATCGTCGAGGGTGCCTACCCTTTCCGAATGGCGCGACTCATCGACCTCTCACATGACATAGAGGCAGGGATGATCACCTATCCCGGTCTGCCCGGCCCTGTGATCTCGGATCATCTCTCCCGCACCGACTCCCGGGCGAACTATGCGCCCGGCACCGAGTTCCTCATCGGGCGAATCGACATGGTCGGGAACACCGGCACCTATCTCGACACCCCGTTCCATCGATTCGAAGGCGGCTCCGATCTCTCCAGCCTCGCCCTGGATGACGTCGCCGACCTGCCCGGGCTGTGCATCGATGCTCCCGGCCCAGAGATCGGGCGGGAGACAGTGAACGGTCTGGACCTCACCGGGAAGGCGGTCTTGTTCGCCACTGGGTGGGACCGGCACTGGGGCACCGATTCTTACGGCGACCCCAGCCATTCCTTCGTTTCCGCCGAGCTCGTCGATGCCCTGGTCGACGGAGGCGCGGTGCTGGTTGGCATCGACTCGGTCAACATCGACGACACACGTGGCGGGGAACGGGCGGCCCACACCGGTCTTCTCGCCGCCGGGATCCAGGTGGTAGAGCACCTCACCAATCTCGACCAGTTGGTAGGGCGCGAGTTCCGGTTCTTTGCGGTCCCGCCCAAGGTGAGCGGATTCGGGACCTTCCCAGTCAGGGCGTTTGCCTCGGTCGTCTGAGGACGGCCGGTGGGATAATCGGGTCAGTGATCGCTGGATGACGGCTCGAGGATCACCACCGCGGTCTCCCGGGAACGCAGAGCTGCGAAATCGTCCAATCTCGAATCGATCTCCCGCCATCGATCCCACAAGCGCGACCGCTCCTCCCCGTCCGCGGCTCTACCTCTCACCGTTAGCTGGCCGTCCTTCAGGTCGAGGCTCGCCACAGGATTCTCTTGGAGATTGAGCCACCAGGCTG
>CAWJLJ010000034.1:0-71917 GCA_963843585.1 uncultured Acidobacteriota bacterium
GATTGGGCCAGCGTCGATATCGGCGCCGAAGCCACCGGTCAGCTTGGGCCAGAAGAAGGCCAGGTAATAGAGACCCTGAGCAGCGAGAAATGTCCCGAACGTGGCCGCGATCGCCCTGTTGAAGAACTGACGCCGGCTGACTCCGCCTTCCTCCGGCGACACCTCGACGATCCGCTGGGTCTCCAGGATCTCGACGACTGCATCCTCTTCTGCCTCAGCTGGTTCGGGCTCCTCCTCGGGGGCCTCCTCCTCGACGTTTTCCTCGGCCTCCTCGACACGGGGCGGGATCAGAACGGCGGTGGACGACCGGTCGGCAGCGCGGGTCTCCGACGAGACCCCGGCGAGCGGATCAGCTTTCTCGACGGATTGAGAGCGGCGATAGGCGACGGCAAATGCCCCGGCCGCCCCGAGGATCGCCACCACGGCGACCGCGATGAGGGCGGCGTTGGTCAGGGTCATTCGAATTGCACCCAGTCCTTCAAGTCGTCGAAGTAGACACCGTCCTTCCAGGGATAGGAGAAGTTGAAACCGAGGCCCCGGAAGAGGACGCCGAAGATCGTCAGCGTTGCGGCCCCCGCCAGGAACACCGAGTAGAGGGCGATGGCGAACTTGCGGTCACTGGGCCGAGTCGAGGGGTTCTTGTCGACGTAGGGGATCAACCAGAAGCCGATGAACCCGGTGATGGTCGGAATCGTCACCCCCGCGATCTGGGGATCGAAGTAAGAGAGCAGTTCCTGGAGGCCGAGGAAGTACCACGGCGCCTTCGACGGGTTGGGAGTGGCGTTGAAGTTGGCCGGGTCTAGCAGCGGGGAGTGAATGACCACAGACATGATCACGACGAGACCGGTGATGGCCAGCAGGGCCCCGAACTCCATGAGCATCAGGTGGGGCCAAGTGTTGACCTTGTCCGTTGGCTCGGCCTTGACCGTCTGGATGGCCCGCGCCTTGACCACGGTGAGCAGACGCTGCGTCCGCACCCCTTCGGGCGTGCCCTTCGGGGGAACCGTGGGACGGGTGCTGACCACGGCGGCGACCTTGCCCGCGCCGTTACCGGCGCCGTTGCCACCGTCTGCGCCATTCCCGGACCCCGCGCCGTCGCCGGCGCCATCGCCACCGCCGTCGCCCTCAGGGGCCGGTCGATCTTCCACTGCGGTGGCCACTGCCGCGGCGGCCGGTTCGACCGCTTCTCCACCCTCAGGGGGGAGTTCCGCCGGGGGCGGGGCAGGGGGTGTTGCATCGGGCTCAGCTGCGGAGACATCCTCCCCATCGCCGTCGGCAGCGGGCGGTGCCTCGGTAGGCGGAGCCGGAGGGACGTCGGCTTCCGTTGCGGCAACCACCTCGGGCTCGGTTTCGGCATCAGCCTCAGACTCGGATTCGGCCGCCGGCTCCGCAGGTACCTCCTCCTTCGGCGCAGGCTCGGCGTCGACCGCCTCGACTGCCTCCTCGATCTCAGCAGAACGCTCTGCGGACTCCTCCATCTCAGCGGCCACGGTCTCCCCGGACTGATCCTCGGGCGCGGGCTCTGGCGCCGGCGGTGGCGTCGGCGGGGCTTCACCCTTCATCTCGGCCAACACTTGTTCGACGGGAAGTCCCAATGCCTTGGCTTTGGCCTCGGCCGACCTCCTGAGGAGACTCTCTGGAATTTCTGTCATGACGACTCCTTTAGAGGGGCCCGGAGATGCCGCCGTCCTTGCGCACCCGCCAGAAGTGCACGGCAAGGAAGATCACGAGGATGAACGGGAAAGCCAGGACGTGCAGCACGTAGAAGCGGAGGAGGGTGGCGCCGGACACCTCGACCCCGGCCAATAGGGCGAATTTCACCTCATTGCCGACGACCGGAACGAACCCGGCCATGTTCGTGCCCACGGTGACCGCCCACAGCGCCAACTGGTCCCAGGGGAGGAGGTAGCCGGAGAAGGAGAGCAGAAGCGTGAGGAAGAGGAGCACCACACCGACGACCCAGTTGAACTCCCGCGGTGGCTTGTATGCGCCGTGATAGAAGACCCGGCTCATGTGGAGGAACACCGAGAGGACCATGAGATGTGCCCCCCATCGATGCATGTTCCGCACCAGGGAGCCGAAGGCCACATTGGTCGACAGAGCTTCGATGTCGGCGTAGGCGGTCTCCGCCGACGGCGTGTAATAGAACATGAGGAAGATGCCGGTGATGGTGAGGAGGATGAATAGGAAGAAGCTCAGACCACCCAGGCACAGCGTGTACGAGAGCTTGACACCATGCCGCTTCACCTTCACCGGGTGGAGGTGATAGAGCACGTTGTTCATCACCACATATGAGCGGTTCCTCGGGCTGTCCGAGTAGCCCTTCTTGAACGGCGAGCCGGGGCGGAGGATCGACTCAGCGACCTGGGAACCCCAGATCTTGTCGTTGACCTCTTTGATCCTTTCCCCGATACCGGTCTTACCGTTGCCGTTGGCCAAACCGCCTCCTACCAGCGCATCCCATAGGCGTATCCATTCTTGAAGTCACGCTGCCCGGTGTCGAAATCCCAGGGGCGGCGGTCGAGCCCGAGCTCTGCGGCCTGCTCCGCCAGGGACCCCTCGAACTTGCCCAATGTGATGACGTTGGTCGGGCAGCGGTCGACGCATAGGGCACATCGGGTGCATTCGTCCTCGTCGACCACGAAGAACCCCAGGTTCTGCGGGTCCTCACCGGGATGGTCGACATTGACGCCCTCGGTGATGGCGTCCAACGAGAGATAGTGGATGCATTTCCACGGGCAGATGTCGACGCATCCCTCGCAGAGGATGCACTCCGACTGGTCGATGTGAAGGAACTGCTTCGGCCGCAGCTTGTCGGTGAAGTAGTCGCCCTCGACGACAGCGAGCTGATAATCGTCGCGGTACGGAGGAGTCTCGTCGACGACACCCTTCGGCATCAGCCCTCACCTCTGACCAGCGGTCGCCCGTAGGGTGAGCGGGGAGGTGCCTTGTCGGCCGACGCAGGCGGGCCCTTCTTCATCTTCTGCAGCTGGAGGGTGAACACCGCCGCGGCCGCCAGCATCACCAGGTGATAGCCCATCGAGATCGAGTCCTTGATGGCAGCCCAACTGAGCTGTACCTCGTTGCCCAACACCAGGAAGGCTGGGATGGTCACCGCCACCCGTTGTGACGACCAGTCGAGATCTGTCTGGGCGAAGTTGAGCCATTCCGATGGGACCATTCCGAAAATGATGACCAACTCGATCCAGGTGACGAATGAGGCGAAGAGGGCGCGGGCCCAGGTCATTCTCTGGTTCAGCACCCAGACGAACAGTGCCCCGACCACGAGCATTTGGGAGGCGCCGAATACGACCAGATAGCCGACACCTTTCAGCAAGTGGTTGCTTGGTATCCAATCGAAGATGCCCGCGTCCTGCTCGGGCGGGAGGCTGGTGTAGTGAATCCAGATCACCGACACAACGAGACCCACGAAGCCCAGACCGAGCAGTCCCCATCCGATGGTCTTGCGTCTGCTGTCGCTCAGTTCTGCGAGGCGATACATCTCTCGTCTTCGGGCACGGTTGTATACCTGTTCACGTCGTTTCTACCACAACCCGGGCCTCGTAAGAGAACCAGCGAACCCAGGGTTCTGGACTTCGGTGAGCGGTGCCTGCAACCCTGGGTTCGCTAGTTATGCTCCCGCCGTCCCGTTCCGCGACGAGGGAACCCTTGGCCGCAACCCAAACTGCAGACATCAGGGCCCTCCTCGGGGCCGGAGATGAGGACCGCGTCGCTGTCGCTCACTTCCTGGTAGGGGCTCTCTTCTTGGTGCTGGCCGGCGTCTTCCAACTGATCGCCCTCTTCTCGCTGCGCTTCGCCGGGCTGTCCCCGATCAGCTACGGCCGCGCCGAGTCGATGGCCAACATCACGGTCATGCTGGGTTTTCTCGTGCTCACGCTGGCGGGTGGCATCTACTACGTCCTCCCCAGGCTGACCGGCGCCCGACTGTGGCGGAAGGAACTGGCCTATCTCGGGCTCCTCGGCGTCTCGGGTCTCGTTGTGCTCGACCTTCTGGCCGTGGTCTTCGGTATCGGTGAGGGTCGACAGCCGTTCGGGCTCCCCTGGTGGCTCCACCTCCCGATGCTGGCGGTGCTGACCATTCCCTTCGCCGTCACGATGATGACCATCCGCCGACGGGAAGAGGAGCGAAGTTTCGTGACCCTCTGGTTCGTGATGGGGGGCGTGGCCTGGTTGCCACTGCTCTATTTGGCCTACTCGGCCGGCAGCCTTCCGTTCGTGGGCTCGCTGGGTGCGGAGTATTCCGACCTCTTCTTCTCGGCCGGATTCGTCACACTCTGGGTGTTCACCGTGGGCAGTGGGCTCTTCTACTACACGCTGGTCAAGGAGCTCGACATCCCCCTCGCCTCACGTCAGCTGGCATCAGTCGGCTTCTGGTCACTCGGCTTCGCCGCCGCATGGTGGGGCTCGGCGCAACTCGTCTTTGGCCCCGGGCCGGGTTGGATCGACGGCGTGTCGGCCGCCTTGGGCCTGGCCTTCCCCATTGGAGCCCTCGCCAATGCCGCCAATGCCTCGCTCACCCTCCAGGGGCACTGGGAGAAGTTGCGGGACAAGCCGGGTGTCACCTCAGGCATCGTTGGCCTCTACCTGGGGGTGGCGGTGGCCATCCTGGCCAGTTTTGCCGCCTTCCCCTCCGTCGGATCGGTGACTGCACTCACCGGCTACTGGGAAGCGATCGAATACGTGGCCTTGTACGGGGTCGGCGTGCTGCTCGCCGCCGGCGTCGTCTTCGAGGCGTTGCCCCGGATATCGGGCCGCGAGCCGGCCACCTTGGATCGTCCTCGGTCCTTCAATCGCTGGACTGTCGTCGGCGTGGGTGGTGTCGGGGTGAGCATGATCGCGGCCGGGTTGGTGAGCGGGTATTCGTGGGTGGCAGGGTCGAACAGCGCCGCCTACGTGAACGCAGGCGAGGGCTGGGCCGCCGGGGCCGGGGCGGCCGAGGTGCTGATGCTCGTGGCTGTTGGATTCGGCATCGTGGCCTTCCTCGGACAGCTGGCGTACGCCGCCACCGTGATCGGGACAGTCACGAGTGGCAAGGCGGTCCCCCAGGAGGTTTTGGTCTACGGGCCCGACTCGGATAGCGACGAGGACTCCGATGAGTGAGTTGAGCGCTGCGGCCGCCGACGCTCTCGGAATCCCCGAAGCCATCGTGCAGCGCTCCGCCGCTGCACGTGCTGAGGAGACCGGCATGAGCGTCGACGAGGTGCTGGCCGCCTGGGCCGGTGGAGGTGACATCCCGCCACCGGCATCGCCTGCTCCCGCTGAGCCGGAGGCCGCCGAGGCGCCGGCGGCGGAGGCCGACGAGCCCGCAGAGCCAGCGGTCACTCCCTCCACAACGCCAACACCTGTCATCGAAACGCCCGCGGCTGCCCCGGTCACCGCCGCGCCGTCTGTCCCGGGCAAGCCACCGGTCCTGGTCGGAGAGGTCGACAACCCCATCGCCATCCTCGTCGGAGCGGTGGGCCTGTTCGTTGCCCTCTTCCTGGTCGGGGTGGTGGGGCCGGCCCTCCCCACCGAGAATCCGGGGGCGCGGACCAGTGACCTGCCCTACACCGAGACGGCCCTCCACGGGCAAGAGATCTACCGGTCGGTCGGCTGTGCCTCATGTCATACCCAGATGGTGCGTCCCGTGGTCGCGGATGTCGGTCTCGGGGCCGTGTCGCTGAACGACACCAACCAGGTGTTGGGGTCACGCCGTTTCGGCCCGGATCTGTCCAATGTCGGGGCAAGGGTCTCCGCCAGTCAGATCGAGGCGACCATCACCGGGCTCGACGACCATCCCGCGCTATCGCTCTCATCGGAAGATCTCGATGCCCTGGTGGCGTATATGGTCGAGTCGGCCACGCTCGAGGAGGCACCGCCGGGTGAGCCCGCCGAGGAGGAGCCGAACGAGGAGGAACCTGCGGAAGAGGCGCCTGCCACCGATGGAGAGGCGGCCGCATCGTGAGTGACCTGAGCGCCGCCGCTGAGGCTCTCGGGATCCCCGAGTCCATCGTCCAACGCTCGGCTGCTGCCCGTGCCGCCGAGACGGGCATGACGGTCGACGAGGTGCTGGCCGCCTGGGCGGGGGGCGGATCGGTGGCCGGATCACCACCCGCGGCGGCGGATCAGGAAGCGCCACCCGCCGAGGCTGAGCCCGCGGAAGGCAACCGAGGAGACAGAGGAGACCGCCGCACCCGCACCCGCCTCCGACGAGGTGCCAGCCTCCGCACCTGCCCCCGCGCCTTCTGGCCCGGTGACACGCTCTCCGGTCCCCGCCGAGGTGACCGCCGCCGAGGCTGCCGGGCTACCCGAGGTGATCACCGTCCCCACCGCCGGCATCAGGGAGAGGACGAACCTCGCCATTCCCCGATGGTTGGCCGCGGTCATGTTGATCATCCCCGCCTTCGCCCTCTTCGCTCTGGGCGGCTCCGCCACCGGTGAGTGCGGCGAGGCCACCGAGCTCTCCACCAACGTCATAACCGGCCAGGTGGTCAATTGTGACGGCACCGAGTTCACCGGCTCGGGAGCAGGTGGAGGAGGAGCCGACTTCGTCGCCATGGGCGAGGACGTCTATCAGAATGTGGCCAACTGCGACGGGTGTCACGGCGCCCAGGGCCAAGGAGGGGTCGGGCCCAGCTTCTCAGGCGTCCTCACCACCTTCGGGTCCTGCACCGATCACATCGAGTGGGTCACCCTCGGTTCAGAGGGTTTCCAGGGCGAAGGCCGGTCGACGTATGGCGACACCGGCAAGCCCATCGCTGGAGGTATGCCGTCATTCGGCTCCACGCTGACCGAGGAGCAATTGGCTTCGGCAGTCGCCTTCGAGCGAGTCCGTTTCGGTGGCGCCGACCCGGCAGAGACGCTCACCGACTGCGGCCTGGCTCCGGCGGAGGGCGAGGAGGGAGAGGCTCCAGGAGAGACCACACCGGGTGAAGAGCCACCGGCCGAGGGAGAGCCGACGACCACCGTGAGCGGCGCCGCCGCCGCTCTCGCACCGGCCTCGTAGCGAAAAACTTCGGAATTTTTTTCCTAGGTCTCGATTCTCCGCAACGCTTTGCGTAAGGGCCCCGCCTCGATCTTCCCCTCGGCCAGCACGATGTCCCCCGCTCCGAGGAGAACCGGCACCCGTATCCCATAATCCCTGGTCAGGGCATCGTCGGTGTCGATATCGATCTCGTAGATCGTGCCACCGACCCTTCCGACCGCCTTCTCGACGATCGGCCGCGCCTCATCGCAGAGATGACAACCGGCCCTGATCAGGAATCTGAACGCTGAATTGTTCAAGTAACCACCGTGGGTGACCGATAATGGACACGCACGGATGGAGGGTCAACCGTTCCCCTCATACCAAGGGCACGTTCGTCCAAGGTGTGAACGGATAGCCTCCCAGCCCGCCCCACGGTACGGAACTCTCCGATCGTGCAGATGAGGCCCCCGCCACGCGCGGGGGCCTCATCATTTTTCAGCGCCCGATCGTGGTCTGCCATCGTGTGAGTGTTGAGACCCGCCACTGCCGTTGTCCTGGTCATCCTTCTGCTTCTCATCGCCGCCGCCGGCATCATCCAGCTGACGTCGATCCTGTCCCAGCCAGGGTGACTGCCACGCCTGCCGATAGGTTCAACTCCTCGTCGGCGGCGCCCTCCCGAACCGCGATTGCAATCAGCCCGGCTGAATCGACATGCACCAACGCCTCACCGGGCTCCACATCGGAATAGGTGGCCGCCCACGGAAGCGTGTGGAGGGTGGCGCCCACCTTCATCGTCAACACGGACCCAGGCGAGACACCAACCGCGGCCAGGTCGTCGGGACCGATGTTGGTCTGAACGTTCCCGAACCGATCCACCCACCAGGCCTCGCCGGTCACCAGGCTGCCCTGGGTCTCCGGCAGCGGCAGCAGCAGCGGCTGCACTGCATCCGGACCAACTTCTGGACCGAGATCCTGGATCGCCGCCTCACCTGAGGCGAGAAGGGCAGCCGCCGGGGCGAACACATCTCGGCCATGAAAGGTCTCGCCCGGGGAGGGAATCCTCGCCTCGGGATTGTCGATCGAGACCATCACCCGGGCGCCGCCCACCATCGCCGCTGCCGGTGACAGCACCCCATTGTCCGGCCCAACGAAGAAACCCCAGTCCGTCTCCAGGGCCAGCGCCTTGCGGTCGGAGCCGACCCCCGGGTCGACTACCACCAGGGCCACGCCTTCGGGGAGATACTGGATGGCCCGGGTGAGGCTGAGGGCGGCAGCCCTCACATCACCCCTCGGAGTGCCGTGGCCGACATCGATGACGAGCGATTCCGGTGCGAGCTTGGCCAGCACGCCATGCACCACGCCGACGAACTCGTCGGCATGACCGAAGTCGGACAGGAAGCTGATGGGGAGAGTGTTGTGAGCCATGCGTGGTCCTATATTGCCGCGATGTCCGAGACCAACCATGACGGAGTAGCGCGAGAGGTGTCCCGGGCGAACGTGGCGATGCTCATGGGCAGCGTCGACACGGGAAAGACGACGCTGGCCCTGCAGGCGGCTCGCCTCGCCATCGGCGCAGGCCGAACTGTTGCGATCGTCGATGCTGATGTGGGCAACTCGACCGTCGGGCCCCCGGCGTGCGTCGGATTGAAGGTGCTCCGCTCGGCGGAGGACCTCGATGACGTCGAGACGCCGGACCGGCTCCACTTCGTTGGCACCATCTCCCCGGCGCGACTCGTCCTGCAACAGGTCGTGGCCACAGCGGCGATGGTCGACCTGGCCCGAGGGATGGCAGACCTCGTGATCCTCGACACCACAGCCGTCGTTTCCGGGGTGGCCGGCGAGACCCTCAAGTACCACAAGGCCGAACTGTGTCGGCCGGACAAGGTCGTTGCCCTGCAACGTGGCGGCGAGATGGAGCCGGTGGTCGGGATGCTGCGCCGGTTCCTCGGCATGGAGGTGACCGTTACCCCCGCCGACCCCAATGTGATGCCTATCTCGCCGGACGAGAGGGCCCAACGGAGAACCGAGGCGTTTGCCCGGGCGCTAGCCCCGCCACTGGACCGATGGAAGGTTCGCCCCACCGTCTTCGCACCGACCCTTCCCATGGGCCTCAATCTGGGGCGCCTCGACGACGTGTTGGTCGGCGTCCAGGACGAGGACGGTGGTTGTCTGGGGCTCGGGATCCTCGGTAACGAGGATGACGGGCTCAGAGTCATGACCAACACCGGGGAAGGGATGAAGGGTCTCCGTCTTGGGTCGATGCGTCTCGACCCGGTGACACTCGAGGCCAGCGTGATCAGTCTCCGCGAGGTCATGTTCGGGATTTAGGCGTTCTTAGGTCTTAGCGTCGTTTGGTCGCGGGACTTAGGTGGTCGTGGCTCGGAGCCGATAACCCCAAGGATGCCCGGGAAAAAGCATTGGCTCTCGCTGCTGCTGGTCGCATTCATCTCGACCGCGCTCGGCGTCGCCGCCACCGCTGATTCGGGAACGGAGAGCGAGTTCGTCTCCCTGATCAACTCGACCCGCGCCAACAACGGCCTGGGGGCGCTCGAAGTCGACGGCGGTCTCCGCTCACATGCCCGGAATCACACCCAAGCAATGATCGACAAGGGCGACATCTTTCACTCCAGTTCAGGCGAGCTCTCGGCCGCCGCCGGAAGTGGCTGGTCACAGGTCGGCGAGAATGTCGGAAGAGGACAGGCCCCCTCCTCCCTGCACACGGCGTTCATGAACTCCCCCGGGCACGCCGCCAACATCCTCGGGGATTACAACTATGTCGGCGTCGGGACCGACACCAGCGACGACGGGTCCCTGTACGTCACCGTCGTGTTCATGAAGAAGGGTGACACCGCCCCACCGACGACCGAGGCACCTCCGACCACCGAAGCCCCGGCTCCACCACCGCCGCCTGCCGACTCGCCGGTGACGACGGCACCGCCCTCAGACGAGGGGGACGAGGCGGCTGCCCCGGCATCGACCACGACCACACCTTCGATCACCACCACGGCGCCGCCAACGACCACCACGACGATGGTCGTGCCACCGGACAAGGCCGTGATCCCCGGCCAGTCGTGCATCGAGGCGAGCCGATTCGCCCAGCTCTGTCACGATTGAGTGGTGGGTTCTGGGTGGTGGGTTCTGAGTTGCAGGAAGGTGCACTCACCACTCACCACTCACCACTCATAAACAAACGCCCGAGTGACCTACCTGAGCCTCCTCCGCACTTCCCCGAACGGACGGTTCTCTGGTTTGCCTCTCGGGCGTTCGCAGCGCCGAATTTACGGGTTCTGCAGCCTGGAAGCAACGACCCCGGGCTGGACGTCGTCTAACACCAAGTAACGCCCAGCATCGCCAAACAGGGCGCGGGTTCGACTTCGGTCGGCGTTACCAACAGGAATCGCCGCTTTCCACAGGCTTTGTCCACATGGGTTTGTTCACAAGTTTCTAACCGGAATTTTCGCGACCCGCGAGGGAGCGGAGCAATGGTCGGAAGCCGACCTCGATGGCGTCATAGATCTCGCCCAGGACAAGGTCGAGCTCGAGGTCGGTCACCTGAGGGTCGGCGAGGCGCCCGCGCAGCACCAGGCCGCCCTCATGGTCGAGGGCGAAATACGACCTCCACCCTTTCATGTTCCTCTGCAATGCCTGCCTCAACAGCTCGATGCCGGCCTCGGCCGCCGGCAGGACATAGGCCTCGTACTCGATACTGCGCTGCCCGATCGTGAACCAAGTCGTGGTGGCATCGCGCACCTCCTGCCGCATCCGCACCGCCCAGCGGCCCTCGACCTCTTCGGCGTATTCGACGCTCGAATCAGGGTCGGCGATCCATTGCTCGATTCGGTGCTCGAGCACCCCTCTCATGCCCATTGCAGATCCACAGTGGGCTCGAGCTCTCCTACGGGACGGTCACCCCCGAGGACCGTGGGGCGGGCGAGCGGGGCGAGACGATCGCCTGCGATTCGGGGCAGCTCGCCCAATCCGGCCAGCGTGGCAATGGCCGCGGCGTCGGCGACCTCCTGGATCCCGTCCCAGGACTTGACCGCAACACCCAACCTCCCATCGAGCGCCACACCGATGCAGCCTGCGGCTCCCCGCTTGGCAGCTGCGCTCAGTGCGCTCCCGATCGAGGCATCACCGTTGCCGGTGCCGGAGACCAGCGCCGGATAGCGATGCATCGTCTCGAAGACCTCCCTGAGCCGTGGGAGTGATGCGAGACGGGCGTAGAGAGTCGCCATGGCCCGGGTGGTCGTACGGTGCACGGGCGCTCCGCAACCGTCCACCCCTACCGGCGAAACCGGGAAACCACTCAGGTCGGCGATCAGATCGGTGATCGCGACCTGGAGGGGGTGATCCGGGGCCAGATAGATATCGATTGGCCAACCCTGTGACTGGCAGGCCCGGAGCCATCCCGCGTGTTTGCCGGAACAGTCGTGCCATATCCGGCGTGGCTCGCCACTGCTTCCCATCTCCATCCGGAGACGGGTCTCGGCTTCTGCCGACAGCGGCCAGCTCGGTGGGCATTGGAGATCGGTCTCGCTGAGACCGACCCGGACAAGCATCGACCCGACCAGGGCAGTGTGCACGGGATGACCGTCGTGGGAGGCACATGCGAGGGCGAGCTCGAGAGGCCCCAGGGCCGCGCCGTGCTCTTGCGAAGCAAGAGCCTGAAATGGCTTGGCGGCGGACCGGAGGAAGAAGGGTTGGTCGATGTCGCCCGAATGGGCCACCAGGGCACCGTCGGCGGAGACGACGGCGACCGCTCCATCGTGCATCGTCTCGACCAGACCCGAACGTGTTCTGGCCGCGAGCAACCTTCAGCCCGCTGGCTGTGCTTCGCCCTGCTGGCTCCGATAGCGGGCGATGATCTCGTCCTGGAGGGCGTCGATCACCACATGCAGCTGGCGCCGCTGTGCCGAGAGCTCGGCCTCCACCTCCTGCACGCGGTCGATCGCCTCGGTGAGCTCATCGTCGGTCAGCTCCGGAAGCTGTGTGAGGATGCCGTCATCCATGATCCTGTCGATGAGTCGCCGGCCCGTGGTGGCCGGGATCGGAGGCATCGGGTCGAGATGTCGCAGGTTGGGCTCGCTGCCAAAGGTCATCCCTGAGGCCAGGATCTCGGGCAATGCCTCGATCAGACTCCGCTCCTCCTGCCCGCTGCGCCGGCGTAGCTCGAAATTGAGCAGATCCACCCTTCCATGGAGCAGACGGCGGTAATACGAGATCTGCGCCTCGACGTCCTCGGCGGACTCCCGGCGTCTCCGCAGCTCATCGAGGTCGGCCTCGGAGATGTCGGCCAGATAATCCGGCTCGAGAACGGTGTCGATTCTGCGACGATGCTCGCTCACGGGAGGCAGGCTACCTGCATGCCCCTGCCAGCGTTGCATAGGGGTTGACGGCCGACGAGCCCCGTCCACCGGGGTGGATCTCGAAGTGGAGGTGCGGTGAACCACCCCTGGCGTTTCCACTGTCGCCGTTGAAGCCGATCGTCTGGCCCTGGCTGACCGACGACCCGGAGGCGACGTTGAAATCGGAGAGGTGGGCGTAGTAGTAGGCGATCCCATTGTCGGCCAGCAGCCAGATCGTGTTGCCGCCGAGCCCGCTGCTGCCAAGCGGAGACCGCGGCCCGAGGTGACCGCATACATCGGCTCGTTCCAGGCGGCGAACAGGTCTGTTCCTTTGTGGGCGCGCCCTCCTGATCTCGACGCCCCCCAGGAGTCGATGAACGAGGTCCGGCCCGGCGTGAAGGGACAGATGAAAGAGCCAACCTGCACCGAGCCGGCAGCTCGCTGTCGGGCCCGCGCCGCCAGCTCCGCCTGCTCGCGGTCGTACTCGGTGGCGAGCTCCTTGCAGCGGCCGGACAACTGGGCATACGCCGCCTGCTCGGCCTCCATCGCCGCTTCCTGATTGCTCCGGGCATCGAGCTTTTGGGTCTCCACCGCCTCCAACTCGACACGGGTGTCATCGAGGACGGCCTGGAACCGATTCAGCTCACTACGGGCGGCCACCAGCTCATCCAACGACTCCTGTCCCCCGGTGGCGGCGGTGGTGAGGAATTCGGAGGTGGTCATGAATTCGTCGACCGACGAAGCGGAGAAGATGATCCCCGGGCTGGCCAGCCCGCCTCGCATGTAGAGCTCCACGGCCTGTTCCTCGATCCTGGTCTGGATCTGATCCAGATCCTCGGTGTGGCTGGACACCGAGCCCGCCACGGACTCCTGTTTCCTCTCCACGCGATCGACTTCGATCACGGCGTCTTCGTACTCGTGGGCCGCGACCTCGAACGCTGCCTGGGCGGACCGATACTCCTCGAGCTGGGCACGAGAATCGGCGCACGCCTCCTCGACCTGAGTCTTGGTCACCGCCTGGCCGGCGAGGGGGAAGAGGACAGCGACCAGACCGGTGAGGGTGAGAAGGGTGACGACGCGGATCGGCGTCTGGGCACGCATCGGCGGGAAGGCTAACCCGTGACGCCGTTTTGCTCTACTCGGATCGGCCTAGATGCAAACGCTTGCGGCGTCGTCGATGGAGCTCACAAGACCAGGAGCAGCAACGGGTAATAGATGGCGGCGGCCAGAGCGACCCCATCGAGGCTGACCAGCGCCCCCGGTGGGCGCTCGGTCAGGACTACCCGGCCCATTCGCAACATGGACGACAGACCTCTGCCCGCCAGCAGCGCCACCGCGATCCCCAGACCGACGAGGAGATAGGAGACGACGGAAAGGTCCCAGATCACAGCGGCGGCGACCGCGGCCAGAACCGCACCGAGAGCGGTGACCGAGAAGGGGTCGAGGAGGGGTATGGGATTGATCCGCTCGACAATCGCACTGAGACCCACGGCGGCGATGACGGACACGAGGAAGACATCGACCGCATTCGCCTCAGGCGTGTGAGCGGACCGGGCGAGCACGAGAGACGCAGTGCCCAACCCGCCGAGGAGAGAGACCATCACGGTCGGGCTCAAGACGTCCACATGCCGGTATTGGGGGAAAGCCACGGCCCAACCGAGGCTCACGACCGCAGCGATGACCAGAGCGAGGGCATACCCGCCGCCACCGGCGACGTGGGCGGCCATGGCGGACCCGGCGGCCGTTACCACTACGGCAAGCGAGGCGAACTCCCGGCCCCTGGCCGCGAACGACGTCCCGATGTCCAGCGCCCAGATGGCCACGATGAGGACGAGGACGGCAGCCCAAATCTCCTGGCCCTGGGTGTTGGCGAGAATCGCCACGACGGCGACCGCGGCGGGCAGGAACGCCATGAGGTCCAAGGCGGAGAAAGTGGTGGCCGGCTGATCCCCACCCGAGACGGGTGGTATCAACACCACCTCGTCGTGCTCGGTGACGCTGTCGTCCATCGACGCCGCCTCACCGTTGACCCAAACCCGTGACGTCTCTACACCTCGCCGAAAATCAGGCCCGAACTTCTCCGATGCCGCCTCGATCACCCCGCCTACGGTTTCGGAGGGCACATCGAGTCGCGATGTGCCGGCCAGTTCCCGGAGGTTTGCGAAGAGGCGAAGCTTGGCCATAGGTCGAGCCTAAAGCGTACCGACATCACCTCGCGACTCCCGGCTGCCTTCGCCTACCCTCGGTATATGGGCGAAATGGTGATGGTGGCGGTCGACGTCCCCCAGGTCGGAGACGAACGTCACAAGAACTGGGCGAAGGTCGTGGAGTCGGTGGACGACACCAGAGCGTCGGGTTGGGCCTTCGATGGGCCGTTCGTGGCAACCGGGGGGATACAGGACCTGCCGATGGGCGCCACCCTCTTGGTCTATGGCGAACGAGGCTCCCGGGCCAACCCACAGATCACGGCCCGGGTGTACACAGTCAATCCCGATTCCACGCTCACGCTGGAGGCGGAGGCGAAGGGAAAGGCCTGGGCTCGGACCCTCAGAGACCCTGTGGAGCGATGCCTCGGCGCCGATGCCAGGGTGCCCGACCTCTCTTTCATCAGTGACGAGCTGCTGGCACTCGAGCTGAAGAGCCGAGGATGGAACGTGGAGCGACCGTGAAAGCAATAATCGTTCCCGCGCTCGGTGGACCCGAGAACCTGGTCCTGGACGATCTGGCCGAGCCGGTGGCAGGTCCCGGGGAGTTGCTGGTCGACGTGACGGCGGCAGGGGTGAACTACGTCGACATCTACCACCGGCGCGGTCTCTACGACGCGACCCTCCCCTTCATCCCGGGCCAGGAAGGGGCCGGCGCCGTGTCAGCGGTGGGCGAGGGCGTCGAGGGCTTCGGGATCGGAGACAGGGTCGGGTGGACCGACGTGCGCGGTTCCTACGCGGAACGGCATGCGATACCTGCCGATCGGGCGGTGCCCATCCCGGATGGCCTCGACTCGAGGACGGTGGCCGCCGTCCTGCTGCAGGGTCTCACGGCCCACTACCTGGCCACGGACACGTTCCCGCTCCGCCCAGGCAGCAAGTGCCTGATCCATGCCGGCGCAGGGGGCGTCGGGCTTCTCCTCACCCAGATCGCCAAGATGCTCGGCGCCGAGGTGTTCACCACGGTGGGAAGCGCGGACAAGGCCGAACTGAGCCGGGAAGCGGGATCGGACCACGTCATCGTGTACACACAGACCGACTTCAAGGACCAGGTCGAGGAGATGGCCGGGCCCAAGCCGCTCGATGTGGTCTACGACGGAGTCGGCGCCGACACGTTCATGAGCGGCCTCGATCTGCTCCGGCCCCGGGGAATGATGGTGACATTTGGCAACGCATCTGGCCCGCCGCCCGAGATCGCCCCCCTTCTCCTCTCGCAAAAGGGCTCGCTGTTCCTGACCCGACCCACGATGGCGCACTATCTCCAGACCAGGGATGAGCTGCTGTCGCGGTGCTCCGACCTCTTCTCCTGGGTTCAATCTGGAGAGGTCGAAGTGCGCATCGGCCACGAGTACCCACTGGCCGACGCCGCCGATGCCCATCGGGCGCTGGAGGGAAGACAGACCACCGGCAAGGTCCTGCTACTCCCTTGACCCTGCCCGACCCGTCGAAACCCAGGCATCGTCTGTGGTGGTTGATCTCGCTCCCTGCGATAAGGCTCGGAGCCAGGATCCTGTGGGGGCTGAGGGTCGACCGGGGGCCGGGGTTCCCCACTCCTCCGTTCGTCCTGGCCGCCAACCACTACTCCTTTCTCGACCCTCCTCTGGTCGGAGCGATCTACGGGAAACGCGCCCGGTTCATCGCCCTCATCGACCTCTTCGGGAACCACAAGTCTCTCGACTGGGCCCTCCATGGCTGGGAGGCCATCACCGTTCGCCGCGGCACTGTCCCGCTGGGGACGGTGCGTCAATGCCTGGCCCATCTCGAATCCGGGGGCGTGGTCGGTCTGTTTCCCGAGGGCATCCGCGTGGAGACATTCGGTGATGCCGGGTTCAAGCCCGGGGCGGCTTGGTTGGCAGCCCGCACCGGCGTGCCATTGGTGGCCGTTGCGGTCAACGGGACCGACCAGGTCCTCGGTGTCGACAACAAGTTCCGAAAGGGCGCGTCGAGGTGATCATCGGCCCTGCGCTCCATGCCACCGGCACCGACCGCGCCGCCGTCGACGACCTGACCCGCCGTTGGGCGGAATGGGTGGGCCAAACGCTCACAGGACAGGACAAAGAATCGACGCGATAGGTTCAGCCGAAGTGTCAGATCTCGAATACATCACCACATCGCCCCCCAACGCCGGCGTGCCCATGACCGCGCTCGACGGGCGTCCCCTCCCCCAGGACCGGGCCTATCTCCGTAACAGCTTCCCCATCCCGGAGGACGTCGAAGAGGTTGTCGATGTCCTGCTCCCGGGCATTCCGCAACGGAGCCTGTCCGTGGAGGACCCTGGCGGAACTGGAACAGGTCGAGGTCGAGATGGTCCTGGAATGCGCCGGCAACGGCAGGTCGTTGGTCCGGCCAGCGGTGAGCGGTCTGGCATGGGGCCTCGGCGGCGCGTCCCCGATCAGGCTCGGCGGGGTGCGGCTCGTCGATGCCCTCGGGCAGGTGCCCGACGATGTCGTCGAGCTCGTCCTGACCGGGTCCGATCGCGGCACGGTGTGGCCGGAAGGGGATGTCAACTATCAGTTCTCGGTTCCCATCGACCGGGTGAAGGACGGGTCTTCGCTCCTCGTCACCCGTTGGGGCGACGAACCGCTGGGGATGGAGCACGGAGGGCCGATCCGGTTCGTATTGCCAGGGCACTACGCGATGCGGTCGGTCAAGTGGCTGGCCAGTATCGAAGGGGTTGTCGAGCCTTTCGCCGGCCATTTCGTCAACCGCTACCGATATCTCGGCGACGACAGGTTCGAGCAGGCGTCACCGGTGGCGGAGATCCAGGTGAGGTCGGTGATCGCGTCACCCGGCCACGGGGAGTCGGTCCCGGCCGGGCCTGTCGTGATCATGGGCTCGGCCTGGTCAGGCAGCGGGCCTGTCGAGGATGTCGTGGTCTCGATGGATCGGGCGGAGACCTGGCACGCAGCAGAGATGTCGACGGGCTCGGGTCCACTGGCGGCAGTCGCCTGGCGACATGAGGTGGTCGTCGCCCCGGGCAAGCACACGGTGATGGCCAGGGCCACGGACTCGGCCGGGAACAGCCAACCGATGAGCCCGCAGTGGAACGAGAACGGCTACGCCAACAACCTGGTCCACACCGTCGAGTTCGAGGCGCGCTAGGGCTACTGCAGGAAGCCGGCGATGGTCGACGCCACGACTCCCGGGGTGTCCAGATGTGCCTTCCACGCCTCGGTCACCACTTCGACTGTTGCGGCCGGCATGGCCTCCTGGACCCGGTCGACCGATTCCCGGGGACATCTCCGGCCTGGCTCCAGAGATAGCTGGTCGGCGTGGTGATCTCGCCCAGCTTCGATGGCACCTGTGAGGCGGCCGGAGTCCGGCGGAAGAAATGAATCGACTCGGATGTGTCCACGATGGTCTCGGCCCGATTCCGCGCCTGGACCTGGCTGGGTGTCGGGCACCATCCGCCACTCTCACAATTGGGTGCCCAGCGACCGGCGGCGAGTGGTCCACCGGTCTCGAGGGCGTAAGTGGCCGCAATGCCAACCCAGGGCAGCCTCTCCACGAATTCGTCCCACGCCCGGGGTTTGAAGAAGTCGACATCGAGCATGACCAGGCCGGCAACGAGATCGGGGTGGGTCACAGCTATCTCGGCGGCAACCTCGCCCCCGAGCCCGATGCCGGCGACGACTGCGGGCTGGCCGAAGGACTGCTGGATGACGTCAGAGACCTCCTCGGCCATCGAGGCGACGGTGTGCCGGCTCCCCTCTTCGGGGATCCGGGCGCTGAGGCCGAAACCTGGGAGATCGACTCGCATCACCGAGAATCTGGGGTCGAGCTCGTCAACCACCCCGTCCCAGATCACGCCTCCGGCCACGTCGACATCGTGGAGCAGCACGAGAGGAACCGCCCCTTCTCCCTGTCTCACGACATTGAGAACCGTGCCATTGGCGGTCTCGACGGTGTCGTTCTCGAGATCCCCCAGCGAAACGTCTTCGATGAGCTCGATGCGATCGAGGGTGACCGTCGTCCAGATCGCCGCCCCGGCCGCGATCAAGAGGAGGACGAGCACGACGAACCGCAGGAAGACCCGGCTCGTGGTTTCTGCCTTGGGCGGCGGGCGAAGACCGGTCATGTAGTAATTGTCTCGGCTGTCAGACGCCGGGGTTTAGCCCAGATCCGAATTCCCGCCCTTCCCGGCGCCTCAACCCATGCGTTTGGTGACCGTCTCGGTGATCCGATCGACGGACGGAATCGCCATGTCCTCCAAGGCCTCCGCCGCGGGCAGCGGGATATGCGGCGTCGTTATGCGGACCACCGGCCCGTCGAGGTCCCAAAACGCCTCATCGGCCACGATGGAGGCAATCTCAGCCCCCCAACCACAGAGCCGGGGGTTCTCCTCGACGGTGAACAGCCGGCTGGTCTTGCTCACGGACCCGAGGATGGTCTGGGTATCGAGAGGCACCAGCGTGCGCACATCGATGACCTCGGCAGAGATCCCCTGATCCTCTAACCGATCGGCCGCTTCGAGGGCCCGTGGGACCATCAGGCAAGCGCGGCGATCGTGCAGTCGGTGCCCTCGCGGACCACCCTGGCCGCCCCCAGCTTGTCGAGGATCTCACCGTCCGGGACGTCCTGCTTGTCGGCCATCAACGACTTGTGCTCCAGGAAGACCACCGGGTCAGGATCACGTATCGAGGCAGCCAGCAGGCCGACCACGTCCAACGGTGTGGATGGCGCCACGACCTTGAGACCCGGGATCATCATCACCCAGTTCTCCACGCTCTGGGAATGCTGTGCCCCGAATCGCGATCCGCCTCCGTTGGCGGTGCGAACCACGATCGGGATCGTCACTTGCCCCCCGGTCATGTAGCGCGACTCGGCGATCTCGTTGGCCAACAGATCGAAGCACACGGCGATGAAATCGGAGAACATGATCTCGGCGATCACCGGGATTCCGGTCATGGCGGCGCCCATCGCCGCGCCGAGGATCGCCTGCTCCGAGATCGGGGTGTCGCGGATGCGGTCCGGCCCGAACTCGTCGACAAGGCCAACAGTCGTCTTGAACACCCCGCCCGCGCCGGCGATGTCCTCCCCGAGCATGACGAGACTCGGGTCGCGTCGCATCTCCTGGGCGATGCCGTAGGCAACGGCGTTCCGATAGGTCAGTTCCGCCATGCCGAGCCTCCGTCAGCCCACACATCGGTCAACAGGTGCTCCTCGCCGGGGACCGCGCCGCCCTTGGCGAATTCGGTCGCCTCGTCGACCCGCCTCGCCACGTCTTGCTGGATCGTGCTCAGGTCGCCTTCCGGGACACCGAGGCGAAGCAATCTCTCGTGGTACATCGGGATCGGGTCCCGTTCCTTCCAGGCCTGCACCTCGGCGGGGGGACGGTATTTCGCCGGGTCCGCCCGACTGTGCCCTTGTTCCCGGTAGGTCTGGGCCTCGACCAATGACGGTCCCTCGCCACGTCGGGCCTTCCCGATCGCCTGGGTCGCCACCTGGTAGACGGCGTCGGCGTCGTTCCCGTCGACCACGATGCCCTCCAGCCCGTAGGCGGACGCCCGATCCGCCGCCGGGTTGGCCACTGCCGTGATCAGGTCTATGGGCGTGTATTCCATCCAGAGGTTGTTCTCGCACACGAACACGACCGGGAGATCCCAGATGGCGGCCAGGTTCAACGCTTCGTGGAAGGCGCCGATGTTGGTGGTCCCATCCCCGAAGAAGCACACGGCCACCTGGTCGGTGCCCCGCATGCGGGCCGACCATGCCGCCCCGTTGGCGATCGTGAGATGGGCGCCGATGATGGCGTAGGAGCCCATCATCCCGTGCTCGACCGAGGTCAGGTGCATCGATCCGCCCTTGCCTTTGAGGATCCCGTTCTCCCTGCCGAGCAGCTCGGCGAGCACAGCACCCGGGTCGGCCCCCCGGGAGAGCGTGTGGGCGTGGCCGCGATAAGTGGCAAACGTGTAGTCATCGGGTCTCATCACCCGTCCGAACCCGGTGGCCACGGCCTCCTGACCCAGGGACAGATGCGATGTCCCTTTCACGAGGTTCTGGAGGAACATGTCGTACGCCCGCTTCTCGAACTGGCGCAAGAGCTGCTGCATCTCGTACATCTCGAGCCGCGCCTCGATCGGGATGCCGATGTTGTCGTTCTCCCGGTTCTCCGGGGCGGGGAGCCTGGGCTCTCTGAGCGCGTAGTCGTAGAGCCCTTCGTCTCTGGTTTGTGTGCTCATGGGCGCCAATCGTTTGCTCGCATCGCCACAAGGTAATGATTGGTGCGAGCACCCGGCACACCGATAGCCTGCCTCGATGGTTCAAAGCCGAGCATATGGCACCTGGGAGTCACCCATCTCGGCCGCCGACACGGTCGGGGGCGTCGTCGATTTCGGGCAGATCGCGGCAGACGGCGCCAACCTCTATTGGTTGGAAGGGCGCCCATCTGAAGGCGGCCGCCAGGTCCTGGTGCGTCGGGATGACTCAGGGCAGATCGACGACATCACTGCGCCACCGATCTACGTGCGCACCAAGGTCCATGAGTATGGCGGCGGGGCATTCACCGTCGACAGCGGCAGAGTGGCCTATTCCGAGCTCTCCGACCAACGGCTCTATCTCCTGGGCGAGGGGCCGATCACACCCGAGCCCTCCTCGCCGGGAGCCCTGCGGTATGCCGACGGGCGGTTCCTCCCCGATGGGAGCATCGTCTGTGTCCGGGAGAGCCACGGTGATGGCGAGGCGGTAAACGAGATCGTCAGGATCGATCCGGACACCCGGGAGGTCGAGGTCCTGGTCACCGGCCGGGATTTCTACGCCTCTCCTCGGCCCTCCTCGGATGGCACGAAGCTCCTCTGGCTGGAATGGGATCACCCCAACATGCCCTGGGACGGGACCGTTCTCAAGACGGGGACGATCACCGAGCAACGGACTGGTCGATGTCGCGGAGGTCGCCGGTGGCCCCGATGAGTCCATCTTCCAACCGGAGTGGGCGCCGGACGGGAGCATCGTGTTCGCCACCGACCGGAGCGGGTGGTGGAACCTGCATCGCTTCGAAGGCGGAGGACGAGCCCGATCCTCGCCATGGAGGCCGATTTCGGGGTGCCGGCGTGGATTTTCGGCTCCACCACCTTTGGCTTTCTCTCCGAGGGAAGGATCCTCACCGCCTTCTGGGAGGGCGGCGTCAACCATCTCGGCGTCGTCGACCGGGATGGCAGTCTCAGACGCCTACCCAACCACCTGACCGCTCTCGCCTTCCTGGTCACCGACGGTGAGTCCCGCGCATGGTTCGTCGGTCACGGGCCGGCAACGCCCAGTTCCGTCTACGAGCTCGACGTCGACACGGGCGCCCTGAGCGTGGTGCGGGCGAACCCGATGCCCGCCGAGCCCGGCTACATCCCGTCACCTCGCATCATCACCTTCCCCACCGCCGACGGCGAGGTGGCACACGGTGTCTACTACCCGCCGACCAACCCCGACTTCGACGGCCTGGACGGAGAGAGGCCGCCACTCATCGTGAAAGTGCATGGGGGACCGACGTCGCATGTCTTTCCCAGCCTGAGACCATCGTTCCTCTACTGGACGACCCGCGGCTTCGGGTTGGTCGACGTCAACTACCGCGGCTCGACCGGCTACGGGCGCAGATACCGGAACCTGCTCCGTGACTCATGGGGTATCGCAGACGTCGAGGACTGTCTCGCCGCCGCCCGATATCTGGCCACCGAAGGAGAGGTCGACGGCGACCGGCTCGTCATCACCGGGGGGAGCGCCGGCGGTTACACGACCTTGGCCGCGCTCGCGTTCGGGGACGCCTTCAGCGCCGGTGGGTCCTACTTCGGAGTCGCCGACATCGGTCTTCTCGCCGACCACACCCACAAGTTCGAGTCGCGCTATCTCGACGGGTTGGTCGGCACCGACCCGGAGGAGATGCGACGACGGTCGCCTCTCTACTCGGTCGACCAGATCACGGTCCCCGTGATCCTGTTCCAGGGCCTCGACGACAAGGTGGTGCCCCCGGAGCAGGCCGAGCTCATCTCCGCCGCGCTGGCCGAGAACGGGGTTCCCCACGCCCATATCACCTACGAGGGCGAGGATCACGGGTTCCGGAAGGCGGAGAACATCATCCACAGCCTGGAGTCGGAGCTCGCCTTCTACGGGAAAGTGTTCGGATTCGACCCGGCCGACGACCTGCCCGAGGTTCCCCTGGTGGTCGAGCCGGGAACCCCATGACCGGGCGGCCCTTCCGACATTCCTTCAAGGTCTGGGCCCAGGATCAGGACTGGCCCGAGCTGCGTGAGGTGTGGATCGAGGCCGACCGGGGCGGTTTCTGGGACGCCGTCTGGCTCAACGACCATCTCTACCCGCCTCGGGGCGAGGAGTCGCGGCCGATCATGGACAGCTGGAGCCTTTTCGGTGGCCTGGCCGCAGTCACCACCCGGATCCGCTTCGGGACGATGGTGACGGCCAACACATTTCGGCATCCCGCCCTGCTGGCCAAACAGGCGGTGACCCTGGATCGCATGTCACAGGGGAGACTCGAGCTGGGTGTCGGCGCCGGTTGGCACGAGCGTGAGCATGAGGCCTTCGGCATCGAGCTCCGACCTGTCGGGGAGCGTTTCGACATGCTCGAGGAGACCTTCCAGATCCTGCATGGGTTGATGACCGAGGAGGTGTTCGACTTCAAAGGGAAGTATCGGACGATCACCTCGGCGCGCTTTGAGCCGAAGCCGGTGCAGAAGCCCCGGCCGCCGTTCGTCGTCGGTGGCTCGGGTCCCCGCCGGACCATTCCCTTGGCGGCTCGCTGGGCAGACCAGTGGAACTACCCGGATTTCACCTCGCGAGCCGGACCTGTTCGTCGCCTCGCTGAGACGTCTCGACGAGGCCTGCGAGGAGATCGGGCGAGACCGGAGCGAGATCGAGGTCTCGGTTCAGTTCCGTTACCCCGGTGACCCCGCCGAGACGGCAGACCTGGCCGCGACCTACAGAGAGCTGGGGGCTGATCATGTGCTGGTCAGCTTCATGCCGCCGACAAGCACCGACCTCCCTCCGCGGATAGCCGAGGCGTTGGGGGGTTGAGGTCTTGAAGTACCTGATCCCGGTCGCCGGGGAGCGTCTCCCCCGCCGCATCACACAACTGTTGATCGGCCTGGTCCTGTTCGGCATCGGCATCGGGCTGATGCTGCAATCCGGGATGGGGGTGCCACCGTGGGATGTCCTGCACCAGGGACTGGCCCGACGCTTCGGGCTGACGGTCGGAGCTTGGTCGATCATCGTCTCGGTGGCCGTGCTCCTCCTCTGGCTGCCGTTGCGCCAGCCCTACGGGCTGGGCACGCTGCTCAACGCAATCATCATCGGGGTCGTCATCGATCTGACCGGCGTCATCATCCCGGCGGCCCAAGTGACGGGTGTGGCCTGGTCGATGATGCTCGGCGGGGTCGTCTTGATCGGCATCGCCTCCGGTCTCTATATAGGAGCCAACCTGGGACCTGGCCCACGCGATGGGCTGATGACCGGGATTGCACGCAAGGGACCATCGATCAGGCTCACCCGTGCCGTCATCGAGATCACGGTCCTCACCCTCGGCTGGATCCTCGGCGGCACCTTCGGCATCGGCACCATCGTCTTCGCCCTGGCCATCGGACCACTGGTCCAGTATTTCCTGCCCCGCTGGGACATCTCCCCGCACCCGAGCACCGACGCCTGGGAGCACCTCGACCGCTGAATCACGGCCGATAGCTCCGGCCAGCTCACTACCGTTGTGACTCGTGGATGCGACCAGGGAGGGGAGCGGCTTCGAGCCGATCAGTCACGACCCGAGATTGAGGGTCTTTGTCTCGTCCACCCTCGGCGAGCTCAAATCGGAGCGCGAAGCCGCCAAATCCGCCATCAAAACCCTGAGGCTGGACCCTATCGGGGTCGACCTCGGCAGCCGCAACGGGCAAGACGGGCTCTCGATCGCGGACGCCGACATATTCGTGGGCATCTACTGGCAGTCGTTCGGCTGGGAATCGGACCTGGAACGGGAGTACGAGGCCAGCTCCGGTCTTCCCGGCCTCGTCTATGTGAAGGAGCCCGCCCCCGAACGTGAGGACGGCCTGACCGAGCTGCTCGAGCGCGTTCGCACTGACGCACGATCGAAGACCCGGACATTCGAGTCACCCGGCGAGCTCGCGGAGATGCTGGTCGAAGACCTGGCGGGTGTGATGTCCGAGAGGTTCGCCAAGATCGCAGCCAGACCACGACTCGCTGCCCGTCGGGACCCTCACGTTCATGTTCGGTGATCTGGCCGGGTCGACCACCCTCGTGGAGCAACTCGGAGACCGGTACGCCGAGGTCCTGGCCGGATACCACCAGGTAGTGGCCGACGCCACCCTCCGACACGACGGGACCGTGGTCGATCTCGAAGGGGAGCGTCTCTTCAGCGTCTTCCAGGATGCGTTCCAGGCCGTCAGCGCAACTGTCGAGATCCAGAAGTCCCTCGGCGATCGCAGCTGGCCCGAGTCGGTGTCGGTGAATGCGCGACTCGGGCTCCACACCGGCACCGCTCGCATCGGGTCCGGTGGATACGTCGGGCTCGACGTCCACCGGGCTTCACGGGTGGCCTCCTCCGCCCATGGAGGGCAGATCGTCGTGTCCGCCCCCGTCCGGGAGCTGGTCGAGGGGCAAACCGAGCACGCGGGATGGGAGATCAAGGACCTTGGCTCGTTCGCCCTCAAGGGTCTCTCCCGCGTCGAGAAGCTCTTCCAGGTGCGGGCCCCAGGGCTCCGGGCCGACTTCCCCCCACCTCGAGCCCGATCCATCACAAGGGTTCGGCTCCCGGCCTCGCAGAACACCTTGGTCGGGCGGAGTAGGGAGCTGGCCGAGCTCATAGAGATGCTGCAGAGACCCAATGTCCGTCTCGCCACCATCGTCGGCCCGGGTGGCATCGGGAAAACACGTCTCGCCCTGTCGGTGGCCGAGGACAGCTCGGCCGAGTTTCCCGACGGGGTCTACTTCGTCAACCTGGCCGCGATCACCGACCCGGACCATGTGCTGCTCGCCATCGGCGCCGCTGCCGGGATACCCATCGAGGGCGACGCGATCGACGCCCTTTCGAGCGAGTTCCAGGACCAACAGGTGCTGCTCGTGATCGACAACTTCGAGCACGTGGCGGAAGGAGGCTCCTCGGTCGCCGACCTTCTCGGCCGGAGCCCCGGGCTCAAGGTCCTCGCCACCAGTCGCGTCCCCCTCCGGATCATGAGCGAGTACGAATACACACTCGAGCCCCTCGGCCTGCCCGCCACCGGCTCGGACCGGCCCGAGTCGGTCTCGGCCTCGGATGCCGTGCGTCTGTTCATCGACCGGGCCCTGGCCGTGATCCCGGGATTCTCGATCGACGAGGAGAACGCGTCGCCCGTGGCCTCGATCGTTCGCATCGTCGACGGGCTGCCCCTGGCCATCGAATTGGCGGCGGCACGTCTTCGCATGCTCAGCCCGGGGGCGCTGTCCGAGAGGCTCACCAAATCTCTCGACGCCCTCGGCTCCGGGGCGGCCGATGTACCCAGTCGGCAACGGACTCTCGACGCCGCCATCGACTGGAGCTATCAGCTGCTGACTCGCGAGGAGCAAACGCTCTTCTGCAGGCTGTGCGTCTTTCAGGGAGGCTTCACGGTGGAATCAGCCCAGGAGGTGGCTGTCGAGGAGGGTGATGCCGTCGACCAGCTGATGGTGCTCGTCGAGAACAGCCTCATCCTTCCCGCCCAGGGTGGTGAGGGCCGTCTGAGGATGCTGGCGCCCATCAGGGAGTTCGGGCTGCGTCATCTCCATGAGAGCGGGCGAGTACGAGTGGATGAAGGACAGGCACGCGGACTACTACGTACGGGTCGCCGACGGCTCTCTGGAGGATCTTCGCGGGACCAGGCAATCGGCCGTCGTGGAGAGCTTCACTGCCGATTGGAACAACATGGACGTCGCTGCCGAATGGCTGATGAAGAAGGAAGACGACGCTTCCCTCGTGCGAATGGCCTTCGGTATGTGGGTCTATCTGTGGATAGGGAACCACCTGAAAGACGGCGCCAGGTATCTAGCGGCCGTTGCGCTCGCCGGAGGACCTCGACGAGACCCTCGCCGGCCGCTATTGGTATCTCAGGGGCGGGATTCAGTACGAGATGGGCCAATACGAGGACTCGAAGGAGTCGATCGGTCGGGCCGTCGAGATCCTGGAGACCAACGGCGACATCGATTGTCACAACTGGACCGATTTCGTATCGGCTCTCCTCCTGCCGGTGGACGGCGCGGATCCGGCCATGGTGACCGAGAGACTGGAGGTGTCGCTCGCCCGATTCCGCGGGTTCGGCGATCGGTGGGGTGAGGGGTACGCCTTGATCGCGCTTGGCATCCTGGCCGCGTCCAACGGCGACGTCGAGACTGCCGAGAAGTATCAGGTAGCAACCCGGGACCTGGGCTTCGAGCTCGGCAATGGCGCCTTGATCGGCCTGGCCGAGGCCCAGATCGGATTCACCTACATCTCCTCGGGCCGCCTCTCCGAGGCGAGGGATGCCCTCCGTCGCTCTTTCGATGTGTTCCGGGGCATGAACTATCGGGAGGGCCTCTGTTACGCCCTCGAGGCGGCGGCCTCGCTCTCATTCACCGAGGGGCAAACCGAGCTCGGCATGATCGCCCTGGGCGCGGCGGAGGAGGTCAGGGAGCGGATCGGGCTGCATCCATGGCCCTTGATCATGTGGCTCTTCGACGCACTATCCGCCATGGCCGACTCGCTCGACGACCCGGTGCTCCAGGCCGCTCGTCACAACGGACGCCAGCTCAATCCTTTCGACGCCGCCGCCCTGGTGCTCGACGCGTCACCAGTGCCTGTCTGATCCTCGTCTACATAGTGGCCAGGGAAGCGTTGGGCAGGGACCGCCCGTAGGTTGCCCGGATCTGGACCTTTCTCTCCAAGGCATCCACAACGGCGCCGGCGAAGTCGACCTCGTGCAGCGCGCTGGCGCTTCCCAGCCCGCCAGGGCTGAAGACATTGGCCTCCATCATCTTGGGCCCGACGATGTCGAGCCCAACGAGAAACATGCCGTCTTCGATGAGCTTGGGTCGAGCCAGGTCGACCACATGGAGCATCTCCTCTGTGATCTTCACCTTTTGTGCCTTCCCCCCGACATGCATGTTGGAGCGGATGTCGTCGCCCTCGTTGACCCGCCGGAAGGCGGCCACTTTTCCGTCCACCTCGAGCGGCTTCCCGTTCATGACGAAGAGACGGACATCACCTCTCTCTGCATCTGCGAGGAATTCCTGGACCACCACATAGCCGTCTCGGGTGATGGTCTCGATGATCTGATTCACGTTCTGGCCCTTCTTGGCGGCGATGACGAAAACGCTCTGGCCACCCGATCCCTGGAGCGGCTTGAGCACGGCCCGTCCACCGAGATCGTCGACGAAGTCCTTGATGTCCCCGACCGTCCGGGAGATGAGGGTCCGGGGTCGGATCTCCTCCGGGAAATGCTGGAAGTAGGTCTTGTTGATCGCGTCGGCGAGATGAACGGGGTCGTTCACGACTACCACTCCTGCCGCGGCGGCAAGCTGACCGAAGAGCACACCCGAGGCCTGTGCCCAGGGTCGATCGGTTGCATCCTCAGCCGGATCGTTGCGGAGCATGAGGACATCGAGCTCGTCGACAGTGATCAGCTCGGGGTCCACGTCTTCGCTCTGGACATCCTCGAGGAAGCTCTTCAACGAGCGATACGTCTTGTCCAGAGGGCTACGCGCTCGGGCGGTCACTTCTCCGGACGAAGTGTGCGCCAGGTCGCCGACACCCATGAGCCAGACCTCGTGGCCCCGCTTCTGGGCGGCCAATGCGAGCCGGGTGGTGCTGTACTCCGGCTTCTCCGTGATCACGTCGTTGACCACCATCCCGATCTTCACGCGGCGACACCTCCCAACTCCATGATCCCGGCGCCCTGCTGGATCCTGGCCAGTCGATCGAGCGCGTCTCTCGACTCCAGGAATCGGGGCTTGAGCGGCGGGTCGACCAGGACACCTCTTTCCAGGAGATCGGCGATCAGCGGCTCGTCGGCCAAGGATATCTTGCCGACCAGGAGCGGATCGAGCCGGCCACCCTCCTGGAGGTAGGTGAGGAGCCTGGTCAGCCCGCCGAGATAGAGGGCGTCCTTCGTCATCCCCCCGGACCGATGGGCCCGCATCGCTGTTGTGAATGCCCTGTTCCGCCCCGCGCCGAGATCCGTCAGCCTGTCGTATGTCTCCCTGAAGCTGGCCCGCCCGCTGACCGAGTCTGCGGCGACCACCCGAAGCGCAAAGGCGCGCAGCCGTTTCGGGCGAAGACCCCCACCGAGGTGCTCTGCGAGAACGCCGAGGGCCTCCTGGGTCTCCTCGTATCCGGACGAGACCGAGCGAAAGCATCCGAATCGGCTGTGCGCTCCCGTTGACGTAGGTGAGTACGTGAATGCCGATCTCGTGGTGAAGGAGTTGCTCCACCCGGTCCCCGGCGATCGATGTGTCGATGCCGATGAACAGGTCCCCGTTCTCCACCATCACCCCGGCCACTGTCTCACTGACGTGCACCAGCGTCGAGAGCTCGGGGAATGCTCGGCGATAGTGCTCGAGCTCGACGTTGGCTCTCCCCGCCAGATCGTGGGCGTCGATGTACACATCGGCGCGGGGCCCCGGCGGGACCTCGTCGAGCACCCGATGGGCCAGTTCCAACAGGGGCGTCTCGACATGCCCGTATTGCTCGACGGCAGCGAGGAGGAACTGATCGGTGTTCCTCGTCGCCAACAGCTCGAGGCGACGCTCCAGCTCTCGGTGCATGCCCCGGATCATGTGAATCAGCACCGGGTCTGTCGCTTCCTCCGGGTTGATCGCGGCCAAGTCATCGGCGAGACCGTCCAGATCCGGGAGATCCCGATAGCTGAATTCGGGTTCTTCGACGTCTCCTTCCAGGAACGCCCTTCGTTGCTCGGGCACATTGATCGGTGTGAGCAGCTGGAGCATGGGGAGCAGCCCGCAGATCTCGCTCAGACGGCGGTCGATGGCAAGGTCGATCTCCCCGACGCTCATGCCAGGCTCCAGGCCTTCCGAACCGCGGGGCCCGAGGCGACCAGGGCGTCTCCGAGCTGGGACATCCGCTCCAGGTCGAGCTCGCCGGTCCACTCGTCCATGAACACCTTCTTCAGCTCGATGGCGAGGGCGCATGCCACATCGCCGTAGTTCTCATGAACCCACCTGGCCAGATGGCGACCCTCGAACCGCACGTTCTCGCGAACATCGAGAGGGTTGTCGTCGAAAGCCTCGGACCGGAGACTCTCCATGAAGGCATCGGCAACCGGCTTCCATTTCACGGGGAGAGATCCGGTGCCGAGGTTGACGACAGGGCTCTCCTCGAGGGGGTCGGGAGCGGCATCAGGACCGGGCCGTCGATGGTTGTACGAGTGGATGTCGTACAGGACGAACCCACCGTTGTCTGCAACCAGCCGGTCGAGGAGCTGGGCCAGATCGCCATAGAACCGGTCGTAGAGGGCCAGGGAGGCGGACACTTCGTCCTCGGTGAGACTCCGCCGCCAGACTTCGAGGCCCCACGCTTCTTCGGGACTCGTATAGACAGCTTCGTGTCTGTCCCGATTGAGGTCCACCTCGAAGCGGGAGCGATGTACCACGACACTGGTGGTGAACCTGGAGGAGATGCGACCCGTGTGCGGGTCCTCCTCTCGCAGTCGTGTGGCATCGTCGATGGTGGTCAGAGCAGCGAGGTCCGGCCGGAGCTCGTGCCCGTTGTGGACCGCGGCGGCGATCAGAACATCGGGTTCAGACACGTTGAAAGAAGCAAATTGCATCGGTGGCTTCGATACTTACCCGTCACTGCGCTCCGTCGAAACCCGAGCGACGGGCTTCACGACCCCCTGATGATCCCCTATTGGTGCGACCAAGGCGGTTTGTGACGGACATCCATGCACCAGAGGACCAAGTCCCCTAGTGGAAGGAGCTGAGTCGGCAGACGATGAGGGAATGTCCGACCACCATCGCGCCCTCGCCGTGGTCAAAGGCACCCACACGGTCATCTGGGCATTCGTGGAGGGTGCGATGGTCTACCTGCTCGCCTCGGGCGCGGCCGGAAGGTCCGATCGTCGAGCTGGAGTGGCGGCGGCGATCGTGGGTGCCGAGTCTGTCGTGTTTCTCGCAAACGGGGCTCGCTGTCCACTGACGAGTGTGGCCGAGTCGTTGGGGGCCGAGGACGGGTCGGTGACGGACATCTATCTCCCCGGCTGGCTCGCCCGGAGCCTCCCCCTGCTCCACGTCCCCCTGATCGTGACCGCCGGGTGGTTGCATTGGCGAAATCTTCGGGGTGATCGAGGTGCTGCGTCCGGTCGCGAAATCTCTGCAGCGACACGGGTGGCCGGATCTCGGCCAGCGATCTAGGGTGCGGTGGCTTCCCCAAGCACGGGTCTGAGGCGGTCGACTTCCCCGGTCAGAGCGGCGATTTTCGCGCTCTCGGCAGTTCTGGGGCCTGTGGATAACGAAACACTTGACCCATGACATCGTTGTAATTACAGTAGTGGTGTCCATACAAGATGTCGTGGTTACTTCCCCCCCGACCACTACATCTTGTGGTTTGAGTTGAGAACCCGAGTTGGTAAATGGACCCCGCCCCTTATCCTGAAGGGGGCGCACCCAGTGCGAGGAGGCACGTTTCATGAGCAAAGGCCTGCGGATCAACCGTCGCTTCACCGAGGCCGGCAAGGACCCATTCGACAAGCTCGAGTGGTCCAGACGCGACTCGCGGATCACCAACCCGGATGGCTCGACGGTGTTCGAGATGACCGATGCGGAGATCCCGGCCGGTTGGAGCCAGGTGGCCTCGGACATCATGGTGTCCAAGTACTTCCGCAAGGCCGGTGTCCCCCAGTTCGGCGACGACGGGGCCCAGGTCTTCGACGAGAGCGGCCAGCCGGTGCTCGGCCCGGAGCGGTCGGCCAAGCAGGTGTTCAGCCGTCTCGCCGGCACCTGGCGGCATTGGGGTGAGAAGGAGGGCTACTTCGAGACGAGCGATGACGCTGTCGCCTTCGAAGACGAGCTCAAGTACATGCTGGCCAACCAGATGGCGGCGCCCAACTCACCGCAGTGGTTCAACACCGGTCTCAACTGGGCATACGGTCTGACCGGGCCCGCCCAGGGCTTCTGGTACGTCGACGGCGCCGACGGTGAGCTCAAAGCCTCCCCCGACTCCTACAGCCGCCCAGCACCGCACGCCTGTTTCATCCTCAGCGTCAGAGACGATCTGGTGAACCCGGGCGGGATCATGGACCTCTGGGTCCGCGAAGCACGCATCTTCAAGTTCGGGTCCGGCGCCGGGTCCAACTTCTCCAAGATCCGCGGCGAGAACGAGCGGCTCTCCGGCGGCGGCAAGTCGTCCGGTGTGATGTCCTTCCTCAAGATCGGTGACCGTGCCGCCGGGGCGATCAAGTCAGGGGGAACGACGAGACGCGCCGCCAAGATGGTCATCCTCGATGTCGATCACCCCGACATCGAGAGGTTCATCGACTGGAAGAAGGTCGAAGAGGACAAGGCCCGGGTGCTGATCAACCATGGTGGCCTCCCCGCCGACTTCAACGGCGACGCCTACGCCACGGTCTCCGGGCAGAACTCGAACAACTCGGTTCGGGTCACCAACGATTTCATCCAGACCGTGATCGACGATGGCGACTGGGATCTGATCAACCGGACCGACGGCTCGGTCCGCAAGACGGTCAAGGCACGCGATCTCTGGGACACGATCGCCGAGGCCGCCTGGGCCTGCGCCGACCCCGGTCTCCAGTTCGACACCACGGTCAACGAGTGGCACACCTCACCGGCCGGTGGCCGCATCCGGGCCTCCAACCCTTGCTCGGAGTACATGTTCCTCGACGACACCGCATGCAACCTGGCGTCGATCAACCTGGTCAGGTTTCACGATGACAAGACCGGTGTCTTCGACCTCGAGGCTTACCAACACGCCGTCCGTCTCTGGACCATCGTGTTGGAGGTCTCGGTGGCCATGGCCCACTTCCCCTCCCCCGAGATCGCACAGGGCTCGTACGACTATCGGACGCTCGGCCTCGGCTACGCCAATCTCGGATCACTCCTGATGCGTCAGGGCATCGCCTACGACTCCGACGAGGGCCGGGCCATCAGTGGCGCCTTGACCGCCATCCTCACCGGATACTCCTACGCGACCTCGGCCGAGATGGCCGGTGTGGTCGGGCCGTTCCCCCGTTTCGACGAGAACCGGGACGCCATGCTGCGGGTGATCCGCAACCATCGCCGCGCCGCCTATGGCGATGGCGACTACGAAGGGGTCAGTCACAAGGTGATGGCGATCGACCCCGATCTGTGCCCGCCCGACTTCCTCGCCGCGGCCCGCACGTCGTGGGACCTGGCCCTGGAGCAGGGAGAGGAGCACGGCTATCGCAACGCTCAGTCCAGCGTCATCGCACCCACGGGCACCATCGGCCTCTTGATGGACTGTGACACCACCGGTGTCGAGCCCGACTTCGCCCTGGTCAAGTTCAAGAAGCTGGCCGGCGGTGGATACTTCAAGATCGCCAATCAGTCCGTGGCGCCGTCGCTACGACACCTTGGCTACGAGGAAGACCAGATCAAGGATGTCGTCGAGTACATCGTCGGCACCAGCTCGATCGACGGGGCGCCGCACATCAACCGTGAGACCCTCACGGACAAGGGCTTCGACGACGAGGACCTGGCCAAGCTGGAGAAGGCGTTGCCTGCGGTGTTCGAGCTGAAGCACGCCTTCAACGTCTTCACTTTCGGTGAGAGCACGCTGCAGCGTCTCGGCTTTGGGGTCGACGAGTACACCGGTTGGGAGTTCAACCTGCTCAAGGCGCTGGGGTTCACAACGGCCGAGATCAGCGAGGCGAACGACCACATCTGTGGGCGTCAGACCATCGAAGGCGCACCGCACATCGCCGACGAGCATCTCGCCGTTTTCGACACCGCCAACAAGAACGGGAAGTACGGCACCCGGTTCATCCACCACTACGGGCACATCAAGATGATGGCGGCCGCCCAGCCGTTCATCTCGGGAGCGATCAGCAAGACGATCAACATGCCCCACGAGATCACGGTCGAGGACATCGAGGAGTCATACCGGATGTCCTGGGAATGGGGCCTCAAGGCGATGGCCCTCTACCGGGATGGGTCCAAGGCGGCCCAGCCGCTCAACTCCACCTCCGACGAGGGCGAGGACAACGAGGACGAGTCACCTGCGCTGTCGGCTGCAGTGGAGACCGAGAAGGCGATCCACTGGGGCAACCTTCCCTCCGGGATCTCACCGACTCAGGCCTACCACCAGGGCATGAAGCCGCCCCGGTTCCTGCTCCCGGCCCGTCGCAACGGGTACAACCAGGAGGCGAGGATCGGCGGGCACAAGGTCTTCCTCCGCACCGGCGAGTACGAAGACGGGACCCTGGGCGAGATCTTCATCGACCTGGCCAAGGAGGGGGCAACCTTGAAGGGGATCCTGTCCTGCTTTGCCATCGCCGTCTCCAAGGGCCTCCAGTACGGAGTGCCGCTCGAGGAGTTCGTCGACACCTTCACCTTCCAGACGTTCGAGCCGAGGGGCATGGTCGAGGGTCATCCCAACATCAAGATGGCCAACTCGATCGTGGACTACGTGTTCCGGGCCCTCGGTGTGGAGTACCTGGAGCGGGACGAGCTCGCCCAGGTGCCACCGGACCGCGACATGCAGCTTCCCGAGCCCCCGACAGGGATGGCAGTCGAGGCCGGCATCCAACTCGACCTCACCGATGCGGTCGCCGAGGACGACGTCGAGGCGGTGAAGGCCGCCGTCGCCTTCCTCGACGGGCCTATTTCTCCCCCCGGAGGGGGGAGTGCCGGCGAAGCCGGGAGGGGGGCGACCGCTGTCAAGACGACCGAGGCCGTGCTCGCCGGCTCCGCCGCGATGGTCGACTCGGCCCTGAAGGAGAACATGGGCGACGCCCCGGTCTGCTCCAACTGCGGTCACATGACCATCCGCAACGGGAGCTGCTACGTCTGCCTCACCTGTGGGGACACCACGGGCTGTAGCTGACGGTCAGGTAGCCGTCCGCAGAGCTCGTGATGCGGATCGACTTCTAGACGTGGCTACGGCGATCACGATCCCGATCCTCCCCTGCGCCGATCTGGACGATTCCATATCGTTCTATGAGACGCTCGGGTTCAATCGGACATACCGCCAGCAGCGCCCCAATCCGTACGCCGTCGTCGAGATGGGCGAAATTCGCATTCACCTCTTCGGGCTCGACGACTTCGACCCGGCGACGTCATATGGCAGCGTCATCATCGCGGTGTCAGATCCGGACACCTTGTATGAAGAATTCGCTGCCGGGCTACGAGAGCGGTTCGGCAAGCTTCCCTCATCGGGCATCCCTCGCATCCTCAGGCCGAGAAAGAGACACGGGACGGTGCGAGGATTCAGCGTGGTCGATCCAGGCGGGAACTGGCTGCGGGTGTCGAAGCTCGGTGACGCCGAGGAGACCCGGGAAACAACCACCGGTCTTGCCCGGGTGATCGAGAACGCGGCCAGGCTCGGCGACGCAAAGGGCGATGACGAGGAAGCGATCAGGTTGCTCGAGAACGGACTGGAACGATTCTCTGACGTGCCCCAGATCGAACGGGCCCGGGCTCTTCTGTACCTGGCCGAACTCAATACGAGGGTTGGAGATCAGCCGGCTGCCCTCGAATCGTTGACCGCGGCGTCATCGATCGAGCTGTCGGATGAAGACAGGGAGTCGATCAAAGCCGAGGCCGAACACGCCCGCGAAATCGTCGGGAAATCTCGATGACGTCGACAAACAATGATGGGTAGCTTGTGGCCGACCAGGAAGGTGAATGGTGGCCTCGACAAGACTTCGTGACCCTGCGACGGGGCGGTTCATAAGTGCCGAAGCCGCGGCTCGCGTGTCGGCTCCGGCTGCGCCGCCGGTAGTGACCGAACCCGCTCCTGTCACCAAGAAGGACAAGAAGCAAGAGAAACAGCAGGACAAGAAGAAGCCCAAGAACAAGAAGTCCAGCAAGAAGAAGTCGGACAAGAAGAAGAAGAAAGAAGAAGAAGCGCTGAGCAGTGCCCCGAGCTATCCGTCCTGGGCCGACGACTCACTCCGGAGCTGGTCGGCATCCTCGGCGCCGGCTCGATATCCGGCCAGGTAGACGCCGAGCCCTCGTCGCCCGTGGCGCATCATCACGGCGTGATTCCACCGAAAGAACGGTCGGGCCACCACCGCGAACCGTCGCAGCGACTCCTTTCGAGCGATGACGTCTTCCTCGAAGGTCGCACGTGTCCCGGAGCGATCGGGTTCGATCGTCCAGCGCGAGAACCCTTCCAGGTCACCACGCATGGCGATCTCGAGGACTCCGGCCTGTTCGTCCTGCCGGGAGTCGGTCGCCTGGAACGTGAGGTTGTAGGGGAGCACAGACCGGGCCACGATCCGCACTGTGCTGTCGTCGATCCGATCGACCCGTCGCACCTCCGGCCACCATCGGGGGTACCCGCCGATGTCCTCGAGCACGCGGTACACCTCCTCCGGCCGATACTTCAGACGCCAGACGTTGACGAAGCGATAGTGGTTCAGGTCGTCCATGACTTGCCCGCATTCGTTACGAACCGGGGCACGGATTGGTTCCCGCAGGCGCTATCCACGAGTGCTCAGAGCCCATCCCTGAAGCCCGTCCGCCAGGTCGGGTACTCCAGCTTCCAGCCCAACTCACGTTTCGCCTTCGCATTGGAAGAGCCGCGGATCTTGGTCATCATCGAAACGCCGGCCTCACCGACGATGAGCCGGGCCAGCCAGGCCGGCACCCGCCGCGGTGGCCTGGCCCCGAGGACCTCGGCCAGATATGGCAGCCATTCAGACACGGCCGCCGGCTCGTCGTCGACGATGTTGTAGATCCCGGGTGCACCCCGGTCGACTGCCAGAGCGGTCGCCTGGGCGGCGTCGTCGATGTGGAGGAATGACCAGATGCCGGATCCGCCGCCGACGACCGGCATCTGCCCTTTGACCACCGCCTCCAGCATCGCCCCGCCCTTGCCGAGGGCGTTGCCCGGGCCATAGAAGCCGCCATAGCGCAGGGCCAAGCCCTCGATCCCTGGCGTGCCGGTGGTGACGGACTCGAGGTGGAGGATGGCCCCGAGCGTCTCGCGCACCTGCTTCGGAGGGTCGGTGTTCAGCGGGTCCTCTTCGGTCTTCACCGGTCCCCCGCTCTGCTCGTTGGGCCAGCCGGCGAAGCTCTGGGCGATGAATCGCCTGGCTCCGGCCTCGACCGCGGCCTCGATCATGATGTCGGTCGTCTCGGTGCGGAGCCGGTTGGTCTCGGCGAAGGTCTCGGCGAAGCGCCTGAAATCGAGATCGCCCGACAATGCGGTCATCTGGTGGACGACGACCTCCGGCTCGGCTTCGAGGACCGCTCGTCGCACTGCCTCACCATCTCTGCCGTCGAGCACCACCGGGGTGGCGCCCGAGAGACGCAGGCCGTCTGTCTTGGACGGCGTCCGGGTGGTCCCGACCACCTCGTGACCGGAATCGATCAACAACGGCACCAGACGGTGCCCGATGGCTCCGGTGGCGCCGGCTACGAAGACTCTCATGTCGTCTCCTTTCGTCTTCCCTACCCAGGACGAGATGGAGGCGGTTTCTGTGACAACAGCCAGTGGCTGTCACAATCGCAGGGACAAACTCGTCCCAGGGACATGCCAAACCTTCCCGACCCCAGGACAGACGAAACCGACGTTTCGCTTCGCCCGCTGCTCTTCTCGATCGCCTACCGGATGACCGGGAGCGTCACCGATGCCGAGGACCTGGTGCAGGAGACATATGTCCGGGTGCGAGATGCCGAGCTCCACGGGACCGAGATCGAGTCACGACGGGCCTACGCCTGTGCGGTGGTGACCAGGCTCTCCATCGACTACCTGCGTTCGGCCCGGGTGCGTCGTGAGCAGTACGTCGGCGAGTGGCTGCCCGAGCCGATCGTCACCGATCCGGTCGCCGATCCCGCAGGAGCAGGCCGAGCTCTCCGACAGCCTGTCCATGGCCTTTCTGGTCCTCCTCGAGAGACTCACTCCCCCGGAGCGGGCCGTCCTCCTGCTGCGCGATGTCTTCGGCTACGGCTTCGACGAGGTCGCCGAGCTCATCGACAAGTCCGAGGCGGCGTGCCGTCAGCTGGCGGTTCGGGCCCGGGAGAAGGTCCAGGATGGCAAGCCTCGATTCGAGACCTCGGTCGAGAAGCGATGGGCACTCGCCGAGAGGTTCTTCGCAGCCGTCGAGCAGGGCGACACCGAGGGCCTCGCCGACATGCTCGCCGAGGACGTTGTCCTCTATGGCGATGGCGGCGGCAAGGCACCGGCTCGGAGGGAGCCCCTCCGCGGCATGTCCGAGACGGCCCGCTTCCTCGCCGCCTTCAGCCCACGGGCCGATCGCGAGGGTTGGGCTCTGACTCTGGTCGATGTCAACGGCCAGCCGGGCGCCGTTGTCCAGAGCGGGGACGGGGCGACCGTCGCCGTGGTGTCGCTCGACATCGCGATGGGCAAAGTGCAGGCGGTGAGAGCGGTGGTCAACCCCGACAAGCTGGGTCATCTGACCGGGTCCGGGCATTAAATTCACGCGCATGGACATAGTCGATCAGCATTTCGCCGCCGAGAACGCCCATGACGTCGCCGCCACCCTGGCCACATATACCGATGACATCGTTTGGGACGATGTCACCCACCCCTTGAGCCCGGTGCACGGGAAGGAAGCGGTCGGTGCGGTCTACTCGGACATCATCGCCGCCATCCCCGACGTGAACTTCGTGTCGACCCGACGTTTCTCATCCGACGATGGGAGCTGGGTGGTCGACGTGTCGGACGTCACCGGTCATGTCGAAGGCGCATGGGCCGGGATCGCCGGGGGCGGGGCGCCGGTCGAGCTGCGGATCCTCCATCTCTTCCAGCTGCGCGACGGGCTGATCGCCTACGAGAACACCTGGTTCGACTCGGCAGCGGTGGTGCGCCAGGTCGAGGCGTGGAAAGCCGGGCAGGGCCAGTCGTAGACTCGACGAGGTGACGATCCGGCTCGGGCGAGCCCTTCTTGCTCCGATCTCACTCATCGCCGTCCTCCTCACCGCGTGCACAGCCACGGGTGAGCCCGATCGAGACACCCTTCCCGACGCCCAAACGATCTCCACAGACGTCTCCGTCGTCGAAGACTCATCCCCGGGCCGCCTCCTCGTGTTGGGGACAGAGGGCGAGATCACCACGATGCGGCCCGATGGATCCGACCCGGTGACCCTGGCCGAGCCCGATCCGGACATCGAGCGCACTCAGCCGACCTGGTCACCGGACGGATCCAGGGTGGCGTGGACCGAACGAAGGTCAAATGAGGAGACCTACCTGCTGGTGGCCGACAGCGACGGCGGCAACGTGATCGAGTGGCCTTCGCCCCTCCTCGCGGTCTACATCGCGTGGAGCCCGGACGGCGAGCATCTGGCGTTGACCGGGAGCCAGGGACAGGGAGACCTCCTTCTCGCCATCGCCGGGCCTGATGGGGACATCCAGGTGATCGATCAGGGCGCACCCGTGTACTTCGACTGGGCACCAGACGGCACCGAGTTGCTCGCCCGGGTCTCGGGACGCTTCGAGTATCTGGCCATCGACGGCTCGGGCCGGGAGACGGTCCCGGCGACCGGGGAGTTCAGGCTCGGGGCCCACGTCGCCGAGTCCGTGCTGCTCGGGAACGGGCGTGACGTCGGTGAGGCCCTGGCCCTGGCAAACCGCCAGGGTGAGATCGAGCGAGAGCTGCTTGCGCTATGCCGCACCGATGGCCTTCGTCGCCGACGAGACCGGCAGCCGGGTGGCCGTGATGTCGCGGGGCTCGCCGGAGAGTCAGGAGCTCTCCCAGACTCGAAGAGACCGATCTGCCGATCATCGACGCGGAGCGTCTGTTCGTGGTCTCGACCTCGGACGGAGACCTCGAAGAAATCAGCCGGGCCCGCAACATTGCCTGGTTCTGGAGCCCGGACGGCCAGGATCTCCTCTACAGCACGGTCGGGGCCGTCGATGGCTTCGAGCGTCTGCAATGGCACGTTTGGGATGGTGAGGAGACCAAGTCCTACCGCCCCGTTCAGCCCGACCGGGCTCTTTGGCCGGGACTACCTCGCCTACTTCGACCAGTTCGCCCTCAGCATCTCGCTCTGGGCGCCGGATGGCTCCGCCTTCGCCTACGCCGGAGGGAGCAGCCTCGAGGACGCCGGGATCTGGGTGCAGCAGGTCGAGGGCGGAGACCCGGTCCGCGTCTCCGCCGGGCGAGGTCGCCATCTGGTCACCAGCCGCCTGATCCGGCCATAGACTCCCGGCATGCCACGTCTCGACGCAATCGGTGTCATCGTCTCCGACATGGCCCGCGCCACTCGATTTCTATCGGTTGGTCGGTCTCGAGTTCGAGGGTGACGACGTGCATGCCGAGGCGGCGGGACCGGGTGGTCTGCGGGTCATGCTCGACAGCGAGGCCAGTGTCATGTCGTTCTCCGACTGGCAGCCGCCCACGGGAGGTGGCCCGCGCACCGCTCTCGCTTTCCTCTGCGACACCACGGCCGACGTCGATCGGCTTTTCGAGGATCTGGTCGCGGCCGGGGGCCACGGTCATCTGCCTCCGTTCGACGCACCATGGGGACAGCGATATGCCACGGTGCACGATCACGATGGCAACGCTGTCGATCTGTTCGCTGCTCTGGAGCAATGATCGAGTCGGCGTTTCCGATTCTGAGCACACCGGATCTGGCCCGGGCGCTCGGATTCTACGAAGACCTCTCGGTGGCACGGTCACCTACCGCTTCCCCGACGACGGGGAGGCCCAATACGTCGGGCTGGACCTCGGCTCGTCGCACATGGGCATCGGTGCAGATCCGGACCTCGATGCTGAGACTGGGCACTGAACGATTCTCGCTCTGGGTCTACGTGGATGACTGCGACGCCGTCGTCGAGACCTCGAGGGCTGCTGGTGTGACGGTCCTCGAGGAGCCGGTCGATCAGCCTTGGGGCGAACGGGTGGCGCGGATCGCCGATCCGGACGGGAACGTGGTCATCATCGGCGCCAGGGGCGAGATGGCACCGGATGGGTGAGTCCATCTCCTTGATCGACCGGGCCTCGGCATGGCCCGACCGGGTTGCCATCTCCGATGAAGCCGGGACTCATACCTACTCGGACCTGCTCGACGGATCGGAGCGGGCCGCAGCCCGGCTCCTCGATGGCAAGACAGACCTGGACGAGGCCCGGATCGTGTTCATGGTCGAGCCATCGTTCGACTACGTCCGGGTCCAGTGGGCGATCTGGCGGGCCGGCGGGGTGGCCGTCCCGCTCTGTCTCACCCACCCGGCGCCAGAGCTGGAATACGTCCTCGACACTACGACTCCGATCATCGCCATCGCCTCGTCGGGATACGCCGATCTGCTCCGCCCCCTGGCCGAGGCGAGAGGGATTCGATTCCTCCTCGTCGAGGAGATGAACCGAGGACCCTGTACCGCTGCCTCGAGGTCGAGCCGGATCGACGAGCGATGATCCTCTTCACCAGCGGGACCACGGGCCGGCCGAAAGGTGTGGTCACCACCCACGCCAACATCGAGGCCCAGATCATCTCGCTGGTCGAGGCCTGGGAGTGGGGTCAGGACGACCGCATCCTCCTCACCCTCCCGCTGCACCACATCCACGGCATCGTCAACGTCATCGGTTGCGCCCTGTGGAGCGGTGCTCGCTGCGACATGCTCCCGTCGTTCAACGCCGACCAGGTTGTCGAACGCCTCACCGCCGGCGACCTCACCTTGTACATGGCGGTCCCCACCATCTATCACCGGCTCATCGCCCACCTCGACGAGACAGACCGATCAGGCCAAGTCCGCGTTCCGTGACGGCGTTGGCGGCCTGCGGCTCATGGTCTCCGGCTCGGCGGCTCTTCCCATACCGGTCCTGGAGCGGTGGCGTGAGCTGTCCGGTCACACTCTGCTCGAGCGGTACGGGATGACCGAGATCGGGATGGGGCTGTCCAATCCGTATCGCGGGGAGCGGATCCCCGGCTCGGTCGGCATGCCGCTCCCGGGTGTCGAGGTTCGCCTCGTCGGCGACGACGACGGCTCCGACGTCTCTGGTCATGAGCCCGGTGAGATCCAGGTGAGGGGACCCACCGTCTTCCTCGAGTATTGGGACCGACCCGAGGACACCGATTCGGCCTTCACCTCCGATGGCTGGTTTCGCACCGGCGACACCGCGATCGTCGAGGAGGGGCGCTACCGGATCCTGGGCCGATCCTCGATCGACATCCTCAAGACCGGTGGCGAGAAGGTGTCGGCCCTCGAGATAGAAGATGTCCTGCTCGGCCACGAGGCGATCAGCGAGGCGGCGGTGGTCGGGATCGACGACCCGGAATGGGGTCAGCGGGTTGTGGCCGTGCTGGTTGCGTCGGGCCCGGTCGAGGCCGATGAGGTCAAAGAGTGGGTGAAAGGCCGGCTCGCCCCACACAAGGTGCCCAAGGAGTTCCATTTCGCCGATTCGCTGCCCCGGAACCCGATGGGGAAGACGGTCAAGCCCGAGGTCGTGCGGATGTTGAGAGAGGAAGTCTGAAGCACTCCGGGTCAGGCCCGGCGGCTGGCCTCGACCACGTACCCCATGTCCTGCGACCCGAAGCCCTGTTCGATCAGGGCCTCCATCAGCTCCATCGTCCGCTCCAGCTGACCGGTCGGGGCGCCGGTGCGCCGGGCCTGCTCCAGGGCGAGGCTCAGGTCCTTGCGGGCCAGATCGATCGTGAAGGTGATCGGAGCCTGGTCGGGATGGAGATATTGCTCCCGGCGGTAGGTGAGCATCGGCGCTCCGGCGGCACCCTTGGCCAGGATGTCGATGGTGGTCTCCGGCGCCACTCCCGACTTCTCGGCCAGCGCCACCGCCTCGGCCACCGCCTGATTGAGCCCATAGAGCACCGAGTTGACGGCCAGCTTGAGCACGGCGGCGGACCCGGTGGGCCCGACCTGCACGGGTTGCCCACCGATTGGAGGATCGGCTCGACGCGTGCGTAGACCTCGTCGGAGGCACCCACCATCACCAGCAGCGACGCCGCCTCGGCGGCCGCCGTCGCTCCTGAGACCGGGGCATCCACCATGGTCGCCCCGCGAGCCTCGACCAAGGCCCGGGCCTTCTCGAAGCTCTCCGGACCGGAGGTGCCCATGTCGATGGCGACTGTCTGAGGACCGAGATTTCCGGCGAGGTGCCCCATACACCTCTTCGAGGGCATCGCCGTCGGCGAGCATCGTGATGACGAACTGACTCCCGGCCAGGTCGGAGAGACTCTCGGCCACTACGCCGCCGTTCTCCCCCGCCCATTCCTCTGCCGACAGAGGCAGTGCGATTCCACACGGTGACCTCATGACCGGCCTTGGCGAAGTTGGCTGCGATCCGTGAGCCCATGCGACCCAGACCCACGAACCCGACCCTGGCTGGAGGTGAGGTGGACATGCGGCACAGTATGCACCACGATCCCCGTGTCGAAAGGCGGGCGTGAGGGCAGTCAGGTATCACGGGGCGGGCGATGTCCGGCTCGAACAGCTACCGGTCCCGGATCCGGGACCGGGCGAGTTGCAACTGCGCGTCGCCACCGTCGGCATTTGTGGCACCGATGTCGGTGAGTTCGTGCACGGCCCTCGCTTCCACCCCGTCGACACCGCTCATCCTCACAGTGGCCACTCCGGCCCGACCATTCCCGGTCACGAGTTCTCGGGATGGGTGACCGGGGTGGGCGAAAGGGTCACCGGTTTCACCGAAGGTGACCTGGTGGCGGTGGGGGCCGGCGTCTCCTGCGGCGTCTGCGCACCCTGTCAGGGAGGGCACACCAATCTCTGTCGGGAGTATTGGACCGTCGGCCTCCACTCCAACGGTGGCCTGGCGGAATCAGCGGTGGTCCCCGCCTCGTGCACCTTCAATCTCTCGAACTCCGCCATCACGCCGGACCTCGCCGCCATGACCCAGCCGATGTCCATCGCGGTGCATGCCACCCGTCGGGGGCGGGTAGTCGAGGGTGACCTGGTGACGGTCCTGGGGGCGGGTGGCATCGGCAGCTTCATCGTGCACGCGGCCGCAGGCGCTGGAGCGACGGTGACAGCCGTCGACCTCGACCCGGCGAGACTGGACACCGCCGCACGTCTCGGCGCGGCTTCGACTCTCGACGTATCAGCGCCCCGCCCGGATGAGCTCCTGAACGGTGACAAGGCGAGCGTCGTGTTCGAATGCACCGGTCGTCCCGACTCGCTGCTCCGCGCCCTTCAGCTCGTAGCCGACGGTGGCCGTGTGGTGGTCGTCGGTCACCAGCCAGAGCCGGTGGCCGTCGACTTCAGGGAGGTCGCCCTCGACGAGCTGGAGATCATCGGTACCCAGGCCCATGTCTTCGCCCAGGACTTCCCCGGGGCGGTTGACCTGATCGCAGCCGACCCGGGCGCGTGGGCAGAGGTGGCACCGACGGTCTACCCCCTGGATCAAGTCGTCGACGTCGGGCTGATCCCGATGGCCAAGGGAGAGTCACCCCAGATCAAGGTCTTGTTCGATCCGGCCGTCGACACTCCGCGGCCGCTCCGAACCGAGACTTGATCCGCCCTCGACTCAGGTCCCGACCGCCAACGGTGCACCCCGATGCCGGAGCATGACGACCACCGGGACGACCAGCAGCAAAAGCCCGATCAGGCTGATGGCCCGATAGTCGCTGGCCTGATAGATCACACCAGAAGAGACGCTGGCCAGGGCTCCGGCGGTCCAGGTGAGCGAGTCGACCCTTCCCTGGAGACGGCTCCGGATGTCGCTGCCCACGCCGATCGTGAGCATGGAGCTGCCGGCGACGAACGCCAGATTCCAGCCGTAGCCGAGGGCGAACAAGACGACCACCAGCAGAGTCGTGGAGTCGTTGGGGCCATAGGCCGCTACCAACGCCGAGAGCCCGAGAAGAGCCATGCCCCACATGATCACCCGATACCCGCCCCATCGGTCGGTGAGCCTCCCGGTGAGCGGCGACAAGGCGAACATGCCCAGAGTGTGGGCGCTCATCACCAGTCCGACGATCCCGAGGTCGGAGCCGTGATGGTGGATGTGGAGGGGGGTGGAGGTCATGATCATCACCATCACCACCTGGCCGGCGGTCATCGCGATCAGCGCGACCCGAACCACCGGCAGGCGAAACGCCGGCCCCAAGCCAACGGGCGGTGCGTTCGTCGGCTCCGGTCGATCGATGGCGAGGGTGGCCGGGTCGGGCCGTAGGCCCACGAGGTAGAGGACCAAGGCGATCCCCATGAACACGAAGCTCACCAGGAAACCACCGGCGAGCTCCGACCGGCCGAGGTCGACCGCCAGGCGACCGGAGGGCTGGAGCAGCGCCGGGCCGAGGACCGATCCGATGGTTCCCGCCCAGACCACCGTGCCCAGGGCCCGGCCCCTGCGGTCCTCAGGGAACATCTCGGCCGCCGCATAACGGGCCAAGTGGCCAGATGCGTTTCCGAGACCGAGGAGCGCCATCCCGACCAGGAGAAGAGGAAGCGAATCAATGGTCAGCCCGAGGATGCTCAACCCACTGCCCAGCCACCGCGGCGGCATAACCCGCAGCCAGTCCTGGGCGACGGCCGCGACGCGCCACATTCCGGGTCAGGAGGCTGGTCCCCACCGCGGTCCCGAGGGTGGCCGTTGCCCCCGGCACACCCGCCAATGCGGCAGATCCGGTGATCTCGTCAACGGCGAGGGTGGCGATGGTCACCGCTGCGATGTAGGCCGTCGAGCCGAGAGCGACACCACCGAACAAGACGGCGGACAGACGTTTGCGGACGGAGGCGGTCTCCTGCATCGGTGCAGTTTGGTCGCCTGCTGCCATCACCCCGAATAGGCGTAAGCGACGTGGGTGTTGCCGTTGGGATCGAGGAGGAAGGCGGTGTCGCCGCCGTTGTTCCACACGGCTGATCCCTGGTTGCACCAATACAGGTCGGTGTCGAAATCGGTGCCACAGCCGGTCCGCACGGTGACCGTCTCCCCGGGAAGAAGGGTGAACGACACCGGGAACTCGTACCTGTGGCTCGCCGACTCGTCCTTGATGCCCCAGCCGGTGAGATCGACCGAGGTTTCTCCCTCGTTCCGGATCGCGACCCACTCCCCATTGAGATTCTCGTTGTCGTTCCCCGGGGCGTCGGACATCACCTCGACGATGCCCAGAGTGGCTTCAGCACGTGGCCCGCACGCCGTAGGCGACCAGAGGCCGAGCTCCGCTTCCTTCGCTGCAGCCTGGGCATCATCGAACCGTTCGGTCATCGCCGTGTCCGGGGGATAGCTCCTCGAGAGGGCAGCCCCGCGGCGAACCGTCTCCTCGTTGATCGACATGGCCCCGACCCACAGGTAGCGCAGAAGTCGATCGAACTGGTCGATGTCGGACACATCGCTGGTCATGCCAATCCTCGAGCCCGGCGGTGCCAACGCAGCGAGAACCCGCGTCGCCTCGTCGGCGAAGCACTCACCCGTCTCGGGTGTATTGGTCCCGATGATCCTGACCTCGAAGACCGACCCGTCATCGGCCCGAACATCGAGGGTGTCGCCGTCCGTGATCGAAGCCACCGTCACGTCCTCGGCGCCGGGCGGCATCGCCGCGGAGGGATCACCGGAGAGGCCCGCCGCCGGTGGCGAGTAGAGGGGGTCCTCCACCGGCGGAGGGATGACGACGGTGGTGGTGGTGTTGTCGGGATGGCGGCGACGGTCGTCGTCGCAGATGCCTCTGTCGTGGTGGTCTCGGCAAGAGTCGTCGTGCTCGTCGTCGTCGTCGTGGTCGGTCTGGTCGAAGACGATGACGCCGGTGATGCGATCGTGGTCGAGCTGCCCACTGTCGTCTCCGGCGAGGCAGCAGAGCAGGACGCGACGAGGACGACGGCCAGCAAGGCAGTCAGGCGCGCCAAAGACAGGATTCGCACAGGCATGGACCGTATATCGGTCTCCAGACCTCCAGGATTCAGTGTCAACCGGTAGCGAGGACGGTGGCAACATTCGCCTCCGACGAAAGGACACAGAGCATGCTGTTCGCCAGCGCAGTTCCCCTCCGACCGGGCAAGACGGATCGGTATCGCGATCTCGCCACCGAGTTGAGGCATCACCTCGAGGAATACCAGGACCTCAACCGACGATTCGAGGTGAAGAGTCACGCCTATTGGATCAACCATGGTCGTGAGACCGACCTCGGGGTGAGCGTGTACGACATCTCCCCCGCCGGCCTGAGCCGTATGCGTCTTCGTGAATGGGACCCGAGCTCGGTCTACGACCGGTGGTGGCTCGAGTTCGTCGAGGACGTCAATGGGCTCGATCTGCTCCAGGGACCGGCACATGTGGCTCCACCCGAGCCGGTCTTCGACTGGAGCGACGACTGAACCTGGAGGACGGGAGGCTCGTCAGTGCCCGATGGCGCCAGGGGCGACGGGCGTGTCGGGCTCGCCGGCGCCGACGTGGGCGGTGTCACGCAGAGGCAGTTCGGGAAGGAACACGACCAGCAGCAGCGCGGCGATGGCGAACGGCACGGCGATGGCGAACGAGGTGGTTATCGCACCCGAGAACGCATTCATCACCGACTCCCTGGTCCCGGCTGGAAGCTGGGCGATCAGATCGGGACTCCCGGTGAGCTCCCCCATCTCTGCTCCCTCGGGGAGGAGGCTGGCGAGGCGTATGGCGAGCTGACTGGTGAGAACCGCTCCAAAGAGAGCGGTCCCGAAGGACCCGCCCAACGACCGGAAGAAAGTGGCCGACGAGGTCGCCACCCCGAGGTCGCGAGCCTCCACTGCATTCTGAACCGCGATCACCAGCACCTGGAGGACCAGGCCGACACCCGTGCCGAAGATCAGCATGAAGGTCGACGCCGTGAGCAAGGGGGTCTCGACGCTCATGGTCGAGAAAAGCCAAAGACCGATCGCCATGAGGGATGTGCCGACGATGGGGTAGATCTTGTACCGGCCGGTGCGGGTGATCAGCCGCCCGGAGACGATCGACGAGACCACAACGCCACCCATCAGAGGCAGCAGCAAGAGCCCGGAATTGGTAGGCGTCGTCCCCATGACGACCTGCAGGAACAGGGGCAGGAAAATGATGCCGCCGAACATGCCGAGGCCGACGATGAACCCGGCCGCCGAGGTGATGGCAAAGGTGCGGTCCCGGAAGAGCCGCAGGGGGAGGATCGGCTCGGTCGCTCGCCCCTCCTGGACGAGGAAGAGACCGAGGAGCACCACTGCGACGACCGACAACCCGATGATCATCGGCGAGTCCCAGGGGTACTCCGAGCCACCCCACACCATGACGAGCAGAAGTGAGGTGACCCCACCTACGAGAAGGCCGGCTCCGAGGTAGTCGACCGGATGATCGACCCGGCGGAAGGGAAGGTTCAAAACGGTCGCGGTGACGAAGAGAGCGGCCAGCCCGATGGGGAGATTGATGTAGAACACCCATCGCCAGGAGAAATTGTCCACGAAAAAGCCGCCCAGCAACGGGCCGGCGATCGACGCCAATGCGAAAACCGCTCCGATGTACCCCTGGTACCGACCCCGCTCCCGGGGCGAGACGACGTCGCCGACGATGGTGAAGGTCATCACGATCAAACCACCCGCCCCGAGGCCCTGGATGGCCCGAAAAGCGATCAGTTGGGTCATCGATTGGGACATCCCGGCGAGCACCGACCCGATCAAGAAGGTGACGATGGCGAACTGGAAGACGATCTTCCGCCCGTACATGTCCGACACCTTCCCGTAGAGGGGCGCCGAGGCGGTCGAGGTGAGGAGATAGGCCGTGACCACCCAGGAGAGGTGCTCGAGACCACCCAGCTCGCCGGCGATGGTGGGCAGTGCAGTGGCGACGATGGTCTGGTCGAGAGCAGCCAGAAAGAGACCCAGCATCAGCCCGCTGAGGACCAGCAGGATCTGACGATGGGTCATTGGGGTCGCGATGGTGGGTGCTTCGTCCAGTGACTCTTCTCGGTGCGCTCTTGGTTCAAGGCCTCAGGCCGCCGCCTAATTCCCGTGCGGAGGTATGCGAATCAGCCGGTCGGGCCGAAACGCTCGGTTCGGATCGACTCCGGTTCGTGGCCCAGGTCGACGAGGCAGTTGGCGACGGTCTCGACGAAACCGGTAGGCCCGCAGACATAGGTCTTCGGCTTGTCCCCGGGTGGCCACGTCACCTCGTTGAGGATCTCGGCGTCGATGCGTCGGTCGAAACCCGTCCAACCTTCGGGCTGGGCCCGCGTCAGGATCAATACGACGTCCGCACCTTCGGCGTCCTCGACTTCGTCCAGCTCTTCGCGGTAGATCACATCCCCGATCGTCCGGGCCGAATACACCAATCGGGCCGGCGTCACCACCTCATGTGCCCGCCGATGGCGGAGCATGGCTCGGAATGGGACGACCCCGGACCCGCCCGCGATCATCAACAGCGGGCCCCCAGCCTCGGGCGTCCAGGCGAAATGGCGCCCGATCGGGCCCCTCATCTCGAGCTCGTCGCCAGGTGCCAGCTCGTCGAACAGATAGGGCGAAACCTCTCCGTCTTGCAGCCGCTCGATGGTCAGCATCAGGTGGTCGTCCTCGGGCGCCGAGGCGATCGAGTAGCTCCGCTGTGCTTGATAGCCATCCTCGGCGGTGAGCCTGATGTCGACGTGCTGGCCGGCCATGTGCCCCTCCCACATCGGGCATTCGAAGACGATGCTTCGCACCCGTGGGGTCTCGTCGCGCTTCGAGATGACCCTGGCCGCGAGCCAGTCCATCCGCACCGGAGCCGTGGGAGCCTGGCTCAATCGCCCCAGTACCGCTGCTCCCGCCACGGATCCCCATAGTCGTGGTATCCGTTTCTCTCCCAGAAGCCGCGCTGGCCCTGCGCCAGCAACTCGATCCCCCGTACCCATTTGGCGCTCTTCCAGAAATAGAGATGCGGAACCAGGAGACGCGCCGGCCCGCCGTGCTCGGGGTGGAGTGGTTGATTGTCGTAGCCGGTCGCGACCCACGCCCGGCCCCCGACGATGTCGGCCAATGGGAGGTTGGTCGTATAGCCGCCGTAGCTGGAGGCCATGATGTGGGTCGCCTCTGTTTCCACGCCCTCGAGCAGCGTGTCGACCGACACGCCGGTCCAGGTCGTGTCCAGCTTCGACCACTTCGTCACACAGTGGATGTCGAGAGTCACCGTCTCCGAGGGCAGAGCGTTGAACTCGTCCCAGCTCCAGGATCTCGGCTCATCGATCAGACCGGTGATCTCGAACGTCCATTTGTCCATCGAGATGCGCGGTGTTGGGCCTGCGGACAGCACCGGGAAGTCGTGGGCGACGTATTGGCCCGGAGGAAGGCGGCTCGGGTCGACTTCAGGGCGCCGTCCTATGAACCCACGTGAGATGATCGCCATCGAGCGCCGAGACTATCGACACAACGCTTCCGTAGGCTTGAAGACGATGATCGAGCATCTTCTCGAAGGCGATTGGCTCGTGATCGAGATCGATGGCGAGCCGATCGATCCGAAAGCCCCGCGGGAGGTCCGATTCGAAGGGGACCGGGTGGCTGGACGGGTCGGCGTCAATCGGTTCACGGGCTCGTTCACGACGGACGGAGACGTCATCCAGGTGGGACCTGTCGCCTCGACCCGGATGGCGGGACCACCCGAACTGATGGCCCTCGAGGACCGATTCAACTCACATCTGGATGGGGAGCACGAGATCGCCCTGGAGGGCGGTGTCCTGACCCTGGCTCGGGAAGAACACTCGATGGTGTTGGCACGCGCCCCGTCTCTTCCGGGTCCGATCGGGGAGCCCGGCTGAGGCCGACGAGGCGCCGCTCGATGGCGGGGCCGAACCGCGCCCCTGCCCAAAGGATGACCACAAAGCCAACTGCCGCCATCCCCCATACCCATGCCGGGGCACCTTCCAGCCCGGCCATGGTGAACACGCCGGCAGCCACGGCGGGAATCCGCCCCACCGTCGCGATCAGCATGAAGCGACCGAACCCGATACCGGACAACCCGGCAAGAGCGCACACAGCGTCATCGGGGAGGAAGGGGAGGAGGAAGACGAGCCAGATGAGCAGACCACCCCGGGCCGTCATCAGGCTCTGATATCGCTGGACTCGCTCCGCACCGGCCAGTCTGATCGCAAGCGGCCTCCCCCACCGGCGCGCCACCAGGAACACCACCGCCGATCCCAGCGCCATCCCGGCCAGGCTCAGGGCGAGGGCAGGCCAAGGGCCGAAGGCGAGTGCGCCGACCGGCGGGAAGAGCGTCCCCGGTATCGGGACCACCACGACCTGCGCCGCCTGGGCGAGGAGATACCCGATCGGGCCCCAGGCACCGAGGCCTTCGACCCACGCCCTGAATGCTTCGGGGCTGGCCAGGGTCTCGGAGAGTCCGGCCCACCAACCACCGATGTCGTCGCCGACCACCAACATCGCCCCGATCGCGACCAACGCCACGGCCAGCCAGGTGATCACGCGCGGTCGGTGGCGACGCCCGGAGGGGCGCTCGGCATCGACGTCGGTGAGGGTGGGGTCGACCAGATCCACCACCCGAGCATGCCGCGATCCGACCAGTCACACCATCGGGGAATTCCCCCGGAATCCCCCGATGACCTCAGGGTGGAGACGGGTCAACCAATCGGTTGATACCGACGATCAGCCGGGTTCGAAGCGGACACTGGCCAGACGGGCGATGTGATAGACAGCGAAATCCGGCAGGCTGGCAACTGTCAGCTCCCATAACGAAGGAAGCCACATGCCCGTCATCGAAGTCGACAACCTGGTCAAGCGGTACGACGACGTTGCCGTGGTCGACGACGTCAGTTTCACCGTCGAGAAGGGCGAGATCTTCGCCATCCTCGGCCCCAACGGGGCAGGGAAGACGACGACCGTGGAGTCGATCGCCGGCCTCCGACAGCCTGACGCGGGGCGGATCAGTGTTTTGGGCCTGGACCCACAGCACGACGCCGCCGAGATGAAGGAACGCCTCGGCGTTCAGCTCCAGGAGAGCAGTCTCCCCGACCGGATCAAGGTGTGGGAGGCGCTCGACCTCTACAGCAGCTTCTATCGGAACCCGACCCACTGGCCGGATCTCCTCGACCAGCTCGGTCTCACAGAGAAACGGGACACCAAGTACGCCAAGCTCTCCGGAGGGCAGAAGCAGCGTCTTTCCATCGCCCTTGCCCTCGTGGGCAATCCCGAAATTGCCATCCTCGACGAGCTGACAACGGGTCTCGACCCACAGGCCCGGCGTGACACCTGGGCGCTGGTGGAGCAACAGCGCGACCGAGGCGTGACCATCCTCCTCGTCACCCATTTCATGGAGGAGGCCGAACGCCTCGCCGACCGGGTCGCCCTGATCGACTCGGGAAAGCTGATCGCCCTGGACACACCGGCCGGTCTGGTTTCCCAAGCCGACGACGAGCAGCGGATCCGATTCCGCCCCTCGACTCCGATCGACGAGTCGGAACTGGCGGCCTTGCCCGAAGTGACCGGCGTCAGCAAGGTCGGCGAGCAGGTGGTCGTGACCGGTGTCGGCAACGTGCTGCACTCGGTGACCTCCTATATGGCTCGCAACCAGATCATCGCCTATGAGCTCCGGGTCGAGCAGGTGACCCTCGACGACGCGTTCGTCGCCCTCACCGGGAAGACCCTCCAGAACCACGACAACTCCGAGATCTGAGGAGAGAAACCATGTCTGCACTCGCCAAACTGACCACTGTTGAAGGCAAAGCTCTTTGCCCGAGAGCCACTCGCCATGTTCTGGGGGCTGATCTTTCCCGCCGTCCTACTGGTCGCGCTGGGCGTCTTCTTCCCTGGCTTCGACACCCCGAGCGCTGACCTGGGCGGGTTCCGAATGATCGATCTGTATGCCCCCATCATCCTCGGTCTCGCCCTGGCCACACTGGCCTTCGCCACTCTGCCTGCGATTCTCGCCACGTATCGGGAACGTGGCGTTCTGCGTCGCCTCCAAACCACGCCGGTGAGCCCCTGGCGTCTGGTGGCGGCACAACTCATCATCCAGATGGTGATGGCGGGACTGTCCGCTGCACTCGCGATCGCGGTCGGCGTAGTGGTGTTCGACATCCCGGTCCCGCAGAACCTGCTCGGATTCGTCCTGGTCTACATACTCGCCGCAGTCTCGATGCTGGCTATCGGCCTGCTCATCGGGGCGGTCGCTCCAACCGTCTCCTCCGGTCAAGGCATCGGCATGGCCGTCTACTTCCCGATGCTGTTCTTCGCAGGGGTCTACTTCCCACGGGAGGCGATGTCCGACGGGCTTCTCGCCGTGAGTGACATGACCCCGACCGGAGCCGCCGTCCAGGCGCTACAGGACACCTGGTCCGGTCTGGCGCCCTCGACTTCTAGTCTCCTGGTCATGGCAGCCTTCGCGATAGGGGCCGGCGTGCTGGCGGCGTTGACTTTCCGCTGGGAATGAACGACAAATCCCGCTCCGAACTGTTGGAGACCGAGCTGACCTGGTGGGAAGGCGGCTTCGAGAAGGTGGTCGAGTGGACGCCCTACGTCACCCTCGGCATCAGTCTCGTCCTCAGCGTTCTCGATATCTCCACCTGGCCCGAGCGACTCGCCTCGGCTGGTCTCGCCCTGGCCGCCGCCCTGTGGTGCCTGTTCATGTTCACCCTGCGTCGGGACCGGCGAGACGATCGGGTCTGGCTGCGGGTCTATTTCGTCGGGTTGCTCGTCTTCTTCGCGGTGTTGATGTTCTTTCATCCGATCTACTTCGTCTTCGTCATCACCGGCTTCATCCACGCCTTCGTCCTCGAGCCGCCCGCAGTTGCATTCGTCGGGGTGGGCCTCACCTCTCTGCTCATCAACTCTCAGATCATCGCCAACAACCCCGACGCAGACCAGTGGTGGACCTATGGGATCATCGTCGTCATCCAGACCGTCGCAGTCGGGTTCGGCATCGTCGGTGGGGAGAAGATCTCCAATCTCAGCGAGGAGCGTCGACGCTCGTTGCTCGAGCTGGAGACGGCCCTGGAGGAGAACGCCGGTCTCCACGCCCAGTTGGTCGCCCAGGCCAGGGAAGCGGGCATCACCGACGAGAGACAGCGGATCGCCGGCGAGATCCACGACACCATCGCCCAGGGCCTCACCGGCGTCATCACCCAACTGGAAGCGGCGAATCAGGTCAAGAGCGACCCTGCGGAGCTTCAGCGACGGTTGGACAACGCCACCAACCTCGCCCGGGAGAGTCTGGCCGAGGCCCGCCGCTCGATGCGGGCGATCCTCCCCGCCCCCCTCGAAGGAAGGCAGCTCGCGGACGCCGTGGCGGACGAGGCGGCACGCTGGTCGTCGCTCAACCGGGTGCCCACCGAGGTGACCACTACCGGCGAGACGCAGAGCCTTCACCCAGAGGTGGAAGTGACTGTGCTGCGGGTGGCGCAGGAGGCGCTGGCCAACGTTGCCAAGCATGCCGATGCGTCACGGGTCGGGGTGACGCTTTCATATATGGGCGACATCGTCACCATCGATGTCAAGGACAACGGAACCGGCTTCGAGATCGGCAGTGGAACGAATGGCGCCGGAGCCGACCCCGGGTTCGGGCTCACCGCGATGCGTCAGCGAGTGGAGCGTCTGGCCGGCACCCTGGAGATCGAGTCCGAGCCCGGGAGTGGGACCGCGGTCTGCGCCACCCTCCCCGCCATCCCGATCGACCCATCCCATGACTGACGACCGACCGGTCCGCCTTCTCATCGTCGACGACCACCCGGTGGTTCGGGACGGTCTACGTGGCATGTTCGAAGGCGAGGAAGGCTTCGAGGTGGTAGCCGAGGCAACCAACGGTGCGGACGCAATCTCCAAGGCCCGGGCTCACGACCCGGATGTCGTGCTCATGGATCTCCGCATGCCTGAGATGGACGGCGTCTCCGCGATCCGGCAGATGACCGATCTCGGGATCCCTGCCCGGGTCCTCGTGCTGACCACGTTCGACACCGATAGCGACGTGCTGCCCGCGATCGAAGCCGGAGCGACTGGCTATCTCCTCAAGGACGCTCCCCGAGACGAGCTGCTCCGGGCGGTGCGATCCGCCGCCGCCGGCGAAGCCGTCCTATCCCCGAGCGTCGCCGCCCGCCTTCTCGACCAGGTGCGCCAGCCCGTCAAGGAGACCGTCAGCCAACGCGAGCTGGAAGTGCTTCAGCTCATCGCATCGGGAGCGACCAACCGGGAGGTCGCCGAGCGGCTATTCGTGAGCGAGGCGACTGTCAAGACCCACCTCCTCCACATCTACGCCAAGCTCGGCGTCAACGACCGCGCCGCCGCGGTAGGCGCCGCCTTCGAGAAGGGCCTGCTCACCCCGGGCGAGGGGCGATAACGCACGGTTATTGGCGGCGAAGGCGGCCGCCAGCTTCTCCACCGTCGAGGCGTCGTGCTGGGCGGTGATAGCCGACGATCACCAGGTCGAGACCGGCTTCGAACAAGGCGTCGGCGCGTCCGGCCACCTCGGTGGGATCGGGCTCCGGGTCGACTTGCAGATGAGAGGAAAGGGTGATCTCGGACGGGTCCCGCCCCACATCGGCGCAGTGCCCCCACAGCACATCTCTGAGCCGGCGCCACTCGTCGAGCTCTTCCTCGACGAACTGCGCGTCCCACATCGAGGCGAAACGGGCCGACCAGCCGGAGGGTGCGCTTCTCGCCGCGGCCACCAATCACGATCGGCGGTCTGGGCTTCTGCACCGGCTTCGGCTCGTTCCGAGCCTCGTGCAAGGTGTAGAACCTGCCGTCGAAGTCTGTCGTCTCCTCGGTGAGGAGCAGATGGATCACCTCGGTGCCCTCCTCGAACCGGGTCATGCGCTCGTCGACCGTCCCCAGGTCCATCCCGTAGGCATCGGCTTCGAGCGGGTACCAGCCTGCCCCCAAGCCCAGCTCGAGACGCCCCTTGGAGACGATGTCCAGGGATGAGGCCATCGACGCAGTCACCGCCGGGTGCCGAAAGTGCATCCCGCACACCATCGTCCCCAGCCGGATCCGTTGGTCGCCTGGGCAAGGGCGGAGAGGGTCACCCACGCCTCCAGACAGGGGCCATTGGTGTCGCCCCGAATCGGGTAGAAGTGGTCGAAGTTCCACGCCGACTCGAAGACATCGGTGGCGTCGGCTGCTGTCCACACCTCGAGCATCTTGTCCCATGTGGTGTGATGAGTCGGTGTCTTGATGGCGTAACGGCCCAATGTCGACCTCCTGAGAATCTGTTGCCGGGTGGCGATCGTATTGGCTACTGTCCGCAGCCACAATCGATTGCTCATACAAATTGCACGATCGACTCAGCAAACGATTGTGGCCCGCCGCCGGCGGTGCGGGATGTCGGCGAGAACTGAGGAGGAGTGAAGCGATGAGCACGAGCCGAAGATCGACACGATGGTGGACGGTGCTACTTGCCCTCGCTGTGGTCGCAGCCGCCTGCACCACGGGAGGGACGACCGACTCCACGACCGACGGGAGCGAGGCCCCAGCGACGACCACAGAGGAGGGAGAAGCGCCAGCCACCACCGGCGGTGGCGAGGGCGAGGGCAGCGGTGACGTCTTCGTCCATGCCGCCGACGACGAGGCGACGACGTTGGACCCGGCCCAGGTGGAGCCCGGAGAGGGCGGTGAGACGATCATCACCCAGGTCTACGAGCGGCTGATCGAGGTCGGCCCGGATGGACCGGATCTGGTCCCTGGCATCGCCAGCGAAGTGCCATCGATCGACAACGGCCTGATCTCGGAGGACGGTCTCACCTTCACCTTCCCGATCAGGGAAGGGATCGTCTTCCACGACGGCACCGACCTCACCGCAGAGGACGTCAAGTACTCCTGGGACCGGGCGATGACCATGGACCTCCCGGACGGGAACGCAGGGCTTGCTCGCTGACATCGTGGCCGAGACGACCGTGGTCGACGACCTCACCTTCGAGGTGACCCTGCAGCAGCCGAGTGCCGCCTTCCTCAACGCGGTGGTCACGTCCTCGGTGGCGTCGATTGTCAGCCAGGATGCGGTCGAGGCCAATGGGGGCGTCGCCGCCGGCGAGGTCAACGAGTTCCTGACGGCCAACCCGGTGGGCACCGGCGCGTACCAGTTGGATGCATGGAACCGGGGCGAGAACTTCCAGCTCGGTGTGTTCGAGGACTATTGGGGCACCCCGGCCAACATCGATGTGCGCATCGACATCGCTCCGGACACCGACACCACGGATCCTCGGGCTGCGGGCCGGGGAATACGACATGATGGAGATCGACCCCTCGTTGGTGCCCGACCTGGAGGGGGCGGAAGGAGTCGAGATCTACCAGGGCGGGTTCCTGCTCGAGCCTATCCACATCGGGTTCAACACCCGGTTCGAGGAAGGCTCACTCCCGCCCGAGGACACGATCGGCCCCGAGTTCTTCCAGGACCCGCGGATCAGGCAGGCGTTCAACCTCACCTTCGACTACCAGGGCTTCATCGACGGCGCCCTGGGCGGGTTGGGCGGAGGGGTGCCTCACTACTTCCCACAAGGGATGCTGGCGTACAGCGAGGACTATCCGGTCTACGAGCAGGACCTGGAGGAAGCCCAGGCATTGTTCGAGGAGGCCGGTGTGTGGGACGAGGGCTTCACGGTCTCGATCATCGCCGAAGAAGGGAACCTGTTCGAGGTGGCGTCGCTCGTCCTTCAGGACTCGATGGCCGCGTTGAACCCCGCCTTCGAGATCCGAGTGCTGGCCCAGGCCGAGTCGCAGTTCGACGAGGCCCACGGCTCGGATCCGATCCCGTACGCCTTGTGGGCCAAGAACGCCGATCCGTTCGCCGACCCCGCTGCGTTGATGAACGCCTACATCCATCCTGACGGGGAATGGGGGACGGTGCACGGGATGAGGGACATGTATCAGGACCCCGATGCAGTCGCAGGGCTCATCGACGAGGCCGCCACCGAGCTCGACACCGACGCCCGGCTCGGGCCTCTACGCGGAGCTGGCGCCGATGCTGTACGACGACCCGATGTGGATCATCGCGGGGAACGAGACGGCGTTGAACGCCCATCGTGATCATGTGACGGGCTTCGTGATGAACCCGCTGTGGCCGCGTCCCGGGGTGAAGTTCGCCTTCTACGACAAGTGAACCAAGGGTGGGGAGCCTGTTCCAAAGGGCTCCCCACCTGCCACACTGAGCGCACCCTTTCATGCAGATACGCGACTACCTGATCCGGCGTCTGATGGTCCTCCCGATACTGCTGATCGGCGTCTCCATCATCGTGTTCGCGTTGACCCGGGTGGGTGGGTCACCGATCGGGATCTACATGTCACACGAGATGACACCCGAGGAAGTCGAAGAGCTCGAGGACCGCTACGGCCTGAACGACCCGCTTCCGGTGCAGTATGTCGCCTGGGCCGGCGGGGTCCTGCGCGGGGACCTCGGTTGGTCCGGCGTAGCCGTCGCTCCGGTGACCCAGGTCTTCCGGGGCAAGCTGGCGGCCACCATGGAGCTGGCCACTGCCGCCGGGCTCGTGGCCGTCACCCTGGGCATCACGCTTGGGGACCTTCGCCGGGTCCAGACGCGACCGATTACCGGATCACCTCACCCGTGTCTTCTCGGTGAGTGGCTCGAGCATGCCGGATTTCTGGTTCGCCATCGTGCTGCTCATCGTGTTCTGGGTCTATCTGGGTTGGTTCCCGGTCGGCCGGTCTGACCCGGCGATATGGGCCTCCATCGCCCATCCCACCGGGCTCTACACCATCGACTCGCTCATGGCCGGGAGCTGGCAGGCGTTCAGGGATGCCATCTGGCACCTCGTCCTCCCCGCCATCACCCTGGGACTGGCGACGACGGCGATCATCACCAGGATGATGCGCTCGTCGCTCGTCGAGGAGCTAAACGAGGACTACGTAGACGCCGCCCGGGCCAAAGGGCTGCCCGAGCGCCTGGTCCTGAAGCGGCACGCCCGGCGGAACGCGCTCATCCCGACGATGACCGTGATCGGCCTCAGCTTCGGGTTCCTGCTCCAGGGAACGGTGGTGGTCGAGATCATCTACCAGTGGCCGGGGCTGGGCCGATGGCTGGCCGACGCCGTCTTACGTGGCGATCAGGCCACGATCATGGCCTACGTCCTCTTCACCAGCGTTCTCTTCCTCACGGTGAACCTGGCCGTCGACATCATCTACGCCTACCTCGACCGTCGCGTCGTGCTCGGAAGCTGACCATGGCCGACATCGTCCAACCCCGGACCGTTCTCCCGCCCGCTTCTGGGGCCCTGACGGTCCGGCTCAGACGGCTTGGCGAGGTCACCGTCCAGACGCTGCGCAACCCGGTCACCGTGATCGGGCTCGTGATCATCGTCTTGATGTTCGCCATGGCGCTCTTGGCGCCGGTTCTGACGACTCCCAACGAGCCCAATCCCTACCAGATGCCCCGCGACTGGACGGCCCTCAACGAGCCGCCGGGAACCCCGGGCCACCCACTAGGAACCACGGCGCACGGCGGCGATGTCCTCTACGGGGTCATCTGGGGCTCCCGCACCTCCCTGTGGCTCTCGCTGATCGTGGTCGCGGTGACCGTGACCATCGGCACCATCGTCGGGAGCCTGGCGGGCTTCATCGGGGGCAAGGTGGACGAGATCCTGATGCGGGTAGTGGACGTCTTCCTCGCCATACCCGAGCTCATCTTCGCCCTGGCGATCGCCGCCGTCCTCGGCCCGTCGTTCTCGAACATCATCCTCGCCCTGGCCATCGTCTACTGGGTGAAGTACGCCCGAATCATCCGGGGACAGATCATCCACGTGAAGCAGAACGAGTACGTCGACTCGGCCCGCGTCATCGGCGACACCAAGTTCCGGATCTACCTCAAGGACGTCCTCCCCAACTCGATCACCCCGGTGATGGTCCAGGCGACCATGGACATGGGGGCGATCGTCCTCGTCGGCGCCACCCTCAGCTTCATCGGCCTGTCGGAGGCCGGTCTGGCCGAGTGGGGTGTCCTCGTCAGCGAGGGCCAGGTCGGCATCTCGACCGGGCGCTGGTGGGCCTCGACCTTTCCCGGCCTCATGATCTTCCTCTGGGCACTGGCCTTCAACCTGGTGGGCGACGGTCTCCGCGACGTGCTGGACCCAAGGACCGAATCCCGGTGACCTCGACGGCAGCGGCCGGCATCTCTGCTGAAGGGGCAACCGGGGCGCTGGTGGCGTCGGTGCAGAACCTCAGCATCCATTTCAAGACCAAGGCCGGGATGGTCCATGCCGTCGACGACGTCTCGTTCGACATCCGGGACGGAGAGACACTGGGATTGGTCGGCGAGACCGGCTGCGGGAAGAGCGTTACCGCGCGCTCATTCATGCGTCTCGTCGCCAGCCCGCCCGGCGTATATGCGGGCGGGAAGATCGACTTCTGGTCGAGCGAGACCCGAGCCGCAGGCGGGGGGCCGGTGAACCTGCTCACCATCGCCGACGACGAGATGCTGGAGATCCGCGGCAACCGCATCGCAATGATCTTCCAGGACCCGGGCAAGGCACTGAACCCGGCCCTGTCGATAGGGAATCAGCTGGCCGAGGTCTTCTACCAGCACAGGAGCGACGAGCTCCTCGAACCGCTCGGCCCCAACGCCCCGGTGATCATCCGCCGAGCCGCCAATCAGCAGTCGGGCAAGGTGGAGCGGGTCCTGCTCAAACTCCCGCCGTTGCGGTCGAAGGCAGCGAAGGTGAGGGAAGAGGTCGACGATCATGTCGCGGCGGCACTGGCCGAGACTCAGATCCCGAACCCTCGCAAGATCATGGACCGCTATCCGCACGAGCTCTCGGGCGGGATGAAGCAGCGGGTCCTCATCGCCCAGGCGCTCGCGTGCAACCCCGACCTCCTCATCGCCGACGAGCCCACGACCGCTCTCGATGTGACCATCCAGGCCAAGATCCTGAAGCTGATTCGAGAGCTGCAACAGCGACGCCGCACCTCCGTGCTCTACATAAGCCACGACCTCTCGCTGGTACGCGAGATCAGCGACCGGGTCGCCGTCATGTACGCCGGGAGGATCGCCGAGATCGGTCGCACCGACGACGTGTTCCGACAGCCGCTCCACCCATACACCAGGAGCCTGATGGCGGCGGTCCCGTCATCGAGGAACAAGCGAGGCGAGCTCGCCGCCATCGAAGGCAACGTCCCCGAGTTGATCGACCCCCAACCCTCCTGCCGGTTCCACACCAGGTGCCCCTATGCGGCCGGGGTGTGCGGTGAGGTCGACCCCCGTTTCCTGCGCCACGACTTCGAGCACGGAGTCGCCTGTCACATCTACGACGAGCCCGCCGAGCTCGGCATTCGCCCCGATGAGCTGCCCTCCTACGAGCGGAGGACCCGATGACCTCGTTGCGGGCTCAGTCGCTGGAGCGCGAGGGATCGGTGGGCGACCGACCGGTGATGACCCTCCTCGATGTCGAGAAGCATTTCCCGATCAAGGACGGAGTCCTGCAGAAGGTGGTCGGCCATGTGAAAGCAGTCGACGGCGTGACACTCGAGATCCGCCGCGGCGAGACGTTGGGCCTCGTTGGTGAGAGCGGTTGCGGAAAGACCACTCTCGGGCGGTGCATAAGTGGAATCACCGCCCCGACGGGCGGCGGCATCTACTTCCGGCTCTCCGATGTGGACCGTGCTGCGCTGGAAGACATCCTCGCGGTACCTGGAAAGGAGCGGACCCCCGAACAGCGCAAGAGGATGGAGCAGATCGACTCCCGCCATCTGATCACTGCGCTGACCGGCGATGCCTGGCGGGCGTATCGCCGGAACTGCCAGGTTGTGTTTCAGGACGCCTTCAGCTCCCTCAATCCCCGCCAACTGGTCAAGGACATCGTCGGCCGGCCTTTGCGCATCCACAAGGAGGCCTCTGGGGCCGAGCTGACCGAGCGGGTGGTGTCATTGCTCGAGAGCGTCGGCATGGGACGCCAACACCTCTTCCGGTACCCACATCAGTTCTCAGGAGGGCAGCGGCAGCGAATCTCCATCGCCCGAGCCCTCGCCCTCGATCCCGACTTCATAGTGCTCGATGAACCGACCAGCGCCCTCGACGTCTCGGTGCAGGCGCAGATCCTCAATCTGCTCCATGAGCTCCAGCGTGACCGGGGCCTCACCTATCTGTTCATCAGCCACGATCTGGGAGTGGTCAAGTTGATGAGTGACCGCATCGCGGTCATGTACCTGGGCCAGGTCGTGGAACAGGGCACAGCCACGGAGTTGTTCGAGCACCCGCGCCATCCCTATACCGAGGCGCTTCTCGCCGCCAACCCCGACCTCGATGCCGATGTCGACAAGGAGATCGAGGGTCTGGAGGGCACGGTCCCCGATCCGGCCAATCCTCCCGAAGGGTGCCGGTTCCACACCCGGTGCCCGGTGGCGACGCCGATCTGCGGGTGGGAGGTGGACGACGCGGTCACCTGGCTCAGCGTGGAGACGAACCTGTTGGACACCATGACCGCGGTGGAGCGGCGGTCGAACTTCGACGCCACCCTCGCCTTCGCCGACGACGGCTCGGCTGAGGCCGTGGGCACGGCGATGACTGGCGGGAGCATGCCCCCCGCAATGTCGCCGGCGTTGGAGAGCGTCTCGGTGGACGGCAGCAAGGTCCTGCTCAGGTTTCTCCCGGTAGCGCCGGTAGAGCTGGAGGAGGTCGAACCCGGCCATGTCACCAGTTGCGTCCTCCACACGTCACGCCGGCGCGAGCTCTGACGAGAGAGTGGCTGCGCGACCCCGATCCCTTCCCCCGGTTCTCGGAGGGTGAGCTGCAACGAAGACGCCAGGCCGTGCTCGAGGTCATGGACACAGCCGGGGTATCGCACCTCATCGCCTACGGATCGGAGCGGACCGGCTCCGCGGTGCAATGGCTCTCGGAATGGCCGGTCACCCGGGAGGCCGCACTGGTCGTCACACCCGGTGAACCGCTCCACCTGCTGGTCCAGCATTACAACCATCTCCCGAACGCCCGCCGAATAGCGACCGACTGTGAGGTCGAATGGGGCGGGCCTTCCACCATCGCGCGGCTCGGGGAGATCGTCGGTGCGCGTCTGATCGAGGGACAGCGGGTCGGGATTCTGGGACCGCTCGGTCATCGAGATCACCAGGATCTCGCAGGTTCGGTCGGCGACCTGGTGAGCCTCGACCGCGAGTACCAGCGTCTGCGTCTGGTCAAGTCACCCGAGGAGATCGAGCGTCTCGAAGTCGCGGCGAGGCTCTCCGACCTGGCGGTGGAGGCCATCGCCGCCGAAGCCCGGGTCGGCATGGACGAGCGCCGTCTCGCTGCGATCATGGAGTCGGCCTATCTCGCCGAGGGCGGGACCAACCACATCCACTACTTCGCCGCCACCTCCATGGCCGATCCGGACGTGTGCGTGCCATCGCAATTCCAATCGACGCGCCGGCTCCAGGCGGGGGACATCCTCTTCTGTGAGATCAGCGCCGCGTTCTGGGGCTACGCCGGCCAGGTGTCTGAGGAGCTTCACCATCGAAGCCGACCCGACCCCGCTCTACGCCGACCTCCATGTGGCCGCCGACGCCGCCTTCGATGCCATCGCGGCCGTGACGCGGCCCGGCACCCACGTTCGCGATCTGGTCGAGGCGTCTTCGGTGATCGAGGAGATGGGCTTCACCATCTACGACGACCTGGTCCACGGATATGGCGGCGGCTATCTACCCCCGGTCCTGGGCACCAAGAGCCGGCCCAACCTGCCCACGCCCGACATGGTGCTCGAAGAGGGAATGGCCTTGGTGATCCAGCCCAACGTGATCACGCCCGACGAGAAGGCCGGCGTCCAAACCGGGCATCTGGTAGTCGTCTCCGGCGATGGGCACCGGCCGTTGCACGACGTGCCCCGGGGTCTGAGACGTATCGGCTAGGCCCGGCCCAGCTTCTCTGCCAGCCACTGAAAAGTGGCGGGAGCCCAGTGCGACTGGTACTTGAAGGCGCAATGGCCGGCGTCGGCGTATACGCGCGCCTCCTTGCCGGTGGCAGGGCCCGTCTCCAGCATGAAGTAGATGTTCCCGATCGGAGCCAGATGGTCGAGCTTGCCGTTGATCATGAGCACCGGCATGGTGATGTTCTCGAGGATCCCCTGCTCGGAGAGCGACCAGCGCTTGAAGTCTGACCGCTCCTTCTCCACTGTCGTGGGTGGGAACGAAGGCGGGTCGTCGACTCCACCGAACCGCCAGGTGGCCCTTTCGTTGCGCACGCGCACGAACTCCTCGAGCTCCTCATCTCCCATGACGTAGCCGAAGGGGTGGCCGGCGTTGGCGACCACTGCGCCGAGCTTGCCGGGGGCGGTGCCGGCGAGCTGCATGACCGAGTAGCCGCCGCGGCTGATCCCGAAAGCCCCGATCCGGTCGCCGTCGACCTCAGGCCGGGAGGCGAGATAATCGATCGCTGCCTCCCAGGCCGAAACCGACTCCGGTGCCCACGGGAATGGGTTCTCCCCCGTGTCGGGACCGTCCATCACCAGGGACGCCATACCGTTCTCCATGCACAGGTCCTGGGCAAACCCACGATCCTCCTTGAACACGTCGGCGCCACACATGATGAGCACGGCCGGGACCGGGGTGTCCGAGACAGGTGACCGGAAATGGGCCCGCACTGTCAGCCCCTCATGCTCGAAGTCGACCACCTCCATGGGCGGGTCGAGATGGGCGCACGCCTTCAGATAGGCGCGGGCGCAGTCCTGGCTGATCTTGGTCTTGATCTCGCTGATCTCGCCGGGGAATCGCCCGATGGCGTAATAGCTCTTGGCGTTCAGGTACGCCTTCCTCGCCGCCTCATGGTCCCCGGCCGTCTCGAGCCGATCGCCTTCGTCCTCATGGCGACGACCCATCTCCTCCCAGACCGGGACCCATTTGTCCTCGGTGGTCCCCTCCAGCCTGGACACCGCCTCCTTCAACTCCTCGATGTCGTCGATCATCGAGAGCCAGCGACGGTAGAACCCGCCATGGGCGACGATGAACGGATCCTCATTGGGGGCGAAGCCCAGATCGGGCTGGGTGGTCGTGGTCATGTGCTGTCTCCTCCTTTGGCAACCATGCTGTCGAGGCTCATCCCGAGGTCGTCGAGGATGACGATCGCCGCGTTGCGACCGGGCCCACCGGTGATGGACCCACCGGGATGGGTGGTGGCCCCCGTCTGGTAGAGGCCGGGGATCGGCATGCGGTGCGAGGCCCATCCCGGCACCGGTCGCTGGGGGCCGCCGTAGGCCAGCCCGCGGTCACCGCCGTGGATGGTGCCCCGCCACATGTGCGGGTTTCCCGCCTCGATGTCGACCGGGCTCTTCGCCTTCCAGGCCAGGATCTTCTCGTCGGTCAGGTTGGGGGCGCAATCCCGCAAGGTCTGGAAATGCTCGGCAGCCAGGACGTCCTTGCCCGTGTCCCAGTCCCCAAGGTCGTCGGGGCACTCGTACGGAGCCAGGCTGAGGATCTTCACGGTGTGGCCGCCGGCGGGGGCCCGCGTCTCGTCGACGAGGGTGGGTGTGGCGAAGAGTAGGAAGGTGCCGGGTCGGTGAAGCCGGCGCTCGCGCAGCCCACGGCCGAACTCGATCACGTCTTCCGGCCAGGGCGCGGTGCCGGCCGAGACCGCGCCGATCGGCTCGGATCCGGACGAGCGGAACTGCGGCGCCTCGGTGGCGGCGTAATAGGAGGCGAACGAAGAAAGCCCTTCGTCGTAGGTGTCCACCCCGTAGACGAAGCCCTCGCCCCACATCTCGGCGGGCGCCATGTCGACCAGGTCTTTGACATGGATGGAGGAGACCACCCCGACCCGTGCCCGGTATTGGCTGCCGTCCTCAGTCTCGACTCCGACACACCGCCCCTCCTCTGTGATCAGCGAGGTGACCAGCGTGTCGGTGACAACCGAGCCTCCGTACGCCTCGAGGGCGGCGACCAGGGCCCGGGGCAGGCTCGCCGACCCGCCGAGCGGGACCGACCAGCTGCTTCGCTGACGACCCCCCACGAGGGAGTAGGCGAGATAGCCCGATCCCGGCGAGTCGATCGGCTGTGAGGTCATGAACGCCATCCACGACATGAAGGCCTGGATGTGCCGGCTCTCGAATTCGCGCCGGATCACATCCCATGCCGACATGACATTGCGACGGCGCCATATCGCTCCGGCCGGGTGAGCCGCCAGGGCTTCGTCGATCGAAGGGCCGTACCCGATCGGCGTGAAACGGTAGGAGCTGTATACCCCCTTCACCTCGTCGAACTCATCGAGCATCCGCCGGTAGGCGACCGCGTCGGCGGCGGAGAACCGAGCGATCTCCTCGATGGTGCGCTCGACGTCGAGCCACATCGTGAAGGTCTCGCCGTCAGGGAAGACGACATGGGCCACCGGGTCGGGCTCGATGTAGGTGAGGCCGAATTCCGACACGAGACCGAGCTCGTCCTTCGACAGCAACGGGTTGACCCGGATCAAGGTCTGCCCTGTGGAGCAGGTGTCGAAGAGGAAACCGGGCGTGAGGATCTCCTCGGTCGCCGCCCCCCCTCCTGCCTCGGAGCGAACGTCCAACACGACCACCTCCTGGCCGGCTCGGGCCAGATAGGCGGCGGTGATCAGGCTGTTGTGCCCTCCACCGGCGACGACGAAGTCGACCGTGGTCGTCATGATCGGCTTTTCCTCCTCATTCGTCTCTCTTGGGGATGATCGGCACCAGCAGGTGCGAGGGATGCTCCGGTCCGATGTGGACCGTCACCGTGCCCCCGAAAACGTCCGGCGGGCGATCGTCGGGATCGGCATGGGTCATTCCACCCGTTCCCCTCGTGGCGTAATAGAAGCTCTGACCGTACTCATCGAGTGGCCCCCGATACTCGTAGTCCTTGCCTCGCACCCAGAGCCCGAGCCGGTATCCCTCGGGGACGACGATGCAAGTGGGGACGATCTCGATGTCGAGCTCATAGACCACGCCCGGCGCCAGCGGTTCGACACGGTCATGGGGGTGAAACGGTCGCCACGGCTTGGACCTATCCGGGTCGAGGGCGCGGTGGCTGGCCCGCAGCCAGCCATTGGCGATCGGGGTGTTGGGGTCGGTCGATCCCTCGAAGGTGACCTCGTTGCCATCCGGGTCGAAGAGTTGCACGATGACGAAGAGGTCGGCGTCGGACGTTGTCGAGGACACGAAGAGCTTGGCCGCCAGCGGGCCGGTGATCTCGATCTCCTCAGTGAACGACGCTGTCTTGAACGAGAGCCCGTCACCCAGGGCCTCGTAGTCGAGCTCATGGGCGGTGGCCGGGACATCGGTGCTCAGGGAGAGATCGGGATGCAGGTGATGCTCGGTCCATTGAGTACGTGCCAGGGGCCACTCGTCTTCCCCCCGCCACACGAATCTCTCCCCGGGGTGTCTGATGTTGAGCTGGACCCGAGGTGTCGGTCGAAGCCGTTGTCCTCTCCTTGAGGAAGTGGTCGAAGAAGCGCTTCTGCAGCTCACGCCCGTACGACGAGTAGAAGTGGGTCCAGTGGGTGTCACCGTGTGCCTCGAGCCACTTGTCCTCGGAGGAAGCTTCGACAAAACCGTTGAAGTTGCCCCGCGGGTGGATGCCCTGACCACCCCAGTTCGCCGCCGAGAGGAAGGGCACGGAGACCCTGGACAGGTCCACGGCGCGCTCGCGGTGCCAGTCGTCGAAGAGGGGGTGGCTCTTGATCTCCGGGAACGACTCCTGTCGGTTTGCCACCAGCTCGTCTTCCGGGAGGGTGACGGGGCCGGCCACCGACTGGCCGGTGTTGGGATTGACCGGGGCCCGCTCACCCTGGCCGTACTGGATCGGGTTGATCTGGCGCTCCTGCCATCGTCTGGTGAACTCGCTGAGGATGCCGCCGTGGTAGTAGGCGTCGCGATAGGAGTCGGTGAAGCCCTCCCAAGCGATCAGGGCGGCCAGGTGCTCGGGCTGGCGCTCCGCCGCGGCCCATCCCATGACCGCGTAGTAGGAGATGCCGAGGATGCCGACCCGTCCCGGTGCTCCAGGGCTGGGTCCCCGCCCATTCCACTGAGTTCGCGATGTCGTCGAACTCGAGCGGGTTACGGGGCCAGAGCACACCCGGCGACCACCCGGCTCCCCGGGAGTCGACCCGGGCCAGGGCGTAGCCGTGAGGCACCCAGCCGCTCGGGGTCGGTGACCTCCCAGGCCTGGTGCTTGTTGGTCGAGCCATCGAGGACGCTCGGGTCCTTGGCCACGAGCTTGTCCCACTGCATCTTGTAGATGGGCCCGTTGAAGGGGAGACCTTTGGCGTACACGCCATGGGTGAGGATCACCGGGTAGGCGCCCTCTCCGATCGGTCGAAAGACGTCTCCGCGAAGCACGGCGCCATCCGGCATCTCGACCGGGACCTGATAGTCGATCCTCATCCCGTCCATCTCGCGGGAAAAGGTGAGGTCGTCTCCGATTACGTCAGTGGTGACCGGCGTGGTCATGGGTGATCCACGCCGGCGAGTCTAGGGCGACAATCGTTTGCGGAGCAATGGGTGCCGCAGGCCCGCTATCTAATGCAGGGCGTCACGTATGCGTGACACCCCTGCATCGAGTTCAGGTAGTGGGTGCTCCTTGAGAGGAAGACAACTCACACGGGCACTGCGGGACGGTGCAGGCCGATTGGCGGTGCTCCTTGAGGGGATGACCGCAACCGGTGCACCGGTCCGCTTTGTGCTTGGCCCCGTCGCGCCTCGGCTTGGGGACGGCTTTGATCAACGCGAGCGCTCTTTGGCGAGGTTCACGGTGAGCTGACGCCCGCCGAGGTCCTTGCCGTTGAGCGCCGAGATCGCCTTCTCGGCCGCCTCGGCCGAGCCCATCTCGACGAAACCGAAGCCACGGGAGCGTCCGGTCTCACGATCGGTGATGACCTGGGCCTTGGTCACGGCGCCGTGCTCGCGAGAAGAGATCCTCGAGACGCCGCGAGTCGGTGTCGAACGTGAGGTTCCCCACGTAGATGTTGGTGGACATGTGCATGCTCCTTTGAGCTCGTGCCGTCGTAATCATCACGCCCCGCCGGGACATCCGGGACTGGTTCGCGTGAAGCGGGGAGTCTCGGCTTGTGCCCTGCGGTGACTTCACCCGACGGAACGAAGGAAGCGAAGAAAGGCGCAGCACGCTTCAGGCGTGCGCTGTGACATCATGCTAGCCGGTGCCGACGTCCTAGCAGAAGGCGCTCGCCCTGCTCAGCCCACCGACGGTTCAGGTCTTTGGTAGTGGCGGCCAGGAAGGGCTCGTCCATGATCAAATCCAACTTGCTCGGGGCGTGCAACTGATATGGCCGAGCGAAGGGCACGAGGCGATGGCGAAGCGGTCGGCGCGACTGGCCCGTCGGCAGAAGAAGGAAGCAAACCAGGAGCGCCAAGAGGCCAAGGGGGATGGGCCGCCCAAGCTGACCGCCGACGAGGAGACCCACCTGCACGAAGAGTTCGCCCGTCTCAGCGACGAGTACGCGGCAGATCAGGTCGCCGGAGTCGCTTGACGAGGGAGACATCGGATCTTCGTCGCCTCGGCCTCGAGACCAGGAGCGCCTGAAGCTCTCGCCACTGCATGGCACTCCCCAGACGCTGACGCCGCTGGAGGCCGCCTCCTGCACGGCCCCGGTGAGCAGGCCGGAGACGTAGTACCGCTGGAGCAAGAGGTAGGAAGCAGGACACGGGGATGATGGCGACCGTCACTCCTGCCTGGAGCATCCCCCAGTCGGTGCTGCCGAGGCCTGGTGACGCTGCGGGCAGCGGCGAGCACCAGGGGCAGGGTGCGAGTCGGTGTCCCGGTCAGCATCACCAGGGCTCCCGAGGCTCAGTTTAGTGACATGACAAAGGCGAACAGGGTCACGGTGATGATCACGGGGACCATGTTGGGCAGGAATATTCCCGCCGCAGAACCTGCCATGTGCTGGCACCGTCCACCAGGGCCGCCTCTTCCAATTCGCGAGGGACGGCCTCGAGAAGGCGTTGCGCATGATGTAGATGCTGAACAGGGAGCTGGATCAGGGTGTGCACGATTGCCGGACCAGGAACAGGTTGTTGGTCAAGCCCCAATGTGGAGACATGAGAAGTCGGGGTGAGCAGTGCTTGATACGGGATGATCAGAGCCAGAAGGAGGAAGACGAAGATGAGTTCCTTGCCGGGGATCGGGAATCTGGCCAGGCCATAACCAGCAGGCACGGTGAGGTCGAAGTCATGGCGATGGTCAAGACCGCGGTGATCACGCTCTTCGCGAGGTACCTGGGCGGCCCGCTGCCGTAGTCCCACGACTTCTCGTAGTTGTCCAGGCTGAGCTCACTGGGGAGTTGGGTGGTCGGAACCACCGCCGCCTCCTGGGTTGTCTTCAAAGAGGCTGCAACCGACAGCACGATCGGTGTCAGCATCACGAGGCACGTGACAGAGATCGACACCGCACCCAACAGGTACCTGCTGCGCCCCGACCAGAATCGCCCACCGCTTTGGGCGGATCCCACGCCCTCCATCTCTAGCTCGAGGTCGGTACCTGCTGGCTGTGGGCGGCGAGACCTGGGTCACGTCTCCGCCCTCCAGGGTGAGCATGAGTTGGACATTGTGAAACCGAGGATGATCAGGGCCAGGATCATGGAGAGGGCGGCCCCGTGACCGAGTTTGGATCGGGACGAGTCGAGATCACGAAGACACAGAGGTGGGGGTCAGGGTCCACGGCTGGCCGGCGGTCATGATGTAGACTGGTCGAAGGCGAGGAGCGACCCGATCACACTGACCAGGGTCACCAGGAGGATCGTCCTCCGGGTCAGCGGCAGGATCAGCTTGGGCGGGCTTTGCCGGACGCCTGCGCCGTCCACCATGGCCGCCTCGGTTGTCTCATGGGGGATGGCCTCGATGGCGGCGACGAAGAGGATCATGCCGAAGCCGAGAACTTTCCAGGTGACGGAGATGATCGATCGCCCAGTTCGAGAGGTCGGCATCGACCCCGAGCCAGAGGATGGCGTGTCGATGATCCCCAGGTCGATCAGGACTTGTTGATCAGCCCGTAATTGGGGCTGAACAGCCAGTACCAGAGAGAGCTGGAGGCGCCGACCCGATCACGACCGGTATGAAGACAATGGTTGCGGGTGAAACAGCTTAAGCCGCTGTTCGGGGTCCGCCCAGCAATGCGACGGATCGCCGCCGTCGTGAGGATCGGGGTGATGTAGAGGGTGTGTTTCAGGGTGGAACGGAGTGAGATCCAGAACTCGGGATCGGCGAGGGCGTCGATGTCGTTCTGCAGCCCGACGAACTCGGGGGGAGTCGATCAGCGACCACTCGTTGGTGGAGATCCAGACCATCTGCAGACGGCCACACGGTGAAGGTCACGACGAAGAGGAGGACCGGCGGCACCGTCCGGAGACCTGTGAGCTTGCTGCGATTCGTCATGAGTGATCGATGCCAGTTCGTCGGTCAGCGAGGGCCGCGATCGATGGTCTTCGGTGGTAGATCACGGCGACGGTGAACAAGGCCGCGGCACCCCGGAGGTATGGCACTGCGGCCCTTCGGCTTCGAGCTCGGACCCGTTCGTCATTCGTTGATGATTGCCTCCATCTCGGCCTTGGCATCTGCGATGACGGTGTTGATGTCGTCGTCGCTGTAGTCGACCCGCTGCAGCATCTGCAGCCACGGCCCCTGAGGCGAGTTGATCAACTCGAAGAACTTCGACGTGAACGGGTTTGTGCGATCTCGATCGCTACCGCGACGTCCTGGACAGCGGGTTGGCCTGGAAGTACTCGTTGTCGGTCATGTCGGTCCGGGTGGTCATGTCGAGCCACTTGGCGTACACCTCGACCTGGACCTCATCGGAGAGGATGAAGTTCATGAGATCGACGGCGTCTTCCAAGCGGTCGCTGCCCTGGGGGACAACCACGATGTCGCCACCGGCGAACGACGAGGCGTCACCGGTGCTCAGCCGGGGATGACGGTGATGCCGAAGTTCATGTCCGGGTTCTGACCCTCGATGCCCTCGGCGCCGGTCACCAGGGTGATGTTGAAGTTGCCGGTCCCATCGATTCCGACGTTGCCCGAGCCGAACACCTGGGCGAAGGTGGCTCCATCCTCGGACTGAGCGGCGGGATCGATGTCGCTCTGCTGATGTAGTCATGCGGGCCCACTCCAGGACCGGGGCGGTCTGCTCGGGTGTGACCATGGCTTCATCGCCGGCGCGGCCGCTCGGGTGCTTTCCACCGTTGGCCCAGATCATCGGGCCGAAGGTGGAGTGTGCCACCCGGCGCAGTTGCCGGCCAGGTGATACCCGAGTAGGCCCCGTCCTGCACCCCGGTGATGGCCGCAGGCCCATGTCGTGGGCTGCGGTCAGGTTCGTCGGGGGCACCTCCGGGTCGAGGCCGGCAGCCTCGAACAAGTCCTTGTTCCAGAACAACGCAGAGCGTGGCGTAGAGCGGGACCCCGTCGAGACGGTCCTCCCCCATGTCGCCACCTCTACGTGACCAGTGACCGCGGTTCCATGAGGTCTGGGTCGACGAGGTCGGTGA
>CAWJLJ010000035.1:0-70775 GCA_963843585.1 uncultured Acidobacteriota bacterium
CACATCGAGATGGGCAGGGAGGATGGCGAGCCGGGTGACGACTTCGGTGGCGGTCGCCTCATCGAGGTCCACCCCGCGCCGCTCCGCCACGAGCAACAGTGCCTCGACCCCTATCACCCCGAATGCCCGGTAATCGTCGAGTTGGTTCGACACCAAGGACCCGTGGAGGAGACGTGCGAACCACTCGCCCAATGCGTCAGGGTCGCCGAAGACGTCCTCGAAGTCGATCCGCAGCGGTGCCATGTCGAGCAATGTCTCGTTGACGTCGAAGACGAGGAGCTCTGGCTTCACGATGTCGGCAGGGTCCGGACGACCGCAGCCAGGGCATCGTAAGTCCTCTCCCCCATGTGCTTGTCGTCTTCGTCGAGCAAGTTCGCCATGACCTTCAAAGTCCACTCCATCAAGGATCGGCTGTTCAGCCCGGTGTGGGCCAGAGTCCTCATCACCGGCGGGTGACCGATCAGCTTCACGAAGATGCGGGCCATCTTGTAATAGAGCCCGTACTCATCCTCGAGTTGTTGTGGATATCGGCGTAAGAGCCCGAAATCTGCAGTCCCCAATGCCCGGCCGACATGCTCGGCGGCGATGCGACCGGTCTCGTAGGCATAGGAGATGCCCTCTCCGTTCCAGGGGTTGATCGCTCCGGCGGCGTCGCCGATTGTGATCCAGTTGGCGCCCACCAGCGGTCCCTTGGAGAACGACATGGCCAGCTTGCCCCCGACCGGGTTGGTCAGCTTCGACTCTTCCGACAGCTCCCAGTACTCGGGGGCTGTGGCCACGTAGTCGGCCATCATGTGGGTGGTGTTGACGTGCTTCCAGCGCGTGAACGTGGAGAGCAGGCCGACGCCCACGTTGACCGTTCCGTCGCCGAGGGGGAAAACCCAGCCGTAGCCCGGCATCGTGGCCCCCGACGAGTCCCTCAGATCGAGCTGGCTCTCGAGGAAGGGATCTTTCGAGCGAGGCGAGGCGTAGTAGCCACGGGCTGCCATGCCCATCGGGTAATCCCTGCGCCGCTCGTTCCCCAGCTCTCGCCCAAATCGATTCATGGAGCCATCGGCGATGACGCTGATCTCCGGCGTGACGACTTCTTGGGATCCGTTGTGATCCAGGGTGACGCCGGTGAGGAACCCATCCTCGATCACCGGCGTAGCCGTGGTCTTCTCCATGATCCTCACCCCTTGCTTCTCGGCGAGGGTGGCCACCTGGGAATCGAGGTCGCTCCGTCGCATCACACCCCCCCAGCTAGGGAAGCGTGAATGCTCCGGCCATTTGAGCTCGACGTACTCGTCACCGGCGTAAGAGCGAAGACCGGTGATGCGATGGAACTCGGGCACGTCGAACTCGAATCCCATCTCCTGGAGCTGGAGGACCGCCCTGGGCGTCAGACCATCGCCGCAGGTCTTGTCGCGGGGGTATTCCTTCTTCTCGACCAGAGTCACGTCGTGGCCGTCCCTGGCGAGCCAATAGGCGGCCGCCGAGCCGGCGGGGCCGCCACCGACGACGAGGACCGAGGGCGAAGACATTGGCGGTGAGGTTAGATACCGACGCCGGAAGCCGGGATTCCAAGCACGCCGCGCAGGTTTATCGTGAGCTTGTGAATGAAATCCCAAAGGCCACGGTCGTGCGTCTTCCCCGCTACCTCCGGCTGCTGGAAGACCTGGCTACCTCGAAGGACGTGGTCAGCTCCGAGGAGCTGGCGGCGGCGGCGGGCGCCAACGCGGCCAACGTGCGGAGAGATCTCTCCCATCTCGACTTCCACGGCGTCAGGGGCATCGGCTACTCGGTCGCCGAGCTCAAAGCCCGGATTCGCCAGGAGCTCGGGATCGCCGAGCGGCAACGCGTGGCGATTCTCGGAGCGGGGAACCTGGGCCGGGCCCTCGCCAACTACGGCGGGCTCAGTCGCAGGGGCTTCGATGTCGTGGCCCTCTACGACACCGACGTCCGGAAGATCGGGTCCAAGGTGGGCAGCATCACCATCCAGGACCTGGACCTCCTCGACGGCGATTGCACATCGAAGAGCTTCGAAATCGCCATCCTCGCCGTGCCCGCGGTGGCGGCACAACAGGTGGCCGATCGCCTGGTCGAGCACGGAATCCACTCCATCCTCAATTTCGCACCGGTCCGGGTGAATGTGCCGGACAAGGTGTCGGTGCGTCAGGTCGACCTCTCGATGGAGTTACAAGTCCTCAGCTACTACGGCAGCCGGCTCTAGGCAGAGGATTTCTCTTGAACTTCCTCGTACTGGTGTAGTGCCACCAGGAAAGCGAGGAAGAGGACCAACGACACCAGCAGGTAGGTGATCGGGATGATCCTGATCTCGAACGCATTCAGCCCTTCGATGTCGGCCGGCTTGGGGCCTCGTGGGGCGTAGACCACGAACAGCATCGAGGTGATCGTCAACCAGCCGAACACCGCGGCGCCGGTCACCAGGAACCCCAGCCGTTTCCCGAGGTTCGTGTAGTTGAAGAGGTAGATCGAGCCATAGAACAAGACCACCGCAGCAATGGTGAGGATGACGCCGGTGACGAAGAGATTGGCCGAGAACAGCGACCGGAAGAACTCACGGAAGAACAACGGTGGCCCCCTTCCCGTCCATGTTGCCGCCTCGCAGATAGCGGGCCAGCAACTCGATGTCTTCCAGGCTCAGGCTGGCGCCGAAGGCCGGCATGCGGCCGGTGCCGAACCCGTTGATACCGTATGGCGTCTCGGCCTCCGAGCCCCTGATCAGGAACTGGACCAGCAGGTCCTGCGCCGGGTCCGCGTTCGCGTCGCCGAACTGAACCGTCGGCCGGCCGTCCCACAGTGCAGGCCCGAACCCGCCAGAGCCCGCCTCCTGGGTGTAGGGGACGCCGGCGCTGTACCCGGCGGTGTGACACCGGGCGCAGTTGGAGTTGAAAAGGCCAACGGCGCGCTCTGCCTCCTCGGGCGAGGACGCCATCGCCTCCGCCACCCCGGCGAAATCGATCGAATACAGCTCGGCCTGTTGGGATTCCTCGAGATAGGCCAGACCGCCCTCTGCGGTCTCGAGGACGGCTTCCTGGTTCTGCTCGGTGACCGAGAGAGTGGTAGCGAGCGACTCCAGGTTGCCCACCAATGTGTTGGCAGTCGTGGCGTCGGGCTCTCCGCCGACCGAGGCCGGGTTGGTCGGGTCGAGCGTGACCAAAGTGATCCCGGTCGGCGTGGTGGCGGTGATGGCGGCCTCGATCTGACCGTTGATTGCGTTCTCGGCGCCTGTCGACAATCCGTCGCCATCGGGGTCGGAGCCCTCCTCGATCGCCGCTGTCGCCTCGGCTACCAGGTCGGCCGCCCCCTCGACAGGTGGATCGGCAGCTGCGGCGGCGTCCAGCGCGGCCACCAGCTCGTTGGCACCATCCAGGTCCTCGATCGGCCCCGCGGCTTCGACGCCCGCCTCTTCCGCCGCGGTCACGTGTCGCTTCGAGGGCCGTCAATGAGGCTGGGCTTAGCCCGATAACCGGGTCGACTGTCCCTTCCTCGATGGCGGTCTCGATGGCCCCGATGTATGTCCTGACGATGGGGTCGGTCTCCGATGCGAGCTCGAGGGCAGCTAGGGCATCGTCAGCGAGCTCGGCGTCGGCTGTCTCCGGGTCGAGAGCGATCGGCTCCATGATCTGGAACGCCGCGACCGCCTCGGCGGAGATCTCACTGAGCTCCGTCTCGGCCGCATCGGAGATTCCGTCGGCATCGGTGTCGATGCCGGTGGCGGCTCCGTCGAGGGCCTCTCTCGCCTGCGTTGCCAGTGGATCCACCAGGTCGACATCCGCCGGCGCCGACTCGATCTGAGCCACAACCTGCTCTTGGTCGAGGATGGCGAGCTCGACCGTGGCATCGGCCTTGGCCAGTCTGTCGAGGGCAGTGCTGATCCCGGGCTCGACGTCGGCCAGGTTCTCGTCCTGGGTGACCTGAATGGTCGCCAGGTAATTGACCACGTCTTCCACTTGCTGGTCGTTGAGCGGCCCACCGCCGGGGATGCCCCATGCCGGCATGGGCGTGTTGCCACGGCCGTAGGTGACCCAGAAGTTGACCTCGTCCTGTTCGTATCTGAAGAAGACATCGTTGAGCGACGGGGCCGCCCACTCGACTGCGATACCAGAGCGCTTCTCGACATACGGGGCCACCCCACCCGTGCCTTCCGGGCCGTGACAGTTGAAGCAGCCGAATTCCGCCACGAGGTGCTCGCCCCGCTCGATGGAGCCCTCGGCGAACTCCACGACGAAGCCCTCCTGTCGCTGCTGCTCGGTGAGGAAATAGAGCGGGAGCGATATGGCTAGGAATGCGGAGAAGGCGATCGCAGCCTTCTGCCCGCCCTCCAGCCGGCGGGTCTCGATCTTCTCGTCGTCAATGCCCGGCCGGAGATTGGGAGCGACCTCCTCGCCACCCCGGTTGCGGATGGCCGAGACGAAGAGCATGCCCAGCCAGGCGATCCCGGCGACCAAGGCGATGACCGTGATGATGTTGGCGGTCATGCCTCGGCCACGGCGCTGATGCAGCTGGGTCCTTGCGGGTACTGGACGGTCAACACCGGCGCTCGGGGCGTCTGGATGATGGTGCCGGTTCGAATGATGAGGTTGCCGCCTTGGTTCTCGATGACGAACCGGTCGAGGTTTCGAGGGGCGGGGCCGCCGAAATACTGCCCTATGGCGTTGTACCTCGACCCGTGACACGGGCACTCGAAGCCCTGTGATGGGGCACACCAGGGCACCCGGCAGCCGAGATGCACACATCGCATGTAGAGGGCCATCAAGCCGTCGGTCTCCACGCCCGCGCCCTCGAACTGGTCCGATAGCTCCCCAGAAGCAGGGACGAGGTAGGCGCGGGCCTCGGGGATGAACAGAGGGAGCACGGCGCCGTCGGGGGTGAAGACCTGCGTTTGCAGATCGGAGATGGGGCCGGCATCGATATCGGCGCCGAAGCCACCGGTCAGCTTGGGCCAGAAGAAGGCGAGGTAATAGAGACCTTGAGCGGCTAGAAACGTCCCGAAGGTCGCAGCGATCGCCCTGTTGAAGAACTGACGCCGGCTGACCCCGCCTTCCTCCGGCGACACCTCGACGATCCGCTGTGTCTCCAGTATCTCGACGACCGCATCCTCTTCCGCCTCAGCCGGCTCGGGCTCCTCCTCGGGGGCCTCTTCCTCGACGGTTTCCTCGGCCTCCTCGACACGGGGCGGGATGAGAACGGCGGTGGACGACCGGTCGGCAGCGCGGGTCTCTGACGAGACCCCGGCCAGCGGATCGGCTTTCTCGACGGATTGGGAGCGGCGATAGGCGACGGCAAATGCCCCGGCCGCCCCGAGGATCGCCACCACGGCGACCGCGATGAGGGCGGCGTTGGTCAGGGTCATTCGAATTGCACCCAGTCCTTCAAGTCGTCGAAGTAGACACCGTCCTTCCAGGGATAGGAGAAGTTGAAGCCGAGGCCACGGAAGAGGACGCCGAAGATCGTCAGTGTGGCGGCCCCAGCCAGGAACACCGAGTAGAGGGCGATGGCGAACTTGCGGTCACTGGGCCGGGTCGAGGGGTTCTTGTCGACATAGGGGATCAACCAGAAGCCGATGAACCCGGTGATGGTTGGAATGGTCACCCCCGCGATCTGGGGATCGAAGTAGGAGAGCAGTTCCTGGAGACCGAGGAAGTACCACGGCGCCTTCGACGGGTTGGGGGTGGCGTTGAAGTTGGCCGGGTCTAGCAATGGGGAGTGGATGACCACTGACATGATCACCACGAGACCTGTGATCGCCAGCAGGGCCCCGAACTCCATGAGCATCAGGTGGGGCCAGGTGTTGACCTTGTCCGTTGGCTCGGCCTTGACCGTCTGGATGGCCCTGGCCTTGACCACTGTGAGCAGACGCTGCGTCCGCACCCCCTCGGGTGTGCCCATCGGTGGCACCGTGGGACGGGTGCTGACCACGGCGGCCACCTTCCCATTGCCGGCGCCATTGCCGGACTCGGCGCCATCGCCCTCCGGGGCTGGACGTTCCTCCACTGCGGTGCCCACTGCGGCGGCGGCCGGTTCGACCGTCTCTCCCCTCTCAGGGGGGAGTTCCGCCGGAGGCGGGGAGAGGGGTGCTGCATCGGGCTCAGCCGCGGAGACATCCACTCCGTCTTCTTCGGAAGCAACGGGCGGTGCCTCGGTCGGCGGGGCGGGAGGGACCTCGGCTTCGGTTTCGGCAACGACCTCGGGCTCGGTTTCGACCGCCGGCTCGGCCGGTACTTCCTCCTTCGGCGCAGGCTCGTCGTCGACTGCCTCCACTGCCTCCTCGATTTCGGCAGAACGCTCTGCGGACTCCTCCATCTCAGCGGCCACGGTCTCCTCGGACTGATCCTCCGGCGCGGGCTCTGCCGGCGGCGGTGGTGTCGGCGGGGCTTCACCCTTCATCTCGGCCAACACCTGTTCGACGGGAAGGCCCAATGCCTTGGCCTTGGCCTCGGCCGACCTCCTGAGGAGACTCTCTGGAATTTCTGTCATGACGACTCCTTTAGAGGGGCCCGCTGATGCCGCCGTCCTTGCGCACCCGCCAGAAGTGCACGGCAAGGAAGATCACGAGGATGAACGGGAAAGCCAGGACATGCAGCACATAGAAGCGGAGGAGGGTGGCGCCGGACACCTCGACTCCGGCCAATAGGGCGAATTTCACCTCATTGCCCACCACCGGAACGAAGCCGGCCATGTTGGTGCCCACGGTGACCGCCCAAAGCGCCAGCTGGTCCCAGGGGAGGAGGTAGCCGGAGAAAGAGAGCAGCAGCGTGAGGAAGAGGAGCACCACGCCCACGACCCAGTTGAACTCCCGCGGTGGCTTGTATGCGCCGTGATAGAAGACCCGGCTCATGTGGAGGAACACCGAGAGGACCATGAGATGTGCCCCCCATCGATGCATGTTCCGCACCAGGGAGCCGAAGGCCACGTTGGTGGACAGCGCTTCGATGTCGGCGTAGGCCGTCTCCGCCGACGGCGTGTAATAGAACATGAGAAAGATGCCGGTGATGGTGAGGAGGATGAACAGAAAGAAGCTGAGACCTCCAAGGCAAAGCGTGTACGAGAGCTTGACGCCATGCCGCTTCACCTTCACCGGGTGGAGGTGATAGAGCACGTTGTTCATCACCACATATGAGCGGTTCCTCGGGCTGTCCGAGTAACCCTTCTTGAACGGCGAGCCGGGGCGGAGGATCGACTCGGCGACCTGGGAGCCCCAGATCTTGTCGTTGACCTCTTTGATCTTTTCCCCGATACCGGTCTTACCGTTGCCGTTGGCCAAACCGCCTCCTACCAGCGCATCCCATAGGCGTATCCATTCTTGAAGTCTCGCTGCCCGGTGTCGAAATCCCAGGGGCGGCGGTCGAGCCCAAGCTCTGCGGCCTGCTCTGCCAGAGACCCCTCGAACTTGCCCAATGTGATGACATTGGTCGGGCAGCGGTCCACACACAGGGCGCATCGGGTGCATTCGTCCTCGTCGACCACGAAGAACCCCAGGTTCTGCGGGTCCTCACCGGGATGGTCGACATTGACGCCCTCGGTGATGGCGTCCAACGAGAGATAGTGGATGCATTTCCACGGGCAGATGTCGACACACCCCTCGCAGAGGATGCACTCCGACTGGTCGATGTGGAGGAACTGCTTCGGCCGCAGCTTGTCGGTGAAGTAGTCGCCCTCGACGACAGCGAGCTGATAATCGTCCCGGTACGGGGGAGTCTCGTCGACGACACCCTTGGGCATCAGCCCTCACCCCTGACCAGCGGCCGCCCGTAGGGTGAGCGGGGCGGTGCCTTGTCGGCCGACGCAGGCGGGCCTTTCTTCATCTTCTGGAGCTGAAGGGCGAACACCGCGGCGACCGCCAGCATCACCAGGTGATAGCCCATCGAGATCGAGTCCTTGATGGCAGCCCAACTGAGCTGTACGTCGTTGCCCAACACCAGGACCGGCGGGATGGTGACGGCCACCCGTTGTGAGGACCAGTCGAGATCGGTCTGGGCGAAGTTGAGCCATTCCGAGGGAACCATCCCGAAGATGATGACGAGCTCGATCCAGGTGACGAATGAGGCGAAGAGGGCGCGGGCCCAGGTCATTCTCTGGTTCAGCACCCAGACGAACAGTGCCCCGACCACGAGCATCTGGGAGGCGCCGAACACCACCAGATAGCCGACACCTTTCAGCAAGTGGTTGCTCGGAATCCAATCGAAGATTCCCGCGTCCTGCTCGGGCGGGAGGCTGGTGTAGTGAATCCAGATCACCGCCACAACGAGACCGACGAAGCCCAGACCGAGCAGTCCCCATCCGATGGTCTTGCGTCTGCTGTCGCTCAGTTCTGCGAGGCGATACATCTCTCGTCTTCGGGCACGGTTGTATACCTGTTCACGTCGTTTCTACCACAACCCGGGCCTCGTAAGAGAACCAGCGAACCCAGGGTTCTGGACTTCGCTGAGCGGTGCCTGCAACCCTGGGTTCGCTAGTTATGCTCCCGCCGTCCCGTTCCGCGACGAGGGAACCCTTGGCCGCAACCCAAACTGCAGACATCAGGGCCCTCCTCGGGGCCGGAGATGAGGACCGCGTCGCTGTCGCTCACTTCCTGGTAGGGGCTCTCTTCCTGGTGCTGGCGGGCGTCTTCCAACTGATCGCTCTCTTCTCGCTGCGCTTCGCCGGGCTGTCCCCCATCAGCTACGGCCGCGCCGAGTCGATGGCCAACATCACGGTCATGCTGGGTTTTCTCGTGCTCACGCTGGCAGGTGGCATCTACTACGTCCTCCCCAGGCTGACCGGCGCCCGGCTGTGGCGGAAGGAACTTGCCTACCTCGGGCTCCTCGGCGTCTCGGGTCTCGTTGTGCTCGACCTCCTGGCCGTGGCCTTCGGTTTCGGTGAGGGTCGACAGCCGTTTGGCCTCCCCTGGTGGCTCCACCTCCCGATGCTTGCGGTGCTGACCATTCCGTTCGCCGTCACGATGATGACCATCCGGCGACGGGAGGAGGAGCGCAGTTTCGTGACCCTCTGGTTCGTGATGGGCGGCGTGGCCTGGTTGCCACTGCTGTATTTGGCCTATTCGGCCGGCAGCCTGCCCTTCGTGGGCTCGCTCGGTGCGGAGTACTCCGACCTCTTCTTCTCCGCCGGATTCGTGACCCTGTGGGTGTTCACCGTGGGCAGCGGGCTCTTCTACTACACCCTGGTCAAGGAGCTCGACATCCCTCTCGCCTCACGTCAGCTGGCTTCAGTCGGCTTCTGGTCACTCGGCTTCGCCGCCGCATGGTGGGGCTCGGCGCAACTCGTCTTTGGCCCCGGGCCGGGTTGGATCGACGGTGTGTCGGCCGCCTTGGGCCTGGCCTTCCCCATTGGAGCCCTCGCCAATGCCGCCAACGCCTCGCTCACCCTCCAGGGGCACTGGGAGAAGTTGAGGGAAAAGCCGGGTGTCACCTCTGGCATCGTTGGCCTCTACCTGGGGGTGGCAGTGGCCATCCTGGCCAGTTTTGCCGCCTTCCCCTCCGTCGGATCGGTGACCGCACTCACCGGCTATTGGGAAGCGATCGAATACGTGGCTCTGTACGGGGTCGGCGTGCTCCTCGCCGCCGGAGTCGTCTTCGAGGCGTTGCCCCGGATATCGGGCCGCGAGCCGGCCACCCTTGATCGTCCTCGGTCCTTCAATCGCTGGACTGTCGTCGGCGTGGGCGGCGTCGGGGTGAGCATGATCGCGGCCGGTTTGGTCAGCGGGTATTCGTGGGTGGCGGGGTCGAACAGCGCCGCCTATGTCAACGCCGGGGAGGGCTGGGCCGCCGGGGCCGGGGCGGCCGAGGTGCTGATGCTCGTGGCAGTTGGATTCGGCATCGTGGCCTTCCTCGGACAGCTGGCGTACGCCGCCACCGTGATTGGGACGGTCACGAGTGGCAGGGCGGTCGCTCAGGAGGTTCTGGTCTACGGGCCTGACCCGGACAACGTCGAGGATGCCGATGAGTGAGCTGAGCGCTGCGGCCGCCGACGCTCTCGGAATCCCCGAAGCCATCGTGCAGCGCTCCGCCGCTGCTCGCGCTGAGGAGACCGGCATGACCGTCGACGAGGTTCTGGCCGCCTGGGCCGGCGGAGGAGATATCCCGCCACCGGCAGCGCCCGCTCCGGCTGAACCGGATGCCGCAGAGGCGCCGGCGGCAGAGGCCGACGAGCCAGCAGAGCCAGCGGTCACCCCCTCTCCCATGCCAACACCAGTCATCGAGACGCCCGCCGCCGCCCCGGTAACCGCCGCGCCGTCTGTCCCGGGCAAGCCACCGGTCCTGGTCGGTGAGGTCGACAACCCGATCGCCATCCTCGTCGGAGCGGTAGGCCTGTTCGTTGCCCTCTTCCTGGTCGGGGTGGTCGGCCCGGCCCTCCCCACCGAGAATCCGGGGGCGCGGACCAGTGACCTGCCTTACACCGAGACGGCCCTCCACGGGCAGGAGATCTACCAGTCGGTCGGCTGTGCCTCATGTCATACCCAGATGGTGCGTCCCGTGGTGGCGGATGTCGGTCTCGGGGCGGTGTCGCTGAACGACACCAACCAGGTGTTGGGGTCACGCCGTTTCGGCCCGGATCTGTCCAATGTCGGGGCTCGGATTACGGCAAGTCAGATCGAGGCGATCATCACCGGGCTCGACGACCATCCCGCCCTATCGCTCTCATCAGAAGATCTCGACGCCCTGGTGGCGTATCTGGTCGAGTCGGTCACCCTCGAGGAGGCACCGCCGGGTGAGCCTGCCGAGGAGGCGCCGGCCGATGAGGAGCCCACTGAAGAGGAGCCTGCCACCGAAGGAGAGGCGGCCGCATCGTGAGTGACCTGAGCGCCGCCGCTGAGGCTCTCGGGATCCCCGAGTCCATCGTCCAGCGCTCGGCTGCTGCCCGTGCCGCCGAGACGGGGATGACGGTCGACGAGGTGCTGGCAGCGTGGGCCGGGGGCGGGTCGGTGGCCGGATCCCCACCCGCCGCGGCGGATCAGGAAGCGCCACCCGCCGAGGTTGAGCCCGCGGAAGCAACCGAGGAGACAGAGGAGGCGGCCGCACCTGCACCGGCCCCCACCGACGTGCCTGCGTCCGCACCCTCCCCGGCGCCTTCCGGCCCGGTGACACGCTCTCCGGTCCCCGCCGAGGTGACCGCCGCCGAGGCTGCCGGCCTTCCCGAGGTGATCACGGTCCCCACTGCCGGAATCAGGGAGAGGACGAACCTCGCCATCCCCCGCTGGTTGGCCGCGGTCATGTTGATCATCCCCGCCTTCGCCCTCTTCGCCCTCGGCGGCTCCGCCACCGGTGAATGCGGCGAGGCCACCGAGCTCTCCACCAATGTCATCACCGGCCAGGTGGTCAATTGTGACGGCACCGAGTTCACCGGCTCGGGCGCAGGTGGAGGAGGAGCCGACTTCATCGCCATGGGCGAAGACGTCTATCAGAACGTGGCCAACTGCGACGGGTGTCATGGCGCCCAGGGCCAAGGGGGAGTCGGGCCCAGTTTCTCAGGCGTCCTCACCACCTTCGGTTCCTGCATCGATCACATCGAGTGGGTCACCCTCGGTTCGGAGGGTTTCCAGGGTGAAGGCCGGTCGACGTATGGCGACACCGGCAAGCCCGTCGCCGGAGGTATGCCGCCATTCGGCACGACTCTGACCGAGGAGCAACTGGCTTCGGCAGTTGCCTTCGAGCGGGTCCGTTTCGGTGGCGCCGACCCGGCAGAGACTCTCACCGACTGCGGCCTGGCCCCGGCGGAGGGGGAGGAGGGCGAGGCTCCTGGCGAGACCACACCGGGTGAAGAGGCGCCTGCCGAGGGAGAGCCGACGACCACGGTGAGCGGCGCCGCCGCCGCTCTCGCACCGGCCTCGTAGCCAAGACCTCGGATTTTTTTCCTAGTTCTCGATTCTCCGCAACGCCTTGCGCAGAGACCTCGCCTCGATCTTCCCCTCGGCCACCACGACGTCGCCCGCGCCGAGGAGGACCGGCACCCGCATCCCATAATCCCTGGTCAGAGCATCGTCGGTGTCGATATCGACCTCGTGGATCGTGCCACCGACGCTCGACACCGCCTTCTCGACGACCGGGCGCGCCTCATCGCAAAGATGACAACCGGACCTGATCAGGAATCTGAAGGCTGAATTGTTCAAGTAACCACCGTGGGTGACCGATAATGGACACGCACGGATGGAGGGTCAACCGTTCCCCTCATACCAAGGGCACGTTCGTCCAAGGTGTGAACGGATAGCCTCCCAGCCCGCCCCACGGTACGGAACTCTCCAATCGTGCAGATGAGGCCCCCGCCACGCGTGGGGGCCTCATCATTTTTCAGCGCCCGATCGTGGTCTGCCATCGTGTGAGTGTTGAGACCCGCCACCGCCGTCGTCCTGGTCATCCTTCTGCTTCTCATCGCCGCCGCAGGCATCATCCAGCTGACGTCGATCCTGTCCCAGCCAGGGTGACCGCCACCCCTGCCGATAGGTTCAACTCCTCGTCGGCGGCGCCCTCCCGAATCGCGATTGCGATCAGGCCGGCCGAATCGACGTGCACCAACGCCTCTCCCGGCTCCACGTCGGAATAGGTGGCAGCCCACGGAATCGTGTGAAGGGTGGCGCCCACCTTCATCGTCAACACGGATCCTGGCGCGACACCGACCGCGGCCAGGTCGTCGGGACCGATGTTGGTCTGAACGTTCCCGAACCGATCCACCCACCACGCCTCGCCGGTGACCAGGCTTCCCTGAGTCTCCGGCAGCGGCAGCAGCAGCGGCTGCACCGCATCCGGGCCAACCTCGGGACCGAGATCCTGGATCGCCGCCTCCCCTGAGGCGAGAAGGGCAGCCGCCGGGGCGAACACATCTCGGCCGTGAAAGGTTTCGCCCGGGGAGGGAATCCTCGCCTCGGGATTGTCGATCGAGACCATCTTCCGAGCGCCGCCCACCATCGCCACTGCCGGCGACAGCACCCCGTTGTCCGGACCAACGAAGAAGCCCCAGTCCGTCTCCAGGGCCAGCGCCTTGCGCTCGGAGCCGACCCCGGGGTCGACTACCACCAGGGCCACGCCCTCCGGCAGATACTGGATGGCCCGGGTCAGACTGAGGGCGGCAGCCCTCACATCACCCCTCGGAGTGCCGTGGCCGACATCGATGACGAGTGATTCCGGTGCGAGCTTGGCCAGCACGCCGTGCACCACGCCGACGAACTCGTCGGCATGACCGAAGTCGGAGAGGAAGCTGATGGGGAGAGTGTTGTGAGCCATGCGTGGTCCTATATTGCCGCGATGTCCGAGACCAGCCATGACGGAGTAGCGCGCGAGGTGTCCCGGGCGAACGTGGCGATGCTCATGGGCAGCGTCGACACGGGAAAGACGACGCTGGCCCTGCAGGCGGCTCGTCTCGCCATCGGCGCCGGCCGGACTGTTGCGATCGTCGATGCCGATGTGGGCAACTCGACCGTCGGGCCCCCGGCGTGCGTCGGATTGAAGGTGCTCCGCTCGGCGGAGGACCTCGATGACGTCGAGACGCCGGATCGGCTCCACTTCGTGGGCACCATCTCCCCGGCGCGACTCGTCCTGCAACAGGTCGTCGCCACAGCGGCGATGGTCGACGTTGCTCGGGGGATGGCCGACCTCGTGATCCTCGACACCACAGCTGTGGTTTCCGGGGTGGCCGGCGAGACCCTCAAGTACCACAAGGCCGAACTGTGTCGGCCGGACAAGGTCGTTGCCCTGCAACGTGGCGGCGAGATGGAGCCGGTGGTGGGGATGCTGCGCCGGTTCCTCGGCATGGAGGTGACCGTTACCCCCGCCGACCCCAATGTGATGCCTATCTCGCCGGACGAGAGGGCCCAGCGGAGGACCGAGGCGTTTGCCCGGGCGCTGGCACCGCCACTGGACCGATGGAAGGTTCGCCCCACCGTCTTCGCACCGACCCTTCCCATGGGCCTCAACCTGGGACGCCTCGACGACGTGCTGGTCGGCGTCCAGGACGAGGACGGCGGTTGTCTGGGGCTCGGGATCCTCGGCAACGAGGATGACGGGCTCAGAGTCATGACCAACACCGGCGAAGGGATGAAGGGTCTCCGTCTTGGGTCGATGCGTCTCGACCCGGTGACACTCGAGGCCAGCGTGATCAGTCTGCGCGAGGTCATGTTCGGGATTTGAGTTGTGGGTGGCGGTCGAGTGGTCGGTTTGAGTCTTGGGTGCTTGGGTACCGGCTCGAAGCGTCCGATAACCCCAAGGGATGCCCGGGAAAAAGCATTGGCTCTCGCTGCTGCTGGTCGCATTCATCTCGACCGCGCTCGGCGTCGCCGCAACCGCTGATTCGGGAACGGAGAGCGAGTTCGTCTCCCTGATCAACTCGACCCGCGCCAACAACGGCCTCGGGGCGCTCGAAGTAGACGGCGGTCTCCGCTCACATGCCCGAAACCACACCCAGGCAATGATCGACAAGGGCGACATCTTTCACTCCAGTTCAGGCGAGCTCTCGGCCGCCGCCGGAAGTGGCTGGTCACAGGTCGGCGAGAATGTCGGAAGAGGGCAGGCGCCCTCGACCCTGCACACGGCGTTCATGAACTCCTCCGGGCACGCCGCCAACATCCTCGGTGATTACAACTATGTCGGCGTCGGGACCGACACCAGCGACGACGGGTCCCTGTACGTCACCGTCGTGTTCATGAAGAAGGGCGAAACCGCCCCACCGACGACCGAGGCACCTCCGACCACCGAAGCCCCGGCTCCCCCACCGCCGCCTGCCGACTCGCCGGCGACCACGGCACCGCCCTCAGACGATGGGAGCGGGCCGGCTGCCCCGGCACCGACCACGACCACACCTTCGACCACCACCACGGCGCCGCCAACTACCACCACGACGATGGTCGTGCCACCGGACAAGGCCGTGATCCCCGGCCAGTCGTGCATCGAGGCGAGCCGATTCGCCCAGCTCTGTCACGATTGAGTGGTGGGTTCTGGGTGGTGGGTTCTGAGTTGCAGGAAGGTGCGCTCACCACTCACCACTCACCACTCATCAAACAAACGCCCGAGTGACCTACCTGAGCCTCCTCCGCACTTCCCCGAACGGACGGTTCTCTGGTTTGCCTCTCGGGCGTTCGCAGCGCCGAATGTACGGGTTCTGCAGCCTGGAAGCAACGACCCCGGTCTGGACGCCGTCTAACGCCGAGTAACGCTCAGCATCACCAAATAGGGCGCGGATTCGACTTCGGTCGGCGTTACCAACAGGAATCGCCACTTTCCACAGGCTTTGTCCACATGGGTTTGTTCACAAGTTTCTAACCGGAATTTTCGCGACCCGCGATGAGGGAGCGGAGCAATGGTCGGAAGCCGACCTCGATGGCGTCATAGATCTCGCCCAGGACAAGGTCGAGCTCGAGGTCGGTCACCTGAGGCTCGGCGAGTCGCCCGCGCAGCACCAGCCCGCCCTCATGGTCGAGGGCGAAGTACGACCGCCACCCTTTCATGTTCCTCTGCAACGCCTGCCTCAACAGCTCGCTGCCGGCCTCGGCCGCCGGCAGGACATACGCCTCGTACTCGAGACTGCGCTGCCCGATCGTGAACCAAGTCGTGGTGGCATCGCGCACCTCCTGCCGCATCCGCACCGCCCAGCGGCCCTCGACCTCTTCGGCGTACTCGACGCTCGAATCGGGGTCGGCGATCCATTGCTCGATTCGGTGCTCGAGCACCTCTCTCATGCCCATTGCAGATCCACAGTGGGCTCGAGCTCGCCTACGGGACGGCCACCGCCGAGGACTGTGGGGCGGGCGAGCGGGGCGAGACGATCGCCTGCGATTCGGCGGCAGCTCGCCCAACCCGGCCAGCGTGGCAATGGCCGCGGCATCGGCGACCTCCTGGATCCCGTCCCAGGACTTGACCGCAACACCCAATCTTCCATCGAGCGCCACACCGATGCAGCCTGCGGCCCCACGCTTGGCAGCTGCGCTCAGTGCGCTCCCGATCGAGGCATCACCGTTGCCGGTGCCGGAGACCAGCGCCGGATAGCGATGCATCGTCTCGAAGACCTCCCTGAGCCGTGGGAGTGATGCGAGACGGGCGTAGAGAGTCGCCATGGCCCGGGTGGTCGTGCGGTGCACGGGCGCTCCGCAACCGTCCACCCCCACCGGCGAAACCGGGAAACCACTCAGATCGGCGATCAGATCGGTGATCGCGACCTGGAGGGGGTGATCCGGGGCCAGATAGATGTCGATCGGCCAACCCTGTGACTGGCAGGCCCGGAGCCATCCCGCGTGTTTGCCGGAACAGTCGTGCCATATCCGGCGTGGCTCGCCACTGCTTCCCATCTCCATCCGGAGACGGGTCTCCGCTTCTGCCGACAGCGGCCAACTCGGTGGGCACTGGAGATCGGTCTCGCCGAGACCGACCCGGGCAAGCATCGACCCGACCAGGGCAGTGTGCACCGGATGACCGTCGTGGGAGGCACAGGCGAGGGCGAGCTCGAGGGGCCCCAGGGCCGCGCCGTGCTCTTGCGAGGCAAGAGCCTGAAATGGCTTGGCGGCGGACCGGAGGAAGAAGGGTTGGTCGATGTCGCCCGAATGGGCCACCAGGGCACCGTCGGCGGAGACAACGGCGACCGCCCCATCGTGCATCGTCTCGACCAGACCCGAACGTGTTCTGGCCGCGAGCAACCTTCAGCCCGCTGGCTGTGCTTCGCCCTGCTGGCTCCGATAGCGGGCGATGATCTCGTCCTGGAGGGCGTCGATCACCACATGCAGCTGGCGCCGCTGTGCCGAGAGCTCGGCCTCCACCTCCTGCACGCGGTCGATCGCCTCGGTGAGCTCATCGTCGGTCAGCTCCGGAAGCTGGGTGAGGATGCCGTCATCCATGATCCTGTCGATGAGTCGCCGACCCGTGGTGGCCGGGATCGGAGGCATCGGGTCGAGATGTCGCAGGTTGGGCTCGCTGCCAAAGGTCATCCCTGAGGCCAGGATCTCGGGCAATGCCTCGATCAGGCTCCGCTCCTCCTGCCCGCTGCGCCGGCGCAGTTCGAAATTGAGCAGATCCACTCTTCCATGGAGCAGACGGCGGTAATAGGAGATCTGGGCCTCGACGTCCTCCGCAGTCTCCCGACGTGTCCGCAGCTCGTCGAGGTCGGCTTCGGAGATGTCGGCCAGATAGTCCGGCTCGAGAACGGTGTCGATTCTGCGACGGTGCTCGCTCACGGGAGGCAGGCTACCTGCATGCCCCCGCCAGCGTTGCATAGGGGTTGACGGCCGACGAGCCCCGTCCCCCGGGGTGGATCTCGAAGTGGAGGTGCGGTGAACCACCCCTGGCGTTTCCACTGTCGCCGTTGAAGCCGATCGTCTGGCCCTGGCTGACCGACGACCCGGAGGCGACGTTGAAATCGGAGAGGTGGGCGTAGTAGTAGGCGATCCCATTGTCGGCCAGCAGCCAGATCGTGTTGCCGCCGAGCCCGCTGCTGCCAAGGGCGACGCGGCCCGAGGTGACCGCGTACATCGGCTCGTTCCAGGCAGCGAACATGTCGGTGCCTTTATGGGCGCGCCCCCCTGATCTCGACGCCCCCCAGGAGTCGATGAACGAGGTCCGGCCCGGCGTGAAGGGACAGATGAAAGAGCCAACCTGCACCGAGCCGGCAGCTCGCTGTCGGGCCCGCGCCGCCAGCTCCGCCTGCTCGCGGTCGTACTCTGTGGCGAGGTCCTTGCAGCGGCCGGACAGTTGGGCATATGCCGCCTGCTCGGCCTCCATCGCCGCTTCCTGATTGCTCCGGGCGTCGAGCTTTTGGGTCTCCACGGCCTCCAACTCGACACGGGTGTCATCGAGGACGGCCTGGAACCGATTCAGCTCACTACGGGCGGCCACGAGCTCATCCAACGACTCCTGTCCCCCGGTGGCAGCGGTGGTGAGGAATTCGGAGGTGGTCATGAATTCGTCGACCGACGAAGCGGAGAAGATGATCCCCGGGCTGGCCAGCCCGCCACGCATGTAGAGCTCCACGGCCTGTTCCTCGATCCTCGTCTGGATCTGATCCAGATCCTCGGTGTGGCTGGACACCGAGCCCGCAACGGATTCCTGTTTCCTCTCCACGCGATCGACTTCGATCACGGCGTCTTCGTACTCGTGGGCGGCGACCTCGAAGGCTGCCTGAGCGGACCGATACTCCTCGAGCTGGGCACGAGAATCGGCGCATGCCTCCTCGACCTGAGCCTTGGTCACCGCCTGGCCGGCGAGGGGGAAGAGGACAGCGAACAGACCGATGAGGGTGAGAAGGGTGACGACGCGGATCGGCGTCTGGGCACGCATCGGCGGGAAGGCTAACCCGTGACGGCGTTTTGCTCTACTCGGATCGGTCTAATTGCAAACGCTTGCGGCCGTCACAGAGGAGCTCACAAGACCAGGAGCAGCAACGGGTAATAGATGGCGGCAGCCAGAGCTATTCCATCGAGGCTGACCAGCGCTCCGGGTGGACGCTCGGTCAGGACCACCCGGCCCATTCGCAGCATGGACGAGAGACCTCTGCCCGCCAGCAGCGCCACAGCGATCCCCAGACCGACGAGGAGATAGGAGACAACGGACAGGTCCCAGATCAGAGCGGCGGCGACCGCGGCCAGAACGGCACCGAGAGCCGTGACCGAGAAGGGGTCGAGGAGGGGTATGGGATTGATCCGCTCGACAATCGCACTGAGACCAACGGCGGCGATGACAGACACGAGGAAGACATCGACCGCATTCGCCTCGGGTGTGTGAGCGGACCGAGCGAGCACGAGTGAGGCAGTGCCCAGTCCGCCGAGGAGAGAGACCATCACGGTCGGGCTCAAGACATCCACCTGCCGGTATCGGGGGAAAGCCACTGCCCAACCGAGGCTCACGACTGCGGCGATGACCAGCGCGAGGGCGTACCCGCCGCCTCCGGCAACGTGGGCGGCCATGGCAGACCCGGCGGCTGTGACCACTGCGGCGAAGTGAGGCGAACTCCCGGCCCCTGGCCGCGAACGCCGTCCCGATGTCCAGTGCCCAAATGGCCACGATGAGGACGAGGACGGCAGCCCATATCTCCTGGCCTTGGGTGTTGGCGAGGATCGCCACGACGGCGACCGCGGCGGGCAGGAACGCCATGAGGTCCAAGGCGGAGAAGGTGGTGGCCGGCTGATCCCCACCCGAGACAGGAGGTATCAACACCACCTCGTCGTGCTCGGTGACGCTGTCGTCCATCGACGCCGCCTCACCGTTGACCCAAACCCGTGACGTCTCCACCCCTCGCCGGAAATCAGGCCCGAACTTCTCCGATGCCGCCTCGATCACCCCGCCTACGGTTTCGGAGGGCACATCGAGTCGTGATGTGCCGGCCAGTTCCCGGAGGTTTGCGAAGAGGCGAAGCTTGGCCATAGGTCGAGCCTAAAGCGTACCGACATCACCTCGCGACTCCCGGCTGCCTTCGCCTACCCTCGGCATATGGGCGAAATGGTGATGGTGGCGGTCGATGTCCCCCAGGTCGGAGACGAACGTCACAAGAATTGGGCGAAGGTGGTGGAGTCGGTCGACGACACCAGGGCATCGGGTTGGGCCTTCGATGGGCCATTCGTCGCAACCGGCGGGATCCAGGACCTGCCGATGGGCGCCATCCTCTTGGTGTATGGCGAACGCGGCTCCCGGGCCAACCCCCAGATCACAGCTCGGGTGTACACAGTCAATCCCGATTCCACGCTGACACTGGAGGCGGAGGCCAAGGGAAAGGCATGGGCTCGGACCCTCCGAGACCCGGTGGAGCGATGCCTCGGCGCCGAAGCCAGGGTGCCCGACCTCTCTTTCATCAGTGACGAGCTGCTGGCACTCGAGCTGAAGAGCCGAGGATGGAACGTGGAGCGACCGTGAAAGCAATAGTGGTCCCGGCGCTCGGTGGTCCCGAGAACCTGGTCCTGGACGATCTGGCCGAGCCGGTGGCAGGTCCCGGGGAGTTGCTGGTCGACGTAACGGCGGCAGGGGTGAACTACGTCGACATCTACCACCGGCGCGGTCTCTACGACGCGACCCTCCCCTTCATCCCGGGCAGGGAAGGGGCCGGCACCGTGTCAGCGGTCGGCGAGGGCGTCGAGGGCTTCCGTATCGGCGACACGGTCGGGTGGGCCGACGTACGCGGTTCCTACGCGGAACGGCATGTGATACCGGCCAGGCGGGCGGTGCCCGATCCCGGATGATCTCGACTCGAGGACGGTGGCCGCCGTCCTGCTGCAGGGTCTCACGGCGCACTACCTGGCCACGGACACGTTCCCGCTCCGCCAAGGCAGCAAGTGCCTGATCCATGCCGGCGCTGGGGGCGTCGGGCTTCTCCTCACCCAGATCGCCAAGATGCTTGGCGCCGAGGTGTTCACAACGGTGGGAAGCGCGGAAAAGGCCGAACTGAGCCGGGAAGCGGGATCAGACCACGTCATCGTGTACACGCAGACCGACTTCAAGGACCAGGTCGAGGAGATGGCCGGGCCCAAGCCGCTCGATGTGGTCTACGACGGAGTCGGCTCCGACACGTTCATGAGCGGCCTCGACCTGCTCCGGCCCCGGGGCATGATGGTGACGTTCGGCAACGCATCCGGCCCGCCGCCCGAGATCGCCCCCCTTCTCCTCTCGCAAAAGGGCTCGCTCTTCCTGACCCGACCCACGATGGAGCACTATCTCCAGACCAGGGATGAGCTGCTGTCACGCTGCTCCGACCTCTTCTCCTGGGTCCAATCTGGAGAGGTCGACGTGCGCATCGGCCACGAGTACCCACTGGCCGACGCCGCCGATGCCCATCGGGCGCTGGAGGGAAGACAGACCACCGGCAAGGTCCTGCTACTCCCTTGACGCTGCCCGACCCGTCGAAACCCAGGCATCGTTTGTGGTGGCTGATCTCGCTCCCTGCGATAAGACTCGGAGCCAGGATCCTGTGGCGGCTGAGGGTCGACCGGGGGGCGGGGTTCCCCACGCCTCCGTTCGTCCTGGCCGCCAACCACTACTCCTTTCTCGATCCTCCTCTGGTCGGAGCGGTCTACGGCAAACGGGCCCGATTCATCGCTCTCATCGACCTCTTCGGGAACCACAAGTCTCTCGACTGGGCCCTGAATGGCTGGGGGGCCATCACCGTTCGCCGCGGCACGGTCCCGCTGGGGACGGTGCGTCAATGCCTGGCCCATCTCGAATCCGGTGGCGTGGTCGGTCTGTTCCCCGAGGGCATCCGCGTGGAGAAATTCGGTGATGCCGGGTTCAAGCCCGGGGCGGCTTGGTTGGCGGCCCGCACCGGGGTGCCATTGGTGGCCGTTGCCGTCAACGGGACCGACCAGGTCCTCGGTATCGACAACAAGTTCCGAAAAGGGCGCGTCGAGGTGATTATCGGCCCTGCGCTCCACGCCACCGGCACCGACCGCGCCGACGTCGACGACCTGACCCGCCGTTGGGCGGAATGGGTGGGCCAAACGCTTACCTGAGGTACGTAGGGCCACATGTGGCCCTACGCCGACAAGGAAGCGATCTAGTTTCAATGCAGATGTCAGAACTCGAGTACATCACCACGTCACCGCCCAACGCCGGCGTGCCCATGACCGCGCTGGACGGGCGTCCCATCCCCCAGGACCGGGCATATCTCCGTAACAGCTTCCCCATCCCGCAGGACGTCGAAGACGTCGTTGAGAGTCCTGCTCCCGGGCGTTCCGCATCGGAGCCTGTCGGTGGAGACCCTGGCGGAACTGGAACAGGTCGAGGTCGAGATGGTCCTCGAGTGCGCCGGCAACGGCAGGTCGTTGGTCCGGCCCGCGGTGAGCGGTCTGGCATGGGGCCTCGGCGGCGCGTCCCCGATCAGGGTCGGCGGGGTGCGGCTCGTAGATGCCCTCGGGCCGGTGCCCGACGAGGTCGTCGAGCTCGTCCTGACCGGGTCCGATCGCGGCACGGTGTGGCCGGAAGGGGACGTCAACTATCAGTTCTCGGTTCCCATCGACCGGGTGACAGACGGGTCTTCGCTCCTCGTCACCCGCTGGGGCGACGAACCGCTGGGGATGGAGCACGGAGGGCCGATCCGGTTCGTGTTGCCAGGGCATTACGCGATGAGGTCGGTCAAGTGGCTGGCCAGTATCGAAGGGGTAGTCGAGCCTTTCGCCGGCCACTTCGTCAAGCGCTACCGGTATCTCGGCGATGACAGGTTCGAGGAGGAGTCACCTGTCGGGGAGATCCAGGTGAGGTCGGTCATCGCGTCACCCGGTCACGGAGAGTCGGTCCCGGCCGGGCCTGTCGTGATCATGGGCTCGGCCTGGTCAGGCAGTGGGCCTGTGGAGAATGTCGTCGTCTCGATGGATCGGGGGGAGACCTGGGACCCAGCAGAGATGTCGACTGGCTCGGGTCCGCTGGCGGCGGTCGCCTGGCGCCATGAGGTGGTCGTCGCCCCGGGCAGGCACACGGTGATGTCCAGGGCCACGGACTCGGGCGGGAACAGCCAACCGATGAGCCCGCACTGGAACGAGAACGGCTACGCCAACAACCTGGTCCACACGGTCGAGTTCGAGGCGCGCTAGCGCTACTGGAGGAAGCCGGCGATCGTCGACGCCACGGCGCCCGGGGTGTCGAGGTGTGCCTTCCACGCCTCGGTAACGACTTCGACGGTTGCGGCCGGCATGGCCTCCTGGACCCGATCGACCGATTCCCGGGGGACGTTTCCCGCCTGGCTCCAGAGGTACTTGGTCGGCGTGTTGATCTCGCCCAGCTTCGATGGCACCTGTGAGGCGGCCGGAGTCCGGCGGAAGAAATGAATCGACTCGGATGTGTTCACGATGGTCTCGGCCAGATCCCGCGCCTGGACCTGGCTGGGTGTCGGACACCATCCGCCACTCTCACAATTGGGTGCCCAGCGTCCGGAGGCGAGTGGTCCACCGGTCTCGAGGGCGTAAGTGGCCGCAATGCCAACCCAGGGCAGCCTCTCGACGAATTCGTCCCACGCCCGGGGTTTGAAGAAATCGACATCGAGCATGACCAGGCCGGCAACGAGATCGGGCTGGGTCACGGCTATCTCGGCGGCAACCTCGCCCCCGAGCCCGATGCCGGCGACGATTGCGGGCTGGCCGAAGGACTGCTGGATGACGTCAGAGACCTCCTCGGCCATCGAGGCAACGGTGTGCCGACTTCCCTCTTCGGGGATCCGGGCGCTGAGCCCGAAACCTGGGAGATCGACTCGCATCACCGAGAACCTGGGGTCGAGCTCGGCCACCACCCCGTCCCAGATCACCCCTCCCGCCACGTCGACATCGTGGAGCAGTACGAGAGGAACCGTCCCGTCCCCCTGTCTCACGACATTGAGAACCGTGCCGTTGGCGGTCTCGACGGTGTCGCTCTCGAGATCTCCCAGCGATACGTCTTCGATGAGCTCGATGCGATCGAGGGTGACCGTCGTCCAGATCGCCGCCCCGGCCACGATCAAGAGAAGGACGAGCACGACGAACCGGAGGAAGACCCGGCTCGTGGTTTCTGCCTTGGGCGGCGGGCGAAGACCGGTCATGTAGTAATTGTCTCGGCTGTCAGACGCCGGGGTTTAGCAATGATCGTGAAGATCCCCCCTCCCCGGCGCCTCAACCCATGCGTTTGGTGACCGTTTCGGTGATCCGATCGACGGACGGAATCGCCATGTCCTCCAACGCCTCCGCCGCGGGCAGAGGGATATGCGGCGTCGTTATGCGGACCACTGGCCCGTCCAGGTCCCAAAATGCCTCATCGGCCACGATGGAGGCAATCTCCGCCCCCCAACCACAGAGCCGGGGGTTCTCCTCGACGGTGAACAGCCGGCTGGTCTTGCTCACCGACCCGAGGATGGTCTGGGTGTCGAGCGGCACCAGGGTGCGCACATCGATGACCTCGGCAGATATCCCCTGATCCTCGAGGCGATCGGCCGCTTCGAGGGCGCGTGGGACCATCAAGGCAAGCGCGGCGATCGTGCAGTCGGTGCCCTCGCGAACCACCCTGGCCGCCCCCAGCTTGTCGAGGATCTCACCCTCGGGGACGTCCTGTTTGTCGGCCATCAACGACTTGTGCTCCAGGAAGACCACCGGGTCAGGATCACGTATCGAGGCAGCCAGCAGGCCGACCACGTCCAACGGTGTGGATGGCGCCACCACCTTGAGACCCGGGATCATCATCACCCAGTTCTCCACGCTCTGGGAATGCTGTGCCCCGAACCGCGATCCGCCTCCGTTGGCGGTGCGAACCACGATCGGGATCGTCACCTGCCCCCCGGTCATGTAGCGCGACTTGGCGATCTCGTTGGCCAACAGATCGAAGCACACCGCGATGAAATCGGAGAACATGATCTCGGCGATCACCGGGATTCCGGTCATGGCGGCGCCCATCGCCGCGCCGAGGATCGCCTGCTCGGAGATCGGGGTGTCGCGGATACGGTCCGGCCCGAACTCCTCGACCAAGGCCAACGGTCGTCTTGAACACCCCACCCGCGCCGGCGATGTCCTCCCCCAGCATGACGAGACTCGGGTCGCGTCGCATCTCCTGGGCGATGCCGTAGGCAACAGCGTTCCGATAGGTCAGTTCCGCCATGCCGAGCCTCCGTCAGCCCACACATCGGTCAACAGGTGCTCCTCGCCGGGGACCGCTCCGCCCTTGGCGAATTCGGTCGCCTCGTCGACCCGCCTCGCCACGTCTTGCTGGATCGTGCTCAGGTCACCTTCCGGGACACCGAGGCGAAGCAATCTCTCGTGGTACATCGGGATCGGGTCCCGCTCCTTCCAGGCCTGCACCTCGGCGGGGGGACGGTATTTCGCCGGGTCCGCCCGACTGTGCCCTTGTTCGCGGTAGGTCTGGGCCTCGACCAATGACGGTCCCTCGCCACGTCGGGCCTTCCCGATCGCCTGGGTCGCAACCTGATAGACGGCGTCGGCGTCGTTCCCGTCGACCACGATGCCCTCGAGCCCGTAGGCGGAGGCCCGATCCGCCGCCGGGTTGGCCACTGCGGTGATCAGATCTATCGGCGTGTATTCCATCCAGAGGTTGTTCTCGCACACGAACACGACCGGGAGATCCCAGATGGCGGCCAGGTTCAACGCCTCGTGGAAGGCTCCGATGTTGGTGGTCCCGTCCCCGAAGAAGCACACGGCCACCTGGTCGGTGCCCCGCATGCGGGCCGACCATGCCGCCCCGTTGGCGATCGTGAGATGGGCGCCGATGATGGCGTAGGAGCCCATCATCCCGTGCTCGACCGAGGTCAGGTGCATCGATCCGCCCTTGCCCTTGAGGATCCCGTTCTCCCTGCCGAGCAGCTCGGCGAGCACAGCGCCCGGGTCGGCCCCCCGGGCCAGCGTGTGGGCGTGGCCGCGGTAGGTGGCAAAGGTGAAGTCATCGGGTCTCATCACCCGCCCGAACCCGGTGGCCACGGCCTCCTGGCCCAGGGACAGATGCGATGTCCCTTTCACGAGGTTCTGGAGGAACATGTCGTATGCCCGCTTCTCGAACTGGCGCAAGAGCTGCTGCATCTCGTACATGTCGAGCCGCGCCTCGATCGGGATGCCGATGTTGTCGTTCTCCCGGTTCTCAGGGGCGGGGAGCCTGGGCTCTCTGAGCGCGTAGTCGTAGAGCCCTTCGTCTCTGGTTTGTGTGCTCATGGGCGCCAATCGTTTGCTCGCATCGCCACAAGGTAATGATTGGTGCGAGCACCCGGCACACCGATAGCCTGCCTCGATGGTTCAAAGCCGAGCTTATGGCACCTGGGAGTCACCCATCTCGGCCGCCGACACGGTCGGTGGCGTCATCGATTTCGGGCAGATCGCGGCAGACGGCGACAAACTCTATTGGTTGGAAGGACGCCCAACCGAAGGCGGTCGCCAGGTCCTCGTCGGTCGTGACGCCTCAGGGCAGATCGACGACCTCACCGCGCCACCCACCTACGTTCGCACCCTGGTCCATGAGTATGGCGGCGGGGCATTCACCGTCGACAGCGGCAAAGTGGCGTACTCCGAGTTCTCCGACCAGCGGCTGTATCTCCTGGGCGAGGGGCCGATCACACCCGAGCCCTCCTCGCCGGGTGCACTGCGGTACGCCGACGGGCGGTTCCTCCCCGATGGGAGCATCGTCTGTGTCCGGGAGAGCCACGGTGACGGCGAGGCGGTGAACGAGATCGTCAGGATCGATCCGGACACCCGGGAGGTCGAGGTCCTGGTCACCGGTCGGGATTTCTACGCCTCTCCTCGGCCCTCCTCGGATGGCACGAAGCTCCTCTGGCTGGAATGGGATCACCCCAACATGCCCTGGGACGGCACCATTCTCAAGACGGGGTCGATCAAGGGCACAGAGCTCATCGATGTCACGGAAGTCGCCGGTGGCCCAGATGAATCCATCTTCCAACCGGAGTGGGCGCCGGATGGGAGCATCGTCTTCGCCTCCGACCGGAGCGGGTGGTGGAACCTGCATCGCTTCGATGGCAGCGTGACGAGCCCGATCCTCGCCATGGAGGCCGATTTCGGGGTGCCCTTGTGGATTTTCGGCCCCACCACCTTTGGTTTTCTCTCCGAGGGAAGGATCCTCACCGCTTTCTGGGAGGGCGGCGTCAACCATCTGGGTGTCGTCGACCGGGATGGCAGTCTCAGACGCCTGTCCAACCACCTGACCGGTCTCGCCTTCCTGGTGACCGACGGTGAGTCCCGCGCATGGTTCGTCGGTCACGGGCCGGCAACGCCCAGTTCCGTCTACGAGCTCGACGTCGACACAGGCGCCCTGAGCGTGGTGCGGGCGAACCCCATGCCCGCCGAGCCCGGCTACATCCCGTCACCCCGCATCATCACCTTCCCGACCGCCGACGGGGAGGTGGCACACGGTGTCTACTACCCGCCGACCAACCCCGACTTCGACGGCCTGGACGGAGAGAGACCGCCACTCATCGTGAAGGTGCATGGGGGACCGACGTCTCATGTCATTCCCAGCCTGAGACCGTCGTTCCTCTACTGGACGACCCGCGGCTTCGGGTTGGTCGACGTCAACTACCGCGGCTCGACAGGATACGGGCGCAGGTACCGGAATCTGCTCCGTGACTCATGGGGTGTCGCAGATGTCGAGGATTGTCTCGCCGCCGCCCGATATCTGGCCACCGAAGGGGAGGTCGACGGCGATCGGCTCGTCATCACCGGCGGGAGCGCCGGCGGTTACACGACCTTGGCCGCGCTCGCGTTCGGGGACGCGTTCAGCGCCGGTGGGTCCTACTTCGGAGTCGCCGACATCGGCCTTCTCGCCGCCCACACCCATAAGTTCGAGTCGCGTTATCTAGACGGGCTGGTTGGCACCGACCCGGAGGAGATGCGACGCCGGTCGCCTCTCTACTCGGTCGACCAGATCACGGTCCCGGTGATCCTGTTCCAGGGCCTCGATGACAAGGTGGTGCCCCCGGAGCAGGCCGAGCTCATCTCCGCCGCGCTGGCCGAGAACGGCATCCCCCACGCTCACATCACCTACGAGGGAGAAGATCACGGGTTCCGCAAGGCGGAGAACATCATCCACAGCCTGGAGTCGGAGCTCGCCTTCTACGGGAGAGTGTTCGGATTCGACCCGGCCGACGACCTGCCCGAGGTTCCCCTCGTCGTCGAACCGGGAACTCCATGACCGGGCGGCCCTTCCGGCATTCCTTCAAGGTCTGGGCCCAAGACCAGGACTGGCCCGAGTTGCGTGATGTGTGGATAGAGGCCGACCGGGGCGGCTTCTGGGACGCCGTCTGGCTCAACGACCATCTCTACCCGCCTCGGAGCGAAGAGTCGCGGCCGATCATGGATGGCTGGACGCTCTTCGGTGGCCTCGCCGCGGTCACCACCCGGATCCGGTTCGGGACGATGCTCACAGCCAACACATTTCGGCATCCCGCCCTCCTGGCCAAGCAGGCAGTGACCCTGGATCGCATGTCCCAGGGGAGACTCGAGTTGGGAGTCGGCGCCGGTTGGCACGAGCGGGAGCACGAGGCTTTCGACATCGAGCTCCGACCTGTTGGGGAGCGCTTCGACATGCTCGAGGAGACCTTCCAGATCCTCCACGGCCTCATGACCGAGGAGGTGTTCGACTTCAAAGGGAAGTATCGGACGATCACCTCGGCGCGCTTTGAGCCAAAGCCGGTGCAGAAGCCCCGGCCGCCGTTCGTCATCGGTGGCTCGGGTCCCCGCCGAACCATTCCCTTGGCGGCTCGCTGGGCAGACCAGTGGAACTACCCGGATTTCACCTCGGAGCCGGACCTGTTCGTCGCCTCGCTGAGACGTCTCGACGAGGCCTGCGAAGAGATCGGGCGAGACCGGAGCGAGATCGAGGTCTCGGTCCAGTTCCGTTACCCCGGCGACCCCGCCGAGACGGCAGACCTCGCCGCGACCTACAGAGAGCTGGGGGCTGATCATGTGCTGGTCAGCTTCATGCCGCCGACGAGCACCGACCTCCCTCCCCGCATAGCCGAGGCGTTGGGGGGTTGAGGTCTTGAAGTATCTGATCCCGGTCGCCGGGGAGCGTCTCCCCCGCCGCATCACACAACTGTTGGTAGGCCTGGTCCTGTTCGGCATAGGCATCGGGCTCATGCTGCAATCCGGGATGGGGGTGCCACCGTGGGATGTCCTGCACCAGGGGCTGGCCCGACGCTTCGGGCTGACGGTCGGAGCATGGTCGATCATCGTGTCGGTGGCCGTGCTCCTCCTCTGGCTGCCGTTGCGCCAGCCCTACGGGCTGGGCACGCTGCTCAACGCAATCATCATCGGGGTCGTCATCGACCTGACCGGCGTCATCATCCCGGCGGCCCAAGTGACGGGTGTGGCCTGGTCGATGATGCTCGGCGGGGTCGTCTTGATCGGCATCGCCTCCGGTCTCTATATAGGAGCCAACCTGGGACCTGGGCCACGCGACGGGCTGATGACCGGGATTGCCCGCAAGGGACCATCGATCAGACTCACCCGCGCCGTCATCGAGATAACGGTCCTCACCCTCGGCTGGATCCTGGGCGGCACCTTCGGCATCGGCACCATCGTCTTCGCCCTGGCCATCGGACCACTGGTCCAGTATTTCCTGCCCCGCTGGGACATCTCCCCCCATCCGAGCACCGACGCCTGGGAGCACCTCGACCGCTGACTCACGGCCGTTAGCGCTGGCCAACTCACTACCGTTATCAGTCGTGGATGCGACCAGGGAGGGGAGCGGCTTCGAGCCGACCAGTCACGACCCCAGATTGAGGGTCTTCGTCTCGTCCACCCTCGGCGAGCTCAAATCGGAGCGCGAAGCCGCCAAATCCGCCATCAAGACCCTGAGGCTGGACCCTATCGGGGTCGATCTCGGCAGCCGCAACGGGCAAGACGGGCTCTCGATCACCGACGCCGACATATTCGTGGGCATCTACTGGCAGTCGTTCGGCTGGGAGTCGGACCTGGAACGGGAGTACGAGGCCAGTTCAGGTCTTCCCGGCCTCATCTATGTCAAGGAGCCCGCGCCCGAACGTGAGGACGGCCTGACCGATCTCCTCGAGCGCGCTCGCAGTGATGCACGATCGAAGATCCGGAAATTCGAGTCACCTGGCGAACTCGCGGAGATCCTGGTCGAAGACCTGGCGGGTGTGATGTCAGAGAGGTTCGCCAAGACCGAGCCAGACCACGACTCGCTGCCTGTGGGGACCCTCACGTTCATGTTCGGTGATCTGGCCGGGTCCACCACCCTCGTGGAGCAACTCGGAGACCAATACGCCGAGATTCTCACGGGATATCACCAGGTAGTGGCCGACGCCACCGTCCGACACGACGGGACCGTGGTCGATCTCGAAGGTGAGCGTCTCTTCAGCGTCTTCCAGGATGCGTTCCAGGCCGTGAGCGCAACTGTCGAGATCCAGAAGTTCCTCGGCGATCGCAACTGGCCCGAGTCGGTGTCGGTGAATGCGCGTCTCGGGCTTCACACCGGCACCGCCCGCATCGGGACCGGTGGATACGTCGGGCTCGACGTCCACCGGGCATCACGGGTTGCCTCCTCCGCCCATGGAGGTCAGATCGTCGTGTCCGCCCCCGTCCGGGAGCTGGTCGAGGGGCAAAGCGAGAACGCGGGATGGGAGATCAAGGACCTTGGCTCCTTCGCCCTCAAGGGCCTCTCCCGCGTCGAGAAGCTCTTCCAGGTGCGTGCCCCAGGGCTCCGGGCCGACTTTCCCCCACCCCGGGCACGATCCATCACGAGGGTGCGGCTCCCGGCGTCGCAGAACACTTTGGTCGGGCGGAGTAGGGAGCTGGCCGAGCTCGTGGAGATGCTGCAGCGACCCAACGTTCGTCTCGCAACCATCGTCGGCCCGGGTGGCATCGGAAAAACACGTCTCGCCCTGTCGGTGGCAGAGGACAGCTCGGCCGAATTTCCCGACGGGGTCTACTTCGTCAACCTGGCCGCGATCACCGACCCGGACCACGTGCTGCTCGCCATCGGGGCCGCCGCCGGGATACCCATCGAAGGCGATGCGATCGACGCCCTATCGAGCGAGTTCCAGGACCAACAGGTGCTGCTCGTGATCGACAACTTCGAGCACGTGGCAGAAGGAGGCTCCTCGGTCGCCGACCTTCTCGGCCGGAGCCCCGGGCTCAAGGTCCTCGCCACCAGTCGCGTCCCCCTCCGGATCATGAGCGAGTACGAATACACCCTCGAGCCCCTCGGCTTACCCGCTACCGGCTCCGACCGGCCCGAATCGGTCTCGGCCTCGGATGCGGTGCGTTTGTTCATCGACCGGGCCTTGGCTGTGATCCCGGGATTCTCGATCGACGAAGAAAACGCATCGCCCGTGGCCTCGATCGTTCGCATCGTCGACGGGCTGCCCCTGGCCATCGAATTGGCGGCGGCCCGCCTCCGCATGCTCAGCCCGGGGGCGCTGTCCGAGAGGCTCACCAAATCTCTCGACGCCCTCGGCTCCGGGGCGGCCGATGTCCCCAGCCGACAACGGACTCTCGACGCTGCTATCGACTGGAGCTATCAGCTGCTGACCCGCGAGGAGCAAACGCTCTTCTGCAGGTTGTGCGTCTTTCAGGGAGGCTTCACGGTGGAATCAGCCCAGGAGGTGGCTGTCGAGGAGGGTGATGCCGTCGACCAGCTGATGGTGCTCGTCGAAAACAGCCTCATCCTTCCCGCCCAGGGTGGTGAGGGCCGCTTGAGGATGCTGGCGCCCATCAGGGAGTTCGGGTTGCGTCATCTCCATGAAGCGGGCGAGTACGAGTGGATGAAGGACAGACACGCGGACTACTACGTACGGGTCGCGGAGGGCTCTCTGGAGGATCTTCGCGGGACCAGGCAATCGGCCGTCGTGGAGAGCTTCACTGCCGATTGGAACAACTTCGACGTCGCTGCCGAATGGCTCATGAAGAAGGAAGACGACGCCTCCCTCGTGCGAATGTCCTTCGGTATGTGGGTCTATCTGTGGATCGGGAACCACCTCAAAGACGGCGCCAGGTATCTAGCTGCCGTTGGCTCGCCGGAGGACCTCGACGAGACCCTCGCCGGCCGCTATTGGTACCTCAGGGGCGGAATTCAGTACGAGATGGGTCAATACGAGGACTCGAAGGTGTCGATCGATAGAGCGGTCGAGATCCTGGAGACCAACGGCGACATCGATTGTCACAACTGGACCGATTTCGTATCGGCTCTCCTGCTGCCAGTGGACGGCGAGGATCCGGCCATCGTGACCGAGAGGCTGGAGGTATCGCTCGCCCGTTTCCGCGGGTTCGGCGATCGATGGGGTGAGGGGTACGCCTTGATCGCCCTCGGCATCCTGGCCGCGTCCAACGGCGACGTCGAGACTGCCGAGAGGTATCAGGTAACGACCCGGGACCTGGGTTTCGAGCTCGGCAATGGTGCCCTGATCGGCCTGGCCGAGGCTCAGATCGGATTCACGTACATCTCCTCGGGCCGTCTCGCCGAGGCGAGGGATGCCCTCCGTCGCTCGTTCGATGTGTTCCGGGGCATGAACTATCGGGAGGGCCTCTGTTACGCCCTCGAGGCCGCGGCCTCGCTCTCGTTCACCGAGGGCCAGACCGAGCTCGGCATGATCGCCCTCGGCGCGGCAGAGGAGGTCAGGGAAAGGATCGGGCTGCATCCATGGCCCTTGATCATGTGGCTCTTCGACGCGCTATCCGCCATGGCCGACTCGCTCGACGACCCGGTGCTCCAGGCCGCCCGTCACAACGGACGCCAACTCAATCCCTTCGACGCCGCTGCTCTCGTGCTCGACGCGTCACCCGTCGCGGTCTGATCCCCCAACTACATCGTGGCCAGGGAAGCGTTGGGCAGGGAGCGCCCGTAGGTGGCCCGGATCTGGACCTTTCTCTCCAGGGCATCCACGACGGCGCCGGCGAAGTCGACCTCGTGCAGCGCGCCGGCGCTTCCCAGCCCGCCAGGGCTGAAGACATTGGCCTCCATCATCTTGGCCCCGACGATGTCGAGCCCAACGAGAAACATTCCGTCTTCGATGAGCTTGGGCCGTGCCAGGTCGACCACATGGAGCATCTCCTCGGTGATCTTCACCTTTTGGGCCTTCCCCCCGACATGCATGTTGGAGCGGACGTCGTCGCCCTCGTTGACCCGACGAAAGGCGGCGATCTTCCCGCCAACCTCTAGAGGCTTCCCGTTCATCACGAAGAGGCGGACATCACCTCTCTCCGCATCCGCGAGGAATTCCTGGACCACCACGTAGCCGTCGCGGGTGATGGTCTCGATGATCTGATTCACGTTCTGGCCCTTCTTGCCCGCGATGACGAACACGCTCTGGCCACCCGAGCCCTGTAGCGGCTTGAGCACCGCCCGTCCTCCGAGATCGTCGACGAAGCCCTTGATGTCCCCGACGGTCCGGGAGATGAGAGTCCGGGGTCGGATCTCCTCGGGGAAATGCTGGAAGTAGGTCTTGTTGATCGCGTCGGCGAGATGAACGGGGTCGTTCACGACCACCACTCCGGCCGCGGCGGCAAGCTGTCCGAAGAGCACACCCGAGGCCTGCGCCCAGGGTCGATCGGTGGCGTCCTCCGCCGGGTCGTTGCGAAGCATGAGGACATCGAGCTCGTCGACAGTGATCAGCTCGGGGTCCACGTCTTCGCGCTGGACATCCTCGAGGAAGCTCTTCAACGAGCGATACGTCTTGTCCAGAGGGCCACGCGCCCGGGCGGTCACTTCGCCGGACGAAGTGTGCGCCAGGTCGCCGACACCCATCAGCCAGACCTCGTGGCCCCGCTTCTGGGCGGCCAATGCGAGCCGGGTGGTGCTGTACTCCGGCTTCTCCGTGGTCACGTCGTTGACGACCATCCCGATCTTCACGCGGCGACACCTCCCAGCTCCATGATCCCGGCGCCCTGCTGGATCCTGGCCAGTCGATCGAGCGCGTCTCTCGATTCCAGGAATCGGGGCCTGAGCGGCGGGTCGACCAGGACACCCCTCTCCAGGAGGTCGGCGATCAGCGGCTCGTCGGCCAAGGATATCTTGCCGACCAGGAGTGGATCGAGCCGGCCCCCCTCCTGGAGGTAGGTGAGGAGCCTCGTCAGCCCGCCGAGATAGAGGGCGTCCTTCGTCATCCCCCCGGACCGGTGGGCCCGCATCGCTGTCGTGAACGCCCTGTTCCGCCCGGCGCCGAGATCCGTCAGCCTGTCGTATGTCTCCCTGAAGGTGGCCCGCCCGCTGACCGAGTCTGCGGCGACGACCCGAAGCGCAAAGGCGCGCAGCCGCTTCGGACGAATACCGCCACCGAGGTGCTCGGCGAGAACGCCGAGGGCCTCCTGGGTCTCCTCGTATCCCGACAGACCGAGCGAAAGCATCCGAATCGGCTGTGCGCTCCCGTTGACGTAAGTGAGGACGTGAACGCCGATCTCGTGGTGCAGGAGTTGCTCCACCCGGTCTCCGGCTATCGATGTGTCGATGCCGATGAACAGGTCCCCGTTCTCCACCATCACCCCGGCCACCGCCTCACTGACATGCACCAGCGTCGAGAGCTCGGGGAACGTTCGGCGATAGTGCTCGAGCTCGACGTTGGCCCTCCCCGCCAACTCGTGGGCGTCGATGTAGAACTCAGCGCGGGGTCCCGGCGGGATCTCGTCGAGCACCCGATGGGCCAGTTGCAACAGGGACGTCTCCACATGCCCGTAATGCTCGACGGCTGCGAGGAGGAACTGATCGGTGTTCCTCGTCGCCAACAGCTCGAGACGACGCTCCAGCTCTCGGTGCATACCCCGGATCATGTGAATCAGCACCGGGTCATTCGCTTCCTCCGGGTTGATCGTCGCCAGCTCATCGGCGAGACCGTCCAGATCCGGGAGATCCCGATAGCTGAATCCGGGTTCTTCGACGTCTCCTTCCAGGAACGCCCTTCGCTGCTCGGGCACATTGATCGGTGTGAGCAGCTGGAGCATGGGAAGCAGTCCGCAGATCTCGCTCAGACGGCGGTCGATGGCAAGATCGATCTCCCCGACACTCATGCCAGGCTCCAGGCCTGCCGAACCGCTGGGCGCGAGTCGATCAGGGCATCTCCGAGCTGAGACATCCGCTCCACGTCGAGCTCGCCGGTCCACTCGTCCATGAACACCTTCTTCAGCTCGATGGCCAGGGCGCATCCCACATCGCCGTAGTTCTCATGAACCCACCGGGCCAGATGGCGGCCCTCGAACCGCACGTTCTCGCGAACATCGAGATGGGCGTCGTCGAAAGTCTCGGACCGGAGACTCTCCATGAAGGCATCGGCCACCGGCTTCCATTTCACGGGCAGAGATCCGGTGCCGAGGTTGACGACAGGGCTTTCCTCGTCGGGGTCGGGAGGGGCATCAGGACCGAGCCGTCGATGGTTGTACGAGTGGATGTCGTAGAGGACGAATCCACCGTTCTCCGCAACCAGCCGGTCGAGGACCTGGGCCAGATCGTCATAGAACCGGTCGTGGAGGGCAAGGGAGGCTGACACTTCGTCCTCGGTGAGATTCCGCCGCCAAACCTCGAGGCCCCAACTGTCTTCGGGGCTCGCATAGACCGCTTCGTGTCTGTCCCGATTGAGGTCAACCTCGAAGCGGGAGCGATGGACCACCACGCTGTTGGCGAACCTGGCAGCGATGCGACCCGTGTGCGGGTCCTCCTCTCGCAGTCGAGTTGCATCATCGATGGCGGTCAGGACCGCGAGATCCGGCCGGAGATCGTGCCCGTTGTGGACCGCGGCGGCGATCAGAACATCGGGTTCAGACACGTTGAAAGAAGCAAATTCCATCGGTGGCTTCGATTCTTACCCGTAATTGCGCTCCGCCGAAACCCGGGCGACGGAGTACGCGATCTGGTCGCGAAATCTCTGAACCGACCCGGCTAGCCGGCAAGCGACCACCGATCTAGGGTGCGGTGGCTTCCCCAAGCACGGGTCTGAGGCGGTCGACTTCCCCGGTCAGAGCGGTGATTTTCGCGCTCTCGACAGTTCTGGGGCCTGTGGATAACGAAACACTTGACCCATGACACTGTTGTAATTACAGTAGTGGTGTCCATACAAGATGTCGTGGTTACTTCCCCCCCGACCACTACATCTTGTGGTTTGAGTTGAGAACCTGAGTTGGTAAATGGACCCCGCCCCTTATCCTGAAGGGGGCGCACCCAGTGCGAGGAGGCACGTTTCATGAGCAAAGGCCTGCGGATCAACCGTCGCTTCACCGAGGCCGGTAAGGACCCATTCGACAAGCTCGAATGGTCCAGACGCGACTCGCGGATCACCAACCCGGACGGCTCGACGGTGTTCGAGATGACCGATGCGGAGATCCCGGCCGGTTGGAGCCAGGTGGCTTCGGACATCATGGTGTCCAAGTACTTCCGCAAGGCCGGTGTCCCCCAGTTCGACGATGACGGGACCCAGGTCTTCGACGAGAGCGGCCAGCCGGTGCTCGGGCCGGAGCGATCGGCCAAGCAGGTGTTCAGCCGTCTCGCCGGCACCTGGCGGCATTGGGGTGAGAAGGAGGGCTACTTCGCGACGAGCGATGACGCTGTCGCCTTCGAAGACGAGCTCAAGTACATGCTGGCCAACCAGATGGCGGCGCCCAACTCGCCCCAGTGGTTCAACACCGGTCTCAACTGGGCATACGGTCTGACCGGGCCCGCCCAGGGCTTCTGGTACGTCGACGGCGCCGATGGCGAGCTCAAGGCCTCCCCCGACTCCTACAGCCGGCCCGCCCCGCACGCCTGCTTCATCCTCAGCGTCAGAGACGATCTGGTGAACCCGGGCGGGATCATGGACCTCTGGGTCCGCGAGGCTCGCATCTTCAAGTTCGGCTCGGGCGCCGGCTCCAACTTCTCGCACATCCGCGCCGAGAACGAGCGGCTCTCCGGCGGCGGCAAGTCGTCCGGTGTGATGTCCTTCCTCAAGATCGGCGACCGGGCGGCCGGAGCGATCAAGTCAGGGGGAACCACCAGACGCGCCGCCAAGATGGTGATTCTCGATGTCGACCACCCCGACATCGAGAGGTTCATCGACTGGAAGAAGGTCGAAGAGGACAAGGCCCGGGTGCTGATCAACCATGGTGGCCTCCCTGCCGACTTCAACGGCGACGCCTACGCCACGGTCTCCGGGCAGAACTCCAACAACTCGGTTCGGGTCACCAACGATTTCATCCAGACCGTGATCGACGACGGCGACTGGGATCTGATCAACCGGACCGATGGCTCGGTCCGCAAGACGGTCAAGGCACGCGATCTCTGGGACACGATCGCCGAGGCCGCCTGGGCCTGCGCCGATCCCGGTCTCCAGTTCGACACCACCGTCAACGAGTGGCACACCTCACCGGCCGGCGGCCGGATCCGGGCGTCCAACCCTTGCTCCGAGTACATGTTCCTCGACGACACCGCATGCAACCTGGCGTCGATCAACTTGGTCAGGTTCCACGACGACAAGACCGGAGTCTTCGACCTCGAGGCTTACCAACACGCCGTCCGTCTGTGGACCATCGTGTTGGAGGTCTCGGTGGCCATGGCCCACTTCCCCTCCCCCGAGATCGCACAGGGCTCGTACGACTATCGGACCCTCGGTCTCGGCTACGCCAACCTCGGATCGCTCCTGATGCGTCAGGGCATCGCCTACGACTCCGACGAGGGCCGGGCCATCAGTGGGGCGCTGACCGCCATCCTCACCGGGTACTCCTACGCGACCTCAGCCGAGATGGCCGGTGTGGTCGGGCCGTTCCCCCGTTTCGCCGAGAACCGGGAAGCCATGCTGCGCGTGATCCGCAACCATCGCCGCGCCGCCTATGGCGACAGCGACTATGAAGGCGTCAGTCACAAGGTGATGGCGATCGACCCCGATCTGTGCCCGCCCGACTTCCTCGCCGCGGCCCGTACCTCGTGGGACCTGGCCCTGGAGCAGGGAGAGGAGCACGGCTATCGCAACGCCCAGTCCAGCGTCATCGCACCTACTGGGACCATCGGCTTGTTGATGGACTGTGACACCACCGGCGTCGAGCCCGACTTCGCCCTGGTCAAGTTCAAGAAGCTGGCCGGCGGCGGATACTTCAAGATCGCCAATCAGTCGGTGGCGCCATCGCTACGACACCTGGGCTACGGAGAAGACCAGATCAAGGATGTCGTCGAGTACATCGTCGGCACCAGCTCGATGGACGGAGCGCCCCACATCAACCGTGAGACGCTCATGGACAAGGGCTTCGACGACGAGGACCTGGCCAAGCTGGAGGAGGCATTGCCTGCGGTGTTCGAGCTGAAGCATGCTTTCAACGTCTTCACATTCGGTGAGAGCACGTTGCAGCGTCTCGGCTTCGGGGTCGACGAGTACACGGGTTGGGAGTTCAACCTGCTCAAGGCGCTGGGGTTCACCACGGCCGAGATCAGCGAGGCGAACGACCACATCTGTGGGCGTCAGACCATCGAAGGCGCACCCCACATCGCCGACGAGCATCTCGCCGTCTTCGACACCGCCAACAGAAACGGGAAGTACGGCACCCGGTTCATCCACCACTACGGGCACATCAAGATGATGGCGGCCGCCCAGCCGTTCATCTCGGGAGCGATCAGCAAGACGATCAACATGCCCCACGAGATCACGGTCGAGGACATCGAGGAGTCATACCGGATGTCCTGGGAATGGGGCCTCAAGGCGATGGCCCTCTACCGCGACGGGTCCAAGGCGGCCCAGCCGCTCAACTCCACCTCCGACGAGGGCGAGGACAACGAGGACGAGGCACCAGCTTTGTCTGCTGCGCTGGAGACCGAGAAGGCGATCCACTGGGGCAACCTCCCCGCCGGAATCTCACCGACACAGGCCTACCACCAGGGGATGAAGCCACCCCGCTTCCTGCTCCCGGCCCGTCGCAACGGGTACAACCAGGAAGCGAGGATCGGGGGGCACAAGGTCTTCCTCCGCACCGGTGAGTACGACGACGGGACTCTGGGCGAGATCTTCATCGACCTGGCCAAGGAGGGGGCGACGCTGAAGGGGATCCTGTCCTGCTTCGCCATCGCCGTCTCCAAGGGACTCCAGTACGGGGTGCCGCTCGAGGAGTTCGTCGACACCTTCACCTTCCAGACATTCGAGCCGAGGGGCATGGTCGAGGGTCATCCCAACATCAAGATGGCCAACTCGATCGTGGACTACGTGTTCCGGGCCCTCGGTGTCGAGTACCTGGAGCGGGACGAGCTCGCCCAGGTCCCACCAGACCGTGACATGCAGCTTCCCGAGCCACCGGCGGGGATGGCAGTCGAGGCCGGCATCCAACTCGACCTCACCGATGCGGTCGCCGAGGATGACGTCGAGGCGGTGAAGGCCGCCGTTGCCTTCCTCGACGGGCCTGTTTCTCCCCCCGGAGGGGGGAGTGCCGGCGACGCCGGGAGGGGGGCGACCGCAGTCAAGACGACCGAGGCCGTGCTGGCCGGCTCGGCGGCGATGGTCGACTCGGCCCTGAAGGAGAACATGGGCGACGCCCCGGTCTGCTCCAACTGCGGTCACATGACCATCCGCAACGGGAGCTGCTACGTCTGCCTCACCTGCGGGGACACCACCGGCTGTAGCTGACGGTCAGGTAACGAGCATTGCGGTGCGGGCATGACAGTTACGGCCGTGCCCGCACTCACGATCGTCCCCGCCAACGAGGCGACCTGGGAGGACCTTCAGGCTGTGTTCGGCACCCGCGTCATCGATCGAGCTGTCGGCCGAAGACAGTGAGACGATCAAAGTCGAGATCGACCTCGCTCGCGCAGTCGTCGGCGGGAAATCTCGGTGACGCCGACCATCAGTGGCGGTAGCTTGTCGCCGTGGCCTCACTAAGACTTCGTGACCCTGCGACTGGGCGGTTCATGAGTGCCGAAGCAGCGACTCGGGTGGCAGCTCCAGCTGCGCCACCTGTCGTGACCGAACCCGCTCCTGTCACGAAGAAGGACAAAAAGAAGCAGGAGAAGACAGCAGGAACAAGAAACCCAAGAACAAGAAGTCCAGCAAGAAGTCGGACAAGAAGCACAAGAAAAACAAGAAGAAGAAGGGCTGAGCCGGCCGCTCAAGCCAGGAGCGCATACCAGCGCCGCCGCCAACAAGATGCTGCCGCACATCACGCCAGTCACCGCGCTCACCGTGAGCTATCCCTCCTGCGATTGCGATTCTCCGCGCAGCTGGTCGGCTTGCTCGGCGCCGGCTCGATACCCGGCCAGGTAGACGCCAATCCCTCGTCGACCGTGACGCATCATCACGGTGTGGTTCCCCCGGAAGAAGGGCCGGGCCACCCATGCGAGCCGTCGCAGTGACTTCTTCCGGGCGATGACTTCTTCCTCGAAGGTCGCACGAGTCCCGGCGCGCTCGGATTCGATGGTCCAGCGCGAGAACCCATCCAGATCACCACGCATGGCGATCTCGAGGACTCTGCCCGGCTCGTCGTGCCGGGAGTCGGTCGCCTGAAACGTGAGGCTGTAGGGGAGCACAGAACGGGCCACGATCCTCACAGTGCTCTCGTCGATTCGATCGACCCGTCGCACTTCCGGCCACCATCGGGGGTACCCGCCGATGTCCTCGAGCACGCGGTACACCTCCTCGGGCGGGAACTTCAGATGCCAGACATTTACGAAGTGGTAGAGGTTCAGGTCATCCATCGACCCACATGTTCGCGCTCACAATCCCTCTCTGAAACCCACCCGCCAGCTCGGATAGTGCAACTTCCAGCCCAGCTCCCGCTTCGCCTTGGCATTAGATGAGCCACGGATCTTGGTCATCATCGACACCGCAGCCTCACCCACGATGAGCCGGGCGAGCCAGGCCGGGACCCGGCGTGGCGGCCTCGCACCGAGGACATCAGCCAGATAAGGCAGCCACTCGGAGACTGGTGCAGGCTCGTCGTCGACGATGTTGTAGATGCCGGGGGCGCCGCGTTCGACGGCGAGGGCAGTCGCCTGGGCGGCGTCATCGATATGCAGGAACGACCAAATGCCTGATCCGCCACCGACTATGGGCATCTGCCGTTTGACCACGGCGTCCAGCATCATCCCGCCCTTGCCGAGGGCGTTGCCCGGGCCATAGAAGCCGCCGTAGCGCAGCGCCAGGCCTTCGATCCCGGGCGTGCCCGTGGTGACGGACTCCAGGTGAAGGATGGCCCCGAGTGTCTCGCGAACCTGCGTCGGGGGGTTGGTGTTGAGTGGCGCCTCTTCGGTCTTCACCGGTCCTCCACTCTGCTCGTTGGGCCAGCCGGCGAAGCTCTGGGCGATGAAGCGACGGGCGCCGGCCTCTACCGCAGCCTCGATGAGGCCATCGGTGGTCTCGGTGCGTAGCCGGTTGGTCTCGGCGAAGGACTCAGCAAAATGTCGGAGGTCGAGATTGCCCGACAACGCGGTCATTTGGTGGATGACCACCTCGGGCTCAGCCTCGTGCACCGTCCGGCGCACCGCGTCCCCGTCCCTCCCGTCGAGCACGACTGGTGTGGCGCCCGAGAGACGAAGTCCGTCGGCTTTGGCCGGGGTCCTGGTCGTCCCGATGACCGTGTGACCCGCATCGACCAACAACGGCACCAGACGTTGCCCGATGGCTCCGGTGGCGCCGGCTATGAAAACTCTCATGTCGTCTCCTTTCGTCTTCCCTACCCAGGACGAGATGGAGGCGGTTTCTGTGACAACAAGCAATGGCTGTCACAATCGCGGGGACAAACTCGTCCCAGGGACATGCCAAACCTTCCCGACCCCAGGACAGACGAAACCGACGTTTCGCTTCGCCCGCTGCTCTTCTCGATCGCCTACCGGATGACCGGGAGCGTCACCGATGCCGAGGACCTGGTCCAGGAGACATATATCCGGATTCGAGATGCCGAGCTCCACGGGACCGAGATCGAGTCTCGACGCGCTTACGCCTGTGCGGTGGTCACCCGGCTCGCCATCGACTATCTGCGTTCAGCCCGGGTACGTCGTGAGGAGTACGTCGGGGAGTGGCTGCCCGAGCCGATAGTCACCGACCGGTCCGCCGATCCCGAGCAACAGGCGGAGCTCTCCGACAGCCTGTCCATGGCCTTTCTCGTGCTCCTCGAGCGCCTCACTCCCCCTGAGCGGGCCGTCCTGCTGCTCCGTGATGTCTTCGGCTATGGCTTCGACGAGGTGGCCGAGCTCATCGACAAATCCGAGGCGGCGTGTCGTCAGCTCGCGGTGCGGGCGCGGGAGAAGGTCCAGGATGGCAAGCCCCGGTTCGAGACCTCGGTCGAAAAACGCTGGGCGCTCGCCGAGCGCTTCTTCGCCGCCATCGAGCGAGGCGACACCGATGGCCTGGCCGACATGCTCGCCGAGGACGTTGTGCTCTACGGGGACGGCGGTGGCAAGGCACCGGCCCGGAGGGAGCCCCTACGCGGCATGTCGGAGACGGCCCGCTTCCTAGCCGCCTTCAGCCCACGGGCCGATCGTGAGGGCTGGGTCCTGACACTGGTCGATGTCAACGGCCAGCCAGGCGCGATCGTCAACAGCGGCGACGGGGCCACCGTGGCGGTCGTGTCACTCGATGTAGCCATGGGGAAGGTGCAGGCCGTGCGAGCGGTGGTCAACCCCGACAAGCTGGGTCATCTCGCCGGGTCCGAGCATTAGCTTCACCGCATGGACATAGTCGCCATCCCCGACGTGAATTCGTAGAGTCGATGAGGTGACGACCCGGCTCGGGCGAGCCCTTCTTGCTCCGGTCTTTCTTCTCGCACTCCTAACCGCGTGCACGGCCACCGGTGAGTCCGATCGAGACACCCTTCCTGACGCTCGAACGATCGCCACCGAAGTTTCCGTCGCCGAGATCTCATCTCCGGGGCGTCTCCTCGTGTTGGGGGCGGAGAACGAAATCATCACGATGCGACCCGATGGATCCGACCCGGTCACCCTCGCCGAGCCCGATCCCGACATCGAGCGCACCCAACCGACGTGGTCGCCCGACGGTTCCAGGGTGGCGTGGACGGAGCGGAGGGCGGATCAGGAGACGTATCTGCTGGTGGCGAACAGCGAAGGTGGCGACGTCGACGAATGGCCTTCGCCGCTCCTCGCGGTGTACATCGCTTGGGGCCCGGACGGCGAGCACCTCGCCTTGACCGGGAGCCAGGTTCCGGGAGACCTGCTCCTCGCCATCGCCGGGCCAGATGGAGACATCCGGGTGATCGATCAGGGAGCGCCCGTGTATTTCGATTGGGCGCCTGACGGCACCGAGCTGCTCGCCCGGGTCTCGGGACGGTTCGAGTATCTGGCCATCGACGGGTCGGGGCGGGAGACGGTCCCGGCCAGCGGGGAGTTCAGGCTTGGGGCGCACGTCGGTGAGTCCGTGGTGCTTGGGACCGGCCGTGATGTCGGAGAGGCACTCGCCCTCGCCACCCCCCTGGGCGACATCGAGCGAGAGTTGTTGCGTTACACCGCCCCGATGGCCTTCGTCGCCGATGACACCGGCAGTCGATTGGCGGTCATGTCGCGGGGGTCCCCGGAGAGTCAGGAGCTGTCCCGGATCGAAGAGACCGATCTGCCCATCATCGATGCGGAGCGATTGTTCGTGGTCGAGACATCAGACGGGGTCCTCGAAGAAGTGAGCCGGGCACGGAATATTGCCTGGTTCTGGAGCCCGGACGGCCGCGACCTCCTCTACAGCACGGTCGGGGCCGCCGATGGCTTCGAGCGTCTGCAATGGCACGTTTGGGATGGTGACGAGACCAAGTCCTACCGCCCGTTCAGCCCCACCGGGCTCTTTGGCAGGGACTACCTCGCCTACTTCGACCAGTTCGCCCTCAGCATCTCGCTCTGGGCTCCGGATGGCTCCGCCTTCGCCTACGCCGGAGGGAGCAGCCTCGAAGACGCGGGGATCTGGGTACAGAAGGTCGAGGGCGGGGACCCGATTCGGGTTTCCCCGGGCGAGGTCGTGCTCTGGTCCCCCGCTGCCTGATCCTGCCATAGACTCCTGCCCATGCCACGTCTCGACGCAATCGGTGTCATCGTCTCCGACATGGCCCGGGCCACTGATTTCTATCGGTTGGTGGGTCTCGAGTTCGAAGGCGACGACGTCCACGCCGAGGCGGCGGGACCTGGCGGTCTGCGGGTCATGCTCGACAGCGAAGCCAGTGTCCAGTCGTTCTCCGATTGGCAGGCGCCCACCGGTGGTGGCCCGCGCACGGCTCTCGCCTTCCTCTGCGACAGCCCTGCCGATGTGGATCGGCTCTACGAGGACATGGTCGCAGCCGGGGGCCACGGTCATCTGCCTCCGTTCGACGCACCGTGGGGGCAGCGCTACGCCACCGTGCATGACCACGACGGCAACGCCGTCGATTTGTTCGCCCCTCTGGAGAGTTGACCCTCCCACTGTTCGACCGGGCCCGGGCATGGCAAGACCGGGTTGCTCTATCCGATCAAGCCGGGACCCACACGTATGCCGATTTGCTCGACGGATCGGAGCGGGCCGCAGCCCGCCTCCTCGACGGCAAGACAGATCTGGATGAGGCCCGGATCGCGTTCATGGTCGAGCCGTCGTTCGACTACGTGCGGGTCCAGTGGGCGATCTGGCGGGCCGGCGCGATCGCCGTCCCGCTCTGTCTCACCCACCCGGCACCCGAGCTGGAATACGTCCTCGACACCACGACTCCGATCATCGTCATCGCCTCGTCGGAATACGCCGATCTGCTCCAGCCCCCTGGCCGAGGCGAGAGGTATTCGATTCCTCCTCGTCGATGACATGCGCCAGGAGCCTGCGCCCCTGCCACGAATCGTGCCGGACCGACGAGCCATGATCCTCTTCACCAGCGGGACCACGGGCCGGCCGAAGGGAGTGGTGACCACCCACGCCAACATCGAGGCCCAGATCATCTCGCTGGTCGAGGCCTGGGAGTGGGATCAGGACGACCGCATCCTCCTCACCCTCCCCTTGCACCACATTCACGGCATCGTCAACGTCATCGGTTGCGCCCTGTGGAGTGGGGCCCGGTGCGACATCCTCCCCTCGTTCGATGCCGGCGCAGTCATCGATCGTCTCGCCACCGGTGACCTCACGCTCTACATGGCGGTGCCCACCATCTATCACCGACTCATCGCCCACCTCGAACAGACGTCCGAAGAGGCGGACTCCGCGTTCCGCGAGGGAGTTGGCCGCCTGCGGCTCATGGTCTCCGGCTCGGCGGCCCTGCCCGTCCCGGTCCTGGAGCGATGGCGAGAGCTGTCCGGTCACACCCTGCTCGAGCGGTACGGGATGACTGAGATAGGGATGGGTCTGTCCAACCCGTATCGCGGAGAGCGGATCCCTGGCTCGGTCGGCATGCCGCTTCCGGGTGTCGAGGTTCGCCTCGTGGGCGAGGACGGGTCTGGAGTCTCCGGCGATGAGCCCGGCGAGATCCAGGTGAAGGGACCCACCGTCTTTCTCGAATACTGGGACCGACCCGAGGACACCGATTCGGCCTTCACCTCCGATGGATGGTTCCGCACCGGCGACACCGCGATCGTCGAGAAGAGTCGCTACCGGATCCTGGGCCGATCCTCGATCGACATCCTCAAGACCGGCGGGGAGAAAGTGTCGGCCCTCGAGATTGAAGATGTCCTCCTGGGCCACGAGGCGATCAGCGAGGCGGCGGTGGTCGGGATCGACGACCCGGAGTGGGGTCAGCGAGTTGTAGCCGTGCTGGTTGCGTCGGGCCCGGTGGAGGCCGAAGAAGTCAAAGAGTGGGTGAAGGGCCAACTGGCCCCACACAAGGTGCCCAAGGAGTTCCATTTCATCGACTCGCTGCCCCGGAACGCGATGGGGAAGACGGTCAAACCCGAGGTGGTGCGGATGCTGGAAGAGAAGGTCTGAGCTCAGGCGCGGCGGCTGGCCTCCACCACGTATCCCATGTCCTGGGAACCGTGACCCTGTTCGATCAGGTCCTCCATGAGCTCCATGGTCCGCTCCAGCTGACCGGTTGGGGCACCTGTGCGCCGTGCCTGCTCCAGGGCGAGGGTCAGGTCCTTCCGTGCAAGATCGATCGTGAACGTGATCGGAGCCTGGTCGGGATGGAGATACTGCTCCCGGCGATAGGTGAGCATCGGCGCTCCTGCGGCACCCTTGGCCAGGATGTCGATAGTGGTCTCCGCCGCCACCCCGGACTTCTCGGCCAGGGCCACCGCCTCGGCGACGGCTTGATTCAGGCCATAGAGCACCGAATTGACCGCCAGCTTGAGCACGGCGGCGGACCCTGTGGGGCCGACCAGCACTGGATTGCCCACCGCTTGGAGGATCGGCTCGACACGTGCATAGACCTGGTCGGAGGCACCCACCATCACCAGCAGCGACGCAGCTTCGGCGGCCGCCGTCGCTCCTGAGACGGGGGCATCAACCATGATCGCCCCTCGGGCCTCCACCAAGGCGCGAGCCTTCTCGAAACTCTCTGGGCCGGAGGTGCCCATGTCGATGGCGACCGTTTCCGACCCGAGGCTGCCGGCGAGCTCCCCGTACACCTCTTCGAGTGCGTCGCCGTCGGCGAGCATCGTGATGATGAACTCACTGCCGGCCAGGTCAGAGAGGGTCCCGGCCACCACACCGCCGTTCTCCGCCGCCCATCCTTCTGCCGCCGAAGTGGTGCGATTCCACACTGTCATCTCGTGACCGGCCTTGGCGAAGTTGGCTGCGATCCGTGAGCCCATTCGACCTAGGCCCACGAATCCGACTCTGGCTGGCGGTGAGGTGGACATGCGGCACAGTATGCACGACGATCTCAGAGTCGAAAGGTGGGGTGTGAGAGCAATCAGGTATCACGGGCCGGGAGATGTCCGGCTCGAGGACCTACCGGTCCCGAGTCCGGGACCGGGCGAGTTGCAACTGCGCGTCGCCACCGTCGGCATCTGCGGCACCGATGTCGGTGAGTTCGTGCACGGCCCGCGCTTCCACCCCGTCGACACTGCTCATCCTCACAGTGGCCACTCCGGCCCGACGATCCCCGGTCACGAGTTCTCGGGATGGGTGACCGGATTGGGCGAGGGAGTCACCGGCTTCAGCGAGGGTGACCTGGTGGGGATCGGCGCCGGGGTGGCATGCGGCGTCTGCTCGTCTTGTCTCGGCGGTCAAACCAATCTCTGCCACTCGTACTGGACCGTCGGGCTCCACTCCAATGGAGGTCTGGCCGAGACTGCCGTGATACCCGCCTCGTGCAGCTACAACCTGTCGGGATCCGCGATCACGCCCGATCTCGCGGCCCTGACCCAGCCGATGTCGATCGGGATTCATGCCAATCGCCGCGGTCGGGTGGAAGACGGCGACATGGTGACGGTGCTCGGGGTTGGTGGCATCGGCAGCTTCATCGTTCACGCAGCCGCAGCATCGGGCGCGACAGTGACAGCAGTCGACCTCGACCCGGTGAGGTTGGACATTGCATCGCGTCTCGGAGCAGCCTCGACCTATGACGTCTCGACCCCGGAACTCGAAGTAGATCTGAGTGGGGAGAAACCGACTGTCGTCTTCGAATGCACCGGTCGTCCCGACTCGCTGCTCCGTGCGCTTCGTCTGGTGGCCGACGGTGGCCGGGTAGTGGTCGTCGGTCATCAACCCGAGCCGGTGGCAGTCGATTTCAGGGAGGTCGCACTCGATGAGCTGGAGATCATCGGCACCCAGGCTCATGTCTTCGCCGGGGACTTCCCCGTGGCTGCGAACCTGATCGCGGCAGATCCGGGCGCCTGGGTAGAGGTGGCGCCGATGGTCTACCCCCTGGATCAAGTTGTCGAAGTAGGCCTGATCCCGATGGCCAAGGGGGAGTCACCCCAGATAAAGGTCCTGTTCGACCCGAGTGCCGACGCCCCCCGGCCGCTCCGAACCGAGGCCTGAGCACTCTCAGGCGCCGACGGCCAGAGGGACCTTGCGGTGCCGGAGGACAACGATGACCGGGACCGCCAACAAGAACAGCCCGATCAGCGAGATCATCCGGTAGTCGCTGGCCTGATAGATCACGCCAGAGGAAATGCTGGCGAGAGCAGCCGAGGTCCAGGTGATCGAGTCCACCCTGCCCTGGAGACGGCTACGAACCTCCACCCCAACCCCCACGGTCAACATCGAGCTACCGGCGACGAACGCGAGATTCCAGCCGTAGCCCAAAGCGAACAGGACCACGACCAATACGGCCGTGGACTCGTTGGGGCCATACGCCGCCGCCAATGCCGATATCCCGAGGACGACCATCCCGCCGAGGATCACCCGATACCCGCCCCATCGATCGGTGAGCCGGCCAGTCAGTGGGGACAGAGCGAACATCCCCAGAGTGTGGGCGCTCATGACCAAACCGACGATGCCGAGGTCCGAGCCGTGGTGATGAATGTGAAGCGGCGTCGAGGTCATGATCATCACCATCACCACCTGGCCGGCGATCATGGCGATCAGGGCGACGCGAACCAGCGGGAGCCGGAACGATGGGCCCAAACCGACAACCGGCGACCCCGTCGGCTTGGGTTTGTCGAGGGCAAGCGAGGCCGGATCGGGGCGAAGGCCCACCAAGTAGAGGGCAAGAGCGATCCCCATGAACACGACGCTGACCAGGAACCCGCCCACGAGCTCGGACCGACCCAGGTCGACGGCGATGAGTCCCGACGGTTGGAGCAGGGCCGGGCCGAGGACCGATCCGATCGTCGCCGCCCAAACGATGGTGCCCAAGGCCCGCCCCCTGCGCTCCTTGGGGAACATCTCCGCCGCGGTGTACCTGGCGAGGTGGCCCGATGCGTTGCCGAGACCGAGAAGCGCCATGCCGATCAGCAGCAGGGGTAAGGAGTCGCCGGTCACTCCGAGAATCCCCAGGACGCTCCCGATCACCGCCACCGCATAGCCCGCGGACAATCCCGGGCGACGACCGCGACGCGCCACGTTCCGGGTCAGGAGGCTGGTCCCCACCGCGGTCCCAAGGGTGGCGGTTGCCCCCGGCACACCGGCCAATGCGGCCGAACCCGTGATCTCGTCGACGGCCAGCGTGGAGATGGTCACCGCGGCGATGTACGCAGTCGATCCGAGGGCGACACCGCCAAACAAGACAGTGGTGAGACGTTTACGGACTGAGCCGGTCTCCTGCATCGGTGCAGTTTGGTCGCCTGCAGCGATCACCCCGAATAGGCGTAGGCGACGTGGGTGTTGCCACTGGGATCGAGGAGGAAGGCGGTGTCGCCGCCGTTGTTCCAAACTGCTGATCCCTGGTTGCACCAATACAGGTCGGTGTCGAAATCGGTGCCACAGCCGGTCCGCACGGTGACCGTCTCCCCGGGAAGCAGGGTGAACGACACCGGGAACTCGTATCTGTGGCTCGCCGACTCGTCCTTGATGCCCCAGCCGGTGAGATCGACCGAGGCTTCTCCCTCGTTCCGGATCGCGACCCACTCCCCGTTGAGATTCTCGTTGTCGTTTCCGGGCGCATCTGACATGAGCTCGACGATGCCCAGTGTGGCTTCGGCTCGGGGCCCGCACGCCGTAGGCGACCACAGGCCGAGCTCCGCCTCCTTCGCTGCAGCCTGGGCATCATCGAACCGTTCGGTCATCGCCGTGTCCGGGGGATAGCTCCTCGAGAGGGCAGCCCCGCGCCGAACCGTCTCCTCATTGATCGACATGGCCCCGACCCACAGATAGCGCAGGAGTCGATCGAACTGGTCGATGTCGGACACATCGCTGGTCATGCCAATCCTCGAGCCCGGCGAGGCCAGCGCGGCCAGGACCCCAGTTGCCTCCTCGGAAAAACACTCACCCGACTCGGGTGAATTGGTGCCGATGACCCTGACCTCGAAGACCGACCCATCATCGGCCCGTACATCGAGGGTATCGCCGTCCGTTATCGAAACCACCGTTACGTTCTCGGCGCCAGGCGGCATCGCCGAGTAGGGATCACCGGAGGGGCCCGCCGCCGGTGCCGAGTAGAGGGGGTCTCCCGGTGGCGGAGGGATGACGGCGGCGATGGTGGTTGTGGCGATGGCGACGGTCGTCGTCGCAGATGGCGCTGTCGTGGTGGTCTCGGCAAGAGTCGTCGTGCTCGTCGTCGTCGTCGTCGAGGTCGGTCTGGTCGAAGACGATGACGCCGGTGATGCGATCGTGGTCGAGCTGCCCACTGTCGTCTCCGGCGAGGCGGCTGAGCAGGATGCGACGAGGACGACGGCCAGCAATGCAGTCAGGCGCGCCAAAGACAGGATTCGCACAGGCATGGACCGTATATCGGTGTGCTGACCCCCAGGATTCAGTATCAACCGGTAGCGAAGGCAGTGGCAACATTCGCCTCCGACGAAAGGACAAGAGCATGCTGTTCGCCAGCGCAGTTCCCCTCCGACCGGGCAAGACTGATCGATACCGCGATCTAGCCACCGAGTTGAGGCATCACCTCCCGGAATACCAGGACCTCAATCGACGATTCGAGGTGAAGGGACACGCCTATTGGATCAACCATGGTCGTGAGACCGACCTCGGGGTGAGCGTGTACGACATCTCCCCGGCGGGCTTGAGCCGTATGCGTCTTCGCGAATGGGATCCGAGCTCGGCCTACGACCGGTGGTGGCTGGAGTTCGTCGAGGACGTCAATGGGCTCGATCTGCTCCACGGACCGGCACACGTGGCACCACCTGAGCCGGTATTCGACTGGAGCGACGATTGAGCCTGAGGACGGGAGGCGCGTCAGTGCCCGATGGCGCCGGGGGAGACGCTTGCGTCGGGCTCGCCGGCGCCCACGTGGGCGGTGTCACGCAGAGGCAGTTCGGGAAGGAATATGACCAGCAGCAGCGCGGCCAGGGCGAACGGCACGGCGATGGCAAACGACGTGGTGATCGCGCCTGAGAAGGCACCCATCACCGCCTCCCTGGTCCCTGCCGGAAGCTGGGCGATCAGATCGGGGCTCCCGGTGAGCTCCCCCATCTCCGCTCCCTCGGGGAGGAGGCTGGCGAGGCGTATGGCGAGCTGGCTGGTGAGAACCGCTCCAAAGAGGGCGGTCCCGAATGACCCGCCCAATGACCGGAAGAAGGTGGCCGACGAGGTCGCGACCCCGAGGTCGCGCGCCTCCACTGCATTCTGAACCGCGATCACCAGCACCTGAAGGACCAGGCCGACACCCGTGCCGAAGATCAACATGAAGGTCGACGCCGTGAGCAAGGGGGTCTCGACGGTCATGGTCGAGAAGAGCCAAAGACCGATCGCCATGAGGGATGTGCCGACGATCGGGTAGATCTTGTACCGGCCGGTGCGGGTGATCAGCCGCCCGGAGACGATCGACGAGACCACTACGCCACCCATCAGAGGCAGCAGCAGGAGCCCGGAATTGGTGGGCGTCGTCCCCATGACAACCTGGAGGAACAGGGGCAGGAAAATGATGCCGCCGAACATGCCGAGGCCGACGATGAACCCGGCCGCCGAAGTGATGGCAAAGGTGCGGTTGCGGAAAAGCCGGAGGGGGAGGATCGGCTCGGTCGCTCGCCGCTCCTGGAGGAGGAAGAGACCGAGGAGCACCACTGCGACGACCGACAACCCGATGATCATCGGCGAGTCCCAGGGGTACTCCGAGCCACCCCACACCATCACCAGCAGAAGTGACGTGACCCCACCTACGAGAAGGCCGGCTCCGAGGTAGTCGACCGGATGATCGACCCGGCGGAAGGGAAGGTCGAGGACGGTCGCAGTGACGAAGAGAGCGGCCAGCCCGATGGGGAGATTGATGTAGAACACCCATCGCCAGGAGAAATTGTCCACAAAGAAGCCGCCCAGCAACGGGCCGGCGATCGACGCCAATGCGAAAACCGCTCCGATGTACCCCTGGTACCGACCCCGCTCCCGGGGCGAGAGGACGTCGCCGACGATGGTGAAGGTCATCACGATCAAGCCACCCGCCCCGAGGCCCTGGATAGCCCGAAAAGCGATCAGTTGGGTCATCGATTGGGACATCCCGGCGAGCACCGACCCGATCAAGAAGGCGACGATGGCGAACTGGAAGACGATCTTCCGCCCGTACATGTCCGACACTTTCCCGTAGAGGGGCGCCGAGGCGGTCGAGGTGAGGAGGTAGGCCGTGACGACCCAGGAGAGGTGCTCGAGACCACCCAGCTCGCCGGCGATGGTGGGCAGCGCAGTGGCGACGATGGTCTGGTCGAGAGCAGCCAGAAAGAGACCCAGCATCAGCCCGCTGAGGACCAGCAGGATCTGACGATGGGTCATCGGGCTCGCGGTGGTGGGTGCTTCGTCCAGTGACTCTTCTCGGTGCGCTTGGTTCAAGGTCTCAGCCGGCTGCCTAATTCCCGTGCAGAGGGATGCGACTCAGCCGGTGGGACCGAATCGCTCCGTCTTGATCGACTCCGGTTCGTGGCCGAGGTCGACGAGGCAGTTGGCGACCGTCTCGACGAAGCTGGTGGGCCCGCAGACATAGGTCTTCGGCCTGTCCCCCGGTGGCCATGTCACCTCGGAGAGGATCTCGGTGTCGATGCGTCGGTCGAAACCCGTCCAACCCTCCGGCTGAGCACGCGTCAGGACCAACACGACGTCGGCACCTTCGGCGCCCTCGATTTCGTCCAGCTCTTCGCGGTAGATCACATCCCCGATCGTCCGGGCCGAGTAGACCAATCTGGTCGGCGTCGCCACGTCGTGCGCCCGCCGATGGCGCAGCATGGCTCGGAAAGGGACGACCCCGGACCCGCCAGCGATCATCAACAGCGGGCCGCCGGCCTCGGGTGTCCAGGCGAAGTGCCGTCCGATCGGGCCCCTCATCTCGAGCTCGTCGCCCGGCGCCAGCTCGTCGAACAGATAAGGCGAAACCTCTCCGTCTTGCAGCCGCTCGATGGTCAGAATCAGGTAGTCGTCCTCAGGCGCCGAGGCGATCGAGTAGCTCCGTTGGGCTTGATAGCCGTCTTCGGCGGTGAGCCTGATGTCGACATGCTGGCCGGCCATATGCCCTTCCCACATCGGGCATTCGAAGACGATGCTGCGCACCCGCGGGGTCTCGTCGCGTTTCGAGACGACCCTGGCCGCCAGCCAGTCCATCCGATCCGGAGTCGTGGGCGCCTGGCTCAATCGCCCCAGTACCGCTGCTCCCGCCACGGATCGCCATAGTCGTGGTATCCGTTTCTCTCCCAGAAGCCGCGCTGGTCCTGCGCCAGCAACTCGATTCCCCGCACCCATTTGGCGCTCTTCCAGAAATAGAGATGCGGAACCAGGAGACGCGCCGGCCCGCCGTGCTCGGGGTGGAGTGGTTGATTGTCGTAGCCGGTAGCAACCCAAGCCCGGCCTCCGACGATGTCGGCCAGCGGAAGGTTGGTCGTGTAGCCGCCATAGCTGGAGGCCATGATGTGGGTCGCCTCCGTCTCGACACCTTCGAGCAAGGTGTCGACCGACACGCCGGTCCAGGTCGTATCCAGCTTCGACCATTTCGTCACACAGTGGATGTCGAGAGTCACCGTCTCCGAGGGAAGAGCGTTGAACTCGTCCCAGCTCCAGGATCTCGGCTCATCGATCAGACCGGTGATCTCGAACGTCCATTTGTCCATCGAGATCCGAGGTGTTGGGCCTGCGGACAGCACCGGGAAGTCGTGGGCGACGTACTGCCCCGGAGGAAGACGGCTCGGATCGACCTCCGGTCGCCGCCCTATGAACCCACGTGAGATGATCGCCATCGAGCGCCGAGACTATCGACACAGCCTTCCGTAGGGTTGCAGACCATGATCGAGCACCTACTCGAAGGCGATTGGCTCGTGATCGAGATCGATGGCGAGCCGATCGACACCGAGTTCCCACGGGAGGTCCGATTCGAGGGGGACCGGGTGGCCGGACGGGTAGGCGTGAATCGGTTCACCGGCTCGTTCACGACGGACGGAGACGTCATCCAGGTGGGACCCGTCGCCTCTACCCGGATGGCGGGCCCACCCGAGCTGATGGCCCTCGAGGACCGATTCAACTCACATCTGGATGGGGAGCACGAGATTGCCCTGGAGGGCGGTGTCCTGACCCTGGCTCGGGAAGAACACTCGATGGTATTGACACGCGCCCCGTCGATTCCGGGTCGAGTCGGGGAGCCGGGCTGAGGCCGACGAGGCGCCTCTCGATGGCGGGGCCGAACCGCGCCCCCGCCCAAAGGATGCCGACAAAGCCAGCTGCGGCCATCCCCCACACCCATGCTGGGGCGCCTTCCAGCCCGGCCATTGTGAACACGCCGGCAGCCACGGCGGGAATCCGCCCCACCGTTGCGATCAGCATGAAACGACCGAACCCGATACCGGACAACCCGGCAAGAGCGCACACCGCGTCATCGGGGAGGAAAGGGAGGAGGAAGACGAGCCAGATGAGCAGACCACCGCGCGCCGTCATCAGGCTCTGATATCGCTGGACTCGCTCCGCTCCGGCCAGTCTGATTGCAAGCGGCCTCCCCCATCGGCGTGCCACCAGGAATACCACCGCCGATCCCAGCGCCATCCCGGCCAGGCTCAGGGCGAGTGCAGGCCAAGGGCCGAAGGCGAGTGCGCCGACCGGCGGAAAGAGCGTCCCCGGTATCGGGACGACCACCACCTGCGCCGCCTGGACGAGGAAATACCCGATCGGGCCCCAGGCACCGAGGCCTTCGACCCACGCCCTGAATGCTTCGGGGCTGGCAAGGGTCTCGGAGAGTCCGGCCCACCAACCACCGATGTCGTCGCCGACGACCAACATCGCCCCGATCGCGACCAACGCCACGGCCAGCCAGGTGATCACGCGCGGTTGGTGGCGACGCCCGGAGGGGCGCTCGGCATCGATGTCGGTGACGGTGGGGTCGACCAGCTCCACCCCCGAGCTTGACGCGAGCCGACCAGTCACACCATCGGGGAATTCCCCCGGATGCCCCCGACGACCTCAGGGTGGAGACGGGTCAACCAATCGGTTGATGCCCACGATCAGCCGTGACCGAGGCGGACACTGGCCAGACGGGCGATGCGAGTAGACAGCGAAAATCCGGCAACCTGGCACCTGTCAGCTCCCCACAACGAAGGAACCCACATGCCCGTCATCGAAGTCGACAACCTGGTCAAGCGGTACGACGACGTTGCCGTGGTCGACGACGTCAGTTTCACCGTCGAAAAGGGCGAGATATTTGCCATCCTGGGCCCCAACGGGGCAGGGAAGACGACAACTGTCGAGTCGATCGCCGGCCTCCGACAGCCTGACGGGGGGCGGATCAACGTTTTGGGCCTGGACCCACAGCACGACGCCGCCGAGATGAAGGAACGCCTCGGCGTTCAGCTCCAGGAGAGCAGTCTCCCCGACCGAATCAAGGTGTGGGAAGCCCTCGACCTCTACAGCAGCTTCTATCGGAATCCTGCCCACTGGCCGGACCTCCTCGACCAACTCGGTCTCACCGAGAAACGGGAGACGAAGTACGCCAAGCTGTCCGGAGGGCAGAAGCAACGCCTTTCCATCGCCCTCGCCCTCGTGGGCAATCCCGAGATCGCCATCCTCGACGAGCTGACCACGGGTCTCGATCCGCAGGCTCGGCGTGACACCTGGGCTCTTGTTGAGCAACAGCGCGACCGAGGCGTGACCATCGTCCTCGTAACTCATTTCATGGAGGAGGCCGAACGCCTCGCCGACCGGGTAGCCCTGATCGACTCAGGAAGGCTGGTCGCCCTGGACACGCCGGCCGGTCTGGTGTCTCGAGCTGACGACGAGCAAAGGATTCGTTTTCGACCGTCGGCTCCGATCGACGAGTCGGACCTGGCGGCATTGCCTGAGGTGACCGGTGTCAGCAGGGTCGGCGAGCAGGTAGTCGTCACCGGTGTCGGCAACGTGTTGCACTCGGTGACCTCCTATATGGCTCGCAACCAGATCATCGCCTATGAGCTCCGGGTCGAGCAGGTGACCCTCGACGACGCATTCGTCGCCCTCACCGGGAAGACCCTTCAGAACCACGACGACTCCGAGATCTGAGGAGAGAAACCATGTCCGCACTCACCAAACTGACCATTGTTGAAGGAAAGCTCTTCGCCCGGGAACCGCTCGCCATGTTTTGGGGGCTGATCTTTCCTGCGGTGCTGCTGGTCGCCCTGGGCGTCTTCTTCCCTGGCTTCGACACGCCGAGCGCTGACCTGGGCGGGTTCCGAATGATCGATCTGTATGCCCCCATCATCCTCGGTCTCGCCCTTGCCACACTGGCCTTCGCCACGTTGCCGGCGATTCTCGCCACGTATCGGGAGCGTGGCGTTCTGCGTCGCCTCCAAACCACGCCGGTGAGCCCCTGGCGCCTGGTGGCGGCACAACTCATCATCCAGATGGTGATGGCGGGGCTGTCCGCTGCACTCGCGATCGCGGTGGGCGTAGCTGTGTTCGACATCCCGGTGCCGCAGAACCTGCTCGGATTCGTCCTGGTCTACATACTCGCCGCAGTCTCGATGCTGGCCATCGGCCTTCTCATCGGGGCGGTCGCTCCAACCGTCTCCTCCGGTCAAGGCATCGGCATGGCCGTCTACTTCCCGATGCTGTTCTTCGCCGGGGTCTACTTCCCACGGGAGGCGATGTCCGACGGGCTGCTCGCCGTGAGTGACCTGACCCCGACCGGAGCCGGCGTCCAGGCGCTGCAGGACACCTGGTCCGGGCTGGCCCCCTCGACTTCTAGTCTCCTGGTCATGGCAGCCTTCGCGATAGGGGCCGGCGTGCTGGCGGCCTTGACTTTCCGCTGGGAATGAGCACCGAGCCGGTGATCGGGGTTCCCGAGGCCTCGCTCTCCAAATGGGAGCGAGGCTTCGAAAAGGTCGTGGAGTGGGTGCCCTACGTCACCCTGGCCATCGGCCTCGTCCTCAGCTTGTTCGCGGCAAACACCTGGACCGACCGTCTGGTGTCGATAGGTCTGGCCACCGGAGCCGCCGTCTGGGTGCTCTTCATGTTCACCCTTCAGAGGGATCGCCGCAAAGACCAGAGGTGGATGCGGCTCTATTTCGGTGGTCTGATGGTTTTCAGCGCGGTGCTCATGTTCCTGCTGCCGGTGTACTTCGTGTTCGTCATCACCGGATTCATCCACGCCTACCTGCTGAAGCCGGCACCGCTCGCGTTCTTCGGGATCGGGGTGACCTCGATAATCATCAACTCCCGCATCATCTACCCCGATCCGACCGCCGACGAATGGTGGACCTTCGGGATCATCGTCGTGATCCAGACCGTCGCCATCGGCTTCGGGGGAGTCGGGGGCGAGAAGATCGCTGAGCTCAGTGAGCAGCGCCGACGTTCGCTCATCGAGCTCGAAGCGGCCCTGGACGAGAACGTCGGTCTCCACGCCCAGTTGGTCGCCCAGGCCAGGGAAGCGGGCGTCACTGACGAGAGACAGCGAATCGCCGGCGAGATCCACGACACCATCGCCCAGGGCCTGACCGGCGTCATCACCCAGCTGGAGGCGGCAAATCAGGTCAAGAGCGACCCGGCGGAACTTCAGCGACGGTTGGACAACGCCACCAACCTCGCCCGGGAGAGCCTGGCCGAGGCCCGCCGCTCGATGAGGGCCATCCTCCCGGCTCCCCTCGAAGGAAGGCAGCTCGCGGACGCCGTGGCGGACGAGGCGGCACGCTGGTCGTCGCTCAACCGCGTTCCCACCGAGGTGACCACGACCGGCGAGACCCAGAGCCTTCACCCTGAGGTGGAAGTGACTGTGCTCCGGGTGGCTCAGGAGGCGCTGGCCAACGTGGCCAAGCATGCCGATGCGTCACGGGTCGGGGTGACGCTCTCTTATATGGGCGACATCGTCACCATCGATGTCAAGGACAACGGAGCCGGCTTCGAGATCGGCAGTGGAACGAATGGCGGCGGAGCCGACCCCGGGTTCGGTCTCACCGCGATGCGCCAGCGAGTGGAGCGCCTGGCCGGCACTCTGGAGGTCGAGTCCGAGCCGGGGGGCGGGACCGCGGTCTGCGCCACCCTCCCCGCAATCCCCATCGGCCCATCGAATGAGTGACGACCGACCGGTCCGCCTTCTCATCGTCGACGACCACCCGGTGGTTCGGGACGGTCTGCGTGGCATGTTCGAAGGCGAGGAAGGCTTCGAGGTGGTCGCGGAGGCGAACAACGGGGCGGACGCAATCTCCAAGGCCCGGGCCCACGACCCGGATGTCGTGCTCATGGATCTACGCATGCCTGAGATGGACGGCGTCTCCGCGATCCGGCAAATGACCGATCTCGGGATCCCTGCTCGGGTCCTCGTGCTGACCACATTCGACACGGACAGCGACGTGCTGCCCGCAATCGAAGCCGGAGCGACTGGCTATCTACTCAAGGACGCCCCCCGAGACGAGCTGCTCCGGGCGGTGCGGTCTGCCGCCGCCGGCGAAGCTGTCCTCTCCCCGAGCGTCGCCGCCCGCCTTCTCGACCAGGTCCGCCAACCCCTCAAGGAGACCGTCAGCCAGCGCGAGCTGGAGGTGCTTCAGCTCGTCGCGGTGGGTGCGACCAACCGGGAGATCGCCGAGCGGCTGTTCGTGAGTGAAGCGACCGTCAAGACCCATCTCCTCCATATCTACGCCAAGCTCGGCGTCAACGACCGTGCCGCCGCGGTCGGCGCTGCCTTCGAGAAGGGCCTGCTCACCCCGGGCGAGGGGCGCTAACACACGGTTATTGGGCGGCGAATGCGGCCGCCAGCTTCTCCACCGTCGAGGCGTCGTGCTGCGCGGTGATACCGAGGATCACCAGATCGAGACCCGCTTCGAACAGCTCGTCGGCTCGTCCGGCCACCTCGGCGGGATCGGGCTCAGGGTCGACTTGCAGATGAGAGGAAAGAGTGATCTCCGACGGGTCGCGCCCCACATCGGCGCAGTGACCCCACAGCACATCTCTGAGCCGGCGCCACTCGTCTTGCTCTTCCTCGACGAATTGCGCGTCCCACATCGAGGCGAAACGGGCCACAAGCCGGAGGGTGCGCTTCTCACCGCGGCCCCCAATCACGATCGGCGGTCTGGGCTTCTGCACCGGCTTCGGCTCGTTTCGAGCCTCGTGCATGGAGTAGAACCTGCCCTGGAAGTCGGTGGCCTCCTCGGTGAGGAGCAGATGGATCACCTCGGTGCCCTCCTCGAACCGGGTCATCCGCTCGTCGACCGTCCCCAGGTCCATCCCATATGCATCGGCTTCGAGCGGGTACCAGCCTGCCCCCAGGCCCAACTCGAAACGGCCGTTGGAGACGATGTCCAGAGATGAGGCCATCGACGCAGTCACCGCCGGATGCCGAAAGTGCATCCCACACACCATTGTCCCCAGCCGGATCCGGTTGGTCGCCTGGGCGAGGGCGGAGAGGGTCACCCACGCCTCCAGACAAGGACCATTGGTATCGCCGCGAATCGGGTAGAAGTGATCGAAGTTCCACGCCGACTCGTAGACCTCGGTGGCGTCGGCTGTTGTCCACACTTCGAGCATCTTGTCCCATGTCGTGTGATGAGTCGGTGTCTTGATGGCGTAACGGCCCATTGTCGACCTCCTGAGAACCTGTTGCCGGGTCGCGATCGTATTGGCTACTGTCCGCAGCCACAATCGATTGGGGCACTCTCGATTGCCATTTGCCTGCCCGATGATCGATCGTCCAATGAAGCAGGACCTAATCCAGGTGACCTCGACTGCACCGGCCGGCATCTCCACCGATAGGGCGACCGGATCGCTGGTGGCTTCGGTGACGGGACCTCAGCGTCCACTTCAAGACCAAGGCCGGATGGCGTGCATGCCGTCGACGGCGTCTCCTTCGACATCCGGGACGGGGAGACGCTGGGCCTGGTGGGCGAGACCGGGTGCGGGAAGAGCGTGACGGCGCGCTCGTTCATGCGTCTGGTGGCGAGCCCGCCCGGCGTCTATGCCGGTGGGAGGATCGACTTCTGGTCGAGTGAGGCCCGGGCCGCGCGGTGGGGGGCCAGTGAACCTGCTCACCATCGCCGACGACGAGATGCTCGAGATCCGTGGCAATCGCATCGCCATGATCTTCCAGGATCCGAGCAAGGCCTTGAACCCGGCGCTGTCAATCGGAGATCAGCTGGCCGAAGTGTTCTTCCAGCACCGGAGCAGCGATCTCCTCGCCCAACTCGGGCCCAACGCGCCGGTGATCATCCGCCGTGCCGCCAGGCAGGAGTCCGGTCAGTTGGAGCGGATCGTGCTGCAAACTCCCACCGCTGCGGTCGAAGGACAGCGAAGATGAGGGCGCTAGTCGATGACCTGGTAGCCGGGGCCTTGGCCGAGACACAGATCCCGAACCCCCGCCTGATCATGGCCAGCTACCCGCATGAGCTTTCAGGCGGGATGAAGCAGCGAGTCCTGATCGCGCAAGCGCTCGCCTGCAACCCGGACCTTCTCATCGCCGACGAGCCCACGACCGCTCTCGACGTCACTATCCAAGCCCGGATCCTCAACCTGATCGCGGAGCTTCAGCAGCGGCTGGGCACTTCCGTGCTCTACATCAGCCACGACCTCTCGTTGGTCCGGGAAATCAGCGACCGGGTCGCGGTGATGTATGCCGGAAGAATCGTCGAGATCGGTCGGACCACTGACTTGTTCCGGCAGCCTCTCCACCCTTACACACGGAGCCTGATGTCGGCGATTCCGTCGTCGACGAGCACAAGGGGTCGGCTCGCCGCCATCGAAGGCAACGTCCCAGAGCTGATCGACCCGCAACCCTCGTGCCGGTTCCACAGCCGTTGCCCCTATGCACGGGAGATTTGCTGGACTATGGATCCCCGGTATCTCCGCCACGATGACGAACATGGTGTTGCCTGTCATGCCCATGACGATCCGGCCGAGCTCGGCCTCCTCCCCGGCGACGCGCCGACTTTGGAACCGATGACCCGATGACGGATGTGCATGACGCCTTCCCCCGGTTCTCGGAAGGCGAGCTGCAACGAAGACGCCAGGCCGTGCTCGAAGTCATGGACACAGCCGGGGTATCGCACCTCATCGCCTACGGATCGGAGCGGACCGGCTCCGCGGTGCAATGGCTCTCGGAATGGCCGGTCACCCGGGAGGCCGCACTGGTCGTGACACCCGGTGAACCGCTTCACCTGCTGGTCCAGCATTACAACCATCTCCCGAACGCCCGCCGAATAGCGACCGACTGTGAGGTCGAATGGGGCGGGCCTTCCACCATCACCCGTCTCGGGGAGATCCTCGGTGCTCGTATGACCGAGGGCCAGCGGGTGGGGGTGGTGGGTCCGCTTGGCTATAGAGACCACCGGGATCTCTCCGGATCGGTGGGCGATCTCGTGAGCCTCGACCGTGAGTACCAGCGTCTGCGTCTGGTCAAGTCACCCGAGGAGATCGACGCGGCTGGAAGTCGCGGCGAGGCTCTCCGACCTGGCGGTGGAGGCCATCGCCGCCGAAGCCAGGGTTGGCATGGACGAGCGTCGTCTCGCTGCGATCATGGAGTCGGCCTATCTCGCCGAGGGCGGGACCAACCACATCCATTACTTCGCCGCCACCTCCATGGCCGATCCGGACGTGTGCGTGCCATCGCAATTCCAATCGACGCGCCGGCTCCAGGCGGGGGACATCCTCTTCTGTGAGATCAGCGCCGCGTTCTGGGGCTACGCCGGTCAGGTGTTGAGGAGCTTCACCATCAACGCCGACCCGACCCCGCTCTACGCCGAGCTCCATGTGGCTGCCGACGCCGCCTTCGATGCGATCGCGGCCGTGACGCGGCCCGGCACCCACGTTCGCGATCTGGTCGAGGCGTCTTCGGTGATCGAGGAGATGGGCTTCACCATCTACGACGACCTGGTCCACGGATATGGCGGCGGCTATCTGCCCCCGGTCCTGGGGACCAAGAGCCGGCCCAACCTGCCCACGCCCGACATGGTGCTCGAAGAGGGAATGGCCTTGGTGATCCAGCCCAACGTGATCACGCCTGACGAAAAGGCGGGCGTCCAAACCGGGCATCTGGTGGTCGTCTCCGGCGACGGCCACCGGCCGTTGCACGAGGTGCCCCGGGGTCTGAGACGAATCGGCTAGGCCCGGCCTAGCTTCTCTGCCAGCCACTGAAAAGTGGCGGGAGCCCAGTGAGATTGGTACTTGAAGGCGCAATGGCCGGCGTCGGCGTATACGCGCGCCTCCTTGCCGGTGGCAGGGCCCGTCTCCAGCATGAAGTAGATGTTCCCGATCGGAGCCAGATGGTCGAGCTTGCCGTTGATCATGAGCACCGGCATGGTGATGTTCTCGAGGATCCCCTGCTCGGAGAGCGACCAGCGCTTGAAGTCTGACCGCTCCTTCTCCACTGTCGTAGGTGGGAACGAAGGCGGGTCGTCGACTCCACCGAACCGCCAAGTGGCCCTTTCGTTGCGCACGCGCACGAACTCTTCGAGCTCCTCATCTCCCATGACGTAGCCGAAGGGGTGGCCGGCGTTGGCGACCACGGCGCCGAGCTTGCCGGGGGCGGTGCCGGCGAGCTGCATGACGGAGTAGCCGCCGCGGCTGATCCCGAAAGCCCCGATCCGGGCGCCGTCGACCTCAGGGCGAGAGGCGAGGTAGTCGATGGCCGCCTCCCAGGCCGACACCGACTCCGGTGCCCACGGGAATGGGTTCTCCCCCGTGTCGGGACCGTCCATCACCAGGGACGCCATCCCGTTCTCCATGCACAGGTCCTGGGCAAACCCACGATCCTCCTTGAAAACGTCGGCGCCACACATGATGAGCACGGCCGGGACCGGGGTCTCGGATACCGGGGCGCGGAAATGGGCCCGCACCGTCAACCCTTGATGCTCGAAGTCGACCACTTCCATGGGCGGGTCGAGATGGGCGCATGCCTTCAGATAGGCCCGGGCGCAGTCCTGGCTGATCTTGGTCTTGATCTCGCTGATCTCGCCGGGGAATCGCCCGATGGCGTAATAGCTCTTGGCGTTCAGGTACGCCTTCCTCGCCGCCTCATGGTCCCCAGCCGTCTCGAGCCGATCGCCTTCGTCCTCATGGCGACGACCCATCTCCTCCCAGACCGGGACCCATTTGTCCTCGGTGGTCCCCTCCAGCCTGGACACCGCCTCCTTCAACTCCTCGATGTCGTCGATCATCGAGAGCCAGCGCCGGTAAAACCCGCCATGGGCGACGATGAACGGATCCTCATTGGGGGCGAAGCCCAGATCGGGCTGGGTGGTCGTGGTCATGTGCTGTCTCCTCCTTTGGCAACCATGCTGTCGAGGCTCATCCCCAGGTCGTCGAGGATGACGATCGCCGCGTTGCGACCAGGCCCACCGGTGATGGACCCACCGGGATGGGTTGTGGCCCCCGTCTGGTAGAGGCCGGGAATCGGCATGCGGTGCGAGGCCCATCCCGGCACCGGTCGCTGGGGGCCGCCGTAGGCCAGCCCGCGGTCACCGCCGTGGATGGTGCCCCGCCACATGTGCGGGTTTCCCGCCTCGATGTCGACCGGGCTCTTCGCCTTCCAGGCCAGGATCTTCTCCTCGGTCAAGTTGGGGGCGCAATCCCGCAAGGTCTGGAAATGCTCGGTGGCGAGGACGTCCTTGCCCGTCTCCCAGTCCCCGAGGTCGTCGGGGCACTCGTACGGAGCCAGGCTGAGGATCTTGACGGTGTGGCCCCCGGCCGGGGCCCGCGTCTCGTCGACGAGGGTGGGTGTGGCGAAGAGCAGGAAGGTGCCGGGACGGTGAAGCCGGCGCTCGCGCAGCCCACGGCCGAACTCGATCACGTCTTCCGGCCAGGGCGCGGTGCCGGCCGAGACCGCGCCGATCGGCTCTGGTCCGGACGAGCGGAACTGCGGCGCCTCGGTGGCGGCGTAATAGGAGGCGAACGAAGAAAGACCTTCGTCGTAGGTGTCCACCCCGTAGACGAAGCCCTCGCCCCACATCTCGGCGGGCGCCATGTCAACCAGGTCTTTGACATGGATGGAGGAGACCACCCCGACCCGTGCCCGATATTGGCTGCCATCCTCGGTCTCGACTCCGACACACCGACCCTCCTCTGTGATGAGCGAGGTGACCAGCGTGTCCGTGACCACCGAGCCTCCGTACGCCTCGAGGGCAGCGACCAGGGCCCGGGGCAGGCTGGCCGACCCGCCGAGCGGGACCGACCAACTGCTTCGCTGACGACCCCCCACGAGGGAGTAGGCGAGATAGCCCGATCCCGGCGAGTCGATCGGCTGTGAGGTCATGAACGCCATCCACGACATGAAGGCCTGGATGTGCCGACTCTCGAATTCGCGCCGGATCACATCCCATGCCGACATGACATTCCGACGTCGCCATATCGCTCCGGCCGGGTGAGCCGCCAGGGCTTCGTCGATCGAAGGGCCGTACCCGATCGGCGTAAAGCGATAGGAGCTGTATACCCCCTTCACCTCGTCGAACTCATCGAGCATCCGCCGGTAGGCGACCGCGTCGGCGGCGGAGTACCGAGCGATCTCCTCGATGGTGCGCTCGACGTCGAGCCACATAGTGAAGGTCTCGCCGTCAGGAAAGACGACATGGGCCACGGGGTCGGGCTCGATGTAGGTGAGGCCGAATTCCGACACGAGACCGAGCTCGTCCTTCGACAGCAACGGGTTGACCCGGATCAAAGTCTGCCCTGTGGAGCAGGTGTCGAAGAGGAAACCGGGCGTGAGGATCTCCTCGGTCGCCGCCCCTCCTCCTGCCTCGGAGCGCACGTCCAATACGACCACCTCCTGGCCTGCTCGGGCCAGATAGGCGGCGGTGATCAGGCTGTTGTGCCCGCCACCGGCGACGACGAAGTCGACCGTGGTCGTCATGATCGGCTTTTCCTCCTCATTCGTCTCTCTTGGGGATGATCGGCACTAGCAGGTGCGAGGGATGCTCCGGTCCGATGTGGACCGTCACCGTGCCCCCGAAAACGTCCGGAGGACGATCGTCGGGATCGGCATGGGTCATTCCACCCGTTCCCCTCGTGGCGTAATAGAAGCTCTGACCGTACTCATCGAGTGGCCCCCGATATTCGTAGTCCTTGCCTCGCACCCAGAGCCCGAGCCGGTATCCCTCGGGGACGACGATGCAAGTGGGGACGATCTCGATGTCGAGCTCATAGATCACGCCCGGCTCCAGCGGTTCGACCCGGTCATGAGGGTGAAACGGTCGCCACGGTTTGGACCTATCCGGGTCCAGGGCGCGGTGGCTGGCCCGGAGCCAGCCGTTGGCGATCGGGGTATTGGGGTCGGTCGATCCCTCGAAGGTGACCTCGTTGCCATCCGGGTCGAAGAGTTGCACGATGAGGAAGAGGTCGGCGTCGGACGTGGTAGAGGACACGAACAGCTTGGCCGCCAGCGGGCCGGTGATCTCGATCTCCTCGGTGAACGACGCCGTCTTGAACGAGAGCCCATCACCCAGGGCCTCGTAGTCGAGCTCATGGGCGAGGGCCGGGACATCGGTGCTCAGGGAAAGATCGGGATGCAGATGCTGCTCGGTCCATTGCGTACGTGCCAGGGGCCACTCGTCTTCCCCCCGCCACACGAATCTCTCCCCGGGGTGTCTGATGTTGAGCTGGACCCGCGGTGTGCGGTCGAAGCCATTGTCCTCCCCTTTGAGGAAATGGTCGAAGAAACGCTTCTGCAGCTCACGCCCGTACGACGAGTAGAAGTGGGTCCAGTGGGTGTCACCGTGTGCCTCGAGCCACTTGTCCTCGGATGAAGCTTCGACAAACCCGTTGAAGTTGCCCCGCGGGTGAATGCCCTGCCCACCCCAGTTGGCCGCCGAGAGGAAAGGCACGGAGACCCTTGAAAGGTCCACGGCGCGCTCGAGGTGCCAGTCGTCGAAGAGGGGGTGGCTCTTGATCTCCGGAAACGATTCCTGTCGGTTTGCCACCAGCTCGTCTTCGGGGAGGGTGACGGGGCCGGCAACCGACTGGCCGGTATTGGGATTGATCGGGGCCCGCTCCCCCTGGCCATACTGGATCGGATTGATCTGGCGCTCCTGCCATCGTCGGGTGAACTCGCTGAGAATTCCGCCGTGGTAGTAGGCGTCCCGATAGGAGTCGGTGAAGCCCTCCCAAGCGATCAGGGCGGCCAGGTGCTCGGGCTGACGCTCCGCCGCGGCCCATCCCATGACCGCGTAGTACGAGATGCCGAGGATGCCGACGCGTCCGGTGCTCCAGGGCTGGGTCCCCGCCCATTCCACTGAGTTCGCGATGTCGTCGAACTCGAGCGGATTCCGGGGCCAGAGCACACCCGGCGACCACCCGGCTCCCCGGGAGTCGACGCGGGCAAGGGCGTAGCCGTGAGGCACCCATCGCTCGGGGTCGGTGACCTCCCAGGCCTGGTGCTTGTTGGTCGAGCCCTCGAGGACGCTCGGGTCCTTGGCCACGAGCTTGTCCCACTGCATCTTGTAGATCGGCCCGTTGAAGGGGAGACCCTTGGCGTAGACGCCGTGCGTGAGGATCACCGGGTACGAGCCCTCACCGGTCGGGCGAAACACGTCTACGCGAAGTACTGCACCATCAGGCATCTCCACCGGGACCTGATAGTCGATCCTCATCCCGTCCATCTCGCGGGAAAAGGTGAGGTCGTCTCCTATGACGTCAGTGGTGACCGGCGTGGTCATGGGTGATCCACGCCGGCGAGTCTAGGGCGACAATCGTTTGCGGAGCAATGGGTGCCGCACGTCCGCTATTTAATGCAGGGCGTCACCTATGCGTGACACCCCTGCATCGAGTTCAGGTAGTGGGTGCTCCTTGAGAGGAAGACAACTCACAAGGGCACTGCGGGACGGTGCAGGCCGATTGGCGGTGCTCCTTGAGGGGATGACCGCAACCGGTGCACCGATCCGCTTTGTGCTTTGCCCCGTCGCGCTTTGGCTTGGGGACGGCTTTGATCAACGCGAGCGCTCTTTGGCGAGATTCACGGTGAGCTGACGCCCGCCGAGGTCCTTGCCATTGAGAGCCGAGATCGCCTTCTCGGCAGCTTCGGCCGAGCCCATCTCGACGAAGCCGAAGCCACGCGAGCGGCCGGTCTCACGATCGGTGATGACCTGGGCCTTGGTAACGGTGCCGTGCTCCGAGAAGAGATCCTCGAGACGCCGCGAATCGGTGTCGAACGTGAGGTTTCCCACGTAGATGTTGGTGGACATGTGCATGCTCCTTTGAGCTCGTGCCGTCGTACTCATCACGCCCCGCCGGGACATCCGGGACAGTTCGCGGTGAAGCGGGGAGTCTCGGCTTGGGCCCTGCGGTGACTTCACCCGACGGAACGAAGGAAGCGAAGAAAGGCGCAGCACGCATCAGGCGTGCGCTGTGTTTCCATGTTAGCTGGTGCCGAGGTCATAGCAGAAGGCGTTCACCCTGCTCAACCCCCACCGACGGTTAGGGTCTTTGGTAAGCGGCAGCCAGGAAGGGCTCATCCATGATCAAATCCGACTTGCTCGGGGCGTGCAACTGATATGGCCAAGCGAGGGCGCGAGGCGATGGCTAAGCGGTCGCGTGAGCTGGCCCGTCAGCAGAAGAAGGAAGACAAACAGGAGCGCCAGGAGGCCAAGGGGGATGGGCCGCCCAAGCTGACCGCCGACGAGGAGACCCACCTGCACGAAGAGTTCGCCCGTCTCAGCGACGAGTTCGCGGCAAATCACGTCAGCCAAAGTCACTTCGACGAGGAGAGACACCGGATCTTCGTCGCACTCGGCCTCGAGAGCGAGGACGACGCCTAGACCCCCCTCGCCCTACTTCACAGCACCGGTGAGCAGGCCGGAGACGTAGTACCTCTGGAGCAAGAGGTAGAAGAGGACACAGGGGATGATGGCGACCGTCACCCCGGCCTGGAGCATCCCCCAGTCGGTGCTGCCCAGGCTGGTGACGCTTCGGGCAGCGGCGAGCACCAGGGGCAGGGTGAGAGTGGTGTCCCTGGTCAGCATCACCAGGGCTCCCAAGAACTCGTTCCATGACATGACGAAGGCAAACAGGGTCACGGTGATGATCGTGGGGACCATGTTGGGCAGGAATACCCGCCGCAGAACCTGCCATGTGCTGGCACCGTCCACCAGGGCCGCCTCTTCCAATTCGCGGGGACGGCCTCGAAGGCGTTGCGCATGATGTAGATGCTGAACGGGAGCTGGATCAGGGTGTGCACGATTGCCAGACCAAACAGGTTGTTGGTCAACCCCAATGTGGAGAACATGAGGAAGATCGGGGTGAGCAGCGCCTGGTAGGGGATGATCAGCGCCAACAGGAGGAATACGAAGATGAGTTCCTTGCCGGGGATCGGGAATCTGGCCAGGCCATAACCGGCAGGCACGGTGAGGATCAGAGTCATGGCGATGGTCAAGAACGCAGTGATCACGCTATTCGCGAGATACCTGGGCAGCCCGCTGCCGTAGTCCCACAACTTCTCGTAGTTGTCCAGGCTGAGCTCGCTGGGGAAGTAGGTCGGTGGAACCGCCGCCGCCTCCTGGGTCGTCTTCAAAGAGGCTGCAACCGACAGCACGATCGGTGTCAGCATCACGAGGCACATGACGATCGACACCGCACCCAACAGGTACCTGCTGCGCCGCGACCAGAATCGCCCACCTCTGTGGGCGGATCCCACGCCCTCCATCTCTAGCTCGAGGTCGGTGCCTACTGGCTGTGGCAGCGAGACCTGGGTCACGTCTCCGCCCTCCGGGTGAGCATCATCTGGACGATTGTGAAACCGAGGATGATCAGGGCCAGGATCATGGAGAGGGCGGCCCCGTAACCGAGTTTGAGATACGGGAACGAGTTGAGATACACGAAGAAGACAGACGTGGCAGTCAGGTTCCGCGGCTGGCCGGCGGTCATGATGTAGAACTGGTCGAAGGCGAGGAGCGACCCGATCACACTGACCAGGGTCACCAGGAGGATCGTCCTCCGGGTGAGCGGCAGGATCAGCTTGCGCACCCTTTGCCAGAACCCTGGCGCCGTCCACCATGGCCGCCTCGGTTATCTCATGGGGGATGGCCTGGATGGCGGCGACGAAGAGGATCATGCCGAAGCCGAGAACTTTCCAGGTAACGGAGATGATGATCGCCCAGTTGGAGAGGTCGGCATCGACCCCGAGCCAGAGGATCGGCGTGTCGATGATCCCCAGGTCGATCAGGAACTTGTTGACCAGCCCGTAATTGGGGCTGAACAGCCAGTACCAGAGAAAGCTGGAGGCGCCGAGCCCGATCACGACCGGTATGAAGACGATGGTGCGGGTGAACCGGCTCAAGCCGCTGTTCGGGGTCACCAGCAATGCGACGAGATAGCCGCCGATCATGAGGATCGGGGTGATGTAGAGGGTGTATTTCAAGGTGAAACGGAGTGAGATCCAGAACTGGGAATCGGCAAAGGCATCGATGTAGTTCTGGAGCCCGACGAACTCGGGGGAGTGATCAGCGACCACTCGTTGAGTGAGATCCAGACCATCTGCAGGAACGGCCACGCGGTGAAGGTCACGACGAAGAGGAGGGCCGGCAGCACGTACCAAAAACCTGTCAGCTTGCTGCGATTGGTCATGAGTGGTGGATGCCAGTTCGTCGGTCAGGCAGGGCCGGCATCGATGGTATTTGGTGGTGGATCACGGCGACGGTGAAGCAAGGGCCGCAGCACCCCGGAGGTATGGCACTGCGGCCCTTCGGCTTCGAGCTCAGACCCGCTCCGTCATTCGTTGATGATTGCCTCCATCTCGGCCTTGGCATCTGCGATGACGGTGTTGATGTCGTCGTCGCTGTAGTAGACCCGCTGCAGCATCTGCAGCCACGGCCCCTGAGGCGAGTTGATCAACTCGAAGAACTTCAACGTGAACGGAGTCTGTGCGATCTCGATGGCCGCCGCGACGTCCTGGACCAGCGGGTTGGCCTGGAAGTACTCGTTGTCGGTCATGTCGGTCCGAGTGGTCATGTTGAGCAATTTGGCGTACACCTCGACCTGGACCTCATCGGAGAGGATGAAGTTCATGAAATCGACGGCGTCTTCCAAGCGCTCGCTGCCCTGGGGGACAACCACGATGTCGCCACCGGCGAACGACGAGGCGTCACCGGTGTTGAGGCCGGGGATGACGGTGATGCCGAAGTTCATGTCCGGGTTCTGGCCCTCGATGCCTTCGGCGCCGGTCACCAGGGTGATGTTGAAGTTGCCAGTCCCCATGATCCCGACATTGCCGGAGCCGAACACCTGGGCGAAGGTGGCGCCATCCTCGGACTGAGCGGCGGGATCGATGTGACCCTCCTGATGCATCATGCGGGCCCACTCCAGGACCGGGGCGATCTGCTCGGGTGTGACCATGGCTTCATCGCCAGGCGCGGCCCTGGCTCTATCTTCCCACCGTTGGCCCAGATCATCGGGCCGAAGGTGAAGATGTTGCACCCGGCGCAGTTGCCGGCCAGGTAATACCCGTAGGCACCGTCCTGCACTCCGGTGATGGCCGCAGCCATGTCATGCAGCTCGGTCAGGTTCGTCGGGGGCACTTCCGGGTCGAGGCCGGCAGCCTCGAACAAGTCCTTGTTCCAGAACAATGCAGAGACGTCGGCATAGAGCGGGACCCCGTAGAGACGGTCCTCCCATGTCGCCACCTCTACGTGACCCGTGACCGTGGTGTCCATGAGGTCTGGGTCGACGAGGTCGGTGACATCCTGCAGCTGGTTGGCGCCGTGAACTGCGGACCGTAGATCAAGTCGAGGCCCATGAGGTCGGGCACGTCACCCGTTGCCAGGCCGTGGGCCAACTGGTCGACCATGGCGGTGTGCTCGATGTACTCGAGGCTGATCGGGCGATCGGGATTGCGTCCGTTCCAGGCGCAGACCAGGGCATCGACCATCTGGGCGTCGCCTCCGAGCCTTCTCCCTACATGATGAGCGCTCCCTCGGCGTCCGCCGCCGTTGGTTCGCAAGTCACTGCTAGCGCCTCGGCAGCCGCGTGGTCGTCGGCTCCTCGGTGGCGGCGCTGGTGGTGGTCTCCTCGGCAGCCGCGGTCGGTGGTGGTCTCCTCGGCGGCGGCGGACGTGGTCGTCTCTTCCGCGCCGCTGTCGGCACAGGCCCCAACCACCATTGCCATCACGATGGCCATGATGAGAAGTACGACGGCCTGCTTCGTAGGCCGTCATGCTTTCTCGTCTTCACCTGTTTCTCCTCCTTGTTGGGTCATGCCCGAGCCCGCGGTCGGCGGAAGAGGAGCGGCGCTCCCGACGCCGACCCGCCTCCCGGTCAACCGCGAGCAGGGCAATTCCCACGCTTTCCTGTCACATCCAGCCATGCAATCCTATGCATACAAGGGAATGCTGTCAAACGTAATCAACCGCACTACCACTAGAGACGCAGGAACTCCGGGGTCGGTCAGGAACCGGTGACGAGGTGGTGATAGGCCTGGTTCCAGCGGAGCTCCCGCTCGAACGAGGCAAAGGTCGTGTTTTTATCGATGACGGCCAGTTCGACTCCGGCCATGTTGGCGAAATCGGTGAGGATCTCGATGTCGACATCGAGGCTGAGGCAGGTGTGATGCGAACCCCCGGCCAGGAGCCACGACGACGCCGCTGTCTCGAAATCGGGCAGCGGCTTCCAAACCGCCCGGGCGACAGGGAGATTCGG
>CAWJLJ010000036.1:0-6973 GCA_963843585.1 uncultured Acidobacteriota bacterium
GGGTGTCCGGTGAGGTGGTGTGGGAGTTACTCGAGGACATCGGCCGCGAGAGTCTCGCCGAGGTCGAGCGTCAAGCGGAGGAACTCGAGACCTGGCTCAGTGACAAGAGGGTCATCGCGCGCTTTGCTTCCCCGCTGGACCGCGAGCTGTCGGCTCGCTGACTTCGCTCGCTTATCGTAAAAGCATGACCTCCCTCCACGCCCGCATCCGGGACGATCTGGCTGAGGCGATGAGGGATCGCGACATGGCGAGGGTCAAGGTCCTCCGTACCACGTTGTCGGCCATCCAGAACGCAGAGGCGGTCGAAGGTGTGGCCTCCGTCGAGGGCGTCGTTGGTTACAGCGACGTACAGCGCCGGTCGTTGACCGATGATGACGTCATCGAGATCATCGTCCGCGAGATCGAGGAGTTCGAGGGATCCGTTGCGGAATACCGGCAGATCGGCCAGACGGAGAGGGCGGAGGGATTGCAGAGGGAGCTCGAGGTGCTGCGGAGCTACCTCACCTCTGACTGACCGGCGTTGGAACCGGCAAGGGCTGCTTGAACCGGCCTTCCGGAATCGGCGTTCCCGTCCGCACCAGCGCCAGCTGCCACGACGGAGACGCACCGAGGGCCCAGCGCAACCCGGCCACGACGCCCTTCCCCACCCTCACCGCCCCAGGTGTCTTGGTCAATCCGAGCACGTCCCGCAGACGACCGGGAAGGGTGGCGACCGCTGCCTCCATCAGGAGTTTGTAGCCGATCATCAGACCGGGCTCCAGGGGTGGGTCGGTGAGGAAGTCCACCGCATCATCCATCTCGGGTGAGGGCGCCACCTCCGGATGCCACTCGATCCATCGGGACAGCTCGGCGGCAGTCGTCGGCATCGGGTCGGCGCCGAGTAGGGCGCCCACACGTGTTTGCTCGAGGACGAACCGGTCGGCCTTCTCCGGGCTGAGCCGATTCGGCCCCGAAGGTCTGATTGGCAACGAGGAACGAATCCGTGAGAGCGTTGTGGACCCAGGCAGAGAACCCCGGGTCGTCGGCGTCGTAGTCGATGCCACGGCTGGAGGTCCCCGACACCACCCGATGGATGCGGCGCACCTGGGCCACCGCCTGCTCGACCTCGGGCATGGCGCCATAGGTGGTGGCGGTCACATAGGCGGAGGTCCGTGACAGCCGGCCGAGCGGATCCTCCCGATAGCGCGAGTGGTCGCCCACACCGGCTACGACCTCGGGATGGGCCGCCTGAATCAGCAGGGCACGGACGCCACCGACGAAGGAGGCGGCATCGCCGATTACGGTCCAGGACACCGATTCGGGACCGAACAGCCCCGGATCGCCGCCATAGAAGAGACTGCGGGCCAGCGGGTAGGGGGCGTGGCGGAAGGGTGCGGTTGCCGAGGAGACGACGCGCGATCTCAGGTCCTCGAAGAAACGCTCGATCGGACCGCGAACGCGGTTATCGCTGGACGTCGCCCCCATGTTTCGCAGCCAGATCGACGGTTGAGGTCTGCTCGACGGTGACGAAAGCCTCAGGGTTCGCCTCGTGAATCAGATGAGTCACGGACCACACCTCTTTCCTCGGGACGACGCAGAAGGTGACCCTCACCTCGCCGGACCGACCGTCACCATTGAGCACCGTCGCACCGTAACCCTGTTCCCGAAGCAACGGCGCAACCGGGTCGGTGTGGACGGGCGCCACCACCCGGATGAGAGATTGGCCCAGGGCGAGCCACTCCTCGACCATCGAGCCGGCGTAGGTGCCGGCGGCGAAGCCGAGAGCGAACGCGATCATCCGGGCCGGGTCGTCGAGACCGGCCAGGACCCTGGAGATGGCGATGACCCAGACAAGGGCTTCGAAGAACCCGAGCAGAGCGGCAGGCCCACGCCGGCCTCGGCTGATCAGGACGATGCGCACCGTTGCCATGCCCACGTCGAGAAGGCGCAGCGTGAATATCAGGAACAGATCGAGGGCGAGCTGCACGCCCGCCACGGTAGAACGCGCCTAGCGGGCCGCCTGGGAGATCTCTCCCGGCTCGAGGACGATCACCTTGCCACTGGTCTCGTCGAGGACGACTCCGACTTGATCCCGGAGGATCTCAGCCTTGCGCTCCTCTTCGATCCGGTGCTCGGCGGCGGGGCTGAGCAAGACCTCGAGCTCGGCCATCGCGTTGGACAAGGCAACACCCATCCCCATGCTGCGTTGCTGCCTCTCCCCCAAAGGGGGAAGTACCGGCGACGCCGGGGAGGGGGGATCATTGGCTTGGAGTCGCGGGAGCCGGGCACGACGAGGACGATACCGACGGACCGCGGCCTAGCGGTCGAGGGTGGAGCCGTCGCCGGTCGAGCCCGGAGATGATCGAATAGGCGATGACCAGCCCGAGCAACACGATCCAGGCCCACGAAGCCTCGATCACCTCCACTGCCAGGTTGAAGTCGGCCTGAAAATCGATCCCGTTGAGTGCCGAAACCGACCGCACGTCCCCATACAGGTCACCCTGGAAGTTTGCCTGGAGCCCCCGGGCGGCAGCTCGGATCCCGCTCCCGCCCGGGGCGAACGCCTGGATCGAACCATCGCTGCCCGTCCCCTCGTCATCTGAGCCACCCCCATCGGACCCACCACCCTGGCCCGGCCCACCGGGGCCGCCGGCGATGACCGTGGTGGTCGTAGACGAGTCGGGTGCCGTGGAAGTCGTGCTCCCGTCTCCGCCTCCCGGGACGGTCGTCGTGGTCGATGCTTCGCCTCCCGGCTCGGTGGTGGTCGTCGGAGCCGGTGAGCCTGAGCCGGGGATCGTCGTCGACGTCGTGGCATCGGGTCTCGAAGTGGTGGTGGTGCTGGTGGTCGTCGTGGTGGTGGGCTGGGTCGTCGTCGTGGGAGCTGTCGTTGTGGTGGTTGGAGGGAGAGTGGTCGTCGTGGTGGTCGTCGACTCGGCGAGCGTGCCGAGGATCTCAACGGTGTCGACGAACACCTCGCTGCTGAGGAGGAGACCTGAGAAGCGGAAGCGAACCCGGAAGTTCTCGGAGCTGAAGTCACTCACGTCGATGCTGGCGTGTTCGTTGATGCCAGAGGACAGTTGATACTCGGCGACATCGACCCAGCCGCCACCACCGTTGACCTGCACCTCCAGGGTGGAGGCGAGGAGCGACGACGTGCTCCTGACGTCGAAGCTGAGTGTTGCCTCCTCGAAAAGGCTGGTATCGGCAGACCGCACCGCACCGATCGGGCCGAGCAGGGTGGTGAGAGCGCTCATCCGCATGCAGGTGCCCGAGCAGTTCGACGCCGACACCACCCGAACGTTGCCCTTCTTCTCGTCCCCATCGTCCCCAATCTCGCTCCACGGCCCGGACCAGAGCAGCGATCCGTCGGAGCCATGCCAGCTGATCGAAGTGAACTTGTCCTTGTAGTGCTCGGTCTCATGCGCCGAGGCGGTGACCGCCAGACCCATCAGAGCGATCGCCACCAGGGCTGCGGTCAGACGCCTCACGCCGACATGGCCCGAATCAGATGGGCCACGGTCGTGTCGTCGGACTTCGGAGCGTCGACCGCGTCGGCGAGGAGGGGAAGCGACACGATGAAGTAGCTCTTCTGGGCGAAGCGCTGGTAGACGAGTTTTCCGCCGAGCAACTCCATCAGGCGGGAGGCCACCCCGAGACCCAGACCGAGCGTCCCCGTCATGAGGGTTGCTGCGCCGTTGTGGATGAAGGTGTCGAAGAGCCTCTCCAACTGGTCGTCGGGCACACCCTCACCGTCGTCCCAGACTTCGATGTCGACCACGCCGTCTCCAGTCGAAACTTCGACCCCGATATTGGGGCCGCCGTGCCGGGCAGCGTTGGAGATGAGATTGATCAGTACGTGTCGCAGCCGTGCGGCATCGGTAGACACGATGGCGTCAACACCGGCCTTCTTGATCTTGAGCCCTGCCCGTTCGAAGGGAAGGATGGCCGTGTCGACCACGTCTGTGACATGCGTCGGGCTCGCCTCGATTTGGACCCCGGTGCTCTCGAGTCGGGCCACAGCGAGGAGATCGTCGACCATGCGGGTCATCTCGGCCGCCTCGTTGGCGATGATCTGGGATACCTCGACGGCAGTCGCCCGGTCTTCCGCTCCACCGTCAGTGAGGATCTCGGCGAACCCGTAGATCGAAGTCAGAGGGGTCCGCAGCTCATGGGAGAGGCCGGCGATGAATTCGTCTTTGGCTCGGCCAATCTCCCTCTCCTTCTCCAGTTCCAGATCGACCTTGAGACGGAGCTCACGCATCTGGCGACGGGCCACGAAGCGGTAGATGAGCACAGCAGATGCGGGGATGGCCAGCATGAGGAAGAACTGGATGAACTCGGTGGTGCGTCGGGAGCCTGCAGTGTTGGCGTCGATCTGGGCCTGAATCTCGGTCTGCTCTGTCTGGAGGGAGTCGACCAGGTCGATGTAGGCGCGCTCCCCATCGTTCAACAGCATCGCCTTGGATGCGCTGAAGTCACCGTTGTCGAGGTGAGCCAGAGCCTCGTCCATCCGGGCCAGGAAATGGGTCAGTGCCGCGGTTGAGAGGCTCGACCCGGAGGCATCGAGGAGCTCGGCCAGCCGGTCTCGCGCATCGTGGGCCTCGCCCATTGCAGCAACCAGGTCGTCCTGTGTGACGAGCCCGCTGCCCGCCAGCTCCGAGAACGTGGTGGCCTGGACCACCGCAGCTCGGGTCAGGGCACCGGTGCCGAGGGTGGCATTGGTCCAATGCAGATCGGAGGCGTTCCCTGCTACACGGGCTGCGCCGACCGAATTGGCGAACGTAAGACCAACGACGAGGACGACGAGCACCAGTGTCGCCCCGATGGCGATCCCAACCGCGCGTCGCCGCGCTGTTGGACTGGACAGGCGCTCCGTCCCCATGATGATTGGTTATCGGAGATTTCGCGCATTTTTCTTTAGGGGCCGTTGGACCCTATGGATTATGTCTGGGGCGGGTTGTAGTGTCGAACGTATGTTCGATACAGAGATTCTGCCTTCCGATCTCGACCTCCTCGATCCGGAACAAGTGGACGACCACGGGCTGCCCGCTGATCTAGAAACGATCCCACCGGGTCTGCTCCTGGCGGTGGTCTTGTCCAGTGTCGATCGGGATCGGCTGTCTGGGTTCGACCGGGTGGAATTGTTGAAAGCACGGAGCCGGCTGATATCTCATCTTCAAGCCGAGTTGTACGCCGACATCCATTCCGTCTCCGAGGCGGTCTCCGACCTGGACCGCTTCGAACATCGGGACGGGTTCTATATCACCGCCTCCGAAGTCCAGGCAGCACTGACTCTGACTCGTCGGGCCGGAGAGATGCACACCGATCTCGCCTTCCAACTCCGCGAATCGCTGCCCGGTGTGTGGCAGGCTCTCCATGCTGGTCTGATCGATCTGGCCAAGGCGCGGGTCCTCTCCGATCAGACCTGTCATCTCCCCCAGGAGTTGGCCCGCCGGGTCTGCGAAACCGCGCTCGACCGAGCGCCAGACCAGACCACCGGCCAACTCCGCGCCCGGATCCAACGGTTGATCATCTCGATCGATCCGGCCTCGGCCCGGGATCGGTACGAGGAGAAACTGAGAGATCGACGAGTCATATCCGAGATGACCGATGCCGGCACTGCCAACCTCCACGGTCTCGATCTGCCTCCGACCGACGCCCACGCCGCGATGCGAAGGATCAACCGGATGGCCCGGTCCCTCAAAGCCAAAGGTGACAAACGACCCATCGACCAGATCCGAGCCGACATCCTCTTGGACCTTCTCACCGGCCGCAACCAGGACCAGAGCCAAGGCGCCGACCGGGGAGTAGTCGACGTGAGGGTGGAAATGACCACCCTGGCCGGACTCGACGACAAACCCGGAGAAATCCCGGGATGGGGACCGGTCATCGCCGATGTCGCCGCGACGAATCGTGGACGAACAGCCGGATTCCGAATGGCGGATCGTCACCACCGATGACGACGGGCACCCGGTCGGTGTGGTCTCCACCAAGAGACGACCGACGACCATCCAGAAGCGGATCGTCGAGACGAGGAATCCGACCTGTGTCTACCCCGGCTGTCGCATCGACTCAGCTCAATGCGACCTCAACCACGAGATCCCATGGGCAGAGGCCCACCACACCACGTGCCCGGAGCTAGGACCACTTTGTCGCCACCATCACAACAGCCATCACCACCGAGGCTGGAAACTGAAACAGATCAGACCCGGCATCTACCAATGGACCAGCCCACTTGGACACACGTATGCGACCGGCCCCGACCCACCCTGACGGCGGTCACTCGCCCCGGTTCAGCCAGTTGTCCGCCGCCTCACCAACCACCGAGTCGTACTTGAGACCCATGAGGATCACCCCGGCCGCCCCCGCGTCCTGAGCTCGTTTCTCCAACTCGGAAGTCAGCTCCCATCCCAATTTTCGGCCCACCTCCGGTGTCAGGTCGGCCAACCGCTCTTTGAGGCCTTCGGTTGACGGGACCGACCCGATCGCCTCCATCTGCTCAACCCAGGACGGGCTGAATGGAGGGATGATCATCACAAAGACGGGAGGATCCTCCGGCTTCAGGTTGAGCAGGCCCAGGTGCCGCTCCATCACCTCGGGGTCGAGGATCGGCCCGGTGACGAAGAATTGGGCGCCCAGCTCGATCCTCCTCCGGAATTGCCATTCGCGAAATCGTGAGGGCATGCCTACCTCGAAATCGGGCAGGTTCTCCTGGAGCTCCCGTAGGTGCTCGACGATCTCGTAGTGATGGGCGAGATGGTCGACGTGCGGAACCGTGTCACCAATGACGACGAGGAACGAGTCGACGCCGTTACCGAGTGCCCCTCTCACCTCAGATTCGATGGCCAGGATGTTTCGGTCCCGGGTCGACACCACCACGGTCGGATGCACGTCAGGAGTGTCGTGGGTGATTCGGGCCGAGAAGGCATACGGCGAAACCCGGATGCGTCCGAAGACGTTGTCGGTCACCATCACATGGCTCCACGACGGGGAC
>CAWJLJ010000037.1:0-147674 GCA_963843585.1 uncultured Acidobacteriota bacterium
TTCCTCGATTACCGCGCCTCGTTCGGCGTCTGGGACCACCAGCAGATTGACTCCTTTAGCAAAACGCCGTTCGAACAAACGAACCAGCCCAGAGCCCGGAGGTACCGTGCGGTCCCTTTCCGAAAAATCATGACAATGATAAATCACTGGACGGTGGTGGCGGCGTCCCAGCAAACGCGCCGGCACGAGACCGTGCATGTCATGTCCAATGAATACCGCCGCCGCACGGCTGTCGCTGCGACGCACCACCTTGCTAACAAAGCTCAAGTACTCGCGCCAACTGCTTCCCGTCTCAGTTTTGATGCGATGAATTCGCACCGTGTCGGGATAAGCGACGTTCCACTGCGCGGCATCCCATCGGCAAAAGATGTCGAGAGAAAACCCTTCCTGCGCCAGTAGACGCGAGCCATTGATAATCGGAGGATACTGGTCTGGGTTGCCATAAAAGAACGCCTGCAGCCTACGTTCCACGGTCAATGAGATCCGTTCTCAAACTGTTGCAGGATGCTCCGCACCCGGTCGGCATAAGTATGTGAGGCCAGTACTTTGGCTTGGCCCACTTTTGCCACGCCCCTTCGTAACGGCGGATTAGCCATCAACGTCGCGATGACATTCGTCAAATCATCCGCGTCGCGGTAATAGAAGAGATGCTCACCGTGTATAAAATCCCGCTTCATCTCCGGACAAGCGGAAGAGACCTGCAGGCCGCCCGCAACGGGGATCTCAAAGAAACGCATGTTGGCCGCCGGAAAATTTAGGGGATCAATGATGTTGAGATTGATTCCTGAATTCGACACCGCCTTTGCAAACTCAGCCTCGTACAGCGCTCGTCCCTGCCAATGTTTCAAGAGGGAACGGTTGCCGTGACAGCGCCGGCCCCAATCCGGACCCCAGATCTTCAAATCGAAAGATCCGAGCGTTGAAAGGATCGCTTCCCGCTCGGGCCGCCAGCCACCGATGAATGTGACATCGGCGCTATAACGGGCTTTGTCAGAGTCTTTGCACTCCGCTGGCGAATGCATTGACGGGTCCCCTGCCAGAGGGATCCATGCCGCCCGTTCCGCGCCGAGTCTTCGCAATTGTTCCAGGCTGGCGTGACTATAAGAAGCAACCAGATCAAAGAGTGGCAGACAAGACATCAGGTCGCTGCCCAGATTCAAAAGCGTATCGGGCCAAACGTGTACAAGTGTGGAGTTGCTTGCGGCACGTATCTGGGCCAGAGCCCCGGGCTGAACAGGATAGTGCCCAAAGGTGAAAAGATACTCCGGATGAAAACCAAGAGTCTGAGTGACGAGATCGCGATTTGCCTTTCGAGTCCACGCTTCCACCGGAACGAACCTATTAAAGGTCCTACCCCATCGGCCCAGACGGCAGTGACGTTCGATAGCCTGGACAATGTCAAAACTGGACACCTCCCAACCGAGTGACTCAAAAGCTGATTCGGTAGGAACACTCCAGCGCTCCCGGGCCAAACCCACCCACCAACATCACTCGACGTTTCTCTTTACTCATTTTCTGATTTGTCTTTCGCGTTGGGACAGGGTCTCGAACTCATGCGGACATCTCCCGATCAAAGAACCAGTTAACAAATTACGACCGGACCGTTGAAAGGCGTGATTGTTGTTGCCGCCGAAATAGACGAGCCAGTTTGTAACGCACGCCACTGAGCAGCCTAACTGGAGTGAGCAAACCTGCGGCCGTGACCGACAAATAAAGCAACCAAAGAAAGAGATCGGGCCGGGTGGGCTTATACTCCGCTAACACCTTCCGCAGCCACATTCCGCGGGCCACTCCCGCAGCAAAACTCCAACTTGAAACCCGGCGATACTCAAACAGCCAGAAGGGATAGGAGGACATCAAGACCTTAGCCACGATCCGCCGCAGAGTGCTGCGTTGTTCGGCCTTCGGCATGAGCGGTAACACTGCATCAGCGGTCACGCGAATAACGGATTCCAAACCCGTCTCGCGCGACTGAAAGGACCAGGGTGCGTTGGCCCATTTTGAAGCGTAATTAGGAACAGTGTGACCCTCGACCGTTACATCCTTGCGCACCGTGGAAAGATCCAGCGCTCCGAGGCGTCCGCCCGCCGCAAGAATGCGGCAGGCGAGGTAGATCTGATAATAGATAGATTGGTCCCAGCGATCAGTTTCATGTCTAACCGCCGCGGCTTTGTCATAGATTAAGCCACTGACGAAACTGAAAGAGCGGAAATGATTGACGGCCACGGCCGGCCCTGCGCCCAATGCACCCGTGCCTAGAGCGCGACGAACCACTTCGCCTGAGTGCCAATCCTCGTAGTTGCTGAAAACAACCTCCGGCAGATCCAGTTCGCGCAACTTCGCATCTACCTTGTCCAGCGTATCGGGACCGGCCAGGGCATCGTCATTACCCAGGAGGAACACATAGCGCCCGCGCGCCGCGCGCAAGCAAAAGCGTACGTTGCCGTCATAACCAAGATTGGCAGGCTGGGCGTAATAACGAAATGGGCGCCCAGATTTCTCCAGCAGCGCCGGAATGACCGCGTTGGAATCGTCCGGTGAAGCATCATCAGAGATCAAGATCTCAAAGTCGCGGTAGCTTTGTGAGAACAGGCTTTCCAGGACAATTTCCAAGTAGCGTCGATGCTTGTAATGCGGGATGCCGATCGTGATGAAAGGTGTAGCTTCCCCGAAACTGGCCGGCAAACGCTCAGCGACAAGCACGGCTGTCTCAGTACCTTCTGGAAGCGATGACTTCACCATACTCCTCAATGCACTGGACAACATTCCCCGCTAAGTCACGAACCTGGTAATTACAATTTTCGAGCAACCCCAACAAAGAGTCGCTCGTCTTGGCTGGTGCGTCCCATGCATAAGGGTGCACTTCGATAAATATTGCCCGCGGACCCCGGCTGCGATCCTTTAATAGAGCTTAGTGCGCCTGCGATCACCCTTTCTTCGTACCCCTCAACATCGATTTTGAGGATATCCAAACGAGCGCCGGCAAAAACCTGGTCAAGTGAAACGCATTCGACCATAGATTCGTTACCAGTGTTTGATTCGTCCGAGCTATTGGCAACCGAAGACTCAGATGAAGCACTAGCGGTAAATCTGACCTGACCAGTGCTGGCTCCGACTGCCTCGATCGTAGTTCAACCCGGTCGGTAAGGGAGTTCAACGACACATGCTCTTTCAAGGCAGTAAAATTCGCGGGGTCCGGCTCAAACGCCATCACGCGACCTCCCTGCCCGACACGTTTTGCCAGCGCGATTGTATAGAGGCCAATGTATGCACCAACGTCGGCAATCACATCACCGGCCCTTACCTCGTTCATCAAATGTTGCCAAACTTCAGGCTCATACTCTTCCGTCACCATTCGCCAGCGCGGCGCAACCAAAACCCTGTCCGTTCCGTTAATTACTCGGGTGAGGCCTTTGCGAGCGGCAAGATAACTGAGCCGGTCGTAAGCCGGACGCACGCAGTTCCATAGGCGATCCGCGTGGTCCAAATACTGATTGTGCCTTATAGCAAAAGCGATTTTCTCAACAGCGTGCATTTTTGGAGTGCGGCGGCAAGGCTTTGCGCGACGCCGCTTTGGATTGGCGAGCCCTATGGACCTGAAGAATCCAAAGCGGCGTCGCGCAAAGCCTTGCCGCCGCACTCCAAATAAGACAGATTAGTTGAGGTGCAGGATCTGGGAGATCTGTTTAATGCGACTTTCCCAACTCCAGTTGTGCGACCGAGTGCGGCGGCGTTCGAGGGCAGCTCGCAAGTGGTCGTCCCTGTGTTCCCACAGCGTTGTCGAAGATGTTCATTAGATTGCCGTTGCCATAGTCGATGTTTAGTACGGCGTCTCGCCCGAAAAGATCATCGAATCCTGGCTCTAACGGCGCCTGACCCAGAATTACGTTACCGCTGGCCGCGGCCTCGAACCATCTGCAAGTAATCGGGCTATGACCACGTAAGCAGACCAGGGTGCGTGGCTTCGACGGGCCAACAGAAATTGAAAAGGCTATGCGCGAGGTGCCAGGCGTACTGCGAATAGTGCTCACGCGGATCTAAATCGGGTTGGATTGAGGCTGCAGTCGTGTATTCGTAATATTTGCCTCTGCGGCTGCAGAACTCTTTAATGGCATTGTGAACCTTTTCTTGCCGGCGGCCATAAGCACAGAAATCGATAACCCTCTCATGCTCGCCGGCGGGTTGGAATCGATCAAGTTTTACGCCGTGGCGCACCAGGTGCCATTCGCGTTGCGTATGTTCTTCGAGCAAGGGCCGAGCCCCATGAAATGCTGTCGAGGTAAAGTCCCAATTTGTCGTTCGGAGCACACGACGAATGCACGAAAGGTGAGCGTCCAGGTATCGAACAGGTAAAGTATCTTGAGGCCCACACTCTTGTCCCATCCTTTGTAGAGATCGAGCGTAAAACTCTCCGGTCCCATCAGCACGACCCACAGCACATCCGCCTTCAGCTCATGCTTCTCCTTTGGAATCCATCTTCTGAACTTGCTGTATCGGGTTCCGTGCTCCAGCCTCTTGGCAACAAACGTCGGCATTGAACGGATGGGCGCAGTTACTCGGTCGGCACCAGTGATCCGCACTATCTCATCTTCGAAGTCGCGAAGCATTCCATACTGCAGTCCACTGAGGGTCGCATTAGTAAGAACGAGATGTTTCATTAACGGTTAGATCTGTCCTCTCAGTCAGAGCCGGTTTTCTTCTGGTGTACTATTCACTCCCTGGTGCAGAAACTTTACGGCTCTTGCTTCACCACGCTTCACAGCAAGAAAGAAGCGGCGCTCTCGACGGTTCCGGATCGTCAGCCTTACAAGATCGGCCAGCAACGTGGAGAATTTCCGCGACCGCGGACCGCCACTGGTCGGAGCGAAATGAATTGAGGACGATGCTCGAAAACGCCAAACCCTCTATTAATCTGATCAGGTAGTCTTCGGTTAGTCGGATGGAGGAAATCAGATGGGTCAACTTCAAAGACGTGAAGAGACCTACTCCCAGACCGACGTCACACGCACAGGTAGCCAGGTCGGTATCGCCCCCGGAAACGAGAGAATTGCCAACCCGATCCATCATGATTGCTTCTGTGTCCGCTGGCATGGAGGTCAGCATAGTAGTCGGCGACGGCCTTCCTAACGCACATACCGGCCCCACAGGGCATGGTGTCCTCTAGCGATGGCTGATTTGACCATCGATCGGATTCAAACTCATGGATTACCAGACGGCTCAAGTATGGTTTTGTCCAGTCCGGTGGCTTCGATTCAAAGCTTGGTCGGGTTTGGCCACCCCACGCGCCCAGGCGTGGCCGCTCATCAGCCACGCGCACCACTTGCTCGAGATAGTCAGCGTCCAGAACATTATCGTCGTCGACGAACACCAGGATGTCGCCGCGCAGCTTCACGGATACCACGAAGCCGTGCGTGAGTGAGTCCCAACTTCTCTTCTCTGATATGTCTACTGTCGAGTGCCACGAAAGATCGATGCCAGCTTCGATCGGATTGGTACTCGCGTTGTCTATAAGCAGGTATTCCCAACGCGACTTGTCCAGCGTTTGCTCCCGAAGCGCGTCGACTACCTGCTGAAGATAGTCAGGTCGCGGATTGTAGGAACAAGTTATGACTGAGATCTCGACGGTCATCGTCTGGCAAGTTCAAACGCCACTACTGGGACCTGAGGACAGACTCCGTATCTTCACTCGGATGAGACTGGGCTTGCCCACGCGATCGGTTCTTCACGTTAACAACGCGGGCAACCACCGAGACAGGTAGGAATCGACGCAAGAAGACTCTTCCGGGCTCCACCGATAGTGGATTGCGCAACCACTCCTTCGCAATCATTCTGAAAGCCAGGGCTCTTTGCCGATGATACAGAACCAGGTGTTCGCTCCAGGCGAGTTCCTCGAGCATCCTGACACGGCGGCGGAGAGATCTGGAAAGCCGCTTAAAGGAACCGGTGGTTCGTCGTGGCGCGAGCGATCAATGTCGACCGCATCTGCGACGATCCTGGGTACATCTATCGCGACCTTAACTCGATTTCTGGCGGCGAAGTTTTCAAAGGCCTTCGCGTAGACGTCTACCACTCGACGGCTCGTTATTCCGACGTGCATTTCTTTGAGAATCGTTTCGCGTGCATTACGGCCTATCCGTTTACGCTCCCCATCATCCCCGGCCAGCAAGCGGGTGCGCTCGGCGAAACTCTTCCGCGTCGTTGAAAGGCAGCAGGATCGCATTGCGGCCGTCGCGGACAATCTCGCGGGCAATACCTACGGGCGTGGTTAAGCAGCACACTTCGCTGCTCATCGCTTCCAGCAGAGTGACTGGACCACCCTCTACCCGCGCCGTCACCCAGTAGAAATCGAGTGCGTGATACACATGTCCCACACGCGTGGGATGGCCCTGCCCGGATCGAGCGGGAGGGCGTGACCCTTCTGGGCGTGTGCCGAAGTCGCGATCTCTACACCACCAGGGGGCGACGCGCAGTCTGGCCAGCCCTGGCACATGCCGTCGGAGTCTTCCGTGCACTCCGCAGTGATCGATTCGACCTCGTCGACACTCAGACCCCGGCGCTCCCAGCGGCTCTCGCCGTACGGGCGGCTCTAGCCGGACCATCCTCGACCATGCAAGTCGTCACCTGGCATGAGGCGTGGGACGAGAGCTGGGTGGACGAGATGGGCGCTCTCGGCCACGTGGGGAAGCTGGTAGAACGTCGGGTTTCCCGACTCCGGGTGACCCACATCGCGGCTTCTCAGTTCACGGCTGAAAGGCTCACGAACCTGGGCCTGTCGGTCGAGGCGGTGGTGGTCGCCGGAGTCGACCCGGTGGAAGATGGCCCGACGGCGGATGCAATGGTCGCCGACATCCTTTTTGTTGGGCGACTCGTCCCGACAAAGAACCTGGGTCTCCTCATCGATGCCACTGCTGAGCTGGTGTCGAGAGGTATGACACCAAAGGTCATTGTCATCGGCGACGGCCCGCAACGCGCCGTCTGGGAGTCTCAAGCTGCACATCAGGGACTCTCGGACGTCATCGAGTTCGCGGGAACCTTCTACGACGGGAACGAGGTAATGGCGGCCCTGAGATCCGCCAGGGTGCTGGCGCTTCCGTCCGTGCGTGAAGGCTTCGGAATGATCGGTCTCGAGGCCGCAGCCCACGGAGTACCTGTGGTGACCGTCGATCACGAGCGCAATGCGGCCAGGCATCTGGTGAGCCATGGCGTCACCGGGCTCTGTGTGCCGCCCGACTCCGCAGAGGTTCGCTGACGCCCTCCAGTCCCTGCTCGATGACGAGGAGCTCCGCCTGCGACTTTCTCGAGCGGCCTTCGAGAGCGCTCGACACGCCACGTGGGACCGCGCTGTCGACCAGACGGAGGCCATGTATCGGGTGCGGTTGGCAGAGCCTTCGCCTCAGATCGACGAAGCGATCACCGCTCCAGACTCTCGGCTCCAGATCCCTCCACATCAGCAAGCCGCCGACAGTGCTCGATCATCTAGCTGGGTTGGTTCGACGGTGTCCGACCCGCGTAGCAGCGACACAGTTCCTTGGCCGGATGTGGATGGCCTGAAGCTTGTCGGGTATTGCGACCACTTCCACCCACCAATGATCGGAGGATCCGAGCGGGTCGCGCTCGAGGTCTACACGGCGATGAGGGAGCGGGGAGCAGAGATATCGGTCCTGACTGCGCTGCCGGGAGCCAAGAGTGAATGGTCGAGTGTGGAAGGTACGCCCACCTGGACACATCCAATGATCGACCTGACCGATGCCCTCAAACTTCAATTCGGGCTGTCTCCAGGTCTCCTCCGGCGCTCCCTGGCGATCGTGCAGGAAAACGAGCCCCGCGTGCTGCATGCGTCGAGCATCCACTTTCAATCGGCCAGGGTCGCCGCAGCCACCGCCCGACGAACGGGCCTACCCCTGGTAACCACGGCTCATGTCGGATCGATCGAGCATCTGCCTCTGGCGCCCCGACTGGCAACCGACGCATACGAACGCTCGATCGGGTCGAGGATCCTCGCCGCCTCGACGAAGGTGATCGCAGTCTCAGAGTCGGTGGCGGCCCATGTCATCGAACTGGGTGCATCGACCGGAGAAGGTCGTGGTGGTTCCGAATGGCGTGGACACAAATCGATTTCGGCCGACCGACGACCGACGGAACAATCAGATCGCCTTTGTGGGACGTCTTGTCAGCAACAAGGGATCCGAGGACGCCTTGGAAGCCTTTGCGAAGCTCGGTCGGAACGATTGGCAGTTGGTCTTCGTCGGCGATGGACCAATGAGGCGCCGACTCGAGCTCAAGGCATCGGAGCTTGGTGTGAGCGGCCAATGTCCAGTTTCTGGGCGCACGCAATGACGTCCCCGCCCTCCTCTCCCGGTCTGCGATTGTGGTGAGACCGTCTCTGACTGAGGGTCGTTCTCTGACGATTCTGGAGGCGATGGCCTCGGGCGCTTGCGTGGTCGCATCAGACATCGTTCCCAATCGAGAGCTGATACGACACGGTGTCACCGGCATACTGACGCCGGTCGGGACGACCGCCTGCTCCTCGCCGAAGCCCTCAGACGGCTGGTCGACGACGCTCCCCGGCGACTCTCGATCGGAGCGGCAGCGCGTGATGCAATTCTGCGATCGACATGGGACGCCACAGCAAGCAAGACGGCAGAGGTACTGGTCGAGGTTGCCAGCGAAGCCGCCCCGAGTCAGATCAGGAGCCAGTACTCCTGAGACGATCGGACCCCGGTCAGCTTTCATCTGGGTAACGTCCAGGATCACCAGATTCGAGCTGTCGTCGATCACTTCGAGTGAGCGAGCGAAATCGCTCTCGAGCCATATGGCGTTTGGCCCACGGCGATCAACGACGACGAACCGCGCTCCCATCTGGTCGAGAACAGCCCGCGACTTCCGAGGCATGCACTTGGAATACACGATTGGCCTTGGCTCCCTGGTCCCGCTCTTGCGGCGACGCCAGGAAGTCGACGTTGCCGCCTGGGTAGGTGGGTCTCTCCGCATATCCCTGCACCCACCAACCCATCTGATTCCCATGGTGCCCGACGGATGCGACAACGAGATCGCCTGGACTCGAGACTTCCGCCAGACTGATCGAGAGCCGCGATCTCCTGGTGGTCGACAACCCGGTACCAGTCGGTGGCGGCGTCATAGTCGGTGTAGCCACTCGCAACGACCGCGAAGAACAGGACAATTCCCAGGACTGCGAGAGAATCTCGGGCAGAGGTGTTCCGGTCGCTCGCCAGCGCGGAGCAGTTCCGCAAATCCCGAGCATCGGCGATCATCACGACACCCATCTGTGTCAGTAGGAGGGCACGGGGTTCACCGATGACGAGGAAGAACACGAGCGACACGACCAACCATGAGCCCCCGACCGCCACAGTGACTGCGTTGGGACCAGACCACTTTCTCGACATACCCAACGCAAGGGCAATCGCGGTCACCACCAACCATGGGATCGGCGCCTCGCCGATCATGTGCTCGATCGACTGCCGCCCAGGTCAGCTCATTCGGATTGAGCGAAGGTTGGACACCAGCTCTCTCGTCCGAGCGACCAAGGCGATGCCCACGAAGGCACCAGCAGGGAGGACGAGTGTGGCTGCGTCCCAGAGCCCGCTGATCCACTTCTGTCGGTTTGCTCGTGTCAGGTACAGCCAGTGAACGACAGCCAGGAGCAGCGCCCCGACCAGCAAGCCTCCTACGAGGTTGTGCGTGAAGAGAGTCAAAGCCACGGCCACGGCACTGACAGCCAGATGCCGGACATTCCGCGACTGCACGTAACGGATCAGGTAGAACGTGGCGACGACGCCCATCGCCGTGCCCAGCTGCTGCGGGAACCCGCCCCAGGCGTACATCTCACCATGGGCCCCGGACATCCCCACCATCACCGCCGCGGCGGCGGCGTAGCCGAGCCCGACTGGTCGAACCACGAGGTAGATGGCAAGCACCAACGCCACCTTCGAGATGACGCCTGCCGCCGTTATCGCAGAGACCGAATCTGCCACGGCCAGGATCGACCCGAGCAGGACAGGAAAGCCGGGCAAGGTAGGTCGCATCTGTGGCGGCCAGGACTTCGACACCAAACCTCTCCTTGGCCATCGCCAGCCACCCACCAGGATCCGCTCCAGATGGAACGGCACCCGGAATGGCGACGTGAAGAACGATGAACGCAGTCGCAAGGGTCAACGGCGATGATGAGGTCGGTCCACCCGAATGGAACATCTGGGCGCACTCGGCTGACTGGTCGGCGTGGCGCGAGACACCGCGAAGATCGCTTTCGGCAGACATCAGCGACGGTCCTCGACACGGTCGACGTGGAATGTTCATCTTGCGAGTGTGGAGTCAGTGGCACCGGATAGGCCCTACGGAACCTCGAGTATGACGATGTTCGATGTGTCATCCACGACGGTGAAGGTCTGAGCGAGATCGCCCCTCAACCATCTGGCGTCAGGCCCCCGACGGTCGACGGCGACGAAATCTGCTCCAGTCCTCTCCAGGAGGGATAGGGCTGCCCGATCGCTCAGATCCCCGCTGAAGAATGAGTTTGCCAGCTCCGCTTGTACGCGCTCATCCGGGAAGGCCAGGTACGCAGGGTCGTGACCCGAATACGCCCGACGTTGAGCGTAGCCCTGCGTCCACCATCCGACGGGCATGCTCCGAGGCCCCCTGGACGCAATGACCAAATCGCTCGGCTCCGAGACTGGCCGCGAGACGTTCGAGCGACTTCAGCTCCGCATCGTCCACCAATCGGTACCACTCAATGCTCGTCGGGTAGGTCGCGACCCCGCTCACTACCAAAGAGCAGAACAGCGATACGCCGGCGATGACCAATAATCGATATCCCAAGGCACGAGCGTTGCTCGGAGGGTCAGAGCGCTGCGGGCCCTTGAGTGCATTCAACACCCCCGCAAATGCGGCGAATGCGGTCACTACAACGCCGACCTGGACAACCATCAGACCACGAGGCTCGGCGGTCAACAGATAGAAGGCGAGCCCGGCTATGGCCCACGACAGCCCTGTGGCGATTGTGGCCGCAACGGCCGGTGACCATCTCCGTCTGAACAGGACTGCGATCGCACCGACAGTCACTATGGCCCACGGAACTGGGGCTTCACGGACGGTCTTGAAGAGAGTCTCGAGTCGTCCTGTGCTCTCAGGGATTCAGTGTCGGAACGACACCCTCGGGCACCCACACCGATGAGATGAGGACCACGACACTGGCCGCGCCCGCGCACGCCAGGCCGATCAGCAATGCTGTGCGATGCCCTTCCCCTGGTCGCACCAGGTAAACCCAGTAGCCGGTGCTGAGAACCAAGGCGACGACCAACAGACCCCCGATCAACGCATGCGTGGCCACGGTCGCGCCTACGAAGACGAGCCCGGTCCAGAGGTGCTTGGACAGACGGCTGTCGTAATAGCGAAGCAGGAAGAATGTCGCGAGCAGACCGAACGATGTGGCGAGAAGCTGGGGATACCCGCCCCAGGCATAGGCCTCCACCTGATTCCCGGCGACGCCGACCACAATCGCAGCGCCAAGCGCATAGCCACGTCCGAGGGTCCTGGTACAGACGTAAACCGCTGTTGCCAATGCAGCGATCGTGAGAATCGCTGCAATGTCAAAGCCGGCTACAGGTCCCCATATCGACAGCAGACCAGCGAGCAACCCTGGAAACAACGGCAAGTAGGTGACTTCGGCAGACATGACGTCCCGGCCGAGCCTTTCGTTGGCGATTGCCAGCCAGTTGCCGGGATCTGCCCCTGTCGGCACGAAATGAGTGGCGATGCCATATAGGGCGACAGCCCCAACGAATAGCAGAGTGACATTCAACGCGTCCAGGTACCACGATGTCGAGAGCAGCGAGTGGATTCTTCGCACTTCATACGGAAACCGCACGGCCGCGCCCGAGCGACGTGTTGCGTCGGCGTCCACGTTGACTTTGCTATCCGTGCTCGAAGGGCGATTCGTGGTGCCAACGTACCGAATTGCCCGTACTATCTTCGAGAATTGCGGCACACGCTGGAAGGCACGTCAACGGTGGGGGCTCTCGTTTGAAGCGCGAAAACATGTCTCGTCTCATTATTGGAGGAGTCCTGGTGGCAGTCGTCATCGGGGTCCTGGTATGGCTCAATGTGTCCGACGACGATCCTGAGGAAGGCGCCGCACCTTCAGATGCCACATCTCCGTCTACGGAGGCCGCCCCCGCCGCACCCGCCGAGGGTGTCTTCGTCGTCGATGTTGCCGGTGGCGCCGGTGGGATATTCCTCACTCCCGGATCCGGTCCGGTGTGGTCTCCTGATGGGAGCCAGCTCGCTTTCTCGTCTGAGGAGGAGGGCGAGACGGGCGTCTACGTGGTCGACGCTGCCGGTGGTAGTGGCGGCACATTTCTCACCCCAGGGTCGGGGCCGGTGTGGTCTCCCGACGGGAGCCAGCTCGCTTTCTACGTCTGAGGAGGAGGGCGAGGCAGGCGTCTATGTGATCGACGCTGCCGGTGGGAGTGGCACATTCCTCACCCCTGGATCGGAGCCGGCCTGGTCTCCCGACGGGTCCCAGCTCGCTTTCACTGCCGAGGAAGCCGGTGAGACCGGTATATATGTGATCGACGCTGCCGGTGGGAGTGGCGGCACATTCATCACTCTCGGGTCCGGTCCGGTGTGGTCTCCTGATGGGAGCCAGCTCGCTTTCACCGCTGAGGAAGCCGGTGAGACCGGTATCTATGTGATCGACGCTGCCGGCGGGAGTGGCACATTCATCACCCCTGGGTCAGGGCCGACCTGGTCTCCTGACGGTGCGCAGCTCGCTTACACCGTCGAAGGAGAGGATGGCGCCACCGGTGTCTACGTGATCGATGCTGCCGGCGGCACTGGAACATTCCTGACCCCCGGGTCAGGGCCCGTCTGGTCTCCTGACGGATCCCAGCTCGCCTTCACCGCTGAGGAAGCCGGCGAGGCCGGCGTCTACCTGATCGACCCTGCTGGCGGCACCGGCACCTTCCTCATCCTCGGGTCAGGGCCGGTCTGGTCACCTGACGGGTCCCAGCTCGCTTTCATCGTGGAGTAACCGACGGGGACCATCAGGCGCCCTCGAAATCCGACAACCCTCGATGAACCGAATTGAGATTCTGAAACGAATGGTCGAGGTCAACGGGCTGACCTGGACGTTCCTCGTTGTCGTCTATGCAGGATGCCGGACGATCAACAAAGACCTCCGACTCCCATTCCTGGACCGCCTTATCAGAGACGTCGAGAATCGTCATGGGATTCCAGGTATGGGTGCGAGCGAACTCCAGGTGCTCATCTGGGATTCCTGGGAATGGGACGCCGACGGAGGAGAGAAGTGGACTGAATCCGGAGCGTGGAAGGACTCTGTCATCCGCGAGGTGCTTCGCCCTCGGGTGCCTGAGGGCAGCGACGTTCTCGAAATCGGTCCGGGCGCCGGTCGGTGGACGGAAGCTCTCGCTGAGCTCGCCGGCTCCCTGACCCTCGTCGACATCTCATCCCGCTGCATCGAGATCTGTCGGGACAGGTTCGGCCACCTCGATGACGTGTCATTTCATGTCACTTCCGGTTCCGACCTCTCGTTCATAGACGACGAGCGCATCGATGTGGTGTGGTCTTTCGACGTATTCGTCCATCTGGCAGTAGCCGACATCAAGGCGTACCTCTCGGAGTTCGCCCGCGTGCTCAGGCCTGGCGGGCAGGCAATCCTTCACCACGCGGCTGGCGGAGGCTTACAGGGGGGCTGGCGGAGCTCGATGACCAACGAGGAGTTCACCGAGATGGCGGATGACGCCGGCTTCCGTCGTCGTGGAGCAGTTCGATTCATGGGGAGAACTCGGGAGAGTTCGTTGTTCCGGAACGAGCATGACCTGATCAGCGTGATTCGGAAGCCTTCCTCCCACGACGGTGCTTGAGAGCCTTGGAGCGACAACCGACGGTGACAGCAATTGGCGGCGAGGACGCCCATCAAGCTCGTTAACTCGCGTCTGACGGCGATCTGGCGCAATTACCGAGGCTCGTTGACACTTCTCGGCCTCGGAGCCCTCGCTGTGAGTCAACCGATACTCAGCGACCTTCGGGCCGGCGCCGGCTACTTCGTCGCTCGACGTGTACAGCCGTTGGACATCGTGGTGCTGGTCGCTGGTGGTGACGCTGGCCCCGGTGTCGCCGCGAACGTGGTCGTGTGGTTGGCAGGACGTCTTCTCGAAGGGTCTCCGCTCGCTTGTCGAGGCGGGCTCGTCGGCATCTTTCTCACTCTGCTGTTGCGGACTTTCGCGTTGCGAATCGTGAGTGCTCCCGTGGCCGCGCTCCTCATCCCGATCGCGATTGGCACTGCCATGGCCGTGACCTACTACCGATCGGACTGGCTTCGAGACGGCCTTCGCCTGGGTTAGTCCCAGCGCCGCTGATCATTGCGGGCTTCTTTCTGTTCACGCCACCGGTGGTCCATCTGGTCGTCCCTCCGAGTTTTGCGGCCGTGGAGGTCGGTGTGGACTCGAAGGCGCCGGTCGTGTTCATCGTGTTCGATGAACTTCCGCTGGTCTCGCTCCTCGATCGGGCCGGGGAGATGGACGTCCGTCGGTATCCGAACTTCGCCGCCCTCGCCGAGATGTCGACTTGGTACAAATACACCGCCACCGCGCACGACCTCACACTCTGGGCAGTCCCGGCGCTGCTCACCGGTGACGTACCAGACCAGTCTCGGCTCCCGACCACCGCCAATTACCCCGGAAATCTCTTCACCCTCCTAGATCGTTCGCATGAGCTGAATGTCATGGAATCCCACACGTATTTGTGCCCTTCTGAGATGTGTGGCGAAACTCAGCCGCCAACAACGATTCGGGCAGCGGTTCGGCTCACTCATCGGCGATGCGGCGCGCCTGTACGCGATGATCATCGCCCCCGACCCTTCCGCATCGGCATCTGTGTCCGACCGTTTCAACGAGGCATTGGCGGAGGCTGAAGCGTCGGCCGATCGCGAGTCGATCGCCGACCAGGCCGCGAGATTCGAAGAGTTTCTCGACGACATGACCTCTGGGAACTCCAGGCTGTACTACGCACACGTACCGCTGCCGCATATCCCGTATCAGTACTACCCCTCCGGACGGCAATACCTCGGCTGGGGCGGACTCGAAGGCCAAGAGGACGAGTTGTGGTTCGACCAGGCCCTAGCTGAGCAGGGCTATCAACGGCATCTGTTTCAGGTCGAGTACGTCGATCGTCTGCTCGGGCATCTCCTCGATCGGCTCGAACAGGTGGGGATCCTCGACGAGGCCATCCTGGTGGTGACTGCGGATCATGGAGCCAGCTTCCGCGCAGACACTCCCGCGTCGTGGCATTAGTCGACGAGCAATGCATTCGAGATCGGGATGGTGCCGTTGTTCATCAAGGCGCCGCATCAATCCTCCGGGATCGTCGAGACGACTCCGGCGCGGACGATCGATGTCCTGCCAACAGTGGCGGCGTATTTGGGGATCGAGCTTCCCTGGCCGCATCAAGGGCAATCCTTGACAGGAAATCCGAGAACGGCCTCGCCCCTGCAGGTGAAGGCCTACTGGGAAGGAGACTTGGTCGAACTGGACGATGTCGCTGAGGGTGTGCTCGATGCCACCGAGTATGCGTATTCGATATTCGGAGATGGCAAAGGACGAATCGACCCCTATTCGCTCGGTGACTACGACTCCCTCATCGGTCGCGCACCCGAGGAGGTCATCGACTGGCTCGTCGGCTCTCGAAGTGCACGTCGAGGACCTATGGCGTCTTGACCACGTCTCAGAATCGATCGGTTTCTTCCGGGCTTCGTCAGGGGCGAGGTCGTCGGGGACGTGGAACCTGATACGCACATGGCGGTTGCGCTGAATGGTCGTATCAGAACGGTCGTACCGGTGATCGAGGGGGATGACATCACGATTTCAGTGCCTTTCTCTCCGAGATCATGCCTTCGTACCGGGTTTCAACGATCTCACCCTCATGGCAGTAACCGGACCAATCGACTCTCCAGAGGTCGAGAGCATCGAACTAGACGGACAGCAGGAGTTTCAACTGGAACCGGGGGAATCGGGTGAGCTCGGACACCTTGTCGACAGCGACGGTCGGCACCTGGGAGATGACCGAAGAGCCAGTCATGAACGGCTATGTCGAGGCGACTGAGTGGTATCCGAACGAAGCCGTGAGTTCGAGCACCGACTTGGTTGTTGTCGGATGGGCCGTCGACACGCTGGAGATGAGGCCCGCGGAGCGCGTCGTGTTCTTCATCGATGGAGTCTTTGGAGGCTCAGCTGACCCCGATGTCGAGCGGCCGAGATATCGAACGGGTTACGACAACCGCAGGTCCTCCGTAGCGGATTCCGTGGACAGGTCTCCCATTTCTCGCCAACCGAGAACTGCGAATTGCGAGCATTCGCTCTCGCTGGTGACAGCGCGATCGAGCTCGAGATCAGCGAGCGAGCGCGATCGAGCTTCCTCGGCTGCTGACGGTCGCTCGCCTACTCCGGCGTCCTCACGAAGATCAGCTCGGAGCCGTCAGGAGACCACGACGGCTCTTCGCCGCTCGTGACTTCGGTCGGGCGTCGCACCCGGCGCGACCGTGGCCACGATCGGCAGCTCGGCGGTGTCCTCGCCACTGAAGGCGAGAGTGGATCCGTCCGGTGACCACACCGGGTCGTCGCCGCCGGTGACGAAGGTGATCTCGGAGCTGGCAAGGTCGAAAAGTTGGATCTCGGAGTCGCCCTCGCTGTTCTCACGGACGAAGGCGATGGTCGACCCGTCCGGCGACCATGAAGGCTCGTTACCGGGGGAGAGCAAGGTCACAGCCTCGCTGGCCATCTCGAAGGTATAGACACCCGGATTCCCAGCCTGGTCCTGACCACTGAACGCGATCATCGCCCCGTCCGGTGAGAAGACCGGCTCGTCGCCGTCGGTGAGGAAGGTGGGCTCACCCCCGTCGGCGGGGATGGTGTACACCCCGGACACACCACCTTCGTCCTCGAGGCTGAAGGCGATGGTGGCACCGTCCGCCGACCAGCTCGGATTCCCGCCCGCCGTGATGAAAGTCGGCTCGCCACCGTCCAGTTCCAACCGGTAGATGCCCTCGACGCCTTCTTCGTCGTCGGCGGTGAGGAGCACCGAATTCCCATCGGGTGACCATTGGGGGTCATTGCCCTCGACCACCAATGTCGCCTCGCCTTCACCGGAGGATGCGATCCTGAATATCGAGGGTTGTGGTGCCGGCCCCCGGTTCAGAAAGAAGTAGACGCCGGCGGCGATCCCAAGCACTATCAAGAGCAGCACGAATCGCTGCCAAAGTGAACGTTTGCCCCACCAGCTTGTTCTAGATGTCATGCGGGCGACATATTAGAGCCTCGCCGGGCTTTGAGAACCCAGGAGTTGGCAGGCAACTATTGGCCGATTCGACCCCTGGTACCGTGATCCCGGTGCAATCGGTGGTCCCGATCTTCGTCAGCAGCGGACGATCGGGTCTGACGCTTCTACGAATGATCTTCGACTCCCATCCGGAGCTCACCGTTGCCCATGAGCCGCGGTTCCTCGCCACCATGGCCCCCAATCACAGGCGATACGAGGGGGATTCGGGCCTCGACATCGATCGGTTCCTCGGCGATCTCTATGCGGTGTCCAACTTTCGTCGTCTCGGTTTGCCCCGCGAGGAGGTGAGGTCCGCCCTTGAAGACCAGCATCCAGCGGGATTCGCCGAAGCGGTCAGGCTCGTCTTCGGGATGTACGCCCAAAGCCGGGGCAAGGCCCTGTACGGGGACAAGACGCCGCTCTACATCTCGTTCATGGAGCCGATCGCCGGTCTGCTCCCGGAAGCCCGGTTCGTGCATCTGGTCAGGGATGGACGCGACGTGGTCGTCGCCTACCTGGAAAGGGACAAAGGTCCGGCCACGGTGGCCGAAGGTGCCTTCCACTGGCGGCTGCGGGTGAACAGGGGCCATCGAGCCGGGCAGGTGCTGGGACCGGATCGTTATCGGGAGTTCCACTACGAGGACCTGATCGAGGACCCCGAGGCGACGGTGCGGGCCATCTGCGACTACCTCGGGCTCGATTTCCATGAGGAGATGCTCGACTACCAGCGGACCGCGGAGAAGTTCCTCGCCGAGGCCAAGAATCCGGCAGACCACCAGCACCTGACCTTGGCCCCCACCAAGGGCCTGGTCGACTGGAGGCGCTCGATGTCGACCGACGACGTTGCCCTTTTCGAGGCGATCGCGGGCGACACCCTGGAGGAGGTGGGATACGAGCGTGTCTCGATGAGGAAGATCTCGCTCTCTGGTAGTGGGGTGGGAGTGGGCCCGCTGGCAGGCAAAACGGGTGATGTGGCGTATCGGTTGGGTGCTCTTTCGGCGACAGCCAGGTGGCGAAAATCTGTAGCGGGTAGCGGCCGCTAAATTTCCTTGTTCTGACGTGTGGTCTGAAGTGGGCCCGAGCTGCAGAGAAGTCGTGGAGGCATCATCACTTCTGATAACACCGGAACTCCTAATCGTCAGACCACGGTCATCTATGCCCTGATCGGCGTTGTTGTCCTGCTCGTCGGCGGGATCGTCGGATTCCTGGTGGCTGGCGGCGACACCCCACCCACCACGACGACACCGGCAACGACCACCACCTCGCCGCCGACCACGACCACGACTCTGCCTCCGACGACGACGGTGCCTCCCACTACCACCACGTCATCGGGATCGGCCGCTGGCGACATCGTCCTCACCGCAATCGAGGACACCTGGGTCGACAGCGACGAGCTGGTGACACCGATGGGTACGAGCCCGATCCTCGAGACAGAGCAGGACGGAACTGACTTCAAACGAGCGCTCGTCGGCTTCGACGTGGTCGACATCCCGGAGGGGGCGACTATCGCATCGGCCGCGCTCCACCTGGCCGTGCTCGACGGGTCCGAGCAGGGCGGTTCGATCAGCCTGGTCGACGGGCCGTGGACCGAAGCGGAGACGACCTGGGCCTCGGCGCCGCCGATCGGTGCCCAGATCGCACCCCTGGTGGCTCCGATCAACGGGACGGTGGTCGAGGTCGACGTGACCGGGGCGGTGACTGGCAACGGGCGGGTCGATTTCTACATCACCACCGAGTCCGAGGACGGCATCGACGTGGCTTCGAGGGAGAATCCCCAGTCTCCGCCCACCCTGGTCATCACCCTGGCCGGAGGTGAAGAAGCGCCAACGGGCGAAACGGCGATCTTGGTTGGCGCCGGTGACATCGCCGGCTGCGACAGCGACGGAGACGAGGCCACGGCGGCGCTGCTGGACGAGGTTGTTGCCCGCGGCTCCGAGACTGTGGTGTTCACCGCCGGCGACAACGCCTATGAGGCAGGGTCGGCAGCCAATTTCGCCGACTGCTATGACCCGAGCTGGGGGCGTCACAAGGGCATAACCAGGCCTGCTGCGGGGTCGCGGGAATACCGGACTGCCGGGGCTGCCCCCTACTTCGAGTACTTCGGCGCTGCTGCCGGGGACCCTGCAGAAGGCTGGTACAGCTACAACCTGGGTGGCTGGCACGTCGTGGTCATCAACTCCAATTGCACCGAGGTCGGGTGTGAGGCCGGGTCGGCACAGGAGCAATGGCTGCGCGAGGACCTCGAGGCCCACTCCACCGCCTGCACCCTCGGTTACTGGCATCAACCGCTGTTCAGCTCCCGCTCAGGCGGGACCAATCCCGAGATGCTCCCCATCTTCCAGGCCTTCTACGACGCCGATGCCGACGTCGTGGTCAACGGGAATGACCATTTCTATGAGCGTTTCCTCCCCCAGGACCCGGCTGGGGAGGAAGAAGACGACGGGATCACCCAGTTCACGGCGGGCACCGGTGGGCGGTCACTGGACGATTTCGAAGGGCCGTCGCCGAACAGCGGGGTGCGCTTCAACGAAGCCTTCGGCGTGCTCGCCTTCACGCTGTATCCCGGTGGTCTCGACTGGGAGTTCCTGACCACTCCGGGAAGCACCCAGTTCACGGATACCGGGAGTGGCATCTGCACCTGACTCGGCGCTGTTGACCCATCACAGTCCCCGGTAGCCTCATCGGCATTCGATGAGCCGCATCTATCTGTCCCCACCTGACACCGGACTGACCGACCAGGCCGCCCTCAACCGTGCCTTCGAAGGGGGTTGGATCGCCCCGCTCGGGCCCGAGGTCGACGCCTTCGAGGCGGAGTTGGCGACGGTTACCAACCGGTCCCACGGTGTTGCCCTCTCCAGCGGCACGGCCGCCCTCCATCTCGCCATGCTCCTGCTTGGCGTCGGGGAGGGCGATCGGGTTCTCGTCTCCAGCCTCACCTTCTCCGCCACCCTCAATGCGATCCGATATGTCGGGGCGCAGGCCCGTCCTCATCGACAGCACCCCGGAGAGCTGGAACATGGACCCGGATCTGCTGGCCAAGGCTCTGGAGTCAGGCGAGTACGCGGTTTGCATCCCGGTCGACATCTACGGGCAGTCCGCCGACTACTCCGCGATCGTGCCCCTTCTGGCCAAGCACGGGGTGCCGCTGGTCTCCGACGCCGCCGAGGCGCTCGGCGCCACCCACAAGGGGGAGCCGGCCGGCAGCTTCGGGGCGATGGCCGCCCTTTCCTTCAACGGGAACAAGATCATCACCACCAGCGGGGGAGGGGCGATGGTCACCGACGACGCGGAATGGGCGGACAAGGCCCGCTGGCTGTCGACCCAGGCCCGGGACCCGGCGCCTCACTACCAGCACTCGAGCATCGGCTACAACTACCGGCTCTCCAATCTCCTCGCCGCGCTGGGCCGGTCCCAGCTCTCCGATCTGAAGCGAAGGGTCGACATCAGACGGGCGCACAACAACTTCTACAGGGAGGCGCTCGGCGATCTTCCTGGAGTCGAGTTCATGCCGGAGGCCCCCGGCAACCGGTCCACGTTCTGGCTCACGACCTTCACGATCGATCCGGCGCTCGCCGGAGTCGATCGGGAGGCGATACGGCTCCATCTCGAATCGCTCGACATCGAGGCAAGGCCGGTGTGGAAGCCGATGCACCTCCAGCCGGTCTTCGCCGATTGCGAGGTCTATGGAGGCGCCGTCTCGCAACGGCTCTTCGAGCATGGCTTGTGCATACCCAGCGGCTCATCCCTGACGGAATCGCAGCGGGACCGGGTCGTGACCGAGATCAGGTCAGTGTTCGGCCAGGCCTGAGATGCGAATCATCGGCCTCGGGGTCGACCTCGCCGATGTGGACCGAGTCGAGCGCGTCCTGGGCAAGTACCCCCGGTTCGCCGAACGATGCTTTACCGACCACGAGAGGGAGTACGCCTTCCGCTTCGCCAATCCGGCCCGGCGGTTCGCCGCCCGGTTTGCCGGCAAGGAGGCCGTGATGAAGTCGATGGGGACCGGATGGCGCCGCATCCGATGGACGGACATCGAGATCACCGGCGGGGGCAAGCCCACCGTCCGGATGTCTGGCAATGCGATGCGTCGGGCTGAGATGCTCGGCGTCACCGAGGTCATGGTCACGATCACCCACACCGATACCAGCGCCCTGGTGATGGCCATCGCTGTTGGGGAGCACGACTGATGGGCTTCACAGGTCCTGTCGCCTACGACCGGTTCATGGGCCGGTACTCGGCGTTACTCAGCCCGCAGCTGGCAAACCTGGCCGGGGTGGAGCCCGGACAGCGAGCGCTCGATGTCGGTTGTGGCCCCGGTGCCCTCACCGAGGAGCTGGTCAACCGGCTCGGGGCCGAGTTGGTGGCCGCCGTCGACCCCTCCGAGCCATTCATCGGCGCGGTCAGCGAGCGTTACCCCGGGGTCGATGCCCGGACCTCGTCGGCTGACGATCTGCCCTTCGACAACGACGAGTTCGATGTCACCCTCGCTCAACTCGTCGTTCACTTCATGCCGGACCCGGTGGCGGGCCTCGTCGAGATGGCCCGGGTGACACGTGGTGGCGGAGTGGTGGTCGCATGTGTGTGGGACCACGGAGGAGGCCAGGGCCCGCTCCGGTCGTTCTGGAAGGCGGCGCGCGAGATCGATCCCGGTGTGGACGATGAGTCTCATCTCCCCGGCGTCCGCCAGGGTGACTTGGGTGAGATCTTCCGTGAGGCGGGGCTCCAGCAGGTCGAAGAGTCTTCGCTCACTGTTTCGCTACAGCATCCGTCATTCGACGAGTGGTGGGAGCCCTTCACCCTGGGGGTGGGCCCGGCCGGAGATTTTGCCGCCACGCTCGACCTGACCGCGAGGGCGCGACTCCGCGAGCTCTGCCGCAGATACCTGCCGCCGGCTCCGTTCGTGGTGACCGGCAAGGCATGGGCGGCGAGGGGCATCGTCTAGGCGGATGTAGCCTCGGCGACCATGAAGCCGATCCTCACCGCCGAGGAGTACCGGAGGGTCGACCAGGCCTACACCGGCGACATGGACGAGGCGATGGACCGGGCCGGATTCGCCGTCGCGCTGGCCGCGGCCCGTCTCGGCGCCGGGTACGGCAAGCGGGTGGTGGTGCTGGCGGGCCCGGGCAACAACGGCGGGGACGGTTACGTCGCTGCCCGGTATCTGAGGCGTCGCGGTGCAGCAGTCGAAGTGCACGCCCTGACCGCGGCCCGTGCTCCCGAGGCAATGCGGGCGGCGGCCTTGGCACGGGACCGTGGCGTGCGAATTCGAGATCTGGCTGCCGTGACCGAGGCGGACCTCGTCATCGATGCGCTGTTCGGTGGTGGATCCCGGGGCGGGCTCCCGCCCGAGGTGGTGGCATGGATGTCCACCACCGCGCCGGTCCTGGCAGTCGACTACCCGACCGGGCTCGACCCGAGCACCGGCGATGTCGACGATCGGGCGTTTCGGGCGATCGAGACGGTCACGTTCGGGGCCCTGAAGACGGGCCATGTCCGTGGACAGGGACCCGACCACTGCGGCCGGGTGACCGTGGCCGATATCGGCATCGAAGGGGGGGAGGCCTCGATGTGGCTGGCCGAGGAAGGGGATGCCCCCCGCCCGCCCCGCACGCGTCGGGCACACAAGTGGTCCGCCGGGGCCGTCCTCGTGGCAGGGGGGTCGACCGGGATGGTCGGGGCCAGTGTTCTCGCCGCCAGGTCGGCGCTCCATTTCGGCGCAGGCTCGGTGGCGGTGGCATCACCACGTGCAGATCTGGTCACCGCTGCCGCTCCCGAGCTCCTCACCATGTCGTTCGAGGAGGCGGAGGAACGGCTCGACCGATTCGACGTGGTCATCGTCGGTCCCGGGCTGGACGAGAACGATCGTGATGCGGTGTTTCCGATCCTGGGCAAAGCTTCCCGCGTGCTCCTCGACGCTGGTGGCATCGATGCGTCGATGCTCGATGCCGCCGCCGAAGGACCCACCGAGGTGGTTGTGACGCCGCACGCTGCCGAGTTCCAACGGTTGGCAGGGGTCGGGGGTGGAGCTTTCTCGGTACGGGCTCATGCCCACCGGAAGGGCGTGGTCGTCTTGTTGAAGGGGAACCCGACTCTGATCAGCGACGGGTCAGAGCCAATCCTCGTGCGAACCGGTGGCCCGGAGCTGGCCACGATCGGCACTGGCGATGTCCTGTCCGGGATGATCGGAGCCCTCTGGGCTCGTGGCCTCGATTCCCGCAGTGCCGCGCGTGTCGGCTGCCTACTGGCACGGTGTTGCCGGGGCCGATCTCGCCAAATCGGCGACCGTCACCGCCGATGCCCTGGCCCGGCACGTGGGCCGGTTCGCATTTCTCCCCCGGCGCACGGAGTGCGCATTGGGGGGAGTACCGCCGAAGGCGGGGAGGGGGGTCTTGAGGCCGACCTACGCAGAGATCGACCTGGGCGCAATCGGTCACAACGTCGCCGCCTTCCAAGAGCTGGTCGCCCCCAGCGAGTTGTGCGTAGTGGTCAAGGCCGACGCCTACGGCCATGGCGATGCCCCGGTGGCCGAAGCCGCGATCGATGCGGGCGCCGGCTGGTTGGCGGTGGCCCTCCTCGAGGAGGGGATTCGTCTCCGTGAGGCCGAGATCGAGGCGCCGATCCTGGTCCTGTCCGAGCCTGACCCCAGCGATGCGATCGAGGTCGCCAAATGGGGTCTGACCCCGACGGTCTATTCGCAGGCGTTCGTCGAGGCCCTGGGCGAGACCGGTGTCGGATTCGACCTCCACGTCAAGATCGACACCGGGATGCACCGTGTGGGCGTTGGCCCGGCTCAGCTCGACGGACTGATGGCCGCCGTCGCGGCGAGTCCGACCCTCGAGGTTGCCGCGCTGTGGACCCATTTCCCCGTCGCAGACGAGGACTCCGAATACACCATGCGACAGATCGAGAGATTCGATGAGGTGGCTGAGTGGCTACGACGTGCCGATGGTCCACCTGGCCAACACCGCAGGTGCGGTCCTGTTTCCCGACGCCCGGCGTTCCCTCGTCCGGGTCGGGCTGGGCACCTACGGTCTCCATCCCTGTGAGGAGACCCGGGACCTGATCGACCTGAGTCCGGCGATGCGCATCGTCAGCCACGTCTCTCACGTTCAGCGACTCGAGGCCGGCGCCCGCCCCAGCTATGGGCGGATCCGGCCACTCGCCGCAGCGTCGACGGTGGCGACGGTGCCGATCGGCTACGCCGACGGGTATCCACGCCGGCTGTCGGCAGAGGGCCACGTCTTGATCGGCGGAGAAGCGCATCCGCTCGCCGGAACGGTGACCATGGATCAGATCGTCGTCGACGTTGGCGACGCGGACATCGGGATCGGTGACGAGGTGGTGCTGATGGGTCGTCAGGGTGACGCAGAGATCACCGCTGACGACTGGGCCCGCGCCCTCGACACCATCTCGTATGAGGTCGTCTGCGAGATCGGGCCCCGCGTCCCGAGGAGGTATGTCGAGTGAACGACACGATCACCGCGATCACCGGGGTCGAGGTCGGCCACTGGTCTGACCCCGACGCCGGCACCGGATGCACCGTGGTCGTGTTTCCCGAGCCGAATGTCGCCTCAGCCGAAGTGCGGGGCGCCGCACCAGGATCGAGGGAGACGGCTCTGCTCGAGCACGGGATGCGGGTGGAGCAGATCCAGGCCATCCTCCTCACCGGCGGCAGCGCCTTCGGGCTGGCCGCGGCCGATGGCGTGGTCAGGGCGCTCGAAGCCGACGGGCGGGGCCACCTGACCCCGGTGGCTCGTGTGCCGATCGTCCCTGCTGCAGTGGTGTTCGACCTCAATCCAGAATCAGGCGGAGTCCGGCCTGGCCCCGATCAGGGCGAGGCCGCCTACCGGGCTGTCAGCTTCGGATCCGGTGGTTTCGGGTCGGTTTGGGGTCGGGACGGGCACCACTGTGGCCAAATGGCGCGGGTTCGAGCACATGCGGCCGGGCGGGCTCGGATCCGCCCTCCGCCCCGCTGCCGATGCGAAGGTTGGCGCCCTGGTCGCTCTCAATGCCGTCGGCGACGTCTTCAGCATCACCGGCGAGCCGCTCACCGGGGGGAACCACGAGCCAGGCCCGCCGGCCCCTTTCCCCGAGGCGGTCGCCAACACGACTCTCGTCGTGATCGCCACCGACGCCGTGATGACCCGCTCCACTCTGAGCCGGTTGGCGGTGCGTGCCCACGACGCGATGGCCGTCTGCATCCGCCCGGTTCACACCAGGTTCGACGGTGACATCGTTTTCGCCGTCTCCTGCGGAGAGATCGAAGCCGATGTCGAGACCCTCGCCGAGGCGGCGTTCGGCGCAACAGCGGCGGCCATAGAGAGGGCGGTGAGGGCTTCGGCCGGCTGATCGCTTTGCCACAATGGGTGGTGGTGAGCGACAGCATCCAGATCCTCGAGGAACTGAAGGCGCGCGCCCTTGTCTGCACTCAGTGCGGGCTGGCGGACACCCGGACCCAGGTCGTCTTCGGCGTCGGTGACCCTCAGGCCCGGCTCATGTTCGTCGGCGAGGCGCCAGGTCAGAACGAGGATCTTCAGGGCGAGCCCTTCGTCGGAGCCGCCGGCAAGCTGCTCGACACCCTGCTTGGTGAGATCGGAATGCAGCGCTCTGAGGTGTACATCGCCAACGTCCTCAAGTGCCGTCCCCCGGGCAATCGCGATCCGCGACCCAACGAGATCGACGCTTGCAAGGGCTATCTGCGGGAACAGATCAGGCTGATCGCCCCGGAGGTGGTCATGACCTTGGGCAACTTCGCCACCAAGCTGCTGCTCAACACCGAGACCGGAATCACCCGGCTTCGGGGCCGGCCCCACGAGTGGTGGCTCGGGGCGCTCCTCATCCCAACGTTCCACCCGGCGGCGGCTCTCCGTGGTGGCGACCGCGTCACCGACCAGATGCGGGAGGACTTCGCCGTCGTCCGCTCGATCCTCGACGCGCCCGCCTCGCCGGAGCAGGAAGTTGCGGAGACCGAACCCGACCCTGCTCAAATGGAGCTGTTCGGATGATCGAGATCCCCTGTCCCACCGAGGCTGACACCCGCGCAGTTGCCCGCAAGCTGGCCGCCTCGCTGCGACCCGGGGACGTGATCCTCCTCGCCGGCGGCCTTGGCGTCGGCAAGACGTTGTTCACTACCGGGCTTGCTGCCGGTCTGGGCATCGAGGAGCAGGTGCTCAGCCCTTCTTTCGTCCTGGTCCGCCAGTATCGGAGCGGCTTTCTGCCCCTGATCCATGTCGACGTTTACCGGCTCGGGTCGGTGAACGAGTTCGAGGACCTCGAGGCAATGGACATGGCCATCGACGGCGTCCTCGTCATCGAGTGGGGTGATGCCCTGGAAGGCGAGATCCCGGAGGATCATCTCCGCATCGATTTCGTGGTGGACGAAGACGGGTCCCGAACTCTTCGCCTCGAGCCCAGCGGCAACTGGGCCGAACGCGACCTCGGGCTGGTGGCATGAGGCTGCTCGCCATCGAGACCTCGACCCCGGGGGCTTCCGTTGCCCTGGTCGAGGATGCCACGACGCTGGCCGCCGCCTCCCGAATCGACCCGGTGGGCCATGCCACGTTCCTCGTTCCTGCCATCGACTTCTGCTTCGACCAGGTCGGCTGGTCGCCATCCGCCCTCGATGCCGTGGCCGTGGACATCGGGCCCGGGCTGTACACGGGCATCCGGGTGGGGGTGGCCACCGCTCAGGGTCTCGCTGCTGCCTTCGGGATCCCGATCATTCCCGCCGTCTCCACCGATGCCATCGCGCTTGGAGGCACGAACCGGGCACCGGCTGATATGGGCGGTGGTCGACGCCCGGCGAGGAGAGCTTGCCGTGGCTCGTTACCAGCCCGTTCCCGGCGGCGTGGTCCGGGCGACTGACCCCGAGATCGTCAAGCCGGAGGTGTTGAGGGCACAACTCGACTCCGCTCCCGAGGACAGCCTCGTTGTGGGAGACACCGGTGCTTTGCCAGAAGGGCTTCTCCGCGGGTTGCACCGGGTCAAGATGGGCCGACCCCGTTACCCGTACGCCGTCGCCCTGGCCGAAGTGGCCAGGGGCAAGTACGAAAAGGACGAGTTCCTCCCATCGTCCGAGATCCGCCCCATGTACCTCCGCGAGCCAGACGTCACGATCAACTGGGCCAAGCTGCGTCAGGAGGGCCCGTGGGCCGGGACTTGAAGACAATGGTCATACGACCGCTCACCATCGACGATCTAGGCGCGGTGGTGGCGTTGGAGGCGGCCAACGCGCCTGCGCCGTGGTCCGAGGGCGTGTTCCGGGGCGAATTGGCGGCGGAGAACCGGATCTACCTGGCAGCCGACGAGGACGGTGTGGTGGGGTTCGCCGGGGCGATGCTGGTCGCCGACGAGGCTCACGTCACGAACCTGCTGGTGGACCCAGCGTGGCGGCGGCAGGGCATCGGCTTCGAGTTGATGAGGTCCCTCATCGAGGCGGCGGTCGAGGCCGGCGCCCGGCACCTGACCTTGGAGGTGAGGTCGCGAAACGAGGCGGCTCGCGCCCTCTACGCCCGAGTCGGACTGGCGCCGGTGGGGGTGCGACAGGGCTACTACGGCGACGATGACGCCCTGATCCTCTGGGCGCACGACATCGACGGCGATGAATACCTGGCGAGGCTGCGGTGAAACCGCTCATCCTCGCCTTCGAGACATCGTGTGACGAGACGGCCGTAGCGGTGGTCCAGGGGACCGAGGCGCTATCGAACGTCCTTGCATCTCAGGTCGATCTCCACGCCCGGTTCGGGGGCGTGGTCCCCGAGGTGGCGGCCCGTGCCCACGTCGAGTCCATCAGGTCCCTCACCCATCAGGCCCTCAACGAAGCCGGGATCCATCCCGCCGATCTCGACGGGGTGGGAGCGACCGCCGGCCCCGGCCTCGTCGGGGCCCTCCTGGTGGGCCACTCGTTCGCCAAGGCCACGGCCTGGGCCCGTCAGCTCCCCTTCGTCGGCATCGACCACATGGAGGGCCACTTGATGGCGCCGCTTCTCCAATTCGAGGAGTTCCAGCCGCCGGTGGTTTCCTTGCTCGCCTCCGGGGGCCACTCGCAGATCGTGCACGTTGGCGAGTGGGGTGAGTACCGGATAATGGGCTCGACCATCGACGACGCGGCGGGGGAGGCGTTCGACAAACTGGCCCGGGTGATGGGTCTCGGCTTCCCCGGCGGTCCCGCCATCGATACCGCTTCGGAGGGTGGGAACCCGGCGGCCGTGGCTTTCCCCAGGGCCCTTCCCGATCGACCGTTCGACTTCTCGTTCTCAGGCCTGAAGACCTCGGTCGTGACCTACATCGACAAGGCCCGGGCCGGTGGCGACCTTCCTCCACTGGCCGATGTCGCCGCCTCGGTGCAGGAGGCGATCGTCGACGTTCTGGTCGACAAGACTTTCAATGCGGTGGATGAGACCGGGGCTCGGGTAGTCGGTGGCGGGGGCGGAGTGCTGGCCAACCGGCGTCTCCGCCATCGGTTCGCCGAGGAGGCGGACAAGCGGGGAGTGACACTGGCCATCCCCGACCCGATCCTCTGCACCGACAATGCCGCCATGATCGGAGTCGCCGCCGCCCATTGGCTCTCCATCGGCCGCATCACCGACTGGGCCGAGAACGTGAACCCGGGTCTGGTCCTCGGCCAACCGCTTACCTGAGGCACGCCGAGCCAAAGTCGTGCCCTGCCGAAACTTGAGTGGTGTCGACTCAGGTTTTCGATTTAGCAGTCGTCGGCAGTGACTGCTAGCATTTCCCTAGCACTCAACCTATACGAGTGCTAATGCTTGGGTGTGCGCCATTTGTGTGCACCCGGGTGCAAGCACTAACCGAGGTTCAAGGAGGAGCCAGAGTATGAAGCTTCAGCCGCTCGGTGATCGAGTGGTGGTCAAGGCCACAGAGGATGCGGAATCCCGCACTCCCTCCGGTCTTGTCATCCCCGACACCGCCAAGGAGAAGCCGCAGATCGGTGAGGTCATCGCTGTAGGGCCCGGCGCCCGAGACGATGACGGCGACCGAATCCCGATGGATGTGTCTGTCGGCGACAAGGTCCTTTATTCCAAGTTCGCAGGAACCGAGGTCAAGCTCGACGCCGACGAGTATCTCGTCCTGTCAGAGCGCGACCTTCTAGCCGTCGTCAACTGAGGAGCTGATAGCCAATGGCAGCGAAGGAACTTCGCTTCAACGAGGAGGCCCGAAAGGGGCTCCAGGCGGGTGTAGACAAGCTCGCCGACACTGTAAAGGTGACGCTCGGGCCCAAGGGCCGCAACGTCGTCCTGGAGAAGAAGTGGGGCTCACCCACGATCACCAATGACGGTGTGACCATCGCCAAGGAGATCGAGCTCGACGACCCCTATGAGAACATGGGCGCCAAGCTCGCCTACGAGGTAGCCAACAAGACCGACAACGTCGCCGGCGACGGGACCACCACGGCCACCGTGCTGGCCCAGGCGATGGTGCGGGAAGGCCTTCGTCAGGTGGCCGCAGGCGCCAACCCGATGGAGCTCAAGCGTGGCATCGAGGCCGCGGTCGAGATCGCCGTCAAGTCAATCGGCGAGCAGGCTCGTGACATCGAGACCAGCGAGGAGATCGCCCACGTGGCTTCGATCTCGGCCAACAACGACCCTTCGATCGGCCAGACCATCGCGGACGCGATGGACCGGGTCGGCAAGGACGGTGTGATCACCGTCGAAGAGGGTCAGACGTTCGGTCTCGAGCTCGAGTTCACCGAGGGGATGCAGTTCGACAAGGGCTTCATCAACTTCTACTTCATCACCGATGCCGATCGGCAGGAGGCGGTGCTCGAGGATCCCTACATCCTCATCGCCAACCAGAAGATCAGCTCGGTCAACGATCTCGTGCCCGTGCTCGAGAAGGTGATGCAGTCCGGCAAGAGCGTGCTGGTGATCGCCGAGGATGTCGAGGGTGAGGCCCTCGCCACACTGGTGGTCAACAAGATCCGCGGGACGTTCTCCTCGGTCGCCGTCAAGGCGCCCGGGTTCGGCGAGCGTCGCAAGGCCATGCTCCAGGACATCGCCATCCTCACCGGTGGCACCGTGATCTCCGAGGAGGTCGGCCTGAAGTTGGAGAACGTCACCCTCGACATGCTGGGCCGTGCCCGCAAGGTCGTCGTGGCGAAGGACAACACCACCGTCATCGACGGGGACGGCACCGAGGCCGATGTCAAGGCTCGCATCAAGCAGATCGAGCGTGAGATCGAGAACACCGACTCCGACTGGGACAAGGAGAAGCTCCAGGAGCGTCTCGCCAAGCTGTCCGGCGGTGTCGTCGTGATCAAGGCCGGCGCGGCCACCGAGGTCGAGCTCAAGGAGAAGAAGCACCGCATCGAGGACGCCGTCCAGGCGGCACGTGCTGCCGTCGAAGAGGGCGTGGTCCCCGGTGGTGGTGTGGCCCTGCTCCGTGCTCAGACCGCGATCGACAAGATGCGCGGCGGGACCGACGACGAGAAGGCCGGTCGTTCCATCGTCCGCAAGGCGATGGAGGAACCGCTTCGTCAGATCGCGGTGAACGCCGGCTTCGAGGGCGGAGTCGTCGTCGAGCGTGTCCGTGCCGCCTCCGGCAACGAGGGGTTCAACGCGGCGACTGGTGTCTACGGCGACCTGGTCGCCGACGGGGTCATCGACCCGGCCAAGGTCACCCGCTCGACTCTGCAGAACGCGGCATCGATCGCGGCCCTGCTCCTGACCACCGAGGCCCTCGTGGCCGAGGAGAAGGAGCTCGCCCCGGCCATGCCGGGCGGCGGCCACGGCCATGAGGCGGCGGTGGGATGGACTTCTAAGTCCCTCCAACCCGATTCGAGAAGGGGCCCCTGACGGGGCCCCTTCGCTTACCTGAGGTTCGTGGGGCCATATGTGGGCCTACGCCAACAAAGAAAGGTCCGAGCGCTCGCTGGATTGACGAGACGACATACTCGGGTCGGCGGGTGATGTCATGCCACGTGAACCGCAAGATCCGCCAGCCGGCCAGTTGGGCCAGATTGTCACGCTCGCGGTCGGCTTGAAATGTGAGCTCGTCGCCGTGCCATTCCCGGCTGTCGCCCTCGATCACCAACCTTGCCTCCGGGTATGAGAGGTCGACGCGTCCGTTGACGTGCTTCAGCCAAGGAGGTCGGAATTGGAGATTGGGCTCAGGGAGGCTGGCCAAGCGAATGAGCTCCAGCAGGCGGGACTCGAGATCGCTCTCCGACCAACCCCTGGCTCCGAGTCTGGGTTCGAGAGCGCGACGCAGCCGTACCACCCCGGGCTTTCCTTTGCGGGCGAGCTCATCGAGCACCTCGCTCATTGTCTCGAAACTGGTGACGCCCTTTGTGGCGAAGCGATCGACCGACGCGGCCTAGCTGGGTCAAGGACAACACCGCGGCGAGATCGACAACCGTCCGCGCCGCCGTCGTCGTGGGCAGGCCGCCGATTCGGGTGACATCGACCTCGCGGATGTCGGTCAACTGATGGACCGCCACGTCCGGAAAGAAATGCGTCCGGCGGTGTGGCACCGATACCACGAGCCTCGGGCCGGGGACGACCACACCTCGTAGACGCGCGGCGGTCTGGTGTGATACCACCGCGCCAAGGCTGCGAGTGGCCGCCCGCGAGAATCGCTCGTTCCGACTCGAACACACCAGGGAGGGCATAGACCGAGGTGGCGACCTTCACGAGTGACCCTTCCTCGAGCTTGCGATCCAGGGTGCTCTTCTTCATTCCGAGCGCCAGGGCTTCGCGCCGAGTGACTACACCGTCGTTGCTCACCGCGTGACGCAAGAGCCCTCTCCAGGAGTCGGTCATACTCTGACAGTGCCTCGTCGGTGAGCTCGGTGGAAGCGAGGCGTTCTATGTCGTCGTAGGCCCATATACGGGCCCACGTACCTCAGGTAAGCGGTAGACCCTCGGCTAGCCGGTCCAAGTAGCCCATCGTCTCGTCGGGGCCGAGGGAGCGAACGTTGAAGATGATGTGGTCGACACCGGCCTCGATCAAGATGTCGACGTGATCGGGCTTCGCCCCGTAGGCGATGATCTCGAACGACGCAGGATCACGTCCTGCATCGGCCACGGCCTCCCGCACCCGGCCCACTTCACCAACGATGTCCATCCTCGTCGCCAGCGGCATCCACCCATCGCAGAGCTCGACCATGTCGGCGATGGTCTTTGGCCCTGCTGCGGCACCCATGATGATTGGCGGGTGGGGGCGCTGTGCCGGCTTCGGCCAGGCCCACGACGGCTCGAGGCCGACGAGCTCTCCCTTGAATGAGGCCTCGTCCTCGGTCCACAGTGCCTTCATCAGCAGCACCTTCTCCCGCAGCAGTTGGCGGCGCCGTGAGTACTCGACGCCGTGTTGGGCCATCTCCTCCTTGTTCCACCCGTACCCGATTCCGAGGATCAAACGGCCGCCGGACAGCGAATCGAGAGATGCCACTTCCTTGGCGGTCCAGATCGGGTCCCGCTGGGCGACGAGGGTCACACCGGTTCCGAGCCGGAGCTTGGTGGTGACCGCGGCCGCATAGGCGAGGGCGATGAAGGCGTCGTGAGACCGCCAGTAATGCTCGGGGAGCGGTGGCGCTCCCTCGACCCCGCCCCAGGGGGTGGCCCGTGACGAAGGGATGTGGGAGTGCTCGGGGATCCACAACGAGTCGAATCCCCTCGCTTCGACCTCCCGGGCGAGGTCGTCGGGGCGAATTGCCGTATCCGTGGGAAACATGAACACTCCGAATTTCATCTTCGGGAAGCTAGGCGATGACCCTCCACCAGAGAATCCGACGGGACATCGAGGCCACGGGCCCGATCCCATTCGAGGTGTTCATGCAGCTCGCCCTCTACGACCCCGACGGCGGGTTCTTCACTACGGGCAAGCTCCGCTCGGAGCGAGGTGGCGACTTTCTGACCTCACCCGAGGTCAGCGCATTGTTCGGTGAGACCCTGGCCCGGTTTGTGGAACAGGAGCGGGAGCGGATCGGCCAACCATTCGAGGTCGTCGAGGTAGCGGCTGGCTCAGGCTCGCTGATCGGGCCACTGACAAGGGTTGTCGATATCGAGGCATGGGTGGTCGAGGCCTCGCCCGCGGCCCGTGCGGCGCTGGGCGTTCTCCTAGATCCCGATCGGGTTAGAAGCGACCTCCCCGACCGGATTCGGGGTGTGGTCATTGCCAATGAGCTCATCGACAACCTGCCAATGGCGCTTGCGCAAAGGGCACAAGGCGGCTGGCGAGAGCGGTGGGTCGGGGTCGACGGCGAGGGGTTGGCGATGATCGACGCTCCCGCCCGGCCCGAGGTGCTCGAATGGCTCGCTGCCTTTGCCGGCGAGGTGCCCGACGGTGGGTGGGTCGAGGTGCAGCTCGCCGCGGGAGCCTGGCTGCGGGATGTGCTTCACCGTCTCGAGGCCGGGGCGGTTCTCGTCTTCGACTACGGGGACACCGCCGAGAACCTGATCCCTCGACGCCAGGACGGCACGCTTCGGACCTATCGGGCACACCATCTCGGACCGCACCCGCTCGACGAGCCGGGGGAGACCGATATCACCGCCGACGTCAACTTCACCGCCTTGGTCGCAGTTGCCGAGGAGGCGGGTGCGGAGGTCGAGCTCCACCGTCAGGACGACTTCCTGACCGAGCTCGGGCTGGGGGACCGTCTATCCGATCTCCGTCACTCCGAATTGGAGGCGGCGAGATCGGGAGACGAGATGGAGCGGCTGCGTCTGCGCACCCTCAAGACCGAGGCCGAGACCTTGTTGCATCCCAGGGGACTCGGGGATTTCCGGGTGCTGGTCGCACGCAAGTAGAGAAGGGAGCCCTTTCGGGCTCCCTTCTCTGTCGTCGTAGACGCCATATGGCCCACGTACCTCAGGTACGCATCAAGGCGTGTTGTCAACCTCGACCAGGGTGTAGCCGAGGAGGGTGTCGCCGGTATGGGAGACGGCGCCGAGGTAGTCGCCGGCGGCCAGGCCCGACCAGCCGGCCTCGACGGTTCCCACCGTTCCCTGCGTCGCCGACGGTGGCGCCGAGTTGATCACCAAGCGATCCTCCGCCGCGGCGCCGCCGGGACCTGCCAGGTGTGGAGGTTGTAGCCCACGGTCTACACCGGTGGTCTGCCAGCCGTGCACATACAGCGTGTAGGTGTCGTCGGCCGGCGCCTCCAGCAGGATTTCCTCGACCGGTGCCACCCGCGCCGAGAGCTCGCCACCTCCTCACCTGCCGAGTTGTACAGGTAGAGGTCGATGTCGATGGCCGGGTTGGCGCGGAGTCAGGTCCGCGGTGTTGAGAGTGATCTTGAGGAAGGCCGCATCAGTCACCGTGATCGGATGTGCAGTCGTCCCGTTCGGCACCTCGGCCGGGTCAAGGTCTGGTCCGGGTCCTGTCGCGACAGTTCCCGGGATCGGCACGTCCGCCGCCAGCCCGTGGGCGCCCGCCGTGTAGGCGCCGGTGTACCCGAAGGCGACCGGGATGCTTGACGGTGCCCGGCAGCTCCGGTTCCGCTCACGGCCTCGGCGAACTCGATCGCGGCGGCCTTCACCGCGATCGGGCTCCTCACCCGGTTGCGGCCGTCCACCCAGGAGAGCGAGCCGAAGCGCCACTCACCTATCGGGGCGTTGCACGTTGGTGAAGGCGACCTCGAACGTCGCCGATTCGCCCGGAGCCAGAGTGATCCGGTCCGGTGTGACCGTGACGTCATAGCCGCGTGGCTCGTCGACACGGGCCCGATACGTATCTTGTCTCGTCCGAGACGTTGGTCACGGTTCGGGTGATGGTCTTCGCCCCGGGCACCTCGCTCACCGCGATCGACGGGTAGTTGAGATTGGTGGCGACGGTCGGGAATCCGGCCTCCGCCAGGACGCTCACAGAGTCGCCGACCAGCAGTGGCAGCGAAGATCTCGGGGGCGGCGTCGCAGAGGAAGCCGAAGTAGTCGACGAGCCCTGCGTCATAGACCAGACCCGGGTTGAACACGGATCCGTCGGCCGACGCTCGTCCCGACGGATCGACGTGACCCGCTCCGAAGTCGAACGGGTCGGCTCTTGTCTCCCCGTCCTGCTTGCGCACGTCCTGACGGGCTGTAGTCATCAGGGCCGATTTGGCCATGGCCGGCGACCAGTCAGGATGCGCCTGCTTGAGCAGGGCCAGCAGCCCGGCCACATGCGGGCTCGACATGGACGTGCCCGAGATCGACTGGAACAGCTCACCCTGTGCCCCGAGGGTCGGAGTCAGTGAGTTGCCCGGCCAGGATCTGCACTCCGGGCGCGGTCACGTCCGGCTTGATGATGTCGTCAGAGGCCGGGTTGCCCACGGGACCTCTCGACGAGAAGGCGGCCATCGTGCTCCCCCGCTGACGCTCTTCTTCCCCGTCGGTTATCTCCACCGTGGCCTCGGCGCCGTTGTCGGCGATGTACTGCTTGAGGGCGAGGCCGTCGGAGTTCGTGATATTGACTGACGGAATCACGTGGTTGTCGGTGAGCAGGTCCTGGACGTCGTCCACGTTGTAGAGGACCATGCCGGCCCCACCGGCGTCGGCCACGGCCGAGCTCTTCTCGACTCGTGCCGGACCGCCACGGAGACAGAGCACGACCTTCGCCAGTGATGTCCCCGGTGAAGGCAACGGCAGGATCGCACAGCTCATTGCCGTGGTTGGCGGCATCGACGAAGGGAAGCTGATCGTCGGTGCCGGGTGTGATCGAGGCGCCCTCGTATCGGCCGATATCCCGCTTGAACCAGCGCGTCCAGCGGCTCCGTGAGCCGTCACCTGTGATGACGTCGGCGATGTACGTCTTCTTCTGCAGGCTGGCGCCGACCGTGGTCACCCACGGAATCGAGGCCGGGGCTACCGACAGTGCCCGCGCCGGGCCCGGCGTTGCCGGCCGAGTGTCGAGACGAAGACGCCGGCGTCCGCGGCGAACAGGAAGGCGATGTCATCGGCACCGGTGAGACCCGGTGTGTCGCTTCCGATCGAGTAGTTGATCACGTCGACCCCGTCGGCCACAGCTTGATCGATGGCAGAAGCGAGGTCGCCCCCAAAGCAGCCTTGGTTACCACACGCGCTGTAGGCGACGACGTGGGCGTCGGGGGCGATGCCGGACACCTCGTCGAAGTCCCGGCCGAAGATCGACGCTTCGACTTCGGGGTTGCCCGGCTGCGGTGCTGGCGGTGTGGCTCCCATGCCCGTCGTAGTCACGGGCGGTGGCGTATGTCTCGGAGCCGATGAACTGTCTCATACAGCAACCGCATGTCGCGTGCGCCGATCAACTTGTTGTTACAGGTGAACGGTGCGTCGTCGGGGTTGTATCCGGTGTCACCGAAGTCGCATCCGGTGCTGAGGACCTCGACCGCAGGGTCAGGGTCGAGGTCGATGGTGTCGAAGGTGATCGGCGACGCGCCGAGATCGGAGCGGGCGGCAAACGAGGGGTGCTCGGGCCAGATCCCGCTGTCGATGACACCGACGACGACGCCGGCGCCGGTGAATCCGCTGTCCCATGCGCCCCGCCGGTCGTCGAGACCCAGGAAATCGGGCGACTCGGAAGTGTGGAGCTGGTGCAGTTCGTCACGCTGAACGGTCAGCACGCCCTTCTGGGCGGCGAGGCTCTCGGCCTCGGCCGGAGTCAGGGCGGCGCTGAAGCCGTTGGCGGCATAGTCGAAGCTGGCGACGAGGGCACTCCGGTCGATTCCGGCGCCGTCGAGGGCGGCGACCTTCTCGGCTTCGAGATCGGCCGTGTATTCCTCCACGACCGCACTCTCCGGATCGGGCGGGTCCTCGCCTTCAGGGGCTATTTCCTCGTTGCCGAGAACCGGCTGGGATTCCATGACCACCACATAGGGTGCCTCGGAGTTGTCGGTCTGGGCGGTGATATCTACCGGTCCGGCTCCAGCCGGGATGGCGGTGGCAAGAGCCGTGGCCAGCACGGCCAGGGCAGTCAGCAGCTTGCGTCTCACGCAGGGTCTCCTCCAGGTTGTCCAATTTGCACCGTCATGGACGATGCACCCTCCTTGAATTGGATAGCCCCGAGTACCAGTCCGACGGGGACCATACACGACTACCTGGAGATGCGACAAGAGGCGGGGGAACCGTCACAACCCCGCCGGCGTCCTATCTTTGATGACGAGAACCATGCGATTCAGAACTGGTCTCGCCGTGCTTGCCACCGTGCTGGCGGCCTGCGCCTCCGGCAGCGATTTGCCAACGACCGACGAGACCACAACGCCGGCAACGGCGACACCGACGACAGAGAACGAGACCACCACGATGCCCACCAGCGATCAGGAGCAGCACTTCCGATCGTCGCCCCGGCCCGAGCCGATCTCGCCCGGCGTCTTGGCGTCGAGCCCGACGACCTGGAAGTCATATCCGCCGAAGAGGTCACGTGGCCCGACGGCAGTTTGGGTTGCCCGGAGCCGGGGATGTCATACACCCAGGCCCTGGTCGACGGCTCCAAGGTCGTGCTCGGCCACGACGACCGGGTTTACGTGTATCACGCCGGCGCCGACGGCCAGCCGTTCCTCTGCCCGTCCGAAGACAAGGACGGCGGCCACGAGATGGTCCCCCCTCCTGGCTTCAACAGCTGATGGTCGACCAGCTGCCATTCTCCTGACGCTGGCGGTCATATCCGCGTGCGCAGCCCCAGGCGATGACCAGACCGATCGCACGATTGTCCCAACGACAGGGGAGAGCACCATGCCGGATTCCCCGACCAGCCCCAGATCCCGGTTTCGACCACGACGCCGGGGCATCTATGGGCAGGATCAATCCCTCGCCGGGATCGGCCGCTCGTTGCTGTTGTCCGACTGAGACTCGTCCCAGCTAGCTGATGAGTACCCCGTTCTGGTAGCGGAATTGCTCGACCAGGCTTCTGCTTGTCCGGGTCATCGAGGAAGCCGAAATTAGTAAGGCCCGGTCCTCAGTCCCGGTCGTACCCGACATCGGCGTTCTGGTTAGGCATGATGATCGGCCGTCGACCAGAGTTACGATTACGGCCAATTACCGTTTCGGCCATGAACAACCTGAAGACGGTCGGCTTGCTCGCCTTCATGACCACCCTGTTGTGGTTGGTTGCCTACGCCCTCTTCCCCGAAGGCGGCTTCGTAATCGGGCTGTTGATCGCGGTCGGCTTCAACCTGCTCGCCTACTTCTTCTCGGACAAGCTCGCCCTGGCGGCGAGCCGGGCCCGCCCGGTGACCGAGGAGGAGCTGCCCCAGGTCTACGCAATCGTCCGGCGTCTGGCGCTTCAGAAGAACATGCCCGAGCCGCGCATCTACATCATCGATTCACCGCAGCCCAACGCCTTCGCCACCGGCCGGTCGCCGAAGAAGGCGGCGGTTGCGGTCACGACGGGAATCCTCGAGATCCTCACGGTCGATGAGTTGGAGGGCGTGCTGGCCCATGAGCTGGCCCATGTCAGCAACCGTGACATCCTGATCAGCTCGATCGCGGCGATGATCGCCGCCGCCCTCACCATGCTGGCCCGTATGGCGTTCTGGTTCGGGGGTGGCGACAACCGGGAGAGCCCGCTCGGCGCAATCGGCGCAATCCTCTCTCTGATCGTTGCCCCTATCGCCGCGATGCTGATCCGCATGGCCATCTCCCGGACCCGGGAGTTCCAGGCCGACGCCACCGGTGCGGAGACAACCGGGCGCCCGATGATGCTCGCCAGCGCCCTCGAGAAGATCTCTGCCGGGACCGCACGGATCCCGATGAACGTCAACCCGGCCACCGCTCAGCTCTTCATCGACAACCCGATGAAGGCGGTTCGTGGTGGCGGGATGATGAAGCTGCTGAGCACTCACCCGCCGACCGAGGAGCGGATCGAGCGCCTCGCCCAGATGGCCCAGGGCGTGCGTTAGCGAGCAGGTTGGTAGACGGCCGGAGCGCCCTGTAACATTGCACATCCCGAACCGAGCGTCATTCGGCGTGCGGTTCCGGCATGCCGGGATGCCCGAGCGGCCAAAGGGAGCAGACTGTAAATCTGCCGGCTGACGCCTACGGAGGTTCGAATCCTTCTCCCGGCACGGGCGCCCGGCGCCTGACAACCCAACGCCCCCTTAGCTCAGTTGGTAGAGCACTTCCATGGTAAGGAAGGGGTCTTCGGTTCAAATCCGGAAGGGGGCTCGAGGCTTCGAGCTTTGCTCGAAGCCGGTATGAGTTGTGAGTTATGGGTTATGGGTTGATTCGGCGGCGCCGAAGGCGCCGACTGATTTACCCGGAACCCACCACCCAGAACCCAGGACCGCGGCCGACAGAGTCGGCCGCACGAGGCGGCGTAGCTCAGTTGGTGAGAGCGCTCGACTCATAATCGAGAGGTCGGCAGTTCGAGTCTGCCCGCCGCTACATACAGGGCCGTGGCGTAGGCTGCGGCATCCGACGAACCGAGTAGAGGACAGGAGCCAGACGATGGCGAAGGCGAAGTTTGAGCGTACGAAGCCGCATGTGAATGTGGGGACGATGGGTCATATTGATCATGGGAAGACGACGTTGACGGCTGCGATTACTCGTGTTTTGTCGGAGCGGGTGGGTGGTTCGAATCAGATGACGTCGTTTGACATGATTGATAAGGCGCCTGAGGAGCGTGAGCGGGGGATCACGATTCAGATTGCTCATGTGGAGTATGAGACTGAGGCTCGTCATTATGCGCATGTGGATATGCCGGGTCATGCGGATTACATCAAGAACATGATTACGGGTGCGGCGCAGGTGGATGGGGCGATTCTGGTGGTGTCGGCGGCTGATGGTCCGATGCCTCAGACTCGGGAGCATGTTTTGTTGGCTCGTCAGGTGGGTGTGCCTTCGATTGTCGTGTTTTTGAACAAGGTGGACATGGTTGATGATGAGGAGTTGTTGGATCTGGTCGAGCTCGAGGTCCGGGACTTGTTGACTGAATATGAGTTTCCGGGGGATGAGGTTCCTGTGGTCCGGGGTTCGGCGTTGAAGGCGTTGGATGGGGATGAGGCGTCTTCTGATCAGATCATGGAGTTGATGACTGCGGTTGATTCTTATGTGCCGGAGCCGGATCGGGATACTGAAAAGCCGTTTCTGATGTCGATCGAGGATGTGTTTTCGATTACGGGTCGGGGCACGGTTGTCACGGGGAGGGTGGAGCAGGGGATTTTGAAGGTGAATGAGGAAGTGGAGATCGTGGGGATCCGTCCTACTCATAAGACGGTGGCGACCGGGATCGAAATGTTCCGCAAACTGTTGGATGAGGGTCGGGCGGGCGACAATGTGGGGGTCCTGCTCAGGGGGGTGGGTAAGGATGATGTGGAGCGGGGTCAGGTCCTGGCCAAACCAGGGTCGATCACTCCTCATACCGATTTCGAAGCTCAGGTCTATGTCTTGACCAAGGAGGAGGGGGGACGGCATAACCCGTTCTTCCCCGGGTATCGACCCCAGTTCTATTTCCGGACTACTGATGTGACCGGTGCCATCCAATTGCCCGAGGGGACTCAGATGGTCATGCCCGGGGACAATACGGAAATGACCGTGGAACTGATCGCACCCATCGCCATGGACGAAGGACTCCGTTTCGCCATCCGAGAAGGTGGCCGCACCGTCGGCGCCGGCCGAGTCGTAAAGATCGTCAAGTAGGACCCAGGCAATGCCAAGCGACAAGAGACCGCCGTTGACGCTCGCCTGCACCGAGTGCAAGCGTCGCAACTACGTCACAACCAAGAACAAGACCAACACGCCCGACCGTCTCGAGATGAAGAAATACTGCCGGTGGTGCCGTCAGCACACCGTGCATCGCGAGACCCGCTGACGATCAGAGAAAGGGGCCCCGGACCGGGGCCCCTTTCTCTTGCGCACTGTCGTCGCGTCAGGCCGCCGGCGCCTCCTCGTCATGGGCTTGAAGTTGCCCTTGCTCTGGGTGCCGTTCGATCACCTCGGTGCTCATCGCATAGCTCAATGTGACGTAGGCGATGGCATCGGAGTTGGTGTCGAGCGCGAACAGGTTCACGTTGTCGAACGTGTCGCATACCGGGTGGTAGCACGGGTCGTACTGCTGACCGGCGGTGCCCCCCCAGATCGGGTTCTGCGCCTCCGCCGCGGTCTTGATCCCCTCGGCCCCGGTGAACAACCCACCGGACGGGATCCCGACTGCGATGAACGGCCCATAATCGGACCGCCCAGTGAAGTCGGTGCCCTTGAGCGGCAATGTCACGAGAAGTCGAAGAACTCCTCGAACTTCTTCTCGATCTGAGCCGATCCGGGTGGCCCGGCCGGCGAGCCTGCGGCGTCGGAGTTGTCACCGTCGTAGATGAAGAACACATGGTTGGGCGAGCCCACCATGTCGAAGTTCAGGTAGAGCGGCGATCTTCGTCTCGCTCGGCCAGGCTCAGGTTGTTCACGTAATCGGTGGATCCGACCAGGCTCGACTCTTCGGCGCCCCACCAGGCGAACCGAAGGGTGTTCTGTGGCTTGACCTTGGCCATCTGCTCGGCCACTTCGAGGAGGGCTGCCGAGCCGGAACCGTTGTCGTTGATTCCGGGTCCCGCCTGGCACGCGAGTCGAGGTGGGCTCCGACCATGACCACGTTGTCCGTCGTTCTTTCCGGTCCTCTCGGCGAGGACGTTGACCTGTGTGGTCTCTCTCCGGCTCGTCGACGTTGACCAGGGCGCTCGAGCCCGGCTGCGGCCAACGCTGGCCCCATCGGCGAACGAAGCGCCGACCACCGGAATCGTGGTCGAATCAGGCGCCAGCGTGCCCACGATCAACGGTTCCCGTGCCGGGGTGTTGCCCTGGTTGAAGATGACCACCGCACTGGCTCCGGCGCCTGGGCATTCGTCGCCTTGACGGCGAAGGTGCAGGCGCCTCGGCTGACCAAGGCGATGTTGCCCGGCCGGGAATCCGCGAAAGTCGGCGGCTTCACAGCCGCTGGTTACCGGGTCCCTGGGCAGAGCCAGTACGACGTCCACCGCGGTCACCGCGGCCGTGACGGTCCCGAATCCGCTGCCGGTGAAGACGACCGGTCTCGTAGGTTGCCGGGATCGGTGCCGTCTGTTGCAGAGTCGGGGGCGCGTGAACGAAAAGCGAAGGGGAACTCGTCCAAGGTGACGTCGTAACCCGCCGCTTCCATCCGCTCCACCACGTAGTCGGCCGAGGCGTCATAGCCTGGCGTCCCGCAGCCGTGTACTGACCCGGGTGCCGCCGTTGGCGTCGGCGATCGCCTGGAATGCCGCCTGGTGCTCGCGAACGCCGTCGACGTCGACACACTCGAGCAGCTTGGCGATTGTGTTGTTGTTCCTGTTCTCGCACGCTGCCGGGGGCGCAGCCGAGGCCACCGGTACGGTCGCTCCGAGCAGGGCGAAGATGCTTGCCAGCACGACAAGTCTTCTGAGAGAGCGTCTCATGTACCTCCAGTCACGCTCTCCCAGCCCGAGTCCCGTTGCCGACCATACCCCCTCGGCGTTACCGTGAAACACTTGAACCCGTCCGATCTCGTCGACCAGCCCATCGGTCCTCATCACTTCCGGGTTTGTGTCGAGAACGTCAACGATTTCGTCCGGGCCACCGGTGACGAAGCCGACCGTTGGGAGGACGCTGCCCCTCCGGGCTTCATGGCCACGCTGTTGTTTGTCGTCGCTTCCGACCTGCTCCGCCAGCTCTCCGACCGGTCGGTGATCCATGGCGAGCAGACCTTCACCTGGCATCGGCGCATCGGCATCGAGTCCGAGATGGATGTGACGGGCAGGGTGAGCCGGGTTCGAGAACGTGGAGGCGTGGCCTTCGTCGACTTCGATGTCGAGGTGGTCGACAACATCGGCCCGGTGGCCGATGCGACGTCTTTGTTCCTGGTCTCGGAAATCGCTGATCCCGACGCAAGTCAATGAGCGGCCGGAACCGGCGCCGGAGGACGACGGGAGCCCGGGCAGCGGCCAGGTGAGCGTCTCGAGAGCAGGCCTGGTCAGATATGCCGCAGCCACCCGAGACTGGAATCCGATTCACTGGGACCATGACGCTGCTGTTGCTGCCGGGCTGCCGGGGGTGGTCGCCCACGGGCTTCTTCAGGCCGCTTGGGCCCTGGTCGCCGCGTCGAGGCTTCGCCCCGGCGACGCGCCGCTCCGCTCGGCGAAGGTCCGATTTCGCAATCCGTTGGCACCGGCACGACCGGTGTCGGTGGGAGTCGAGGAGACCGGGGACACGGCGGTTGTTGCGGTCAGCGACTCCGAAGCCGAGTATGTGAGTGCTCGAATCGAGTTGACGGGGCAGTAACCACATGGACATGGCCAGGGTCGAACGCGACAAGGAGAAAGAGCTCATTGCCAGGGCGCAGGCCGGCGACCGAGCCGCCTTTGGCGCACTGGTCCGTGAGCATGGAGACGAGGTCTACACCTTGGCGCGAAGACTCGTTGGCGACCCACATCTTGCGGCCGATATCGCCCAGGAGGCCCTGATCCGGGCGTGGAAGGCGTTGCCCAACTTCAGAGGCGATGCTGCACTATCTACCTGGCTGCACCGCATCACGGTCAACACGGCATGGACCCAGCGCAGACGGGCTCGCAGGCACAACGGGCCACCGCTCGACGACTTCATCGACGTCGCCGCCCCCATGGGCGCCGATCATCCGGAGATGGCCGGCGAGATACTCGAGCTCCGCGGACGGTTGCGTCGCGCCCTCGACACGCTGCCGGAGCCGCAACGCCAGGTGGTGGTGCTGAAGGACGTCTACGACTGGTCCCACGCCGAGATCGCCGAAGCCATGGGGATTTCCGTCTCGGCGGCGAAGGTGAGGCTCCACCGGGCCCGGGCCCGACTCGCCCGCCAGTTGGAGCAGTCGGCATGAACGTCCTTTGCGAGGTGGCGGCCCCGTTCGTTGCCAACAGCGCCGTGGAAGGCACTCCGGTCGCCCGGCCGTTCCGTGCCCACGCCGATGAATGCCTCAAGTGCCAGGCGAGGCACGCGGCGATGGCTCGCACCGCCCGAGAGCTGGCCGCCATGTCGAACGAGACATTCGATGCACCGCTCGATCTCGAATGGCGGGTCATGTCGGCGTTGGAAGGGGACCTGGCGGTGGCTCGTTCCTGGCGCACCCCGGTCGCGGTGACGGCCGCAGTCCTCTCCATGGCTGCCGCCGTCCTCATCTGGCGTCTCCGCCCCCGCACCCAGACCTGAGCTAGGGGCCTTCGGCCCTGTTTCGACGGGTAACCCCTGCCTATACCAGTCATCAGATCGAGAGAAAGCGAGATCTGATGAGAGTGTTGGTCACGACGGCCAGCAAACATGGTTCGACCGAGGAGATAGGTCGCTTCATCGGCGAGGTGTTTTTGGAGCAGGGCATCGAGATCGGCGCTCTTCCTCCTGAGGATGTCATCTCCCTGCATCGGTACGACGCCGTCATCATGGGCAGCGCCGTGTATGCCGGGCATTGGATGAACTCGATGAAGAAGATGGCGCATCGCCTTGCTCCCGAGCTCATCGATCGCCCCGTGTGGTTGTTCTCCAGCGGTCCGATCGGCGATCCTCCCGAGCCGAACGAAGAACCGGTGGATGTGGCGCCTCTCGTCGAGGCGACCGGGGCACGGGGCCACGCTCTGTTCGCCGGGAAGCTCGACAAGGATCTTCTCGGTTTCGCCGAGAAGGCCATCGTGGCTGCCTTCAAGGCTCCGGACGGCGACTTCCGCGACTGGGACGAGATCCGTGGGTGGGCCTCCGGGATCGCTCAGGAGCTGACGACGAAGGTGTGAAGTTACGCTGACGCGATGGCGCGACTCATCGACCTCTCACATGACATAGAGGCAGGGATGATCACCTATCCCGGTCTGCCCGGCCCGGTGATCTCGGATCATCTCTCCCGCATCGACTCCAGGGCGAACTATGCGCCCGGCACCGAGTTCCTCATCGGGCGAATCGACATGGTCGGGAACACCGGCACCTATCTCGACACCCCGTTCCATCGATTCGAAGGCGGCTCCGATCTCTCCGGTCTTGCCCTCGATGACGTCGCCGACCTGCCCGGGCTGTGTATCGATGCTCCCGGGCCTGAGATCGGGGCGGAGGCAGTGAACGGTCTGGACCTCACCGGCAAGGCGGTCTTGTTCGCCACCGGGTGGGACCGGCACTGGGGCACCGATTCTTACGGCGACCCCAGCCATTCCTTCGTTTCCGCCGAGCTCGTCGATGCCCTGGTCGACGGAGGCGCGGTGCTGGTAGGCATCGACTCGGTCAACATCGACGACACACGTGGCGGGGAACGGGCGGCCCACACCGGTCTTCTCGCCGCCGGGATCCAGGTGGTAGAGCATCTCACCAATCTCGACCAGCTGGTCGGGCGCGAGTTCCGGTTCTTTGCGGTCCCTCCCAAGGTGAGCGGATTCGGGACCTTCCCGGTCAGGGCGTTTGCCGCGGTCGTCTGAGGACGGCCGGTGGGATGATCGCGATCAGTGATCGCTGGATGACGGTTCGAGGATCACCACCGCGGTCTCCCGGGAACGCAGAGCTGCGAAATCGTCCAATCTCGAATCGATCTCCCGCCATCGATCCCACAAGCGCGACCGCTCTTCCCCTTCCGCGGCTCTCCCTCTCACCGTTAGCTGGCCGTCGCCCAGGTCGAGGCCCGCCACAGGATTCGCTTGGAGATTGAGCCACCAGGCCGGCTCGGCATCGGCCCAGCCGTTCATCGCAATCGTGACCACGTTCGGGCCGTCCTCGATGTACCCGAGTATCACTGGCCGCTTCTGACCGGTGCGGCGCCCGGTGGTCGTGAGACGCATGGTGCCCCATTTGTCGGGTTTGGGACTCCAGAGACCGACCCGGCCACCACTGACCCGGTACAAGCCACGATGAATCGACCAGGCGACGCGGACGAACCAACGAGGGGGGATCCTGATGGGTTGGGTGGGTTGATCCGTCATGCGTGACTACGCGGTTGTTTGACCGGCCGCGACCCGCCAGTCATGGTCGGTACTGCTGTCGGCACTCATCGCGGCGAGTGACTGTTCCTCGGTGAGATCGTGAACCAAGCAGAACTCGTTGCCGAAGGGGTCCTGCATCACCGCCCAATCGATGACGGGCCGCTGTCCTTCGTGAGCGCCGGGCCTCGGATAGAGACTCGGTGGCTTCTTGACCCTGCCCCCGAGAGCAACGATCTCCTCCACGGCCCGGTCGATCCCGTTTGACGGCGTGATGTCGATATGGACGGCGTTCGTCCGGTGATGAGATGGCCTGGCCACTTCGACCGGAGCACCGTCGGTGCGTTGCAGGATGATCTCGTGCTTCCGGGGATCCTGGGTGCCCAGGTAACCGAGCCAACCGTGCCAGCCGTCGGGTGATCCGATGATCTCCAGTCCTGTGACGGCAGACCAGAACTCGTAGGCGAGGGGAAGGTCGGTGACGTTGATGACCACACAGCGCAGTTCGCCGATCGACATGACCGGCAAATCTAGAGAGGGAGTCGATCGGCTGGCAGGTCGCCCACGCGATGTTCACTCAAGCGGGCCAAGTAGGTCCCACCTGTTTCCGCAGATGTCGACGAACACGGCGACCTGCCCGTAGTCCTCGGCTCGTGGTTCGGTGACGAACTCCACACCAGCCCTCTTCATCCGGTCGTGTGCCGCATCGAAGTCGTCGACCCGGAGGAAGAAGCCGACACGCCCGGCAACCTGGTTCCCGACGACACGGCTTTGATGCTCGCCGTCGGCACGGGCCAGCAGGATTCCGGTCTCTGCTCCACGAGGTCGCACGACGACCCACCGCTTTGGTCGCCCGTCGTTGGTGAGCGAAGGTGAATCCTCCACCAATTCGAATTCGAGGACATCGACAAAGAACTCGATGGCCGGGTCATAATCGTCGACGACGATCGTGACCAGTTCCAGGACCGGCATCGAAGGAGTGTGACATTCCAACCCCGGAGTTTCCACACCAGCGCCCTTCCCTTATACTTTGTCATCCCGCGAACCCCCTAGGGGTGTAGCTCGAATTGGTAGAGCGCCGGTCTCCAAAACCGGAGGTTGGGGGTTCGAGTCCCTCCGCCCCTGCCAGCCTTTGTCTGTGGATACGATCTGGAAGAACTGATGAACCGAGAAATGCGCAGGATGCAGGAACGCGAGGAGCGCCTGCAGAAGAAGAACGAGACTGGCCGCGACAAGGCCAGTCGCCGCGCCGCTTCCATCCAGGGCAAGCCGGCTGCCACCGAGCGCAAGTCGCTGTGGGCCCGCCTCCGTGAGTATCTGCACGAGGTTCGTCAGGAGCTGCGCAAGGTGACCTGGCCCACCCGGGAGCAGATGGTCGCATTCTCCGCCGTGACCGTCATCACCTCGACCGTCTTGACCGGGGTGATCTTCGGGCTGGACATCGTCATGAAGGAGTTCGTCTTCTGGCTGGTCGCAAGGTCCTGATGCCCGACGTGGAGACCGCCGAGATGGAGAACCCGGACGTAGAGGCCCCAGGGGAAGTCACCGACGAGGTCACCGACGACGTCGGGACCCCCGAGCCCGAGGTCGAGATCGACACGACCGAAGTCGACACTGTCGAGATCGAGCCGGTTGACGTGGATGGGACCGTCGTCGAGGAGGCCGTCGCCGACGAAGAGGCCGAAGGGCCGAAGCGTCCGATGAGAGCGACGTCGAGGGCGAAGAGGCCGCGCCGCAGATTTCGGCCAGCCCCTACGACATGCCCGGTGACTGGTATGTCATCCACTCCTACTCGGGCTATGAGAACAAGGTCAAGGCCAACCTCGAGACCCGGATCCAGTCGATGCACATGGAGGACCGGATCTTCGAGGTCCACATCCCGATGGAGGACATGGTCGAGTTCAAGGGCGGAAAGAAGCAGACCGTCTCTAAGAAGGTATTCCCGGGCTACATCCTCGTCCGGATGACCCTCGACGACGACTCCTGGTACGCGGTCCGCAACACTCCCGGCGTCACCGGGTTCGTCGCCGGCAACGCGCAGAAGCCAACGCCCCTCTCCCGCAGGGAGGTCGAGCGGTTCCTCGGCGTCCAGGAGGAAGAGGAGAAGGCCAAGCCACGCTTCAAGCCCGAGTGGGAGGTCGGAGAGCAGGTCCGGGTAGTGACCGGCCCGTTCGCCGACTTCAACGGCGTCATCGAGGACATGAACATCGATCAGCAGAAGATCGTGGTCCTCGTCAACATCTTCGGCCGGGACACACCGGTCGAGCTCGGTTTCGAGGACATCCAGAAGAGTTAGTGCCACACCGGCACGGAGAGAATCATGGGACGCAGACGACTTGTAACCACGCTCAAATTGCAGCTGCCCGCCGGGCAGGCCACCCCTGCCCCTCCGGTAGGCACCGCCTTGGGCCCGCACGGAGTCAACTTGATGGACTTCGTGAAGGCCTACAACGACGCCACCGCCAGCCAGCGAGGGCAGATCATCCCGGTCGAGATCTCGATCTACGAGGACCGGTCGTTCGACTTCGTGATGAAGACACCGCCCGCTGCCGCCCTGCTCCGTCAGGCCGCCAGGGTGGACAAGGGCTCTGGTGAGCCGAACAAGGTGAAGGTCGGCAAAGTGACCAGGGCTCAGGTCAAGGAGATCGCCGAGACGAAAATGCCCGATCTGAATGCCGTCGACATCGAGGGCGCCATGAAGATCGTCGAGGGCACCGCCCGATCGATGGGCATCACTGTCAGCGACTGACCTCGCTGACCCGGAAGTGGGAGGCCGGCAGGCCGCCTGGACCACAAGGAGAGACAATGGCCAGACATGGCAAGAAGTACCGCGAGGCCGCAATGCGGTACGACAAGCAGACCCCGTACGGGCCGGAAGAGGCCCTCGAGCTGGTGAAGACGCTGGCGCCCGCCAAATTCGACGAGACGGTCGAAGCCGTGTTCGGGCTGGGGATCGATCCCAAGAAGGCAGACCAGCTCGTCCGTGGCACGGTCTCGCTACCCCATGGGACAGGCAAGGATGTGAGGGTGGCGGTCTTCGCCCCGTCAGACCGCGAGAAAGAGGCCACCGAGGCCGGAGCCGACATCGTCGGGGGCAAAGAGCTGGTCGAGAAGTTGCAGGCCGGCGGTGAGCTCGATTTCGATGTCGCCATCGCTACCCCAGACATGATGGCCGAGGTCGGCAAGCTGGGGAAGATCCTCGGACCGCGGGGTCTCATGCCCAACCCGAAGGCCGGGACGGTCACGCCGGATGTGTCCAAGGCCGTTTCCGAATTCAAAGCAGGTCGCATCGAGTATCGCAACGACCGCTACGGGAATGTCCATGTCCCGGTGGGCAAGGTCTCGTTTGGCGTCGACCAGTTGACGTCCAACCTCGCCGCCCTTTCCTCAGAGTTGCTCAGAGCCAAGCCGGCAGCGGCCAAGGGTCGGTACCTCAAGCAGATGACGCTGTCGTCGACCATGGGCCCCGGGGTCAAGGTCGATGTGGGAAGCCTCGAGGACTTTGCGAAAGCGGCCGGCTGACTACCTACGACCCACAACTCACGGCACTATGACAGAAGGCCCCCCTTAGCGGGGGCTCTTCTCATGAAACAGGGGGGATCTCCGCGCTTCGGAATCCCGTGGGCTTAGAGGGCTTCGGCTGCCAGGTCCACCGTCCGCACGCTCCCGACGACTCGTCTGTGGACCAGGGTAGGGGCTGGTCTCAACTGTCGGTTACGCGACCCTCAGTTATTTGGGGTCCGAAGAGCGGGTGGGGGCGGTCAGGGAACCCACCCGGTCACACGGAGACCCCCTGTTCTCAATGTCAATAGTGTCGCGCGGCCCGTAGGGGGTGTCCAGGGAGAATCTGGAAATTGATGGCTTACTTTGGGCTTGTGGCGCCATTTTGGCGGCATCAGACAGAGAAGCCCTGAAGGAACCCGACCAGGGCGCGGTTGAACTCCTCCGGCTGCTCCATGCTCGGCAGATGCGCGGCGCCGGGCACCACGATCGGATCGTGATGACTGAGGGCCCCGGCCAGCAGCTCTGCCGATTGACGGCAATTTGGCAGATCGTGCTCGCCGACCATGACCAATGTCGGAGCCGTGATCTCGTTCCACCGCTCGGCCCGGGGCGGGTCGAGGGGGATGAGTAGCTCGTCTCGGCGGTCCTCGATTGGGAGGATCACCAGGTCCATCTCGATCATCGTGTCCATGACTTCCGGGTCGACCTCGTCCCGGCTCCGCCCGTACCCGACGACCCAGATCTCTGCGTCCAACTCCGCAACGCGGGCCATGTCGCCGGCCTCGTACGCCTTCAGCACCTCGGGCCACTGTGGAGACTCGTATTCGTCGACGTCGAAACCCGGCGCGCCCAGTTCCGATCACGACGAGACCGGAGACCCGACTGGGAGCGAACAGGGCGACGTCGAAGGCAGTTCCTCCGCCCATCGAACAGCCGACGACCACCGCGCTGTCGATGTCGAGATGGTCCATGACCGCCAGGACGTCCTCGTGGTTGGAGAATCGCGCCTCGGTCAGGGCGGTGGCGCCATGCCCTCGGAGGTCGAGGCTCACGTAACGAAAGCCTGGCGGGACCTCGGCGAGCTGGGAACGCCACATCCTGCCGATCGGCGATGCCAGCGTGGATGAAGATGACCGTTTGCCCTGCCCCGGCCGTCTCGTAGGCGATGCGAGCATCCCCGGACGGGGCATAGCCACTCGTTGAATCGGGCATCGGGCCACCCTACCCACCGATTGGCTCCCGGCTGCCAGGCACCGAACCTCGAGTTGCCGAGTTGCCCAGCCCTCCTCGCCCGGTACTATTCATCCCGCAACTCCAATACCTCGGCCCCAGACCGTCGGTGCCCTCGGGCTCAATGGGATTCTCCCGCCAACGCAGGTCGCTCTTCGTGAGCCCCTCGTCTGACGTCGAGGGGTTTTGTTGTCTACCGACCGGAGGAGCGAATGCCAAGACCAGAAAAGGTCCAGGCTGTTGCCGAAATCAAAGAGAGTCTCGAGGGATCCGAAGCGGTCTTCCTGACCGAGTACCGCGGCCTGTCCGTGAAGGCGGTCCAGGAGTTGCGGGCGAGCCTGCGTGCCAGCGGCGCCGAGTACAAGGTCGTGAAGATGACCTTGGCCCGGCTTGCCGCAGGCGACGCCGGGATCACCGGTCTCGACGAGCACCTGCTCGGGCCGACCGCGCTCGCCTTCGCCAAGAGCGACCCTGTCGCCACGGCGAAGGCCCTCAAGGACTTCTCCAAGTCGCACGAGGTCTTCATCCTGAAGGCCGGCGTGCTCTCGGGGAACATCCTCGGCCCGGAGGAAGTCTCCCGGCTGGCCGAGATCGAGCCGCGCGAGATGCTGCTGGCGAAGATCGCAGGCGCCGCCAAGGCACCTCTCATGCAGGCGGCCGGGTTGTTTGCGTCATTCAATCGAAGCGCCGCATCGATGTTCCAACAGCTTCTGGAGAAGAAAGAGTCGGGCGAGCTCGCACCGGCAGGAGGCGAATCGACTGCCACCCTGCCCGCGGAGGAGCCCGTTGAAACCGAAACGGCCGTCTCGGCCGAGGAGGAGTGAGAAATGGCCACCAAGACCAAGCTCAGCACCGATGAGCTGATCGCAACCTTCGAGGGCATGACCGTCCTCGAGCTCAAGGAGTTCCTCGATGCCTTCGAGGAGAAGTTCGAAGTGACCGCCGCCGCTCCGGTGGCCGTCGCTGCTGCCCCCGCCGCAGGTGGCGATGGTGGCGCCGCTGCCGCCGTGGAAGAGCAGGACGAGTTCGACGTCGTCCTCACCGGCGCCGGCGCTCAGAAGATCCAGGTCATCAAAGAGGTTCGTAGCCTGACCAGCCTCGGTCTCAAGGAGGCCAAGGATCTCGTCGACGGCGCCCCGGCCAACGTGCTCGAGGCCGTCGACAAGGAGACCGCGGACAAGGCCAAGGAGGTCCTCGAGGCCGCCGGCGCCAGCGTCGAGCTGAAGTAGCTCAGCGTTCTACGTTCTACGTAACACGTTCTACGAAAGGGTCCCGGCCTAGCCGGGGCCCTTGCTTCATGTCAGTTCGGCTGAGGAGTCTGAGCGAGCAGAGCGGCCAACTTGTCGAGACACTGGTCCATGCCTGCCCGCGACAGCTCGACCACGTCTGGAGAGGTGTATCCGTATTCGGTCACGGTGAAGTCGGTCCCACCGTCCGGTCTCGATGCGAAGGTCAAGACGTGGGGCACTTCCTTCGGAATACCTGGAGGGATGCCGACCGAAGCGGGATCGATGGCATTGCCGTGCCGATCGGCGAACTGCGATATGAACTCCAAGCGCACCTCGGGCACGATCTGCTGATAGCTCCAGGTGTTGAAGTGCTCGAATCCACCCATCTCGTCGGGAGCACGCATCGCGACCAGGGACGTGCCCCCCTCGCGCACGTCCATCTCGGCGACCGGAGCGGTGAACCCACTCGGTCCCCACCACTCGCGGATGTAGTCGCCTTCCGTCCATGCCTTCCACACCTCACTCACGGGCGCGTCGAAGGTGCGGGTCAGGGCCATGTCGAAGGTCCCGGTAGTCCCAGGTGTGCCGACGGATGTCATGACGTCCTCCGTTTCGCCGTTTCAGTTCTTGGACTGGCGAGGCCGACCGGACTCATCGGTCACCGGAGCCGTGCGCTCGATTCTCAGGAAGTAGGTGTATCCCGGAAGTACTCGGTGACCACCGGAGTCTCCCGCTCGCGGAGTAGGACATTGGTGTCGAGGAGCTCGAGATTCTGAGTGAGGAAGCGGGCTGCCTCGGGGATGGGGTGCTCGGCGAAGAAGCTCTTCACGTCGGCTGCGACCTCTGGCTGGGAGAGGGCGGGTAGACCCTCCACCACCCGTCTCCTGGTCATGCCTGGCATCACCCCCAGCACCTCGTCCCACCGAGTCCGGGCGTCTTGCCAGACGGTGGGCCCGGCGTCGCCCGACAGGAGGCGGGCGAAGACCCAGAACCCGTCCTGGGTCCTGATGTCGCCGCTGACGATCTTCTCCATGGTCGACAGCGCCAGTTCCTCCACCTCGACCCCGGCAACGGAGCGGAGATAGCGGACCTTCTCGGCCGGGGCGTTCGTCCTGTGATAGGCGGCCCAGAGCGCCTCGTATTCCTCGGCCCCGCCGTGGTGCGAGTAGACAGACAGGGCGGCGGTGCACACCTCGGGATCGAACTGTGCGCCCTCGAGGACTTCGGTGGCGAGCCCCCGTGCCTTTTCAACGGTGGAGGGCTGGTTGCCCAGGATGCCCAGGGTGGCGATCAGATCGCCCCGCAGCTTCCGGGTGAGGTCGCTCTCGTCCCCAGACCCCTCCCAACCGAGACGGTCGAGGACCGGGCCGACCAGGTCGCGGACGAACTTCTCGAACGCGGGACGGGTCTGCTCGTCGAGGGCGTGGTGCTCCAGTGACCGGAGCCCGCCGATGATCACCGACCACACGGCGTGCTCGGTCTCCTCGCCGAACTTCCCGACGAGGTCGAGGAAGGCGGACGCCGGCACTTGCGCCGAGCGAACCAAGGCCCACGTGTCCGAGACGAGGCTGTGTCGTTCGATGTCGCCGAGAGTGTCGAGGTGGCCCAGGAGGCCGGTGAACAGCTCGTCGGAGTAGCGGGTCCGGTAGAACCCATGACCTCCGGCGTTGGCCACAACGAAATCGAACGGGCCCTCGGTCGGGACCACCGTCTCGTCCTCGGTGAGCAGGACCTTCGTCTCGAAGGGCTCACCGCCGACGACACCGCGCAATTGGATGGGGACGTCCCAGACCGTGGTGTCGGTCTCGTCCGGTATGGCCAGGAAGCGGCGCTGGCTGAGATGGATCCCCTCCGGCACAACCGTGACATCGATCTGAGGGAAACCCTTCTGGTTGACCCAGGTGTCCATGATCTCGCCGACCGGCCAGTCGGCTGCGCCGTCCAGCCCTTCCCAGAGGTCGCTTGTGACCGTGTTGGCGTACTCGTGCTTGCGCAGATAGTTGCCAACCCCGGTGCGGAACTCCTCCTCGCCGATGAACTGCTCGATCATCCTCAAGACGGCCGAGCCCTTGCCGTAGGTGATGGAGTCGAACATCTCGTCGACTTCCGCCGGTGAGTTGACCTCGAACTCGATGGGCCGGGTCGTCGCCAGCTGGTCGGTGCCCATCGCCCAGGGGACTTCGAGATTGGCAAAGGCCAGCCATCTCTTCCAGTCCGGCTTCCTGGAATCCGTGGCCTTGAGCTCCATGAAGCTGGCGAACGCCTCGTTGAGCCAGGCGCCCTCCCACCACCGCATGGTGACCAGGTTGCCGAACCACTGATGGGCGATCTCGTGCCCGATCACGTCGAGGCAGGCCTGCAGCTCGCTCTGGCTCGCCTTCGCCTCGTCGAGGACGAGATAGGCGTCGCGATACGTGATCAGCCCGACGTTCTCCATGGCTCCGGCGGCGAAGTCGGGGATGGCGATGTGGTCCAGCTTCTGCTCCGGATATGGGATCCCGTAGTAGTCGGAGAGGTACTCGAAACAGAAGACGGCGTTCTCCAGGGCGAGGTCGGTGAGGTGGAGGTTCCCCTTGGGAACGATGATCCGTATCGCCGTGCCTTTGCTCGAAACCGTGTCCGTTGCTTCGAAAGGACCCACGATGAAGGCCAGCAAGTAGGTGGACATCTTCATCGTCTCGGTGAACTCGAAGCGGACCCTGCCGTCGTCGAGAGTCGTCCTGGAGATCTCGGCGCCGTTCGAGTAGGCCTCCAACCCCTCGGCGACGACCATCGTCGTCTTGAAGGTGGCCTTCAGGTCTGGCTCGTCCCAGCAGGGGAGGACACGGCGGGCGTCGGTGGCCTGGCATTGCGAAGTCGCGATCACGTGCTCGGCGCCGTCCTCGTCCCGGTAGATGGACCGGTACAGGCCGCGCAACTGGTCGTTGATGGTCCCGGTGTAGGTGATGCCGAGGGTGTAGGTGCCGGGGGCGACCGGGTGCTCGAGGGTCATCGTGGCCCTGGAGTACTCCTCGTCGTAGGTGACGCCGGTGACTGCGGTCTCCCCATCTTCTCCGGTCAGCGTCATCGTCTTGATGTCGATCTCGGCGGCATTGAGCACGATCTGATCGAGGGTCTCCGTGACTCCGATCCGAATCGAGACCTCTCCGTCGAAGGTGAAGGTGTCCAGATCCGGCTCGAGACGTAGGTCGTAATGGACAGGTATTGCACTTCGGGGCAAACGGAACGGGTTTTCAGACAATTGGAAGCCTCCCCATGAACGTTGGACGCGGCCGATGCTAACGGCCTGACATTGTGCAAGGCATCGAGAGCTTTACCCTGAAGGCCTGTGACTGAACACTCGACGATCCTCGTCGCGGTCCATGGACCGGATGGACCGGGGATCTCGGCCGGGCTGATGGCGGTCCTGGCCGAGGCCGAGGTCGAGATCTACGACGTCGAGCAGATAGTCGTCCGTGGCCGTCTCACCCTCAACGTGCTCATCGGGGTCTCCGGCGAACGGGCCACGATCAGAGATCTTCTCTTCTTCGGATGGGAGCGCGGCCTCAACGTCGAGTTCGAGAAGGTCGACGACACCCCGACCCCGACCCGCCCGATGTCGGTGGTGACGGTGATCGGGATGGGGGTCGGCCCCGAAGACTTCGGCTCCGTCGCTGCGGCGATTGCCGACGCCGGAGGGAACATCGACCGCATCTACCGTCTGTCCCGCTACCCGGTGGTGAGCTATGAGCTCCTGGTCGGCAACGGGAATCTGGACCGGATGCGGGAGAACCTGGTGCGAGCCGCAGCGGAGCGCCCGATCGATATCGCCATCCAGCGTGACGGTCTGGAGCGTCGTGGCAAGCGGATGGTGATCATGGACGTCGACTCGACTCTCATCCAGGAGGAGGTCATCAATCTCCTCGCCAGGGAGGCGGGCGCCGAGGAGCGATGCGCCGACCTCACCAATCTCGCCCTGAACGGGTCGATCGACTTCGAGGAGTCGTTGCGGGAGCGGGTCGGCCTGCTCAAGGGCCTCGACCAGACAGCCATCACCAGGGTCCACGAGAACATCACTCTGACCAGTGGGGCGCGGACCTTCGTCCGCACCCTGAAGCGGCTCGGCCTGGTCACGGCCATCGTCTCGGCCGGATTCACCCGGTTCACCGATGTCCTCGCCGCCGATCTCGGCATCGACTACTCGCTCTCCAACACCCTCGAGGATGAAGGACGGGTTCCTCACCGGCCAGCTCGCCGGGGAGATCGTCGACGGCCCTCGCAAGGCGGCGTTCCTCAGATCCATCGCCGAGGCCGAAGGCATCCCCCTGTCACAGGTCGTGGCGGTAGGCGACGGGGCCAACGACCTCGACATGCTGGCCACGGCCGGGCTGGGCATTGCTTTCAACGCCAAGCCCGTGGTCAAGGAGAAGGCGGACACCGCCATCTCGGTCCCCTACCTGGACGCGATCCTGTTCACCATGGGTATCCGGCGCCAGCACGTCGAAGAAGCCGACGAGGCCGATCCTGGCTTCGAGACCGGGGAGCGAATCGCCGTCCCCGGCACGCCGCCGATCTGACGGACTCACCACCCGTGATGGAAGAACTCGCCTCGAGGGCTGTCGACACGTTCGAAGGTGTGAGCCCCGAAGAAGTCCCGCTGCGCCTGGATCAGGTTGGCGGGCAACCGTTCCGACCTCATCCCGTCGAAATAGGACAGGGCACTGGAGTAGGCAGGTGCCGGGAGCCCGGACAGGGCGGCTCCGGCCACGACCTCACGCCAGGACACCTGTGCCTCGTCGAGTGCGCCGGAGAAGAAGTCGTCCTCGATCATGTCGGGAAGTGACGGATCGCGCAGGAAGGCAGCGGTGATGTCCTCCAGGAACACCGCCCGGATGATGCATCCCGCCCGCCAGATCGAGGCGATCGTCGCCAGGTCGAGATCCCAGCCGTACTCGTCGGAGGCCGCTCGCATCAGGCGGAACCCCTGGGCATAGGAGATGATCTTCGAGGCATAGAGGGCGCTCTCCACGTCGTCGGGCGTCACTGCTCCGAGTGTGCCGGGGCCAGTGGCATAGATGGCGGCTGCCCGTTTGCGGGCGTCGGGGTCGGAGCTGACGATCCGGGCGTAGACCGCCTCGGCCACGAGTGTGGTCGGCTGGCCGAGGTCCAACGATGAGATGACCGTCCACTTGCCGGTGCCCTTCTGCCCGGCGGCATCGAGGATCACGTCGACGATCGGCTGACCGTCGAGCTCTGTGGCCAGGATGTCGCTGGTGATCTCGATGAGATAGGAGCGCAGCCGGCCTTCGTCCCAACGGGCGAAGACCTTGGACATCTCGGCAGGGCTCATGCCCATGCCCCGTCGCATGAGGTCGTAGGCCTCCGCGATGACCTGCATGTCACCGTATTCGATGCCGTTGTGGACCATCTTGACGAAATGGCCGGCCCCACCGGTGCCGATCCACTCACAGCACGGCTTGCCGTCGGGGGCTTTGGCGGCGATCGACTTGAGCATCGGCTCGACGTGCTCCCATGCCTTCCTGCTTCCCCCAGGCATGATCGACGGCCCGTGACGCGCTCCTTCTTCACCACCGGACACGCCTATCCCGAGGTAGAGGAGACCCCGTGATTCGACGAAAGCCTGGCGTCGGTCGGTGTCGGAGTACAGCGAGTTCCCACCGTCGATGATGATGTCGCCTTCTTCCAGGTGATCGAGAAGGCTGTCGATCACCGCGTCGACCGGCTTGCCCGCCGTGACCATGATGAGGACGACCCGCGGCCGGCTCAACATCCCCACCATCTCTTCGATCGAGGTTGCTGGGAGAACGCCCAGGTCCCCGGCCTCGCCGGCCATGAACTCGTCGGTGACCGAGGTGGTCCGGTTATAGGCGGCGACCAGGTGTCCCTTGTCGGCCAGATTCAGGGCGAGGTTTGCTCCCATCACCCCGAGCCCGGCTACCGCGATATCGGCGTGGCCGCTCATCGGAATCCGAGAGTAATGGTTCGATTTGGCACCCCACTAGTCTCGCCCGCCGTGACAACCAGGATCGGCGTCGACGTAGGTGGGTCCGGCGTGAAGGCCGGGGTGGTCGACGTGGAGGCCGGTGAGCTCGTGAGTGACCGTCTGCGGGTGGACACCCCCGAGCCGTCCACGCCGCACGCCGTCGCTGCCGCGGTCAAAGAGCTGGTCGACCAACTAGAGGCCCCCGGGCGCCTCGGTCTCGGCTTTCCCTCGGTGATTCGTCAGGGTTGGGTGACCACCGCCAACAACATCGACAAGTCGTGGATCGGTGTGAACGCACTGGAGCTCTTCGAGACAACCATCGGGCGGGAGATCATCATGATCAACGACGCCGACGCCGCAGGCCTCGCCGAGGTTCGATACGGAGCTGCCAAGGGCGTGAACGGGAAGGTCCTCGTGCTCACCTTCGGGACCGGGATCGGAAGTGCCCTGATCGTCGACGGGAAGGTCCTGCCCAACATCGAGTTGGGCCAGCTCGAGCTGGGCGGGGTGCGGCCTGCAGAGCAGCGCTACTCGGCGAAATCGAGGCGGGCGGAAGACCTGAGCTGGGACGAATGGGGTGAGCGTGCCCGGGAGTTCATAATCCTGGCGAATGAGGTGTTCACCCCTGACCTGATCGTCATCGGCGGGGGAATCTCCAAGTTCTGGGATCAGTTCGCCTCGCACGTCACCTTCGACGACGTCAAGACGACCAAAGCGGCTCTGGCCAACAACGCCGGGATCGTCGGCGCCGCTGCCCTCGCCTTCAGCGACTGAACCTCAGCGACTGAAGGGTGCGAACTGGGCGCGTGCTGTCTCGGGGACCCGCACCTCGAGGATCATGCCGTTGTCGTCGTGCTTTTCCTCGATCACCTCGCCCACCCGATGGACGGCGGCCACCAGGTCACCCCGGGCGTAGGGGATCTCGAGGGTGAGGGTGACCGTGGCCCGCTCGACCAGTGAGCCGATCCGCTCCAGCAACTCCTCGAGCCCGACCCCCTTCAGCGCGGAGATGAACACGGCATCCGGATAGAGGTTGGTCAGGCGGTTCAGCGCCTGTTCACCGATCATGTCGCTCTTGTTGATGACGGTCAGCTCGGGGATCTCGGCCGCCCCGATCTCCAGCAGCACCTCGCGGACCGCCGCGATCTGCCCGGCGGGGTCCGGATCGGTTCCATCCACCACGTGGAGCAGGAGGTCGGCTTCGGCTACCTCGGACAGGGTCGACCGGAATGCCTCGACCAGGTGATGGGGGAGACGCCGCACGAACCCAACCGTGTCGGCCAAGAGCACGGTCTGCTGGTCGGTCAGCTCGAGCCGGCGCACGGTGGAGTCGAGGGTGGCGAAGAGCCTGTCCTCGACGAGGACGTCGGCGTTGGTGACAGCATTGAGGAGGGTGGATTTGCCGGCGTTGGTGTACCCGACGATGGATATCTGGGCGATATCGGATCTCTTCCTCGCCTTGCGCTGGGTCTCCCGGTGCTTCACCGTCTCCTTCAACTCGCGTTCGAGCTTCGAGTTGCGCTCGAGGATGCGCCGTCGATCCGTCTCGAGCTTCGTCTCGCCGGGACCGCGGGCGAGCACCCCGGCACCCTGTTGGGAGAGACTTGTTCCTCGACCTCGAAGACGGGGGAGGTTGTACCGGTTCATCGCCAGCTCCACCTGGAGCGCACCGACCTTGGTGTGGGCGTGCTGGGCGAAGATGTCGAGGATGAGGCCCTCCCGGTCCACCACGTCGCAGCCGAAGAGCTTCTGGAGATTGCGCTGTTGAGCAGGTGTCAACTGATTGTCGAACACCACCACGTCGATGTCGAGAGCATTGGTCAGGGTGGCGATCTCCTCCGCCTTGCCCGAGCCGATATAGGTGGCGGGATCGATCCTGTTGCGGCGCACCAGTTCCTGATCCACCGGCTCGGATCCGGCGGTGTCGGTGAGCAGGGCGAGCTCCTCCAGGCTGCGCTCGGAGTCGACCGTGGTCATCCCGGGCAGCTCGACGCCGACCAGGAAGGCCCGCTGTATGGCGACTTCGAGATCGGTGACGGTCGCGGTGAGGCGACGACGGCGTCTGGAGGCGTGTTCTTGGGTCATGGTGCTCGGAGAGCAGGATGTTGGCGGGTCGGACCGCTCGATGGCGGGGGATTAAGGCCGCTCAGAGGTACTGACCCTCGTCTCCGACGTGATCGACTTCCTCTTCGGCAATGATCTGGGACTCACGCACCGCGATGACCGGCTTCCCCGTGGCCGGCCAGATGAACCGCCATGCTCCGGTAGGCACCGCCCAGAAGCGCTGGCCCGTCCTCACGTCGACGAGGGTGAGTGCGTCGTTTCCGTCCTTGGTCCCGATCGGAACGAGGAGACCCGAGCGGGTGGTGGACTCCTCCGGGGCGTGACCCACCCTCCAGCCGGCCATGACCTTGTAGCCGTTGTCTTGGTAGATGGGAAGGTTCGAAGTCATCATCTCTCCCTGCAATTCTCGCATGTGCAGGGGTCAAGGGGAACTCCCGGCCGATGGGCGGCTGTGTCGCTGATCCCTCGTGGCAGATAGGCTCGGCGCTCAGATGGCCCGCAAACCCACTTTCTCCGAGGCCCTGGAGTACCACGAGAAGCCCACCCCGGGCAAGACGGCGATCCGGTCGACCAAGCCCACGGCGACCCAGGCCGATCTGAGCCTCGCCTACACACCAGGCGTGGCCGAGCCCTGCCTCGTCATCGCCGAGGATGCCGACGCTGCGTTTCGGTTCACCAACAGGGGAAACCTGGTCGCTGTGGTGTCGAACGGGACTGCGGTGCTCGGCCTGGGCAACATCGGTCCACTGGCCAGCAAGCCGGTGATGGAGGGCAAAAGCGTGTTGTTCAAGCGCTTCGCCGACATCGACGTGTTCGACCTGGAGATCGACGCCACCGAGCCCGAAGACGTGATCAGATTCTGCGAGATGCTGGCCCCAACCGTCGGCGGCATCAATCTCGAGGACATCAAGGCGCCGGAGTGCTTCGAAGTCGAGCAGACCCTGCGTGATCGGCTCGACATCCCTGTGTTCCACGACGATCAGCACGGGACCGCCATCATCGGTGGGGCGGCCTTCCTCAACGCTCTCGAGCTGACAGGGCGGGACATCTCCCGGGTGAAGGTGGTGTTCGCCGGGGCGGGAGCCGCCGGCATCGCTTCGGCGAGGTTCTTCATCGAGCTCGGCATGAGCCCGGAGAACATCCTCATGGTCGACTCGATCGGTGTGATCCACAACGGACGCGACGACCTCAACGACATCAAGAGGGAATTCGCCGTCGATACGGATGCCCGAACTCTCGAGGATGCCCTCGTGGGCGCGGATGCCTTCATCGGCGTCTCCATCGCCGGCACCGTGACCAAGGAGATGGTCCAGACGATGGCCGAGCGGCCGATCGTCTTCGCGCTGGCCAACCCCGATCCCGAGATCAGCTACGCGGACGCTCTGGCGGCAAGGCCGGACGTGGTCATGGCCACCGGGCGAAGCGACTACCCGAACCAGGTGAACAACGTCCTCGGGTTCCCGTTCATCTTCCGGGGCGCTCTCGACGTGAGGGCTCGGGGCGTCTCGGAGGGGATGAAGATCGCCGCGGTGCATGCCCTCGCCGAGCTGGCCAAGGAGCCCGTGCCCGATTCGGTCCTTCGCGCCTACGACCTGGACCGGCTCCAGTTCGGCCCCGAGTACCTCATCCCCAAGCCGTTCGACCCCCGGGTTCTCTGGCGGGTCGCGCCGGCGGTGGCCAAGGCGGCCATGGAAGAGGGTCTGGCCCGGGCGCCCATCGACGATTTCGACGAGTACATCTCCCAGCTCCAGACCAGGTTCAACGCCTCGCACGGGTTGATCAATGCCATCACCACCAGGGCGATGGAGCAGCCGAAGAAGATCGTCTACCCGCATGCCGAAGACGTGCGCATGATCCGGGCGGCGCGGAGGGTGACCGACGAGGGGATCGGCAACGTCGTGCTCCTCGGTGATGCCGGGCGAATCAATGGCATGGCCGAGGAGGCGGGCATCTCCATCGATGGGATCGAGGTGATCGACTACCTACGGGAAGAAGGGGAGCGGGATCGGTATGCGCTCACCCTCGAACAGCTTCGCCGTCACAAGGGCCTGTCACTCCAGGATGCGAGGAGGCAGACCGAGGACCCTGCCATGTACGCGTGTCTCATGGTGCGGGAAGGGGCGGCCGATGCCGTCATCGGCGGACTCAGCAGTTACTACCCCGAGACGATCAGGCCCGCCCTGCAGGTGCTTCAGGTGGAGGAGGGTCGGTCGATCGTCAGCTCCGTGTATCTGGTCGTGGTGAGGGGGACTGCCTACTTCTTCACGGATTGTGCGGTCAATATCGAGCCGACCGCCGAGCAGCTGGCCGAGATCGCACTCGCTGCGACCACGACCGCCGAAGAGGACTTCGCCCGGAGCCCGCGTGTTGCCTTCATCAGCTACTCCGACTTCGGGTCGGCCGGTGGCAGCGAGCCGGCCCGGGTGCGGAGAGCGGTGGAGCTGTTCCGCCTGGCCCGACCGGACATCCCCGTCGACGGCGAGATGCAGGCGGACACCGCGGTGATACCTGAGCTCTTGGCCGATCGACGTCCCAGGGGAGCCTTGAGCCGGGCAGCGAACGTGCTCGTCTTCCCCAACCTGACCGCCGCCAACGCCTCCTACAAGCTGCTCAATAGGCTCGGCGACGCCGAGGTGATCGGGCCCATCCTCAGCGGGCTCTCCAAGACGGTCCACGTCATGCAGCGCGACGCCTCGGTGAACGACGTCGTCAACATGACCGCGATCGCTGTTGCCGAGGCCCAGCGCCGGGAGCGGGCCGGGTCGTAGCGGACGCTCAGGCGACCGCAGTCTTGACCAGCGCCACGACCTTCTTCTCGACCGCTGGCGTCCATTCGACGATCGCGAACACGACCGGCCACATCGGGCCGTCGTCGAGCGTGGCCGCATCTTCGAATCCCAACATCGCGTAGCGGCCGTCGAACTTGGACGCTGCCTTGTAGAAGCAGACGAGCTTGCCGTCCGGTTGCGCGTAGGCGGGCATCCCGTACCAGGTTCTGGGCAAGGAGCTCGGGCGCGTTCGCGGTGACGAGTGCGTGGATGCGTTCGGCGATCGAACGGTCGGCAGCCGGCATCTCGGCGATGGTGTCGAGCACGGCCTGCTCGTTGTCGGCCTTCTTCTGGCCGCTGCGGCCCTGCGCCTTCAATTCCTGGGCGCGTGCCTTCATGGCAGCACGCTCCGCCTCCGAGAAACCTCCAGAACCGGACTTTGTCGTGGTGCTCATCGCTTGACCTCCTGTATGAGTCACTGTTGAAACTACGGGCGATGTGCCGCAGGCGCTTCTCGAATCCTGCTCGATCGCGCCTGCAACGGTCGGCTCTCAGCGATCCGTCCAGTACTCCTCGTAGTGAACGTTGCCCCGGTCCTTGCGGTGGTCGATGGTGAAGCCCTTCTCGTAGAGCTGTTGGCAGACGCCGAGCGTTTCCGGGAAGACCGGCCCTTCATCGGTCCACTTCGGCAGCCCGATCATCGCCGGGTTTCCGCATAGGAAGACGTGGGTCTGGGCGGGGTCGAGGGGGGCGCCCAACTCCTCCTCTATCCGACCTGAGGCGATCAGATCCTGGATGTAGACCTTCTTCCCCTCGTTCTCCGGCTCCCTGGTGGTGATCGCGACGTATCGGTATGACGGATAGCGGTCGACGAGGACCGCGTGCTGCTCGGTGTAGGCGAGGTCGGACCAATAGCGGACGCACACCGACATCGAGGATGCGGCCCTTGTGCTCCCGACGTAGCAATTCGGCGATCATCGCATTCTGCGGTGCCTCGCCGGTGCCGGTGCTGAGAAACACGATGTTGTCATCGGGCTTCACTCCCTCGAGGGTGTAGTGCCCCGTGAACTTGCGACCCATGTAGAGACGGTCGCCCTCGCCCTTGAGGAACAGGCGGGGAGTGAGGGCGGGAATCTCCTCCTGGCCGGGCTTGACCTTCACGATGTAGAACTCGACGTCCGGGGTGTGGGGCGGGAGGAGCTCGCCCGCCTCGTCGATCATCGAACTCGAGACCGAATATGACCGGCGCGCCATCTTCTGGTCCTGATCGGGCTTCAGATTGTCGTGGGCCTCGTCGGCCCTCGGCTCCCAGTAACCCAGGGCCAGCGTCGTGTACTGGCCGGGGAGAAACGGGTCGATCGGCTCGTCGGGGGTGACCCGCATCACCCACAGGTCCTCGTTGTGGGCCCTGATGTGGCTCAGAGTCGCGTTGTAGTTGGCGACCCTGAGCGCCTCGAACTCGTCGGCCTCCTCAGGGCTGGGCCGGGCGGCGTAGTGGACGAAGAGATTGGCGATGACGTCTGCAGCCCGGTCCACGGCTTCGTCGTCCCAGCTCTCGCGTCGCCGGACCGAGACCGTGTTGGAGAGGACATGGACGTGGTCGATGAGTTGATCGGCGTCGAAGAGGCGTCGGGCGAGCTCATGGGGCGGGTCGGCACCGTCCAGGGTCCTCAGGGGAGATTCCGACCCCGTCCTGGCCGGTCAGCGAGCGATCGGTGGAGAACAGTGCGACCGTGCCCATCGGACTGGCCTCGACCTGGATCAGTTGGCCCATGTGTGACGCAAGTTACTGCCCGGGAACAACGCGGACCGCGTCCGGGTTGGTGCGGGCAATGGACACCGCCGTCAGGGAAGCTCTCGAGCGAGGTGGCACTGTGGACATCACGACGATTGGTCGGAAGTCCGGGTTGCCCCGCCGAATCGAGATCTATTTCCATCAGTTCGACGGGAAGTTCTATCTGACCGGCCGACCTGGCTTCAAGCGCGATTGGGTCGCCAACATCGTGGCCAACCCGGAGTTCACCCTCCACCTGAGACATGGAGTCGAGGCCGACATCCCGGTACGCGGTGAGCCCGAGCCCGATCCCGACGAGCGTGGCCGGATTCTCTATCGGGCACTGACCGAGAGCTGGGGCTCGGACCCGGAGCGGTCGAGAGCGGCCCTCGACCGGTGGGTCGGGACCGCTCCCTTCATTCGCTTCGAGCTGGTTGATCAGACCTGAGTCGGCGGCTCGGTGGTCCGCTCCGCCACATCCCGGATGCCGAGCCCGATCAGGACGAAGAGCAGGCCCACAGCGACGGCCATGGCGGCCACACCGAAGGCCAGCACCGAGGTGAACAGCGAAGACTGGAGGAATGATGCGTTCATCGCCACTTCGCGCAGCGGGTCCTCCCGGTCCATCTCGGCGTAGTAGAGGCCCTCGGTGGCCTCGAGCGTGTGCTGCTCGATCACCTTCGCCTCGCAATAGGCGGTGAAGGGGCCGGTCACGGCGCGGCCGGGCAGACATGCATCGTCGGAGGTGGTGATCTTCTGATCGGCGAGCGTGTCGCTCACGACGAACCAGGTGGCGATGCCACCCACGATCATCAGGACTCCAAGGACTATGGACGCAATCGATGCGGTCTTTCTCATGGTCAGACACCTTTCACAGGTAGGTTGATCTCCAACCTACCGAAAGCGTCGAAGGGCCATGAGGGCCGAAAGTCACTTGCCCCCGGAATCGGGTCAGTGACCACCCTCGACGAGCATCGTCGCCGTTGCCACCGTGCCGAGTGCACCATCTGCCCGATAGACGATGCGCAAGCTCGTCGCCGCGGGCAGTCTGATCTCGAAGCGCCGAAGCGGCTCGAGGGCAGCGCCCTTCGCCCATGGGCCATGATCCCTGACGATCCGCTCGTCCACCCACAGACCCGGTATGGCGGTCACGGCGTCACTTATCGATGCGCCTCGGGGAAAACCGGGAGAAAGCACATCGGCGTGGACGATCACCGCCTTGCCCGGGCCTTCGTTCCACAACTCGAACGTGTCCGGATGACCGGCGACACGCTCGGCCCGCACGTCCGGCTTGGCCTGGTTGAGGGCGATTCCGGCGAACACGACCCCGATCGCCGCAAGGGCGATTATCGCGATCTCCATGGAAGAAATGCTAAGTCGAGCACGATTCCCATCAATGGTTCTATCGACCCGGGCCTGGGCGGCGGATGGTGGCGGAGGCGGACGGGAATCGAACCCGCCAGGGGCCGATCAGACCCCTCACCGGTTTTGAAGACCGGGGGACCCACCAGGCGTCCGGACGCCTCCACGGTGGCCCGAACGAGCTTAGGACTGCGGGCTTCCGGCTATATGGGGCCGAACCCCTATCGAGCAAATTGCGTCTGCCGGTACTATTCAAGCCCGGATGCCTGAGCGTTCATTTGGAAGAACAGTGCGCTACCGCCGCACCAAGATCGGCTTGAGCCAGGCTCAGCTGGGAGAATTGGTGGGTCGATCTGCCAGCTCTATCAGGAGCTGGGAACGCGATGTGGCCACTCCCACCGATCCGTCGGTGCTCACCGCCCTCTCCGCGATCCTCGACATCGACGGACGCGCCTTGTTCGACAAGGCCGGGGTCGAGACACCACCTGAAGAGACACATCCGACCGTCGAGGAGTCACTGGCCAGCCTGGCCCCGCTCCCACTCGAGGAGCCGATCGAGGAGAAGATCGACCCGGACCCGCTGATTGCCGCTGCGGCTGCAGCCTCGGTCCTCGCGCCGGATCTCGATGCCGATTTCGAACTCGAGGCGGAGGTCAAGGAGCACGTTCCATCGGAGCCGGAGCCCGAGGTCATCGAGCACCCGGAGCCGGAAATTGATACATTCTCCCTGCCGCCGGACTCGGTGGCCAAGTCCGAAACGGTGGGAGCAGCCCAGATGACAACCTCCAGCGAGCCTGCCTACGTCAGCCCGCCCGAGCCCTATTTGATCACCGCCCCCACACCTCCGGTGGTCGAGCCCTCCTACATGGAGGACGAGAGCCAGCGACAGATGTACCGGGTCCGGAACCTGGCCACGGTGGTCCTGGTGGTCGCTCTCGCCATCGTTCTTCTCTGGTCGTTGAGCAATGCGGTCGAGGCGGTGGGCTCGTGGTGGGAGGAGTTCACCAACACGCTACGTCTCTAACGGCGCTCTAGCGTTGGCCCGACAGCCAACATGAGCATCGAAAAGGGCGTCGCCATCGTCGGTGGGGGACCGGCAGGTCTCTATTTGTCGATCCTCCTCAAACAGGCGCGCCCGGAGCTCGCCGTATCGGTCCATGAGCGAAACACGCCTCAGGACGCCTATGGATTCGGGGTCGTTTTCAGCGACGAGACCCTGGACAACTTCGAGATGGCTGACCCGATCTCGCATCGAGCGATGACGCAGGAGTTCCGGCACTGGGGGGAGATAAAGACCCACCATCCCGAAGGTGCGGCGGTCATCTCCGGCGGCCACGGATTTGCAGCCATAAGCCGTCGCGCACTTCTCGAGACCTTGACCGAACGTGCCCGCCGGCTCGACGTCGACCTGCGCTTCTCGACCGAAGTCAAGAGCCTGTCGGACGTCGAATCGGTCGGGGTGATCGTTGGGGCCGACGGCGCCAACAGCATCGTGCGGCGGGAGCTGGAGTCTCATCTGAGGCCGTCGCTGGAGCCCGCTCGCAACAAGTACATCTGGTTCGGCACTCCAAAGGTTTTCGACGAATTCAACTTCATCTTCGAAGACACGCCCTCGGGGATGGTGTGGGCCCACATCTACCCGTACAGCGACGAGGGCAGCACCTTCATCGTGGAGATGCGTCCAGAGACCTGGTCGGCGCTGGGCTTCGACAAGACCGAAGATGAATCGTTCCCGCCGGGTGTGAGCGACGAATACGCCCTCCAGCGAAGTGAGGAGATCTTCGCCCCCCATCTCGACGGACTCGGTCTCCTCGGCAACAACTCACGCTGGCTCCAGTTCCCCACGATCACCTGTGAGCGCTGGCACCACGGCAATGTCGTGCTCATCGGCGATGCCATCCACACTGCGCATTTCTCGGTCGGCTCGGGCACCAAGCTGGCCATGGAGGACGCCATCGCCCTCGCCGGGCTGCTCCTCGCCGGCCACCCACTGGACGTGGCCTTCGACCGGTACGAGGAGATGCGCCGGCCCGAGGTCGAGAGTCTGCAACGGGCCGCCAAGGCGAGCCGGAACTGGTTCGAGGGCGCCGATCGCTACCGGAACCTCGACCCTGAGCAGTTCGTGTTCAGCATGCTGACCCGAAGCCAGCGGATCACTTACGACAATCTGCGGGTACGTGACCCCGGGTACATGGCTCGGGTCGACGCCTGGTACGCAGCCTCAGAGCACTCATGCCCCACACCTGTCGGGCCCGACGTGCCTCCCATGTTCCATCCATTCCGGGTGCGCGGTCTCGAGCTTGCCAACCGCATCGTCGTGTCGCCGATGGACCAGTACAGCGCCAACGATGGGGTACCCAATGAATGGCACCTGGTCCATCTGGGCAGCCGGGCCGTGGGCGGCGCCGGTTTGGTGATGACCGAGATGACGTGTGTGTCTCCCGAGGGCAGGATCAGCCCCCGGTGCACCGGTCTTTGGAATCGGGATCAGGCAGACGCATTCACGCGGATCGTCGACTTCGTCCACAACCACACCGACTCACGGATCGGTCTCCAGATCGGGCACTCGGGGCGCAAGGGATCGACCAAGTTGATGTGGGAAGGGGACAGCGAGCCCTTGGACCAGGGCAATTGGGAGATCATGGCGCCTTCACCGATCCGTTACCGGCCCGATAGCCAGGTGCCCCGGGAGATGACCCGGGCTCGACATGGACCATGTCCGGGACCAGCATGTCGCCTCGGCCCGGTTCGGGAGCGACGCCGGGTTCGATCTGCTCGAGCTCCACTACGCCCATGGATATCTGCTGTCCAGCTTCCTCACGCCTCTCGCCAATCAGAGGAGTGACGAATACGGGGGCTCGGCCGAGAACAGGATGCGATATCCGCTCGAGGTATTCGAAGCGGTGCGCGAGGTCTGGCCCGACGAGAAGCCGATCTCGGTGCGGATCTCGGCTACCGATTGGGTCGATGGAGGGTTCGATGGCGACGATGCGGTGGCGTTCGCCGCGGAGCTGAAGGAACGGGGCTGTGACCTGATCGACGTGTCGACCGGTCAGACCACGATCGATGCCGACCCCGAGTACGGGCGGCTCTATCAGACTCCTTATTCGGATCGGATTCGCAACGAGGTCGGGATCGCCACCATGACGGTGGGAGCCGTCTCCAGCATCGACGACGTGCACAACATCCTGGTCGCCGGGCGGGCGGATCTCTGCCTGTTGGCGCGTCCCCACATCGTCGACCCCTACTGGACTCTCAACGCTGCCATCGACCTCGGCTATGACGGCCACACGTTCCCCAACCAGTATCTGGCCGGTCTGGGGACGAGACGTCGGGAGCAGGATCCGATCCCTCCGGATGTCTTCCGGAGGCCGACGTAGCCAGGCTACCGGCCTCGTTGCAAAACCCCTCACCAATCCGCCCGAGTTGTGGCAGACTGTCTCCACCAGAGAAAGGAGGTGGTCCTAGGTTGTATGAAAGTCTTTGGACTCTGGAGGTGGTCGAGCGCTGAGCGGCGCTGACCGCAGCCGCCGCTCGTCCCATCGGGACAGGTGGCGACTCCAAACTCGGACCACCCGGCTCTGGATACCGCGAACCTCGTCCATTCGTGGCGGCGTAACTCGCCGAAGCAATGCCATAGCTGATCTTCAAAGGAAGGGCCCTCGATCCGTCGAGGGCCCTTCTATTCAGACGTCGAAGCCCCGCTCGGCCATCCAGTCGTCGTTGAAGATCTTGGAGAGATAGCCCCGCCCCGAATCGGGCAGGATCACCACCACCAACGCCTCGGGGTCTTCCTCGGCCACCTGCAGGGCTCCGTGGGCCGCCATGCCGCAGGATCCACCGACCAGGATGCCCTCCTCCCGGGCCAACCTCTTCGTCATGGTGAACGAGTCGGCATCATTCACCTTGATCCAGCGGTCGATCAGGTCCAGGTCGACGGTCTCGGGGTAGAAGTCCTCACCGACACCCTCCACCGAGTACTGGTGGACCTCGTCCTCGTTGTCCGCAGTGAAGATCGAGCCTTCCGGGTCGACGCCAACCACTTGGACCGTCGGTTTCTGCTCCTTGAGGTAGCGGCCGGCACCACTGATGGTGCCTCCGGTGCCCACTCCGACGACGAGCACATCGACTTCTCCCTCGGTCTGCTGCCATATCTCCGGGCCGGTCGTGTCGTAGTGGGCCTGAGGATTGGCCGGGTTCGAGTATTGATCCGGGTGAAACGCCCCCTCGATCTCATCCGTCAGGCGGCGTGCCACCCCGTAGTACGAATCGGGGTGCTCGGGGAGGAGGTCGGTCGGCGTCACCACGACCTCGACTCCGTAGGCCCGGAGGAGATCCTGTTTCTCCTTGGAGACCTTGTCGGGAACGGTGCAGATGACCCGATAGCCACGAACGGCCCCGACCAGCGCAAGACCCACACCTGTATTGCCTGAGGTCGGCTCGACGATGGTGCCGCCCGGCCGCAGGAGCCCTTCTCTCTCGGCTGCATCGATCATCGCCACCGCGATTCGCTCTTTGACCGAGCCACCCGGGTTCATGTGCTCGACCTTGGCCACCAGGTTGCCCTGAGGGTGGATCCTCGACAGCCTGATCAGAGGCGTGTTGCCGATGGCGGCGAGGACGTCGGGATGGATCTCCATGGGCGGGCGAGGGTATCGCACCCGGCGGTGGTCATCCCAAGGACTTCTAATCTTCCCGGCGTGACCCGGATTGCCCGTTATGCGTGGTTCACCCTCGTGTTCAACGTCGGGGTGATCCTCCTCGGTGCCCTGGTCCGGGCTACCGGTTCGGGCGCCGGGTGCGGCAGGTCGTGGCCCACCTGTCAGGGCGTGGTCATACCCGAATTGTCCGGAGCCACCGCCATCGAGTTCATGCATCGCGCGGCGAGCGGGTCAGCCTTGGTTCTGGTGGCGATCCTGGTCGTGTGGGTTTGGCGGCGAGTTCCGTCCGGGGAGCCGGCACGGACCGGGGCGGTGCTGTCCTTGGCTGCGATCGTCGGAGAGGCGCTGATCGGGGCGATGATCGTCCTCGCCGAGTGGGTGGCCGGGGACACATCGTTGGCCCGGGTGGTGGCGGTCCCGTTACACCTCGTGAACACCCTCTTTCTCTTGGCCGCGTTGTCGATGACTGCCTTCTGGTTGTCGGGAGGACGACGGCTGTCGACCAAATCGCATCCAGATGTGTGGCGATGGGTATTGCTCGGGGGTGTGGCGATCGTCCTGCTCGCTGCAACCGGGGCGGTGACTGCCCTCGCCGACACGTTGTTTCCCAAGACGGGGACGGGTGGCGGGGAATCGGGTGATGCACATTTCCTCACCGACCTCCGCATCGTCCATCCCGTGCTGGCCGTGGTCGCCGCCTCGATCGGGTGGTGGGCCTCGGGCCGTTTGGAGACACCGAGGTCGAGGGCCGGCAAGGCGCTCCCACTGCTGGTCGGGCTCATGCTCGTATCCGGCGCGCTCAATGTCGCTCTCGGGGTTCCTGTCTGGATGCAACTCGTCCATCTGTTCCTTGCCGACGCCCTGTGGATCGCTTATGTCCTCGCCTCGGCCGAGGCATTGCAAGTCCCTGTCGAAGTCGATCAGACGGTCTGATGTTCGAAGAGCTGGCCGACGGAGTATTCCGGAGGCGCTACGAATCGCTCGACCTGAACGTCGGCGTGGTGCTCGGAGAGCAAGGGATACTGGTCATCGACACCCGTGCCTCTCACGTCGAGGCCGACGAGCTGAGGGAGGAGTTGCGCACTCTGACCACGCTTCCGGTCCGATGGGTGGTCGACACCCACTGGCACTGGGATCACACGTTTGGCAACGCCCGGTTCCCCGAAGCGGAGATTTGGGGGCATGAGCTCTGCCGGAAGACCATGGTCGAGCTGGGCGACTCGATGAAGGAGGATGCCGCGGCCTGGCTTCCCGATCGGCTGGACGAGATCGCCGAAGTCGTGATCACCCCTCCGACCAGTGTCTTCGACAGCGCTGCCGGCATCGACCTCGGCCCGAGTCGTGGTCGAGATGACCTATCACGGTCGGGGTCACACCGACTCCGACATCGTGGTGACCGTGGGCGGGGTGAGCTTCATGGGAGACCTGCTCGAAGAAGGGGCCCCGCCTGTGTTCGACGACGGCTTTCCGATGAGCTGGCCTGTCACTCTCGAGTCGGCCGCCGAGATCGGATCGTCGATCATCGTCCCCGGGCATGGTGACACCCTCGACCGGGCCGGCGCCGCCGCCCAACTCGAGGAGATCCGGGCGGTGGCAGACCTGGCTCACCGTTGTCTCGAAGAGGGCTTGCCTGTAGCCGAGGCCGTCCTCGTCGGCCCGTATCCACCCGACGTGATGACTTCCGCCCTGGAGCGTGCCCTAGCCGTCGGGCATTAACTGGCCGGCGAGATCGTCGAGGTCAGACGTAGGCAGGGCGCAGACATGGTTCTGGCACAGATAGGCCAGGGTCTCACCAGGCTTCGATCTCCCCTCGAGGAGGGGAATCGGCTCTTCACCCGTGGACGACGGTGCGAGAACGATGTTGGGCCGGTACGAGGACCAATAGACACCGGCCAGATCGACCCAATCTGATCCGACGATCGCGAGCTCGCGACCCTCCAGGAAGGAGTGGAGGACACCGAGATGGTGCCCCACCATGGAGGGATAACGCTCCATGAGCATCCCGGCGCTCCGCAAGGTCGAGGCTGCGGCGTCGCGTAGAGCGGGATCGCCTGTGTAGGCCGAGAGGATGAGCAATGCCTCGGCGGCCATTCCGCTACCGGAGGGCAGAGGGTTGTCCGCCAGGCTCTTGGGCCGCTTGATCAAGCTCTCCCCATCGTCCGGCGTGTCGAAGAACCCACCTTCGGGATCGGCAAAGCGCTCCGGGATGGCGACAGTCAGCTCGACGCCAGCCTCGTACCACTCGTATTCGCCGGTCGCGGAATAGAGCGCAAACAGACCGAGTGCCACCGCGGCATTGTCTTCGAGAAAGCCCGGCCCACCGGCTTGGCCCTCCCGCCAGGAGCGCCGGAGGACGCCGTCCACCACCATGTGGTCGATTACGAAGCGCGCCGTCACCCGGGCGGCCTCCAGATAGCCGGCATCAGCTCAACGTCGCACCGGCCTCTGCCAGGGCCTTGATCGCCAACCCGTTCCACGAAGCCACGACCTTGTCATCGAGACCGGGACGGATCCGGGTGGCCCGCTGCTCCATCAGACGGGCCCTGATCGACTCGATCCGGCCGGTCCACGGTTCGGCGGTGGGTCGGTAGAGGATGTTCGAGCCTTCGAAGTTGCCATGTGGGGAGGCCCCGAAGAACCGGGCTGCCTCGGCCGCATCTTCGGGCCCCAGGGCTCGTTCCAGCTCCTGGGTAGTCCAAACGTAGAACTTGCCCTCCACCCCTTCGGAGTCGGCGTCCTCGGCTGAGAAGAACCCGCCTTCGGGATGGCGAAGCTCACCAAGCATGTATCCCAATGTGGACCTGGCGACGTCGACGAAGCGTGGCTCATCGAGCTCGATCCCGGCCCACAGGTAGATGCGTGCCAATTGGGCGTTGTCGTAGAGCATCTTCTCGAAATGGGGCACCAGCCACTGGGCGTCTACGGAGTACCGGGCGAAGCCACCACCGATTTGATCGTGTATCCCGCCGTCCGCCATCTCGGAGAGCGTCACCTTCAGCATGTGGTCAGCCCGCTCGGCCCAGGTCTCCCTGCGCACGCGCAACAAGAAGTCGAGCTCCGGCTCCTGGGGGAACTTGGGGGCTCCGCCGAACCCCCCGTTGATCGGGTCGAAGGACGCGGCCAAGGACTCGTAGGCCCGTGTCAGCTCATCAGTTCCAGGCTCGTTCTCCGAGCGTGGGATGCGTCGGCTGATCGCTTCGGTGAGCCGGGCCGATTGCCCAAGCACCTCGTCGCGCCTGTTGTCCCACGCGTCCGACACGGCCCGCATGACCGTGCGAAACGAGGGCATTCCGTGCCGGTCGGTGTCTGGGGAAATAGGTGCCGGCGTAGAAAGGCCGTCCGTCGGGAGTAAGCCACACCGTCATCGGCCAGCCCCCCTGGCCGGTCATGGTCTGCACGGCCTCCATGTAGATGCTGTCGACATCCGGGCGTTCTTCCCTGTCGACCTTGACGTTGACGTAGAGACGGTTCATCTCCGTCGCGGTCTCCACGTCCTCGAACGACTCATGTGCCATCACGTGGCACCAGTGGCAGGCGGCATAGCCAACGCTCAGGAGGACGGGCACGTCTCGCCGGCGTGATTCGGCGAAGGCTTCTTCGCCCCACTCGTGCCAATCCACCGGGTTGTCCTTGTGCTGCAGGAGATACGGCGACGTGGCATCGGCGAGACGGTTCGGCACGTCACCACGCTAGGCCCGGGCCCGAACACCCCGGCGTGCCAGCCACGAGTCGGTCAGGATCTCGATGAGCTCGTCGCTGTCGAGTTGGTCCAGCCAGGCCCAAACCGACACCTTGACCTTGAAAGTCTCGATCACAAAGAAGGTGTCCTCGCGGTCCGCCAGCATCTCCTCGGTGGACAGGTCCTGGGTCCAGAACTGCAAGATCTCCCTGCCGCTTTCGTCCAACCGGAGCCGGGCAAAGTGGTGTCGACCGATATCGATCGTGGGAGCGCCGTCCTTGGCCACGCCTGGCCGGGCACCGGGAAGGCCGACAGCAATCCTCTCGACGTCGTGCCAGCCTGCCATGAGGCGAACGTAGCGGACCGCTGTCAAAAGGGCGCACGTCGGCGGATAGTGTCAGTGCGATGACCGACAAAACCACCGACGGCGATCTGCAGGCCCTCTATCTGTCGGCAGAGCAGCGCTGGATGCAAGGTTGGCTCGCCGGTCCCACCATCGAGGGCAACCCCCTGCACCGGGGCGATCTTGCCCCCGCCGTGGACGTGGTCGACGAGCGTGGAGTGTCCGTGTCGCTCGCCTCGGTCTGGGAGAGTCAACCCGCCCTCGTCCTCCTGTGGAGGCATCTCGGATGCGGTTGTGGCCTGGAGCGGGGGGAGCGGCTCAAGGAAGAGCACCAGGCGTACGTCGATTCCGGCCTCAATGTCGTGATCGTTGCCCCGGCCGATCTGGAGCGGGTAGCCCGGTACAAGGAGCGGTACGAGATCCCGGTGACGATGTATTCCGATCCCGGGTATAGCGCGCACAAGGCCTTCGGTCTCGGCCACTGGGCCCTCGAGCAGGCTCTCTATGACGCACCGGACGAGTACTGCGAGTTGGGGGAGGAGACGGGCCGCCGGTTCCAGGAGGATCGGCGCTCACAAGGAAGGCCACTCGTCGACGATCCCTGGATGCAATCCGGCGAGTTCGTGGTGGCCCCCGATGGGAGGATCCGGGTCGCCTATCTGTACAACTACTGCGCCGACTACCCCGACTCGAGGGTCTTCACCACCGCCGGCCGCCTTCTCGGGTAGGACACAGTTCAATGAAGACGCTTCTGCTGATGCGTCACGCCAAGTCGGATTGGGATGCCGACTACGAGTCCGATCACGACCGCCCTCTCAACGATCGCGGGCTGAAGAGCGCCCGGCTCATGGGTCGGGTCCTGGCGGACGAGGGTCTGGTGCCGGATCTGATCATCAGCTCCACCGCGTTGCGAGCCAGGACCACTGCCGAGTTGGCCACCGAAACGCGGGAATTGGGGACAGCGAGCTCGTTCTCGACCGGTCGCTATACGACGAGGGCCCGAAAGGGGTGCTCGAACGAGGAGCGTCGGCGCCGAACGTGAACACGCTCATGCTTGTCGGCCATCAGCCGACGTGGTCGATGCTGGTATCGGCCGTGACCGGGGAGCGTGCCGAGATGAAGACCGCAACCGTGGCGGTCATCGAGCTGGATATCGAATCGTGGGCCGATCTGCCCGGCGCCTCCGGCACCTTGACCCGGGTGCTCGAGCCGAGGTCTCACGACCGGGAGTTGTGAGCCATCGATCAGACGGCGTCGGTCTCCGCCATCCGGGCCTTGACCAACGTCTCGACCAGGGTGGCCGGTAGCGGCGAGTCGGCCTGGAACCTCACCGTGCCCTTGGCCGTGTCGTAATCGGCGAGCTCGACCTGATGCGCTTCCATCACCGCCGGGCTCTGCACATAGAAGGCGCAGTGGTTCTTACCTGCGGCATACGAGACCAGGGGCCGCTTCTTGTAGTAGAAGGCGGGCACCCCGTAGCCGATCCGTTCCTCGGCCTCCGGGGCGGCGAGTCTGATCGTCTCTCGAAGCTTCTGCAGCGCGTCGCGCTGATCGTCCGGCAGCTGGGCCAGGAACTCGTCGACCTCCGGAGCTGTGCTCGGCATCTCGTCCTTTCGTTAGATATGGGGAACAAAGGGGTAGGGGGAGGGTGTTGTCATGTCGGCAACCGTGGATTTCGTCATGGACTACCTCTATGACCACGGTACAATGTGGGTCTCCCCGATCATGCGAAACGGCGCGTGTGCCGTGCAAAAGAGGGGGGTTCACAAACCACCCTGCATGTGTCATAGTTGGGCGTCCGGGAGATTCTCTGCCCGACGGGCTCAGGAGGACTTGATTTAGATGCCAGCCGCTGAAACGCGTACTGATAAGACCGAGAAACCGCGCATTCGGCTTCACTCGAAGCTGACGGATGAGCGCGGGCGTCTCACCACAGACCTGGTTTCCCAGTACCTGACGGCTATTGGCGAGTACGACCTTCTCACCGCCGAGCAGGAGGTCGAGTTGGCCCAGAAGATCGAGGCCGGCGAAGAGGCCGCCGAGAGGCTGGAGAAAGGCGAGTACAGCGGCAAGCGGGAGGAAATGGAGCTACGCCGGATGGCCCGGCGCGGGGCTCAGGCCAAGGACGACTTCCTCACCGCCAACCTCCGTCTCGTCGTCGCCAACGCCCGTCGCTACGCCAACACCTCCGGGATCGACTTCCTCGACCTGATCCAGGAGGGCAACCTGGGTCTCATCCGCGCCGTCGAGAAATTCGACTGGCGCAAGGGTTTCAAATTCTCGACGTATGCCACGTGGTGGATCCGTCAGGCCATCACCCGGGCCATCGCCGACAAGTCCCGAACGGTCCGCATCCCGGTCCATCTTCACGACACTCTTGCAGCGGTCCGCGCTGCGCAGGCCTCGCTCAAGGCCGAGTTGGGGCGTGATCCCAGGCCCGAGGAGATCGCCGAGGAGGCGGGTGTCACAGCCGACAAAGTCGAGCTCGCCCTGAGTGTCGCCGACACCGTCTCACTGGAGCAGCCGATCGGTGAGGACGGAGCCCAGTTGGGTGACTTCATCGAGGACGAGGACGCCGCCGACCCGGTGCAGATGACCGAGGAGATGGACGTGGCCAATTCGCTCCGCGTCTCCATCGAGCGTCTCCCTGAGCGCGAGGGCAGGATCCTCGCCCTCCGCTACGGCTTCTATGACGGTGTCCCCCGCACGCTCGAGGAGATCGGCGACGAGTTCAACCTGACGCGGGAGCGGATCCGCCAGCTGGAGAAGCTGGCTCTCTGCCGTCTCCGCCACCCTTCGTTCGGAATCCGCGAAGCAGACCTCGTCTAAGCCCCGGTTCAGGACGTCACCTAACGTGACACCCGATGCGTCTGGGTGATCTCGTCAGCAACAGTCCTCATGTTTGTGGTCCGGACACGACCCTGCTCGAGGCCGCCGTCGCGATGGAGGGGTCCGACATCGGCTCTCTGGCGGTGGTCGAGGGGCGGGAGCTGGTGGGGCTGATCACCGAGCGCGACATCAGGCGCACGGTCGCCGAGGGCATCGACCCCGGCACCACGGTCTCATCGATCATGAGCGGCGAGCCTGACACCTTCGACCCCGATCTCGACGTCTGGGATGCCGCGGCGTGGATAGCCGAGTCGGGTTATCGCCACCTGCCGGTGATGGATGACGACGGGTCTTTGCTTGGTGTGGTCTCGATCCGGGACCTGCTCAAGGCCCTCGTCGACACGGTGTAGCTCGCCGTTATCCGGTGGGGATCCAGACGAGCTTCAACTCGACGACCCTGACGTCACTCTTCTCGAGGGGGATCTCCACCTCTTCGATCGATTCCGACTTGGCCGCGAATTCGTCTTCGAGGTCGGCGACTTCATCCTCCAGATCGGCCTTCAGTGTCTCGAGTTCGACTTGATCCTCGGTCAGAGTGGCCTTCGCATTCTCGGCTCGGGCTCGAGCCTGACTGGCGGCTGAGCGCCGACGTGCGGCCTGTCCAAGCGGGTTCGATCTGGTCTTGCCTCCGAACAGGACCCCGATGATGTCTCCTGCCCCGGACAGCAACTCCTCCGTCTGCTTCGAGCCTGCAGTCGTCTCCAGGTCGGCCACCCGATTCTCGGCCTTGGCAAGGGCGGCGTGCGCCCGCTCCAAGCGGGCAGCGTGCTTGTCCCTCAGTTTGGCGATGGCCTCGTCTACCGCGGCCTCGGCTGACGTCGTGGCCCTTGCGGCGAAATCCTCCCGTGACTCGCCGGGTCGGGAGTACAGCTTCAGCGCAGCGTTCTTGAATACGGTCATCCTCCTTGCCCCGACCAGATGATTGGTGAGGTCGGTGCCCAGGGCACTCCAGTAGGACTTGGTGTCGATCTTGGGCTCCGGGAGGACATATGCCGCCCCCTGCGGCGGGTCGGGACGGAAATCCCTGGCGTCGTGATCGACTTCCTTGACCGAATCTGGCACGAGAACCGGGGCGAGGGGAAAGACGACGGCCTCGAATGCCTCTTGATGGCTCACGGCGGCCTTGGTGTCGTCGTAGGTCAGGCTGACGGTTGCTGCCACGGCCGCGGTCAGTCGTGCGCCGGTCGGGTCAGCCCCAACCTCACCCGCCCAAGCTGCAGCGGGGTCGAGATAGACCGTGGCCACACCTTCGGCCACCGTGGGCATGACCGGCACTTCCTCGTGTCCGATGGTGTCGGCCGTTGCCACCGACTCGGTCTGTGGGGCAGCAACAGAGGTCGCCGGATCAGCCGTGACCGGCCTCGCGGCCGGCTCGGCATCGGATGCCTCCGCGGCCGCCCTTCCCTTCATCAAGGCCGCCACCTGATCCCGAGTCATGGGCCCGGCCAGGTACGACATCGCCCACCTGGTCCCGAAGAGCGTGGGCTCGGAAGCCTTGGCCATGCTCATCAGGAACTGACGCTTCTCCAGGTCCGAGATGAGCTTGTCGTAGGTTCCAACATCAACCGCCCCTGTTGCGCTGGCGATGCCCTCGAGAATGCGCTTCTTGTCGTTCTCGGTCTGTAGTCGCCCCACCATCCAGGTCCCTGCGTTGGACATCGCCTTGTAGTCGAGATCGACCGGATTCTGAGTGGAGAGGATCATCCCAACGCCATGGGCGCGAGCCTGCTTGAGGATCGTCAGGATCGGCTTCTTCGAGGGAGGCTCCGCAGTGGGCGGCGCGAAGCCGAACACCTCGTCCATGTAGATCAGAGCGCGTAGGTCGGACGTGCCTGGCTGGGCCCGGAACCAGGAGACGACCTTCGAAAGAAGGAGCGTCACCACGAACAAACGCTCAGCCTCGGAGAGATGGGTGAGGTAGACGATGGCCGCCTTGACTTTCTCACCCCCGGTGAGCATCTCGCCCACGTCCAGTGGGGACCCTTCCAGCCAGGCCGCGAAGGATGGGGATGCCAGCAACCCGTTCAGCTTCATCGCCAGCGCCATTCGGTCCTTCTCGGGGAAGAACGAGTCGATGTCGAACACACCGAGCTTGCGGAACGGGGGCTTTGGCACCTGGCCCACCAGCGTGGCCAGATCGAGGTCCCGTCCCTCCCGCCAGAAGGTGGAGATGATGGTTGAGATGAGAATGTGCTCCGGGCTCGATACGGGGTCCGCTTCGATACTCGCCAGGGAGAGGAGAGATGACACGAACGCCTCGATCTCGTCGCTGATCAACTCGCCCTGTGTCTCCCAGTCGATAGCGGGGGCCTTCATCGAGCCGAGGACATTGAGACCGACTCCCGCCCCCGATCCGGGTGTGTAGATGGTCATCTCGGTGCCGTCACGGAGCTTGGCCATCCGTTCGGGACTGATACCGGATCCGGCGAGGCCTTCCTTCCAGGACGTTGCCGCGGCGGCCGCGAGCTCGTCCGGGGTCACTCCCTGCCGGTTCGCCTCGGCCTCATCGACCCAGGGCAGGAAGTCCGACGGATCGAACTCGGGGAAATTGAGGAGGAGGTTCCCCATGTCGCCCTTGGGATCGATGATCAAGCAAGGGATGCCGTTGAGCAACGCCTCCTCGAGGATCGTGATTCCGAGCCCCGTCTTGCCCGACCCGGTCATACCGACGATCACGCCATGAGTTGTGAAATCGGCGCTGTCGTAGGTGAGCGGTTCCTTGGCCTCATCAGTCTTGTGGCCGATGAACAGATGGCCCTTCTCGATGTCCATCCATCGCAATCTAGGCCCGCTGGACGGCCGGGTTCAGGGCCTCAGACTTCGGGCGGAGGGAGGTATCGGGCCGTGGTGAACTTGCCGCCGTCGACTTCCACGACCCAGATAGAGCCCTTGGAGCAATAGAACCGAGACTCGAGACTGAGACCGGCCCACATCATCCGGTTGATCAAGGCCGGGATCAAGTCGCCGTGTGAGCAGACGACCGCGTTGTAGCCGACCACGCTGTCGACGAGGGCATAGGCGGCGTCGATGTCAGGCTCCTCGGCGAGCAGCGGCGATGTCTCGATCGGCGCCTTGATCAGCTTGGCCAATGGCTTGACCGACTGCACGCATCTCTCGTACGGGCTGGAGAGAATCCGCTCGATTCCGGCGTCGGCCAAGGTGTCGGCGATGGCGTCGGCCTCACGCCATCCCTTCTTGGTGAGCGAGCGGTCCTCGTCTCTGCCTCTCCACCTGGATCGATCGCCGGCGGTGGTGTGGCGGAGCAGGTAGAGGGTTCCGGTCTGTGCCAGCTTCTTCAGATCGGTTCCCTCGATCAGCTCCCGGTCCTGGTCGTAGCTGAGCTTGTCCAGTGCTTTGCGGGGTGATAGCCATTTCACCCCGTCGACTTCGGAGTTCTTCGTGAAGCCAGGACTGTCGGGGAGGGGCCTCATGGCATACCAATGCACTTCTTTCACGCCACCCTGGACTCGATAGCGGGTCGCCCCGAGCGGAGCCACGATTCGGCAGCGGTAGCCGGTCTCTTCGAGCACCTCGCGGATCGCCGTCTCTTCCGGCGCTTCACCTTTGTCGGCCTTGCCCTTGGGAGGTGTCCAGTCGTCGTACTGCGGACGATGGACGACCAGGACCCGGATCTTGCCTTTGGACGTCTTGCGGAAGACGACTCCCCCAGCCGCACGAATGAGTCGTGTCACGGCGGGGACTCTAGATCCGAGTACCCCTAGCTCTCCAAGCGATTCGTCACCACCGCGTCATCGATCGAGGCCGCATCGCGGAGATCGATGGTCACGGATCCACAGGAGAGACAGACCTGGCGCAGGATCCCACCACCCACATGTCGCGGCGATCCATACCTATGAAGGCCTCGTCGGCACGAGGACTTGCGGCGTACAGACGAGACGTCGTCGGGGCGGAGATGCGTCATGGGCGGGCATCAGACTCACGCACGACAGCGGAGAGTCAAGACACCTCCCCAGGCAGGCTCGTTCTGACTAGTCAGACAGTCGGGCCAGGATCCGCTCGACGCCCTCATCGACAGTGTCGGCCCAGACCACATCGTCCTCGAGGGCGCCATTCATGTCGACCAGGGCCCGGGCCAGCGCCTTCCACCCGGGCCCGACGGCCACACTGATCCTCGGCTCGGCACCGGTCCGGCGCAGGATGTGGTTCGTGTTCCAGGAGATGAGGAGCTCGGCGGCGGTGCCGATAGACCCGGGCAACGCCAGGGTGGCCCTGGATCGCTGCATCATGATGTCGATCCGATTGGCCAGGCTCGACGCCTCGATCAACTCGTGCACGAACGGGTTGGCCGCGGAGCGGTCAGGAAAGAGAACAGGCGCGGTGACACCGATCACGTGGCCCCCGGCGTCGGCCGCCCCGCTCGACACTGCTTCCATCGTCCCGCCGTAGCCGCCGGTGATCACGGCGTATCCCGCCTCGCCGAGACGGGTGCCCGCCCGACGAGCTTCCTCCCACTCGAGCGACCCCGGTTCGGTCTGAGACGACCCGAAGACGGCGACGGCTTCGGCGGTGGTCACCCGGCCATCGCCTCGTTTATCCCCGACACCACCCGGTCCACATCGATCAGAGCATGGGTCTCGATGGCGAACTGGGGCCAGGGGACATCGAAGCCGGTAACACGCACGATTGGGCCCTGGAGGTCGTACAGCGCCCTTTCGGCGACCACGGCTGCGACCTCGGCGGCCACACCCGCCGACCCCTGTGGCTCCTGCACGAGGAGGAGCCGGCCTGTCTTCTTCACCGAGTCGAGCACTGTCTCCCGGTCCCATGGAAAAAGGGTCCGGAGATCGATGACCTCGACCGACGATTCGACCCTGCTGGCGGCTTCGAGGGCAACGGGGACCATCCCCCCGTATGTGACCAGGGTGAGATCGGCGCCCTCCCTCCTGACCCGGGCCCGGCCGATGGGAAGGGTGTAGTGCTCGACCGGTACGTCCTCGCGGCCAGCCCGATACAGCACCTTGGGCTCGAGGAAGATCACCGGATCATGACCGATGAGAGCGGAAGCAAGCAGGCCCTTGGCATCGATCGGGGTGGACGGGCAGACGACCACGAGCCCCGGGGCGTGGACGAAATACGCCTCAGGAGAGTCACAATGGTGCTCGTGGGCGCCGATGCCTGCTCCGTTGGGGAATCGCACTACGACCGGGACCTCGGAATTGCCACGGGTGCGGAATCGATATCTGCCCAGATGACTGACGATCTGGTCGAAAGCCGGGTACACGAAGCCATCGAACTGGATCTCGGCCACCGGCCTGGCCCCAGCCAGAGCCATTCCCACGGCGGACCCGACGATGCCCGACTCGTTGAGCGGTGTGTCGATGACCCGGTCCTCCCCAAAACTCTGCTGGAGGCCTTCGGTCACCCTGAAGACCCCACCGGTCAGGCCGACATCCTCGCCGAGCACGATGACACCCGGATCCCGTTCCATCGACTCGTGGAGCGCGGCGTTGATCGCCTCGGCCATGGTCATCGACCGGGCCGGCCCTCCGGGGATGGCGTCCTGGCCGATGGACCAGATCTCGTCGGGCTCGAAATGAGTCGGCGGCTCGCCGTGGGATCGCTGCATGTCGTGGAGTTGCTCTACGACATGAGCCGGAATCCGGTGAAAGCCGTGTCGGATGGCGTCGTCCCGCTCCGGTAACGGCTGCGCCTCGATCTCGGTGATCGCCGCGGCGACCAGATCGGAGGTCTCCATCGTCACCTTTTCCTCCACCGCGTCGTCCCACTCGTCGCGTTCCTCGAGAAACCGGCGCAGTCTCTCGATCGGGTCGCGCTGACGCCACGACTCCTCCTCCTCACGGGAGCGATAGAGGGTGGGATCGTCGGCGGTGGCGTGGGGGCCGTAGCGATAGGTCATCGCCTCGATGAGGGTCGGACCATCCCCGTTGCGCGCACGGGCCACGGCCTCCTGTGTGGCCAGAAACATGGCAACGGCGTCCATACCGTCGACCCGGATCCCCTCGAAACCGTAGGCCTGAGCCTTCTGGGCGATGGTCTCGGCGGCCGTCTGCTTCTCGTAGGGCACCGAGATCGCGTAGAGGTTGTTGGCGCAGATGAACACGGTTGGCGTCTTCCAGACCCCGGCGAAGTTCATGCCCGAGTGGAAGTCGACTTCCGAGGTCGCCCCGTCCCCGAAATAGACGGCGGTGACGGTGTTCTCGCCCCTCAGCTTGGTGACGTACGAGTACCCGACGGCGTGAGGGAGCTGGCTGGCGATTGGGACGGAGACGATGCCCGTGCGGTACTTCTCCATGTCCCAGCGGCCGTTGGGCAAGCCCTTCCAGTAGGCGAGCAGCACCTCGATGGGGAGCCCGCGTGTGACCTGGACGCCGTGCTCCCGATAGGAAGGGAACACGAAGTCGTCGGGATCGAGCGCCAGTGCCGATCCGATCTGCACGGCTTCCTGCCCCTCGAGCATGGCGTAGGTCCCGATCCGACCCTGACGCTGCAGGGCGAGCATGCGCCGGTCGAGCTCGCGGGAAAGGACCATGTTGCGGTACATCCGCTGGTAGAGCTCGGCGTCGAGCCCGGGGTCCTCGCCGACCAATCGGCCCTGCGGGTCGACTACTTGAAGTGTCGTCTCCAATTCTGACCCACCATACTTTCGGGCCGGAGCCGACCACCCCGCCACCCACCACCCATTACCTTTGCTTCATGCCAAGGATCCGGCCGGACGTCGCATCCATCAGCCCGTACGTTCCCGGCCGATCGATCGAGGAGGTCGCCTCCGAGATCGGCATGACCCCGGACGAGATCGTCAAGCTGGCCTCGAACGAGAGCCCGGACGGCCCCTTCCCCGGGGTTGTCGAGGCCGCGACCAGGGCCCTGGCAGAGTCGAATCGCTACCCCGACGACGATCTGCGCGAGCTGAGTGCGGCGCTGTCGGCCCACCTCGAAGTCCCGGGCGATCATCTCTGGTTCGGGAACGGGAGCGTGGGCTTGATCACCCACATCGCCGTCGCCACCGGCGGCCCCGGAACGAGCGCCGTCTACGCCTGGCCATCGTTCGTGATGTATCGCATCGCCTCCCGGTGGGCGATGACCGAGATGATCGAGGTGCCGCTCGACGACGAGCACGTGCACGACCTCGATGCCATGACCGACGCGATGCGTGACGACACGACGATCGCTTACCTGTGCAACCCCAACAACCCGACCGGGACCATCGTCACGTCGGATGCCATGACCGCATTTCTCGATTCGGTGCCGGAATCGACGCTGGTCGTGATCGACGAGGCCTATCACGACTTCGTGTCTGACGCGAGGTATGCGACCGCGATTCCCGAGGCCTTGCGCCGTCCGAATGTCCTGGTGCTTCGGACCTTCTCCAAGATCTTCGCCCTCGCGGCACATCGGGTCGGTTACGCGGTCGGTCAGCCCGGAACGATCAGGGAATTACGCAAGGCCCAGCCCCCTTTCACCGTCGCTCAGGTGGCCCAGGTGGCAGCGGCCGCGTCGCTCCGGGACCGGGACGAGCTGGAGCGGAGGGCCACGGCGAATTCGGCCGCACGTCATCAGCTGCTCGGTGTCCTGGCCGAGAGATCGCTCCCACACACGAGGAGCGAGGCGAATTTCGTCTATTTCGCGCTGGGGATCCCGGCCGAGGAGGCGGCCGAGCTCTTCACCATGCGAGGCGTGATCGTCCGCCCGATGAGTGGTGAGTGGCTGAGAGTGACCATCGGGGCCGATCACGAGAACAGACGGTTTGTCGATGCATTGGACGACATCCTCAGCGCCATCTGAGCGCGATCGCCCCAAAATAGGCCGAACGAACCACTGGTATTGGCTGCCCCTTCGGAGAAAATGTCCCGGGGGAGGGCAATGGGTCCCCCTTTGGGAGACGGGGGGCTCCGGGCGGGATGGATCTTCATCGAATCGGCCATGAGGCGGCGCGGTTGCTGCCGCTCGCCCAACAGGTGCTCGAGCATTACCCGTTCCGGGTCAGGGAAGTCGAGCATCTGGCCACGCATTCCAATGTGATGTACCGCGTGATCACCTCAGACGGCTTCCAATGCGTTCTGCGGGTGGGAAGCCCGGGCGCCAACTCCCGGACCAACATCGATTATGAGGTTGCCTGGTTGTCTGCGTTGAACCGGGACACGGACCTGGAAATCGTCACCCCGATCAAGACCGGGTACGGGACCTTGATCGTCGATGCCGCGGAGCCCGACTCGGACAAGACCAGGCCCTGTGTGCTCTTCAGCTGGATTCCCGGCGCTCCGCTCGCCGATGGCGCAGGCAGCTTTGGATATCGCCTCCTGGGCCGGATCAGCGCCTCGCTCCAAGAGCACGGGCGAACCTGGCAGGTTCCCAACCCGGACGGGATGAGACGCTGGGACCGGATCTTCTACTACGACCCCGAACTCGATCCCGTGATCATCGAGAGTCCGAGGTTCGACCATGTCTTCGACTCGTATCGCCGCCGGACGATCAGCAAGGCAGCGGAGCTGTCAGAGCGGATCATCAAAGACGCCTGGGCGACCGGATTCCCCCATGTCGTCCATGGCGATCTCCACGAGTGGAACGTTCATTTGATCCGTTCCCGGCTCCACGCTTTCGACTTCGAGGACGTGATGATCGCGACCCCGGGCCAGGATGTGTCGGTATGTCTCTACTCGTCACGGGCAAGCGAGCGGCGGGAGGAGATCAGGTCGGCCTACCGTCAGGGGTACGAGGAGATCGCACCCTGGCCTATCGAAGACATGGAGCAGCTGGACGGCTTCCATGCCGCCCGCCAGATAATGCTCATGAACTACGCGGCCCGGACTCTGCCCATGGGGGAGGCCGAGGAGTATCTGACGCAGGTCACGCCCTGGCTTCAGCGTTACGTGGACCACTACGGCTGAGCCGATGAGGTTTGCCGACCGCCGCGAGGCGGGGGCGAGCCTCGGTCGGGCGGTCGCCGCCCACAACCCAGCGGAACCGCTGGTCACCGCCCTCCCACGTGGAGGTGTGCCGGTCGGGTTCGAAGTCGCCGAGACCCTGGGCTGCGAGCTCGATGTGCTGGTCGTTCGAAAGGTGGGGGTGCCCTTTCATCCCGAGCTCGCCATGGGAGCGGTCGCCGAGGGCGACGTCGTGATCAGGAACGACGAGATCATCGACAGAGTGGGGATTGACGACGAGACCTTCGACGCTCGGGCCGAATCGGAGAAATCCGAGTTGGATTCGAGGCTGGCTCGATACCGGGAGGCGGTCCCGGCCATCGACCCGGCCGGCCGCACTGTGGTCGTGGTCGACGATGGTCTCGCCACAGGTTCGACCGCGCTCGCCGCGATGCGGGTGTTGCGCGCCCGTGATGCGCTCGGCGTTTGGCTGGCGGTTCCGGTTGCGCCGGCTGATGCGATCCCCATGATGGAGGGGGTGGCGGATCGGGTGATCGTGATCGAGCATCCGAGGAGGTTCATGGCTGTCGGCGCCTGGTACCGGGACTTCAGCCCGACTCCGGATGCCGAGGTCGTCGAGCTACTCCGACGCTCCCGCAACTAGCGTTCATGGTCCCGACCAGGAGCCCGACCAAATGCCTTCATTGGAGTTGTTCTGCACGATCAAGGCCGAGATGGGGAGGAAAATCATCGGCGACACTCCAGCCGGGATGCGCATCGACTTCCCGTTCGAGGGCACAGCCACCGGACCTCACTGGGAAGGTGAGCGGCCTGTCAGCGGCATCGACTACGTGACGCTTCGCTCGGATGGGAACATGGACCTCGACATTCACGCCACCGTCGGCGAGAAGCGGGAAACGGTGGCCTACAGGGGGAGCGGGGTTTCCATCGTCAACCAGGACCAATCCGCCGAGCCGCGCGAGTTGTTGACCTTCGCAGACCGGCAACGAAGACCTCGCCTGGCTGAACAACGAAATCGGTGTTGCGTTCGGCAAGGGCGAGGCCGGGAACCTGACTGTCGAGGTGTTTCTGGTCAAGCCCTGAAGTCGGGCTTTCTCTTCTCCATGAACGCCATGACGCCTTCGCGATGCTCTGGCGTCCTGCCAAGGCGGCCCTGTTCTGCCTGCTCGGCCCGCATAGCGTCTTCGAGGGAGGTGCTCGAGGCCTCCCGAATCAGACGCCTGGTCGTGACCAGTGAATCGGGGACGAGGTCCGCCATCTGCTCCGCCACCGAACGGGCCCGATCGAGGAGCTGGTCACCGGGCACCACATCGACGCATAGTCCCAGCTCACGGACCTCTTCCGCCCCGACCCGTCGATTGGTGAATGCGATCTCCAGGGCCCGGGAGACCCCGAGGTGGTGCGACAGCCACCAGGTCGTGCCCGAGTCCGGCACCAGCCCGATGGCCGTGAAGGCCGATGTGAGAAAGGCGTCCTCTGCCATCACCCGAATATCGCAGGCGAGAGCCAGGCCAAGACCCGCCCCGGCCGCCACGCCATTGATCGCCCCGATGACGGGCACCTTGCATTCGAGCAGGGCACGCAGGGCGGGATGGAACACATCATCGAGCAAACGTGCCAGGTCCGGGCCGTCGCCGCTCTCATAGTCCGCCATCAGATCGTTCAGGTCGGCGCCGGAGCAGAACGCCTTGCCCGCCCCGGTGAGGACGAGAGCCCTTGCCTCTTCTCCGGCCCGATTTGCTGCCTCGATCAGACCGTCGCTGAGGGACGCCTCGATGGCGTTGTACCGGTCGGGCCGATTGAGGGTGACGATGGCCAGATCATCCTCGAGGACGTAGTCGACGCTCATTTTCCTCCTGGGCGAAGAAGGCTAACGGGCCGGAAAGCCAAGCAATGCTGGGTTTTTCGCCTATGGTTACTCGGACGTCACCAGATACACGGTGCCGAACGTCGACCCACAAGGAGGGGCCGTGAACAAATCCGAGATGGCGGACAAACTCGCCGACAGGGCGGATATCTCCAAAGGCAAGGCCTCGGAGATCATCGACCACATCTTTTCCACGAAGGCGGGCGAGGGAATCATCGCCGTGGAGCTCGATGCGGGCCGCAAAGTGAACATCACCGGGTTCGGCAATTTCGCCACCAAGCATCGCTCTGCGCGTCAGGGCAGAAACCCGGCCACCGGGGAGACCATCACGATCGCAGCGAAGAGGTATGCCCACTTCTCCGCCTCGAAGGGCCTGAAGGACCGAGTCGCCGAGTAAGCGCCCTCAACCGGGATTCAATGGGCCCCGTCGTCAGACGGGGCCCATTACTTTGCTCGGCATGAGCCTCGACTTCTGGCGCCCACCAGTTGCCATCGCCCATAGGGGCAGCCGCCTCCTCTGGCCAGAGAACACGATGGAGGCGTTCGCGGGCGCTGTAGGGCTCGGCTATCGCCACCTGGAGACGGATTTGAGGGTCACAGGTGACGGTGTCCTGGTCTGTCTCCATGACCCCACGGTGGACCGCACCACCGATGGATCAGGTCCGGTGACAGAGCTCAGTTTCGACGAGCTTTCGTCTCTTGACGCCGGCTATCGGCACGTGGGAGTCGAGGGTCGAACCTTCCGGGACCGGGGGATCCGGGTACCCACGCTCGAGGAGGCCGTGCTCGCCTACCCGGAGGTCTCCTTCGTCGTCGATCTGAAGACGGAAAACCTCGTGAAGCCATTGCACGATTTGATCGAGCGCCTCGGGCTGCACGATCGGCTCATCGTTGGCTCGTTCTCCGATCGGCGGCTCCAGGAGTTCCGGGATGCGTCGGCCGGCCGGGTCGCCACGTCCACGGGTGCAACCCTGGCCAGGTCCTGGCTCGTGGCGTCGAGGGTCGGGCGGGGAGTCGTGGGCGAGGCATCGGCCCTTCAGCTTCCCCGTCATTCCAGAGGGCTTCGTGTCATCGATCGAAAGTTGATCGAATCGGCGCACGCCCACGGTCTTCAGGTGCACGTCTGGACCGTCAACAACCGATCGGAGATGGCCGAGCTGCTCGATCTCGGAGTCGACGGGATCATCACCGACCGACCCGACGTGCTCAAGGAGTTGCTGGAGGACCGGGGGCAGTGGGGCTGATACGGGGAAGGGTGGTGCCGCAGGGTGGCAGGTACCATCGCAACTCATGATCAGACTGGCCGCCGTCCTCCTGTTCGCGGTTGAGGTGGGGTCCGGCTTCGGCGTTGCCTCCGCCTCCGTCGTCTCGATGACCGACGAGTCCATGATCATCGAAATTCGAGTCGAGGTGGAGACCTCGGCCGATTCGGTTGTCGTCCACCTTGCCCTGCCAGACGAGGACCCGATCACTCTGCCGATGCTCGAGCGTGAGGACGGGGCTTACGGCGTAACCACCGAGGTCAAGCCGGCCAACTACATCGTGATGTTCGAAGCGATCGGCGACCCGGGTGCCGAGTCGGACCAGGTGTCTCTCACCGATCTCGGAATCGACTTGAGCTCGACCTCGGGCACGACCACCACCACCGAGAGCGAGGAGTTGAGCACCGGCACGCAGCAGTGGCTATGGCTTGGCGTGGCCCTCGGGGCAGCATCGCTGTCGGCTCTGGCCTTCTGGGTCCTCGGTGGGCGTGATCGGGATGAAGGGTCAGACGAGCCGGAAGAAGAAGCGCAGGCAGATCAGCCCGAATCGGCCCCACCCGGAGAGGAGCCGTCCCACGTTCCCTGAGCGGGCCGACGCAACAGGTGATACGTGATGCCCTGCCGTCCGACGCCGCTGGTGTGGCGCGGGTCAACGTCGCCAGTTGGCGGCAGGCATACCCGGGCCTCATCGACCAGGCATTCCTCGACTCATTGGATGTCGAAGGCCGGACCGAGACCTGGAACCGAATCCTTCGTCAGACCAGGGGGCGCGTCCTGGTGGTCGAGGACGATGGCGTGGTCGGCGGTTTCTGCGCGGTCGGCCCCTCCACCGACGAGGACTGGGGCGAGGTCTATGCCATCTACCTCGACCCTGAGCGTTGGGGCAAGGGGGTGGGGCGCGATCTTCTCGCGGCTGGAGAGAAGGCGCTGTTCGACGACGGCTACTGGCAGGCCTTGCTCTGGGTGCTCGACGGGAACACCCGGGCCCGAGCCTTCTACGAACGCCAGGGATGGGCGCTGGGCAAACCGATCCGCATCGAGAACATCGGGGGCGCCGACGTCAACGAGGTTCGATACGAGAAGTCTCTAGGCCCGGCCTGACGAGATCCAAGTCACCGGGGACCGTCACTTTCAGATTGTCTGGGTCCCCGGGAACGCCCTCGATGTCGATGTCAGCGAATCGGCGGGCGATCGCTGCGGTGTCCTGGGCTTGGTATCCGACGACTGTGGCTGCGGCGTAGGCAGCCAGGAGTGGTTCGCCCCGGAACACCTGGGGTGTTTGGGCGATGACCGCGTTTTCGACCAGGGCGAGGTCAGATCGCGTGACGATCGGGCCCGACGCCGGCACCACCGGGACGGCCCCGCCGACCCGGGCAGCAGTCTCGAAAAGGGTCTCGATCAAATCTGCCGTGACCATCGGACGTGCGCCGTCGTGGATGCCGACTAGTCGGGCGGGTTCGCCGATGGCCTCGAGCCCGGCCAGCTCGGAAGCGGTGCGGCTCGGGCCTCCCGCTACCAGGTCGGCGCCCGGGACCAGTTTGGCCAGGACCGGCATTTGGTCGGTCCGGCATACGAGGATGCAGCGATCGACATGGTCGATGACGGCAGCCACGGTGTGGGCTACCAACGGACTGCCCGCCACCATCGTCAGCATCTTGTCCTCTCCGAATCGGACACTGCTCCCGGCGGCGACAACGATCATCACTCGATCGATCACGGCTCGAGGGTACTTTTCGCCGATGATCGACCTTCAGACCATGCGCCAGATGGCGGCGGCTCACCCGGTGGTCGTGGTGGATCACAACGGCGAGCCGATGGACCGTCCGGGGCTTCCTGACGAGCTTCCCGTTCCGGGCTTGCTGGTCTCGACGGTGAACGAGGCGGTCAAGCAAGTCGACGCGGGGAGTCTGATCGCAGATCTCGACCGTGATTCTCTTTGGGCTGTGGCGGGGTTCGTCCTCGACGTCACCGTTCTCGACGCCCTCGGCGAGGGCACGTATTCCGCCGCGGACCTGATTGGGGCGGTGACCTCGGCGGGCTTCGACTGGAAGCCAACCATCTTGTAGGGCGCCCCGGCGCGATATACGTTCGAGGTCATGGTGGGGATGGGGAGATCTCCGGGCCGGCTCGGCGTACTCGCGGTGGCTTCGCCGGATCCGGTGCTGTCGTTGCTGTCGGCCCTGGGCCTGGCTCAGGTGGCAGGGAGCGCCCTTGTCATCGACATGTGCCGCGATCTGGCGCTTCAAAGTGGACGGACCCTCTCGGATCTCGCCGCGGAGGGCCCTTCTTTGTCCGAGCTCGGCCCGGGCCGGTCCGGGGTGGCCCTGTTGTCGTCCGGTCCGATCGAGCCAGTCGATGCGTTGCCCCTCATCGACACTCTGGCCCAGGGGTGGCCGGCGGTAGTGATTCGGTGCGCAAGCGGTGGATGGTCCGGTCCAACCGTCCCGGTCCGGCCTCTCTTTCCGGGTCTTCTCAGATCGGTCGAGGAAAGCCCGGCCGTATGGCAGCCGACGGCAGCAGGAACAAGACCGAGCGGCCCGGGACCGGTGCTCCCCCGACTCAGCGGATCTCTGGCGCGGCGCCTCCTATCGGGCAAGTCGGCGACCAGGGCCCGTTGGGTGCGTGCCTGGGAACGGGTTTGGGAGATGCCGTGGGCGTGATCGACAAGGTCATCAGCGACATCGCAACCGGAGCGGTTCCGCTACGCCGTTCCGAGGTGACCGCCGAGGCGCAGCGTCTCCTCTCTGTCGCCTCCCCCCACCACGCAGCTCGGCTGGCTGGGAGCATCGCCGATCGGGTCTTGGGCCTCGGGCCCCTGGAGCCGCTGCTGGCGGACCCGAAGGTGACCGACATCCTGGTCAACGGGCCCGATGACATCTGGGTGGACCGGGGTGGTGTGTTGGCCCGGGTCGACGGACGGTTCGCCGGAGAAGCCGACCTGTACGCAGCGGTGGAGCGGGTCATTGCCCCGCTGGGGCTGAGAGTCGATAGGTCCTCGCCAATGGTGGACGGGCGTCTGGTCGACGGGAGCCGGATCCACGTCGTGGTGCCGCCGGCCGCCGTCGACGGCCCCATCGTCGCCATCCGGCGCTTTACCCAGGCGGTGAGTTCGCTCGGAGAGCTGGTGACGGTGGGAACGGCGACGCGGGAGCAGGTCGAGCTGCTCTCGAAGGCCGTGGCTGAACGACAGACCGTGATCGTGTCCGGTGGAACCGGCGCAGGCAAGACCACGCTCCTCGATCTTCTCGCCGGCCTGATCCCAGCCGACGAGAGAGTGGTGACGATCGAAGATGCCGCCGAGCTCCGCATCCCGGGCCACCGGGTGCGTCTCGAGGCCCACCCACCAAACCCGGAGGGGATCGGCGAGATCACGATCCGCCACCTGCTCCGATCTGCACTCCGACTCCGCCCCGACCGCATCATCGTCGGAGAGGTGAGGGGCCCTGAAGCTCTCGACCTCATTTGGGCGCTCAACACCGGTCATCGCGGCTCGATGTCGACGCTGCACGCCAACAGCCCGGAGGAGGCGCTGTGGAGGCTGGAGACGCTCGCTCTGTCCGCGGGAGACACCTCCGAGCTTGCGGTCCGACGCCAGCTCCACGCCGCGATCGACCTCGTTGTGCAGATGGAGCGGGACGATGGCAGCCGTGTCATCACCGACATCGCGTGCGTCGGGTATGAGGGCATCGAGGGCAGTCTGTGACCTGGTCACTCATCGCCCTCGCCGTCGGTGCCGGGGTCGACTGGCGGCGTCTAGCGCTTCTCTCGCTGGCCGTCGTGGCTCCGCTCCCGATGGCCATTCTCGTAGCTATCCATTGGTGGCGGGCGCGTCCTGGCCTTTCCATGCGCGCGAGTCGGTTCTGCGAGGCGGTGTCGGGCGAACTCCGTGCCGGCGCCTCGCTTCGTGCCTCGGTGGAGACGGCCGCCGTTTCGGTGGAAGCGGTAGAGCTTGCCCGCTGCTGTCGGATTGGCGCACCGATGGATCAGGTCGCCCGTGCGGCGCAGGAGGAGTTCAGCGAGATCGGTCCCGAGCTCGGGACGCTGCTGGCTCGGGTCGACGGGCTCGGCGTCTCGCCGGCGGCCCTGTTCGACGAGATCGGTGCCCTCGCCTTGGCCCAGGTGGAGGTCGCCCATGAGGTTTCTGTCGCATCGGCACCAGCGAGGGCGACGGGCGCAGTGTTGCTCGTGGCTCCCATCCTCGGCCTTGGCTGGGCCCTCACGCAGGGCGGTCTCGAAAGTCTCCTGCGCCATCCGGCTCAGAGAGCCGCCGCCGTGGTGGGCATGGCCCTCGTGGTCGCCGGCGTCACCCTGTCGGTGCTCATCGTGCGGAGAGCACGATGAGAGCTGTTGTGTCGGGCTCCATCGGGCTGGCGGTGGCCGGCTTGCCTGGCGCTGTCCTCGGCATTTGCGTGTCTGCCGGTTTCGCCCTCCGGCATCGGCTCAGGAAAAGACCAACTCTCCTCCGACCGGTCTTGATCGTCCTTCTCATCGAGCTGCGATCGGGCCGCTCGGTGCTCGGGGCGCTCCAAACAGTCGCAGCCGCGTTTCCCGGTCAAGCCGAGATGACGCTGGCGGCCCGGGTAGCCACCATCTCCGGTCTGAGTCAGGCCGCCCTGCTCATGACCGGCGAGATGAAGGGAGTCCTGTCCCAATTGGCCCGGGCCCAGAAGTCGGGCGCCGCCTTGGGCGACACAGTTCGGTCGATGATCGAAGCAGACATCGCCACCGAGAAGGCGAGTCGTGTGGCCCGATCCCGCTCTCTGCCGGTGCGACTGCTGCTTCCGATCACCCTGTTGCTCCTGCCAGGTCTCGTCCTCCTTCTCTATGCGCCTTCGATGCTCCGTCTCTTCGAGGACCTGTCGGGGCCCCTCACATGAATTCACACTGACATGAGATCCGCACTTCTCCCCGCACCGGTCGGAAACCGGACGACAAGGAGAGGAAATGGCACGGATGTTGGCTTGGCTTGCCACCCGCGACGAGCGTGGGCAGGGAACGGTCGAGTATTTCTTGGTGATCCTCGCCGCCACCGCACTGGCCGTGATCGCCCTGAAATGGCTGCAGTCGGGGAGCGGGGGCGGTCTGTTGGGGAGCCTGTTCGGAAAAGTGATCGACTGGGTGGCGGGAAGATTCTGAGAGGAGACCGCGGCTCGGTGACTGTCGAGTTGTTCCTCATCCTCCCTATCGCGATTCTCGTCCTGGTGGCATCGATCCAGCTGATCGGCGTGGCCAGGGCGCGGATCGAGCTGCAGGGTGCGGTGCGGGAGGGGGCTCGTGTGGCTGCGACGACACCCGACCCTGGCCGGGCGGTCGAGGCGGTGCTGGCGGCCTTGAGCCCGGAGATGCGTGAGGTCGCCAGGGTGTCGGTGGAGAGACCGTCCAGGGTCGGCGCGGTGGCCACCGTCACCATCTCGATGCGTCACGTGCTCGGCCAGCCGTTCCCCAGAAGCGTCGGGGTCGACCTGTCGGCGAGGGCGACGATGCGAATCGAGAGATGAAGGGCGAGCGGGGCGCCGGGACGATCCTGATGATCGGGCTTTGCGCCCTGATCGCCACTATCGGGATAGGCACGACGGCGCTGGGCGTCCTGTTCGACGCACGCGAGCAGGCGGCCACCGCGGCCGAGGCCGCCGCCCTCGCCGCCGCAGTCGCCACCTATCCACCGGCCGGTGCGAGGGCTCCCGACGATCTCGCAGCCGAATTGGCGTCCCGTAACGGGACGCGGATGGTGAGCTGCTGGTGCCCCGTCGACCCCACGCTTCGATCGCGCGTGGTCGCGGTCACCGTGGCGATGAGGGCGAATGTGCCGCTGTTCGGCGAGGTTCTCGTGGGCAAGACTGCTCGGGCGGAGTTCGAACCGCGGGCCTGGCTTGGCCGATGAGTCGCATTTTTCGGTAGGTTCGTCCCGGCATGTCCACCAACGTGCAAATGGTCAATCTGTTCATCGAGACCCTCGAAGCCCGTGACTGGGAGGGCTGGGCCGCCCTCCTTCATCCGGAAGTCGTATACGAGATCCCCCAGTCGAGGGAGCGGATCAGGGGGCGTGACCGCTACCTCCAGTTCAATCAGGAGTATCCCGGTGACTGGCATCTCCGACTCAAGGTCGCCATCGCCGACAACGAACACGGCGTCGCGTGGTTCGGTTGGGAGGTAGCGGGCGCCGAGCCTGCCGACGGGATGGCCTTCTTCGCCTTTTCAGATGGGCTGATCACCTCGGTCACCGACTTCTGGCCCGAGCCCTATGAGCCTCCGCCAGGACGCGAACATCTCGTCGAGCGTTGGTGACGATGGCAGGCGGGCCCACCAGGGCGACTGTCGCCCTCGACAAAGCCGCCGCCGCCTACCGGGTTCTTCGGTACGACGTCTCCGAGAAGGTGGGCGAGGGCTACGGGGAGGCGGTGGCAGCGGCGATCGGGATGGGCTCGGCCAGAGTCTTCAAGACTCTCGTTGCTGTGGTGGACGATGAGCCGGTGATTGCTGTGATACCGGTTGATCGACGTCTGTCCACGAAGAGACTGGCCGCTGCCATCGGCGGCAAGCATGGCTCGCTGGCTACACCCGCGGTGGCCGAGCGAGAGACTGGCTACGTGACCGGTGGGATCAGCCCCTTCGGGCAGCGGAAGCGCCATCGGCTGATCCTCGATTCCTCGGCGCTGGAGCACGACACGATTGCTGTGTCAGGAGGGCGGCGAGGGCTTCAACTCGAGGTCCCTCCGACCACCATCCTCGACCTCACAGACGGGTCTATTGCTGTCATCGTCGACGACTGAGGGCGGGATCTAGGCTGCCGGCGCGTGGCCACACGTCTCGAAGTCCTGCGGATGCTGGCCGAGCTGGCCAAGCTCACGGCGCTGGACGAGGGCAGCCCTCAGGCGTTCCGGGTCCGGGCCTATGAGAACGCGCTTCATGGGATCGAGGGATATCAGGGCGAGCTGACCGGTCTCAGCAAGAAGGAGCTCACCGAGATCAAGGGAGTGGGTGGCTCCACTGCAGACAAGATCCTCGAGTTCATGTCCACCGGCTCGGTGGCCAAACTGGTCGCCCTCCGGGAGAAATACCCTCCGGCGTTCGTCGAGCTCACCAAGATCCCCGGTCTCGGCCCCAAGACGCTGAAGGTGATCCGGGCCGAGCTCGGCGTCGAGGACATCGAAGGCCTGCGCAATGCCATCGCCGCCGAGCAGCTGCGTGACCTGCCCGGTCTGGGCAAGACCTCCGAGGAGAAGATCGGCAAAGCGATCGAGCGCCTGGGCCTCCATGGAAAGGACCGGCGGACTCCGTTGGTCGAGGCGCTGCCACTGGCCCGGTCACTCGCCGCGCGGATCACCTCCGTCGAAGGCGTCGATGCAGCCGTGCCGTGTGGCTCGATCCGCCGATTCTCGGACACCGTCGGGGATATCGACATCGTTGTCGCCACTACCGACCCAACAGCTGTCTCCGAGTTCGTCGTCGGCCTGCCCGAGGCGGCCGAGGTGATCGGGTCCGGCGGCACCAAGACCTCGTTTCTGACCCGGGAAGGAATGCAGGTCGATGTCCGCACCGTGGAGCCCGGTCAGCTGGGCTCTGCTCTTCTCTATTTCACGGGTTCCAAGTCTCACAACATCGCTCTGCGTCAGCGAGCCATCGATCGGGGGTGGCTGCTCAGCGAGTACGGGCTCTTCGAGGACGGGAAGCTGATCGCCGCCGAGACCGAGGATGACATCTACAAGGCTCTTGAGATGGAGCCGGTACCCCCACCGATGCGGGAGGGAACCGGCGAGGTAGAAGCCGCGGCAGACGGCACGTTGCCCGAACTCATCGATCTGTCCCGGATCAGAGGTGACCTCCACTATCACTCCGATCGATCGGGTGATGGCCGCTCCACCCTCGAGGAGATGATCGAGGCGGCGATCGCCCGCGGCTACGAGTACGTGGCGTTCACCGATCATGGCGAGGACCTGGCGATCAATGGGTCGTCCCGGGAGGTGATGCTCGAGCATCGCGATCGGATCCGTGAGCTTCAGGCCCAGTACCCCGACATTCGCCTTCTCTTTGGCTGCGAGCTCAACATTGGCCCGGACGGGGATCTCGACTACGACCCCGCGTTTCGCCTCGAATTCGACTATTGCGTCGCCTCGATTCACTCCCATTTCGACCTTTCGCAGGACCGTCAGACGGCCCGGATCCTCGGTGCCCTCCACGATCCGGCGGTCAACGCCATCGGTCATCTCAGCGGCCGCTACGTGGGCCGCCGCCCGGGCGTCGAGCTGGACATCGACGTGGTGTTGGAGGCCCTCGAGGTGACCGGGGTGGCCCTCGAGATCAACGGAGCGCTCGATCGTCTCGATGCCACCGCCGAGGTGGTGCGCCGGGCGATGTCCCGTGGTGTGGACTTCGTCATCGACACCGACTCGCATCACACCAGTGATCTGGTTCGGATGGGCTATGGGGTCACCTACGCCCAAAGAGGCTGGGTGACGACCGACCGGGTGGTCAACGCCAAGCCCCTGAACGACTTTCTCGAGTGGGTCACTCGGAGACGATGACGCGTAGGTTCCCGGTGATGGCCAAGAAATACGAAGTAACCCGGAACGTGAATCGGCTCATGTCGTGGGCCGCCCGCCGGGGTATGGGGAAGACCCAGCTGATGACGACCACGGGACGAAAGAGCGGAGAGAGGCGCGAAGTCCCGGTCAGCCCGCTGGAACTCGATGGCGTCGAGTACGTCGTCTCGCCGTATGGCGAGGTGTCCTGGGTGCACAACGTCCGGGCCAACTCATCCGTGACCCTTCGACACGGATCCAAGGAGCGCCAGGTCCGCCTCGAGGAGATCACCGGCCCGACCGCTGCCTCGGCTGCAGCTGCCTATTACCAGAGGGAGAGCTACGCCCGGCCCTACATGGACGTCCCGGAGAATCCGACTGAGGCCGACTTCGCTGCGAAGGCGGCGCTTTTCCCGGTGTTCAGAGTCGACCTCTGAGCCCGACGCACCGGCGATCCTTGTAATTCACCGCCGGGAGCGGGAAGCTGTGGTCCTTGGCGACGACCGCTAGACAGACCGATCGAGTGTCAACCTACGTCCTCGACACCTGTGTGCTCCTCGCCGACCCCCAGTCCCCGCTCCGATTCGATGAACATGACGTGGTCCTGCCACTCGTGGTGGTCGAGGAGCTGGATCGGAAGAAGACCCGCATGGACGAGGTGGGAGCCAACGCCAGGGCTGCCATCCGTCTGCTCGAAGAGCTGGGAGCTTCCCGGTCCGGCGGCTTGCGGGAGGCTGTTGAGCTTCCGGGAGGCGGCTCGCTCAGGATCGAGCTCAACGGCGTCGTCTCCGAGCGTCTGCCCGCCGTGCTCGACCCCCATACCCCGGATCACCGGATCCTCGCCACCTGCCTGAACCTTCACGAGCAGTCGCCGGCAGTGCTCGTCACCAAGGACGCCTCCCTTCGCATCAAAGGGGCACAGCTCGGCGTCCCGGTTCAGGACTACCGAGCCGACACCGTGCCGGTGGAACAGCTCCAGTCGGGTCTCGTCGAGCACCCCACCGACGGAGACACCATCGATCGGCTGTTCGACGAGGGGAAGATCACCCTCGATGACATCGAGGCGATGGTCAACCAGTTCGTGCTGCTCAGGTCCGGGGCTTCGCGCTCCGCACTCGCTCGCGTCATCCAGGCCGAGCCCACAGTCGTCGTGGAGCGAGTTCCCACCCATGTGCGAGCCTTCGGTGTGGAGCCCAAGAACGTGCGGCAGACGGTGGCGCTCCATCAGCTGCTCGATCCCGACATCCCTGCCGTGTCGCTGATGGGCATGGCGGGCACCGGGAAGACATTCCTGGCCCTGGCTGCGGCGCTCGAGCAGGTCATCGAGCAGGGCAGATACAGGAGAGTCTCGGTCTACCGTCCCCTGGTCGCCGTGGGCCGTCAGGAAATCGGGTACCTGCCCGGGGATCTCAACGAGAAGCTCGCGCCATGGATGGCTGCGGTACACGACAACCTCTTTGCCCTCTTCTCCGACGCCGGGGTCGACGGCGCGAAGCACGCCATCGAGGAGCTGATCGACCGGGGTGAGCTGGAGATGGCTGCGGTCACCTATCTCCGAGGGCGCTCGATCACCGGCGAGTTCGTCATCATCGACGAGGCGCAGAACCTGGAGCTGCCGACTCTCAAGGTGATACTGACCCGGATGTCGCGTGACTCGAAGGTGGTCTTCTGCGGCGACTTGACCCAGGTCGACAACCCTTACATCTCGCCGTTCGGGGGCATGGCCGCACTCATCGAGAAGTTCAAGGGGTCGGCCCTGTTCGGCCACGTCACGCTGGAGAAGACGGTGCGGTCACCGCTGGCCGAGATGGCCGCCACCGTGCTCTGACCGATGTCGCCGAAATCCATCCTGCGACGGGGCAGGGCGGTGGTGAGGACTCTCCCTTACCGCGGTTTCGGGAGGTGGTGCCCGGTATGCGGGCGCTCATCACGCCGGTTCCGTCCCTACGGGAATCCACCCCGCGATGAGGCTCAATGCATCCACTGTGGGTCGCTCGAGCGGCATCGATTCGTTTGGCTGCTCTTGAACAATGAAACCAACCTCTTCGATGACGGGGCGAAGCGTGTCTTGCATTTTGCGCCGGAGCCCTGTCTCGAGCCTCGCTTTCGCCAGCGTCTGGGGGCCGGTTATCGAACCGCAGACCTCGACCGAGAGGACGTCGACTTGCGACTGGATGTGTCCGACCTCGAGCTCTCGGATGAGTCCTTCGATGTCATCATCTGCAGCCATGTCCTCGAGCATGTCCCCGACGATCGCCGGGCGATGGAGGAGCTCCACCGAATCCTTGCTGCCGATGGTTGGGCACTGGTGGTCGTGCCCGTGACCAGGGCTAGGACCGTCGAAGACCCGAGCATCACTGATCCCGATGAGAGGCTCCGTGTCTTCGGTCAACGAGACCATGTCAGGAGGTACGGGCCTGACATCGCAGATCGCCTGACGAGTGTGGGTTTCGTCGTGACCACCCACCGAGCCTCAGATTTCCACTCCGAGAGCGACATCTCGAGGATGGGACTTCGGCCGGCCTCACGACCGGTGTTCACCATCGCCAAGTGAGGCGACGGATGGCTGCTACTTGCCGACTCGATCCCGCCGCGCCGCCAGGAGCTCCGCTGCCCGATCGATGTCGATGGTCTCTGGAGAGTCGCCCTGGCGCAGGGAGGCATTGACCTCACCGTCGGTGACGTAGGGCCCGTAGCGGCCGTTTCGGACTGTGACCGTCTTCCCGCTGACCGGGTCGGGTCCAAGCTCTTTCAGTGGCTCGGCCGACCGTTGACCCCTCCGGCGTGGTGGCTCGGCGAGAAGCTTGAGGGCCTCGTCGACGGTGAGGGTGAACAGTTGCTCCTCGCTCTCCAGACTGCGCCGATCGGACCCTCGCTGGATGTACGGCCCGTATCGCCCGTTGAGGGCAACGATGTCAACACCCTCGGGGTCGGGGCCGACGGTGCGGGGCAGGGCGAGGAGTTGAAGCGCTGTGTCCATCGAAAGCTCGTCCATCGTCATGCTCTTGAACAGGGAGGCCCGCTTCGGCTTGGTCTTGCTTCCCTCCTCGGCCTCACCGAGCTGGATGTATGGCCCGAAACGGCCGGTCTTGCCGTAGACGGTGAGCCCGGACTCGGGGTCGGTCCCGAAGATCTTGTCGCCGACGTTCTGGTGCAGGACCAGCTCGGTGGCCTTCTCGACGGTCAGTTCGTCGGGAGCCAGGTCTTCCGGGATGGAGGCCCGCTCCTCGCCGATCTCCACATACGGGCCATAGCGCCCGATCCTGGCCACGACGTCGGTGCCGTCCTCGTTGACGCCGATCGGGATCGACCCGATGGCACGTGGATCGATCTCGTCGAGACGGCTCGCCACCTTGTGCTTGAGCCCGTCGTCGCCGAAGTAGAAGTGAGTGAGCCAGGGGACCGACTCCTCCTCACCGGCAGCGATCCGATCGAGGTCGTCCTCCATCGATGCCGTGAAGCTGTAATCGACGAGCTGGGGGAAGTGCTTCTCGAGAAGGCCGACGACGCCAAAGGCGACGAAGCTCGGTACCAGAGCCGTGCCCTTCTTCCAGACATAGCCGCGGTCCTGGATCGTGGTCATGATCGAGGCATAGGTCGAGGGCCGACCCACTCCCAGCTCCTCGAGACGTTGCACCAGCGAGGCCTCGGTATACCGGGCCGGTGGACGTGTCTCATGCCCGGTGGGCTCCAGTCGCTGCACGGCCAGGGCGTCGCCCGGGGCCAGCTTGGGCAGGACCTTCTCCTTGTCGTCGAGGTCGGACTCCGGGTCGTCCGAGCCCTGCACATAGACCCGAAGGAAGCCTGGGAAGGTGATGGTTCGGCCGCTCGTGCTGAATACGGCATCGCGGCCATCGGTCGACTGCGCCCCAAGACGAGCAGAAACGGTAAAGCCGACGGCATCGGCCATCTGTGAGGCAATGGTCCGCTTCCAGATGAGGTCGTAGAGCCGTCCCTCGTCCGGGCCGACGAGAGTCGCCACCTGCTCCGGTGTCTGGAAATCGTCGTCTCCTGCGGGCCGGATGGCCTCGTGCGCCTCCTGGGCGCCCTTCACCTTGGAGGCGAAGGTCCGCGGCTTTGGCGACAGGTACTCCTGCCCATAGAGCTTGGTGATCTGAGACCGGGCGGAGGCCACGGCGGAATCGGCCAATGAGGTGGAGTCGGTCCGCATGTAGGTGATGTACCCGTTCTCATAGAGACGCTGGGCCACCGACATCGTCCTCGACGACGAGAAACGAAGCTTCCGGGCAGCCTCCTGCTGCAGGGTCGATGTCCGAAACGGCGGATAGGGCGACCTCTTGTACGGCTTCTCCTCGACCGACTGCACCTCGAATCGGGAGTCGAGCAGCCCTTCGGCAAGTGCGGTCGCCAGCGCCTGGTCGAGGACGAGGGTCCCTGGCTTCGCCTGTCCGTCCGCGCCGAACTCCTTGCCGGTGGCGACCCGGGCTCCATCGACCTGGAGCAGCGTTGCCTCGAAGACCCTGGCCAGGTCGTCCGCCGGGGCGAAGGTGCCTTCGAGGCTCCAGTACTCGGCCGAGGTGAACGCCATGCGCTCGCGCTCTCGCTCGACGACGATGCGGACCGCCACACTCTGGACTCGTCCGGCCGACAGACCTTGCTGGACCTTGCGCCACAGGACCGGGGACACCTCGAACCCGTAGAGACGGTCGAGGATGCGGCGAGCCTCCTGCGCCTGGACCAGGCGAAGGTCGAGGTCTCGAGGGCTGGCGAAGGCGTCCTCGATCGCGTGCTGGGTGATCTCGTGGAACACCATGCGATGCACGGGCACTTTGGGCTTGAGAGTCTCGGCCAGGTGCCAGGCGATGGACTCGCCTTCGCGATCCTCGTCTGTCGCCAGATAGAGCTGGTCGACCCCGGCCAGCATCTCCTTGAGCTTCTTGACCCGGTCTTTGCGCTCTTTGGGCACCACGTACAGGGGCTCGAACTCGTTGTCCACGTCTACCCCGAGGCGCGCCCAATCCTTGCCCTTGGCGCTGGCCGGGATCTCGGCAGCCGACCGGGGAAGGTCGCGGATGTGCCCCATGGAAGACTCGACCACCACGTCCGGACCGAGGAATCCGGCGATGGTCCGAGCCTTCGTCGGGGACTCGACTATGACGAGGCTCTTAGGCATTAGGTGTGCTGAGTTGACTTCATTTGACCGCCTGATGTCAATACGACTCGTGTCACGGGAGACCATTACCGTCACTCACAGTGACAGGTGAAACGCCCCGTAACCACCGATATATTGCGCTGGAAGGTGGCGATGGCAGCGGCAAGACGACATTGTCGGCCGCCCTGGCCGCCAGGCTCCGCTCCCTGGGCGACGATGTAGTGGAGGTGCGGGAGCCCGGTGGGACTCCGCTGGGGGAGACCGTCCGTGAGCTCGTGTTGGACTCCGATCGTGTCGATCGCTGGGCGGAAGTGTTCCTTTTTGCGGCACAACGGGCCCAACTCGCCCGGGACGTGGTGGCGCCGGCACTCGAGGGCGGAGCCTGGGTGATCAGCGATCGCACCTACTACTCGTCGATCGCCTATCAGGGTCGAGCCCGCGGGATGGGAGAGGACCGGGTGCGCGAGATCAACGAGATCGGCCTCGAGGGCGTGGAGCCGGGGCGGGTGTTCGTGATCGATGTCGACCCGGGCAAAGCTCTTGGACGTCAGGGTCGGCCCGATCGGATCGGCAGCGAGAGCATGGCCTTTCAGGAGGAGGTGACAGCGGCCTATCGAGACCTGGCCGTGGCCGAGCCTGGACGCGTGGTGCTCCTGGATGGCTCGGGCTCGATCGAGCAGTTGGTCGATCAAGTGATGAGGGAGTTGGGCCTATGAGCGACTCCTTCGATGGGGTGATCGGTCACGAGAGGGTTGTCGAGTTGCTACGTCGTGAGGTATCCGCGCCCGCTCAGGCCTACCTGTTCACCGGGCCTGACTCTGTCGGGAAGGCGACCCTCGCAGTCCGGTTCGCCGCAGCCCTGCTCTGCGCCGAGCGCGGTGAACATGATGTGGAATGTCGGTCGTGCCGCTTGGTGCGTGAGGGAGTTCACCCCGATGTGACAGTGGTCGAGCCGGAGGGCGCGACCAGTCTCGGTGTCGATCAGGCCCGGGAGGTGGTCACCCGGTCGTCTTTGCGCCCGGTCGAATCCGACCGGTCCGTGTTCCTGTTCCCGGAGGCGGGGACGATGACGGAGCAGGCTGCCAACGCCCTGCTCAAGACATTGGAGGAGCCGACCGCATCGGTCGTGTTCCTCCTGGTGGCGGAGTCCGAGGACGACTTCCCCGCAACCGTGGCCTCACGATGTCGCACAATTCACGTCGGCCGGGTGCCCCAGGCGACGATGGTGACGGCACTCGAAGGGCGGGGACTGGATCACGCGGCAGCCGAGGGGGTGGCAGTCGTCTCCGGTGGCCGGCCCGGTCTGGCCCTGGCATTGATGGACCGCCCCGAGGTCTCCCGGTTCCGCGACCTGTGGCTGGCCATACCCGGTCAGGTGACACCCCATCCGGGAGACGGCCAGCGTCTGGCGTCCGATGTGTTGTCCGAGATCGCCCCATTGGTGGACCAGTCGGTCTCCGAGGAAATGACCAAGGAGCGGGAACAACGGGCCAGACGGCGCGCCGAGCAATCTCTGTTGGTCAACGGTCTGGAGATCCTGGCCTCGTGGTACACCGACTCGGCCTCGTTGCAGATGGGTGGGCCGGTACGGAACAGCGACCTGCCCCTCGGGACGTTCACCGATGTGAGCCCGCGCAAGGCCGTGGCCTCGGCCGAGAAGATCCTCGACGCCGTGGTCGACATCCAGGCCAATCTGCGCCGAGAGCTGGTGCTGGCCAATCTCTTCGCCGGTCTCGGATCAGAGACCTGACTTCTGTCCCTCGGTCCCGATACCTTCGACATCGAGGGTGTCGATGGGGAAGACCAACGCCAAAGGGGAGATCGGGGAGGCGATGATCCTGGCCGACCTTCAGCGTCAGGGCCATGGCATCGCCATCCCTTTCGGACATGACCTGCCCTTCGATCTGATCGTGGTGCGCAAGGAGAACGGCGCCCTCGAGAAGGTCCAGTGCAAATACACCACGTCGAACGGACGGGTGGTCGTCGCCAAGGTGACGAGCACACTCAGCGTGGGTGACATCATCGATACACCAAGGAAGAGGTCGACTGGATCGCCGTCTACGACGCGACCACTGATCAGTGCTTCTATCTCCCTTCGTGATCTGGGATGGCCAGGTCGACAGTCAATCTCCGTCTCGACCCCAACCGTCAACGGTCAAGCCAAAGGGATCAGATTCGCTCAGGACTTCACGCGACTCATCGGGCGCCCATCCACCGATCCTCATCTCGCCCAGGGGACACGTCGCCTTTACCATTGGGTCTCCCGCCGGAGTAGCTCAGTGGTAGAGCAATTCGACTCGTAAGTGAATAGGCCAGGGGTTCGACTCCCCTCTCCGGCTCCGACCGCTCGTTAGATTCGGCCCGTGGCCACCGACGACCCGATCCTCGACCAGCTGCCACACACCACCCGTCGCTGGCTGGCGGTCAACTTCGAGTTGATCTCGGTCATCGTGATGTCCGTGACTGCGATCGCCACCGCCTGGTCGGGCTTTCAGAGCTCGCAGTGGTCCGCGATCCAGGCGACCAGCTATGGCGACGCGGCCAACGACCAAACCGAGTCGGTGCGGGCCTCGAACGAGGCGAGACAGGCGACCTCGATCGATCTGGCCGTGTTCATCGCCTGGCTCGAGGCCACGACCGACGGCGAAGACGAAACGGCCGACTTCATCTACGAAGGCATGCCGGAGCGGCTTCGCCTCGCGACTGACGCGTGGCTGGCCGAGGACCCGTTCGAGAACCCGGATGCCCCCACGTCTCCGTTTGTCATGGAGGCGTACGTGGTGCCAGCGGCGCAGATCGCCGATGACCTGGCTCAGACCGCCGAGGAGCACACCTTGACCGCTCAGCAGGCCACCGAGCGGGCCAACGAGTACGTGCTGACGACTGTTCTCTTCGCCACGGTCCTGTTCTTCGCTTCCATCAGTTCCAAGCTGAACGGCGTGGCCAATCGGTGGGCGATCCTGTCGATCGCAATAATCGGCCTCGTGGCGGGGGCCATGATCCTCCTGGCATTTCCAAGGGCGCCGACGACTTAGATCTTTCAGCCACTGGCCTGTACCGTCCCGGCTCATGGCTGACCAGGCCAACTTCGAACAAGATGCCATGCAGTACGCCCGGCAGCTGTACAGCGCCGCCATGCGCATGACCCGCAACCCCGTCCGATGCCGAAGACCTGGTCCAGGAGACCTTTCTCAAGGCGTACCGGGCCTATCACACCTTCGAGGAAGGGACCAATCTCAAGGCGTGGCTCTACCGCATCCTGACCAACACCTACATCAACAAGTACCGCAAGGATTCGCGCCGTCCCTCCGAGGTCGACCTCGGTTCGGTGGAGGACCTCTACCTGTATCGGAACATCGGCTCCGAGGAGTCGGCGGAGGCCGCCCGAACCACCGAGGACAGGGTCCTCGACGGGTTGGTCGAGTCGGACATCAAGAAGGCGGTCGAGGATCTGCCGGAGAACTTCAGGCTCCCCGTCCTGCTCGCCGACCTCGAGGGTTTCTCATACAAAGAGATCTCCGACATCCTTGACATCCCGATCGGTACCGTCATGTCGCGGCTCCACCGGGGAAGAAAGGCGATGCAGAAATCGTTGTGGGAATACGCAGTCAAAAGAGGCCTTGTGCCTGAAGGCGCGGAACGACCATGAGCGGCCACGAGTGCGACGACGCACTGACCAATCTGTATCAATATCTCGACCGGGAAATCGAAGCCTCCACAACGGAGGTGATCCGCGCCCATCTCGAGGACTGCTCGGGTTGTCTCAAGAGCTTCGACTTCGAAGCGAGGCTCCAGATCGTGGTGAGAGAGCGTCTTGCGGAAGACGTCCCGGACGAGTTCCTGCAGAGGCTCCGCGACGCAATCGCCCGCGAGGCGGCATCCTCCTAGTTCCCCACTAGTCTGCGCGTCAGATGAAGCGATTCAGCCGCATCGCAGCACTCGTCGTCCTCCTCGCCGCCCACGCCGCTTTCATGATCACGCCGGCGCTGGCGACCGAGGGGACCGAGGAGGAGACCTCGACCACGGTCTCAGAGGAGCCCGCCCCGACCTCGGGCATCGAGCCGGCGGTCCCGGTGACCACCCCCGAGTCGACCGAGCCGCTCCCCGACTGGACCTACCGCTACATGATCCCGACCGGGATCGTTCTCGCCGTCGTCGTCATCGTGATGACGACGATCCAGTATTTCACGAGGGTCGTTCGCAAGCGGTACCGAGTCGTCAAGGAGTGACTTCCAGCCGGTCCGGGTCGGGCCGTCTCGCCGGAAGGATCGCAGGGACATATCCCTTGGCCGAGACCTACCACAGCTCGGCGCTCGAGGCAGACATGATCCGACTCACCGAGCAGGTCTCAAATCTCGTGACCGGGGCGACCGGGCTCGGCCTCCCCGGTGACCCGACAACGATCGTCATCGGGCGAGAGGAATGGATCGAGCGCAACGTCGCCAGCTTCAGCCACTTGATGAAGCCCCTCCAGCGCCAGCTCACCGAGAAGATGGAGGCTTCGGGCCCGGGGGGACGGGGCGTCGCCACTTTCGCCAATCGGATGGTCCAGGCCGAGCTGACGGCGGTCCTTGGAGTGATCGCCCGCCGGGTGCTGGGCCAATACGAACTGGTCCTCCCCACTGGCGAAGACGCCGATGTGGTCGCCTTCGTCGGTCCCAACATCTTGCAGCTCGAGCGCGCCCACCAGTTCCGGCCGGAGGAGTTCAGGTTCTGGGTGGCGCTCCACGAGTTGACGCACCGCGCCCAGTTCCAGGGTGTCCCCTGGCTCCGTGAATACTTCATGAGCCTGGTCACCGAGCTGGTCGAGCACTCCCGGCCCGAGCCGGGCCGGATGAATCGGATAATCGATGAGGTCACCCGGCGTCGCGGCCAGGGAAATCCGATCATCGACGAGCGAGGCCTGCTCGGGCTTTTCGCCTCATCCGAGCAGACGGTCGTGATCGACAAGGTACAGGCGCTGATGTCGCTGCTCGAAGGTCATGGCCATGTGGTCATGGACCGGCTCGGCCGGGAACACCTGCGCACGCAGCAGCGGATGAGCAACGTCCTCAAGGCGCGGCGGAAGGACAAGCGAACGGCGGCGTTCTTCAGGCTCACCGGGATGGAGATGAAGATGAACCAATACCGGATGGGGGAGCAATTCATCGAGGTCGTCGAACGTGAGGCCGGCTGGGATGCCGTCGGCCTGGCCTTCCGGGGTGCGGGGAGCCTGCCCACGCTCGAGGAGATCGAGAGCCCCGAGCGATGGTTGAGACGCGTCGCCTGAAAGAGCTGAGAGGGAGATCGGGCGATCTCCTTCAGCTTCCCACCGGGGATCTGGTTGTCGCCCTGTCCGGGGGCGCCGACTCCGCCACGCTGGCATACCTGATTCGTCACCTCGGCCGGGATCTCAGGGCAGTCCATGCCCACCACGGGCTCCCCGCGTCCGATCGATTGGAGGAGGCGGCTCGAGCCGTGGCGGCTGCAGCTGGGGTCGGACTGGAGGTGGTCCAGATCGAGATTCCACCCGGCGCGTCGATCGAGGGCCAGGCGCGCAACGCGAGATACTCCGCGCTCTTGGCGGCATTGCGGACCCGGTGAGACTCTGCTCACGGCACACACCCTCGACGACCAGGCCGAGACCGTGTTGATGAGCCTTCTGAGAGGTGCTGGTCCCACCGGGCTTGCCGGCATCCCGCCCCGTACCGGGTCTGTGGCCCGCCCCATGCTCGCGGTCAGACGATCCGACACGAGGGAGCTGGCGGGTCTGGCCGGCCTCCCCTTCTACGACGACCCGTCGAATCTCGATCGCAGCCACCGCCGGAACGCGCTGAGGCTCGAGGTCCTCCCCGATCTGGCGGCGCGGTTCAACCCGAGGTTGGCCGAGTCACTGGCCAGGTCGGCGGCCCTGATCCGATCCGATGAGTCCTATTTGCAGGACGAGGCGGCCGCAGTCCCTCTCGTCGAGGCCGGCACCTCGTTGTCGATTCCCCTCGGAGCGCTGTTTGCCGTTCGGCGACCCGTGGCGGACCGCGCCCTCAGGCGATGTCTCAGCCGGATGCGACCACCGTACGGCGGGACCGCCGACGAGATGGAAGACGTCTGGTCCGTGGCCAGTCGTGCCCGACCCTCAGTCATCCTGGGCGGAGGGTTGGAGGTCACTCACGATGGCCCGTTGCTCGTGTTTCGCCCGGTGGCGGTCGAGTCGCCGGCCGGGACCCGGGTCGACCTGGAGGTCGGTGCCAACAACGTCGGCACCTTCCGGATCGATGTCGAGCGCGTCGATCGGGTATGCCGGGTGGCGCCCATCGGCGCCTGGTCGGCCGTCTTTCCCCCAGACGTGATGCTGGCGGCCCGGGTGGACACGGACGGGCGACTCGTGGTCGCGGCCAACGACGAGACTGCCTGGTTGCCGGGGGAGCGGCGGCTTCCGGTGGCCTGGTATGTGCCCGGGACCAGCGGCTACCTTTCCGTGTTCGCCAGAGAGGAAAGCGGATGGACATCAAGCCCCTGATCACCGCCGAGGAGATCGACAACAAGCTCGCCGAGCTCGGCCGGCAGATCACGGCGGATTACGCGGGTAAGGACGTGCTGCTCGTGGGCGTCCTCCGTGGTGCCTTCATGGTGATGGCCGATCTCGCACGACACATCGACTTGCCGGTGGAGTTCGACTTCATGGCCGTGTCGTCCTACGGAGCGTCGACCCAGACCTCGGGTGTGGTCCGAATCCTCAAGGACCTCGACGAGGAGATCGACGGTCGCCACGTGCTGATCGTGGAAGACATCATCGATTCGGGTTTGACCTTGAACTATTTGATGAAGAGTCTCAATGTCCGTAAGCCTGCCTCCCTCGAGATCGCGGCCCTTCTCCTCAAGGAGGGAATCCAGCGGGTCCCGCTCGAGGTCAAATATGTGGGATTCCCCATCGGTCCCGAGTTCGTGGTCGGGTATGGCCTCGATTACGCCGGGAAGTACCGCAACCTGCCCTATGTGGGTGTCATGGGTGCCGAGGCCTGAGACCGATTCGCCTTCTCAGCCCCCACCAAGAAGGGTTCGACTATCCAGGGGTTTCCCGTAGCATTGACGTCTCGGAGTCTTCCCCGGAGTCTGTCTTGAGGTCTCAGTGAACCGAACCATGCGCACGCTCGTCGTTTACGGGCTGTCCATCATCATGCTGGCCATCCTCGCTCAGTGGTGGTTCGACCAGGTCCAGGGTCCCGAGGTCATCGAGCTCTCCCAGTTCATCGACAACGTCGAGGCCGGGGACTACGCGCAGGTGGAGATGCTGGCGCGCTCCAACGAGCTCCAGGGCCGTCTCACCGGCTCGACGCTGCCGGACGAGGCGTTCGACCAGGTGTCCAGCTACCCCGAAGGCGCCGAGGGCGACCTCGTCACCGTGATCCGCGAGTCGGGCACGCCGTTCAGCTCGGACCCCCAGCCACCCGGGTTCTGGGAGGTCCTGATCAGCTTCCTCCCGTGGCTGTTCCTGCTCGGCTTCATGGTGTTCATCTTCATGCAGATGCAGGGCGGCGGGAACCGGGTCATGCAGTTCGGCAAGTCCCGGGCCAAGCTCGTGGGCAAGGAACAGCCGAAGATCACCTTCGAGGACGTCGCCGGCCTCGTCGAGGCCAAGGAAGAGCTCGAGGAGATCAAGGACTTCCTCCAGAACCCCGACAGGTACCGCCAGATGGGGGCAAAGATCCCCCGCGGCGTCCTCCTCTTCGGCCCTCCCGGTACCGGCAAGACCCTGCTTGCCAGGGCTGTGGCCGGTGAGGCCGGGGTCCCATTCATGTCCATCTCGGGCTCTGACTTCGTCGAGATGTTCGTCGGTGTCGGCGCCTCCCGTGTGCGCGACCTGTTCGACCAGGCCAAGCAGAGCGCCCCGGCCATCGTGTTCATCGACGAGATCGACGCCGTCGGCCGTCATCGTGGAGCCGGTCTCGGTGGTGGGCACGACGAGCGGGAGCAGACGCTGAACCAGCTCCTCGTAGAGCTCGACGGCTTCGAAGGAAACAGCGGCGTCATCGTGATGGCTGCGACCAACCGTCCCGACATCCTCGATCCCGCCCTGCTTCGTCCGGGGCGCTTCGACCGACAGATCGTGGTCGACGCTCCCGATGTCGAAGGGCGCAAGGCCATCCTCGAGGTCCATTCGAAGGGCAAGCCGCTCAACGACGAAATCGACCTGATGGTCCTGGCTCGACGTACCCCAGGATTCACCGGCGCCGACCTCGCCAACCTGATCAACGAGGCTGCCCTCCTCGCCACCAGGCGACGTCGCAAGGACATCGGGATGCTCGAGCTCGAGGAGGCCATCGATCGGGTGATTGCGGGCCCTGAGCGGAAGACAAAGGTCATGACCGATGAGGAGAAGAAGCTCATCGCCTTTCACGAGACGGGTCATGCGCTCGTCGGCTTTGCGCTCCCCAACTCGGACCCGGTGCACAAAGTCACCATCGTGGCCCGGGGCCGCTCGTTGGGTCACACCCTCGCACTTCCCACCCACGACAAGTACCTGGTCCGCCGATCCGAGCTTGTCGATCAACTGGCCATGTTGCTCGGGGGACGCACCGCAGAAGAGCTCATCTTCGCCGACCCCACCACCGGCGCCGCCAACGACATCGAAAAGGCCACAGCCATCGCCCGACGCATGGTCATGGAGTACGGGATGAGCGACATCCTGGGCCCGATGCAGTACGGCAAGCCCAACGGCGAGGTGTTTCTCGGGCGTGACTACTCACGGCAACAGGACTACTCCGATGAGGTCGCCGCCAACATCGACAACGAAGTCCGCAAGATGATCAATGCCGCCCACGAGGAGGCGAGGCTCATCTTGGAGCATCACCAGGACGCGATGGAGAGGATGGTCGCTGCCCTTCTCGAGAACGAGACGGTGGATCGGGCCCAAGTCGCCGAGCTGTTCGCCGATGTCCCCAAGTGGGAGCACGCTTCGGAGGGGGCGATGCGGCTCAAGTATCCGGACAACCCGGTCATTCCCCAGCCCCGCGAAGACCAGATCGCCGCAGCCGAGGAAGCGGAAGAAGAGGAGGAGCCGGTCACCGAGTCTCTCACTCTCAACCGCAAGATCCGCCGCTCCACCCGCCCGGCCACCGACGCCGGATAGCGTTCTACGCCCTGCGTCTACGCAGTGCGTTCGATCTTCAGGTTCCCGGAGACCAGTCGAACTTTCACGCTCACCTCACGCTCGGGGGGCTCCGGGCTCGGGTTGGCGGTGGGCAAGGTCACCCTGCCGGACAGGGTGTTCGCGTCCAGCTCGAGGCGGGTCCTGGGAGGCAACCCCAGCCGGACCCCGCCTGACATCGACTTGATCCTGGCCGTGGGCCCGCTCAGTTCCTCGATCCGGATGTTGCCCGACAGCGTCGCACAAGAGACGGTCCCGGCGCAGTTGACAATCACAACCGATCCCGATCGTGTCGAGAAGTCGGCGCGATCGACGATCTCCGAAACCTTGATATCCCCTGATGTCGTCACACAGGTGGCCTCACCGTTCACGCGCTTGCCGCGGATTCCGCCACTCGTGGTCCTGGCCTGGAGCCGCTCCACCGTCTCGAACTCGACTTCGCCGCTGACCGTGGTCACATCGAGCCGACCCAGCTGGGGATCTATGTCGACGTCTCCACTGGCCGTGCCGATCTCCATGTCGGTCATAGGGGGCACGCTGACCGTCACGAATACCCGGCCTCCTCGGTCGCCTGAGGCAACGATGGCGTCGGCAGCCTGACGGATCTCGAACGTCGGGTCATTGGTGTCGACCTTGAACCGGACCAGCCCCGGTTTGCCCTGCTCCACGTTGACACGGCCCGACCTGATCGTGACCCTTATGGTTGGGGTGTCGTCGACCGTGAGCTCACGGTCGATCACAGATCGATCGTCCGTCTCACGCTGCTGGATGGGCTCTTCTCGTAGGCCTTGGTGCGGAGGGCATCGACCACGAAGGTGTTGACCGAATCGCCGGCACCTTCGGCGGCCTCGGCGATCAGGTCCTTGAGATATCCGGGGAGTCGAAGCGTGATCCGGGCCTCGGCATCGATGGGCTCACCGGAAGGGGGCGGAGGGGGAGGGACGGCAGACGGGTCGGGCCGGACCGTCAACTCGGGGTCGCCGTCGACCAGCTGGATCTCGACGCGCTGACCGGCGAGCTGCCCGTTGACCTCCTGGGCGGCCATCTCCACGACCTCCATCAGTGTCAACCTGATCGCCGGACGTAGGACCTCGAGCAGCTCGGATCCGAGGGCGGCGAGCTCGGGGTCCGCCAGTCTCAACTGGGCCTGCACCGCCGCCTCCATCACGTTGGCCGTTTGCGTCAGCTGCATCGCCGAATCCTATGTCGGGTGGGTCCAGCGGGCGGCGTTGACGATGGTTCGGGTTGGGGGATCGATCGGATCTCGATCCTTCTTCCTCAGGACTCGTCTGATTCTCTGGCCCAACGTCCGCTCCAGCTCATCGGGGGTTTGAATGAACATTTCCATCTCCTCTACTGGCTCCTCCTGCGACATCATGGCGATGTCACTATGACATCACCATAATGCCAACATGACATCCCTGTCAAGTCATTTCGGAGTTTGACGGAATAGGAGGCGGCGGTCGGCCTATTTTCTTTGGGGATGAGCGAGATCGAGCGGAAGATCGAGGACGGAATCGAGGCGACGATCGATAGGGGCCGTATCGAAAAGGCGGTGCGCGAGATCATCGAGGCCCTGGGTGAGAACCCGGACCGCGAGGGTCTCGTCGAGACCCCGGAGCGGGTGGCCGCCTTCTATGCCGAGGTGTTCGACGGCCTCCATCGTGACCCCGGAGATGTCGTAGATGCCTTCTTTGGCGAGGAGCACTATCAGGAGATCGTGATGGTGCGGGAGATCCCCTTCTACTCGATGTGTGAGCACCATTTCGTGCCGTTCCATGGTCAGGCCCACGTTGCCTATATACCCAAGGGACGGGTCACCGGGCTCTCCAAGCTGGCCCGGTTGGTCGAGGGCTTTGCCCGTCGCCCCCAGATGCAGGAACGGCTGACGGCCCAGGTGGCGGACGCCCTGAGCGAGCGACTTCAGCCCCTCGGAGTCATGGTCGTGGTCGAGGCGGAGCACCTCTGCATGTCGATGCGGGGGGTGAAGAAGCCAGGGGCGACCACCGTCACTTCGGCGGTCCGCGGGATCATGGAGTCACAGCCGGCCACGAGGGCCGAGGCGATGTCGCTCCTCTTCGGCACTGCGCGCTAGCTCGCTGCACTCGCCGTTCTAGGTGGTAGGTTCGTAGGTTCTACGTGGTGAGCTCTCTGGAAGCTGCGCACGAGGGAGACTGGATGTCTCTCGGGGCGTGATCATGGGCGTGATCAACGTCACCCCTGACTCTTTCTCCGATGGTGGGCTCTATCTGGATGCGACCGCTGCGATAGACGCTGGCCGGGCCATGATCGAACAAGGTGCAGATCTGGTGGATATTGGCGGTGAGTCGACCCGGCCCGGCGCCGAGAGCGTTCCTGTCGTCGAGGAACTTCGCCGGGTGATACCGGTCGTGGAGGCACTTGTCGCCGACGGCGCTCTGGTGTCGATAGATACCTCGAAGCCGGACGTGGCCCGGGCCGCCCTCGATGCGGGAGCCGAGATCGTCAATGACGTGACCGCCGCCGCCACACCCGGCATGACAGATGTGCTCGGGGAGTCTGGCGCCGGGGTCGTTCTCATGCACATGAAAGGGACGCCAAGAACCATGCAACGGGAGCCGACGTATGACGACGTCGTGGGCGAAGTGGCGACCTTCCTCGATACGAAGGCCCAACAGGTGATTGACGCCGGGGTTGCCCCGGCAGCGGTCGCCATCGATCCAGGGATCGGGTTCGGGAAGACGGTCACCCACAACCTGGAGTTGATCGACGGGTTGGAGAAGCTCGCCGGGTTGGGCTTCCCGGTGGTCCTGGGGACGTCGCGCAAGACGTTTCTAGGACGGGTGGCCGGCATCGAAGACCCAGCCGGGCGCGACGGGGTCACCGCCGTCACCACCGCCCTCGGTTTCGAGCGTGGGGCAAGGGTTTTTCGGGTTCACGACGTTGTTTCGTCGAGAGCGGCGCTGAGTCTTGCCGCCGCTATCGTGAGTCCCCAGCAATGGGACGAATGGTCGCAGGATTAAAGCCCCGGGGATTCACCTGGGTCATCACCGATCGTCTCGCTGTCTCAGAGCGGGTGGGTGGCTCTGGCTTCCAGCATCGCCGGGTGCGACGCGAGGAAGAGATCACATGGCTGGTGGAGGAGGCCGGGATCAACACCGTGGTTTCCATGCTTCCCGGCAACCAAAACCTGCTTGCCTATCGCGAGGCCGGGATCGCCACATTCTCAGTACCTATCGGTCCTGACCTCACCACCCACGACGTCGACGAGTTCTTCGCCACCCTGGTGAAGGCGACCGCCAAGCGACGGTCCAGGGTCCTCGTGCACCGCGAGGCGATCGACGACACAGTCGGTGGGCTGCTCGGTGGGTTTCTCGTCGTCTCCGGGCTCGTCAACGACCCGATCCTCGCCCTGGCGGTGATTCAGCAGATTCTGGGACGTGCGCTGGGGCCAGAGGGCCGCTCGCTCATCCCGGCATCCGCCGCCTCGTGACCGATCGGATCGAGCTCAAAGGAATCGAGGTGGTCGCCCGGCACGGGGTGCTGGAGCACGAGAAGCAGGAGCCTCAGGTTTTCCTGATCGATCTGACCCTGTATCTCGACCTTTCCACCGCCGGCACCTCCGACGACCTCGCCGACACCGTGGACTACGGAAAGTTGGCCCAGGTCACCCACGATCTGGTGCAAGGCGAGAGCCACGATTTGATCGAGTCGGTGGCCCATCAGATTGCGACGGCCGTGCTCGATGAGCCCCTCGTCGACAGGGTCACGGTGACGGTGCACAAGCCGGAGGCCCCCATCCCACTGACCTTCTCGGATGTGGCCGTCACCATCGATCGATCCCGATGACCCGCTTCGCCATCGCGCTCGGCTCCAACGAGGGCGCCCGGCTGGACCATCTGCGTCGAGCCGTGGCCGAGCTCGAGGGTCTCGGATCGGTCGAGGCGGTGTCGGGTGTCTATGAGACCGATCCGGTCGGAGGCCCGGCTCAGGACCCGTTTCTGAACGCGGTCGCGGTCCTCGACACCATGTCCGAGCCGCAGGACCTCCTCGAATCGCTCCATCAGATCGAAGCCGCCCACGACAGAGAGCGGGAGGTGCGATGGGGGCCGCGCACCCTCGATCTGGACATCGTCACCAGCGATGGGAGCCCGATTCGGACGCCTGATCTCGAAATCCCCCATCCGAGGGCGGCGGAGCGCCTCTTCGTCCTCGAGCCACTGTGTGATGTCTGGCCTGAGGCGGTGGTGGGTGCGGGTTTGACGGCAGCGTCGGCCAGGGCACTCGTCTCCGATCAGGGAGTGGCGCTCCTGTCCGCAATATGGCTGGAGGACGAGTCGGATCGGTGATCCGGGTTTCCTCCGAACCTCACACAGACAGCCGGACCCGTGCTAGGTTCCACTCATGGGAAGCGGCCGCGGCCCTCCTCTTGGTTCGGACATTCAGCAGGGTCCAGGACAGGAGGAATGATCTAGATGGCAAAACGGTCGCGGGAGCATCGCCAGGACATCCCCGGATACAACGACGGCCGCCCGAAACGCGAAGAGCGCAAACAGCAGCATCGTGCCGTGCGACATCACACCCACCAGGTGTTGCACATGACCGACGACCCCGATGACGTCGTCATGCCGGAGGTGAGGGGCACCGGGTCCAATCATGAGAATCATCTCGCCGACCCACAAGATTTGGAACGTAGGAGATTCAAGGTCTGGAAGACCAAGTTCTGGAAGCGCCGGACCGGCTACCACGACATGAAGTCCGAAATGGACCAGAACTGGCCGGTCATCACACCCAACCAGCTCGAAGACCAGGCCTGATCGGCAGCGGTCTGTCACCCGATCGGGCTGCGCGGCCCGCTGGCTAGCCTCGCCGCCACGTTGGCCGAGGTAGACCTGTGAGACTGACAATCGTCGGCCCGGGAAGGGCTGGAGGCTCCATCGCTCTTGCCGCTGCTCGCTCGGGTCACGAGATAGCGGGTGTCCTCTCCCGATCAGAGCTCAGCCCCTACGGCCCCACCTTGAGCTGGGATGATCCCTTGCCCGAGTGTGATCTTCTCCTGATAGCGGTGCGGGACGACGCCATCGAGGAAGTGTCCAGTCGGCTCTCCCGCCACGCCGGGACCGTGCCGGTAGCTGCCCACATGTCGGGATTCACCCCGGTCGCCGCTCTCGATGAGCTCGCCCGCAAGGGAGTCGTCACCGGTGGCTTCCACCCGCTGCAGACGCTGCCCGACCCGGAACGCGGGGCGGCAGCACTGGCGGGCGCCTTTGTCGGCATCGGCGGAGGTCCCCCGGCGATGGCCACGCTGGCGGAACTGGCCACTTCCTTGGACATGAACCCTTTCCCTCTCGCCGACGAGTCGAGGCCGGCCTATCACGCCGGTGCGGCGGCGGCAGCCAATTTCGTCATCACCGCTCTGGCCACAGCCGGGGACCTGATGATCTCGGCCAGGATCGACCCGTTGGTCACCCGCCCCCTCGTCGAGCAGGCGGTGGCCAATCTCTATGAGATCGTGGGCGAGTCGCCTTTGACCGGCCCGATCGCCCGGGGGGACATCGCGACTGTGATCGGCCAGCTCGAGGCGGCACGTCGGACCTCGGATTCGGTGGGGGAGCAGTACAGGCTGATGGCTGAGGCAACGGCGATTCGTGCCGGTCGGAAAGACGACATCGAACTGTGGAGGTGACCGCCACCTTCGCCGACACGAGGGAGAAGTACGAGGGCACCGTCGGCCTCCTGCCAACGCTCGGGTTTCTCCACGAGGGCCATTTGGCGCTGATGGACCTGTTGCGCGAGCGATGTGACACTCTCGTCGTCTCCCTGTTCGTCAACCCGACTCAATTCGACGACAAGGACGACTTCGCCGCATACCCGAGGGACACCGAGCGTGACGCCGGGCTCGCCGAGGAACATGACGTCGATCTGCTCTTCGTGCCGGAATTGGACGAGGTGTATCCGGTGGGCGAGACGACGATCGTCGAGGTAGGCGGGGTCTCTCAGGAGATGGAGGGCCGGTACCGGGCCGGCCACTTCACCGGAGTTGCCACCGTCGTGGCCAAGCTCTTCGCGGGTCTGCAACCCGACATCGCCATGTTCGGCCGGAAGGACGCCCAACAACTCGCCGTCCTGAAGTCGATGGTGCGTGACCTGAGATTCCCGGTATCAGTCATCGATGCCCCACTGGTGCGAGAGCCCGACGGCCTCGCCCTGTCCAGCAGGAACGTGAGGCTGTCCCGCATGGACCGGGAACGTGCCCTCGCCATCAGTCGTGGTCTCTTCCAGGCGGCCGAGCAGGTCGACGCCGGTGAGCGGCGCGGCGAGCGTCTCGAAGGAACGGTCCGCCGCTCCGTGAAGGGGTTGGAGGTGGACTATGCGACCCTCGCCTCGCAGGACACCATGGTTCCGATCGACGAGCTCGATCGACCAGCGGTGCTGGCGGTCGCCGCCCATGTCGGAGGGGTGCGTCTCATCGACAACGTGACCTTCGATTGGGTGGACGGCAGGCCCGTCCCCGATCGAGGGTTGCTCCTCGGCGAGCCGAGCCGCCTCACTACCCTGCCCTGACCCGGCCACCCGAGCGACATGAGCGAGACATCCGACCAGGGCATGGACCCACTCGTCGCCGGGCGACGGGATCGTCATCAGGAGATCCTCGAGTCGGGCGGCTACCCCCATCGGTACGAGCGCTCCCACTTGGCTGCCGAGCTCCATGAGACCTTCGCCGACCTCCCTGCAGGGTCCGAGACCGACGACAGGGTGACAGTTGCCGGCCGCCTGATGCTGCACCGCTCCTTCGGCAAGCTGCAGTTCGGAACACTCCAGGACGACACCGGCACGATCCAGCTCTTCGTGGACCGGGCCATCATCGGAGATGAGAAAGCGGACGGGTTCGCCCATGTCGACCTGGGCGATTGGCTCGGAGCCACCGGCACGGTCATGACCACCCGCAAAGGCGAGCTGAGCGTCCGGACAGACGACTACGTCATCCTCCAGAAGAGCCTTCGCCCCTTGCCGGAAAAGTGGCACGGGCTGCAGGACATCGAGCTGCGCAGCCGTCGGCGGTATCTCGACCTCATGGTCAACGACGAGGCCAGACGGGTAGCGCGGGCACGTGCCGTGGTGGTCAGTGAGCTACGCCGGCAGTTCGAGGCACGGGGATTCGTCGAGGTGGAGACACCGATCCTTCTCCATCAGGCGACCGGTGCCACCGCCCGGCCATTCGCCACACACCATCACGCCCTGAACATGGACATGTACCTGCGCATCGCGACCGAGCTCTATCTGAAGCGCCTCGTGGTGGGTGGGATGGAGAAAGTCTTCGAGATTGGCCGCATCTTTCGAAACGAGGGGATCGACTCGACCCACAACCCCGAGTTCACGATGCTCGAGGCCTATCAGGCGTTGGCCGACTACACGGACATGATGGATCTCACGGAGGAGGTCGTCTCCAACCTCTCCCGGGAGGTGACAGGAGGCACGAGCTTGACCTACCAGGGGCGAGAACTCGACCTGTCACGACCATTTCGTCGGGCGTCGATGATCGAACTCGTATCGGAAAAGCTGGGTAGCGACGTGGATCTGGACACTCCCCTCGACGATCTGGCTTCACTGGCCGGCGAGCGAGGGATTGAGATCGAAGACGGGTGGAGCGGGGCCAGGATCATCTCCGAGATATATGAGGAGATCGTCGAGGCCGAGATCTGGGACCCGACGTTCGTCACCCATCAGCCGGTCGAGATCTCACCATTGGCTCGCCGCAGCACCACCGATCCACGTCTGGCCGACCGGTTCGAACTGGTGATCGCCGGATCGGAATATGCCAACGCCTTCAGCGAGCTCAATGACGCCGATGACCAGAGACTGAGGTTCGAGGAGCAGGCCGCCGCCCGCGCCGCCGGGGACGAGGAGGCACACCCCGTCGACCACGACTACCTGCTGGCGCTGGAATACGGGCTACCACCCACCGGCGGGTTGGGTATCGGCGTCGATCGTCTGGTGATGCTGTTCACCGACCAGGCGCACATCCGTGAGGTCATTCTCTTCCCGACCTTGCGGCCCGAGGCCTGATCAGTCCTGGCTCGGGCGGCCTCGACCCGACCCAGCAGGAAATCACCCAGCCCTTCGAGGATTCCCCGGGCGTCGCTATCGGGGACACGGCTCAAGGCCCCCGATGCCAGCTCGAGGTGGCGCGAGGCCTCGGCCAGTGACGAGTCGACATGCCCACCGGCTCGGACGATCTCGATCACATCGTTGACCACGTCGTCCGCGTAGGGGTGAGAGCTCTCGAGGAGGGCCCGAACCCGGTCGCCGTCCGGGCCTGACAACGCCTCGAGCACCGGCATCGTGAATTTGCCCTCCCGGATATCCGACCCTGCTGGTTTACCGATGGCCTCCTCGTCGGCGACCAGATCGAGGGCGTCGTCGGCGATCTGAAACACCATCCCGACCTCCCACGCCCAGTCGGATAGTGCCTCGACGATGTCATCGTCCGCCTCGGCGGCCAGGGCCCCCAGCCGGGCGGAGGTTCGGATCAATGACGCCGTCTTGCCGGCTATGACCTGTTCGTATTCGGCGACGCCATGGCCAAGGTTGAAATCGAGCTGGAGCTCGCGGGTCTGCCCCTCGACGAGCTCGGCGTAGGTGGCAGCGAGAAGCCTCACCGATTCCTGGCTGAGATGGGTGGCCGCCACTTCCGAGGCGCGAGCCATCAGAAAGTCACCGGCCAGGATGGCGACGGTGTTGCTCCAGTTGGCATTCACCGATACTGCTCCACGCCTGACGTCTGCCTCGTCGATGACATCGTCGTGATAGAGGGACCCGACGTGGATGAGCTCGACGGAGACCCCGGCCTCCACCGGACGATGGTCGCGGGCCTCCCCGAACTCGGCAGCAAGCAGGGCGAGCAGTGGGCGAAACCGCTTGCCGCCGGCCAGCAACAGATGCTGGGCGATCTTGGTCAGGTATGCATCGTCTGCGGTCGCGGCCTCGAGCAGACGTTCCTCCACGAGGGTGAGCGAGTCCCACACACGAGGGTATACGAATGAGACTTTGGAGGTCGTCCATCCGTGACGATGGTATTACGTGCACATCGCTCGGAAAGCATGCTCGAAGGTCAAGGATCACCCGGTGGTAAAGTTGCTCATGTCAGGCTTGGGAGTCAAGAGTGTTTGAGCGCTTCACAGACCGTGCCCGCCGGGTCGTCGTGCTGGCCCAGGAAGAAGCGCGTCTGCTCAACCACAATTACATCGGCACCGAGCACATCCTCCTCGGCCTCCTGAACGAAGGGGAGGGCATCGCCGCCCAGGCGTTGGAGAGCCTCGACATCGACCTCGCCTCGGTCCGTGAAGAGGTGGTGAAGATCATCGGCCAGGGCCAGCAATCTCCCTCCGGCCACATCCCGTTCACCCCACGGGCAAAGAAAGTCCTGGAGCTCAGTCTTCGTGAGGCGCTCCAGCTCGGCCACAACTACATCGGCACCGAGCACATCCTCCTCGGCCTCATCCGGGAGGGAGAGGGTGTGGCGGCACAGGTTCTCCAGCAGCTCGGGGCCGAGCTGCAGAAGGTGCGCCAGACCGTGATCCAGCTGCTCTCCGGGCCGGCCGGGAGCGAGCAGCAGTCATCCGAGCCCGCCGGGAGCGGGGGACGCGAGTCGGCCGCCGGCGGCTCCACCGTCCTCGATCAGTTCGGGAGGAACTACACCCAGCTGGCACGGGAACGGAAGCTGGACCCGGTCATCGGCAGGATCCGCGAGATCGAGCGTGTGATGCAGATCCTCTCTCGCCGGACCAAGAACAACCCCGTGCTGATCGGCGAGCCCGGTGTCGGCAAGACCGCCATCGTCGAGGGTCTCGCCCAGCGCATCATCGCCAAGGAAGTCCCGGACAATCTCCAGGGGAAGAACCTCTATTCGCTCGACCTCGGCGCCCTCGTCGCCGGCTCCCGCTATCGGGGCGACTTCGAGGAGCGTCTGAAGAAGGTGCTCAAAGAGATCAAGAGCCGGGGCGACATCATCCTCTTCATCGATGAGATCCACACTCTGGTAGGCGCCGGAGCGGCCGAAGGCGCCATCGACGCCGCCTCGATCCTCAAGCCGATGCTCGCCCGAGGTGAGCTGCAGACGGTCGGAGCCACGACCCTCGAGGAGTACCGCAAGTACCTGGAGAAGGACTCCGCCCTCGAGCGCCGGTTCCAGCCGATCCAGGTCGACGAGCCGTCGGTCAGCGAGACCATCCAGATCCTGATGGGTCTCAAGGACCGCTACGAGGCCCACCACTCGGTGCGCTTCACCGACCAGGCCATCGTCTCTGCGGCCAACCTGGCCGATCGCTACCTCTCCGACCGCTTCCTTCCCGACAAGGCGATCGACCTCATCGATGAGGCGGGTAGCCGTCAGCGCATCCATCGCACCAGCGATGTGCCCGAGATAACCGCGATCGACGAGAAGCTCTCCACCCTGCGCGAGGACAAGCAGGACGCGGTCTCCCGGGAGAACTACGAGCGGGCCGCCAACCTCCGGGACGAGGAGCGCGGGTTGCTGAGCGATCGTGCCGTCAAGGAGGCCAGCGAGGGTGAAACCGGCTGGGTGATCGACGAGGAGGAGATCGCGGAGGTCCTCGCTCAGTGGACCGGGATCCCCGTTCACAGACTCACCGAAGAGGAGACGGCACGGCTCGTCCACATGGAGGACGAGCTGCACAAGCGCATCATCGGCCAGCACGACGCCATCACGGCGGTGTCGAAGGCGATCCGGCGTACCCGCGCCGGGCTCAAGGATCCCCGCCGGCCGTCGGGCTCGTTCATCTTCCTCGGCCCCTCCGGTGTCGGCAAGACCGAGACCGCCAAGGCCCTCGCCCAATTCCTCTTCGGGCAGGAGGATGCCCTCATCCAGCTCGACATGTCCGAGTACATGGAGAAGCACACGGTCAGCCGTCTCGTGGGATCACCTCCTGGCTACGTGGGTTACGACGAGGGCGGCCAGCTGACCGAGGCTGTGCGACGCAAGCCGTTCTCAGTCGTGTTGTTCGACGAGATCGAGAAAGCACACCCCGACGTCTTCAACACCCTCCTCCAGATCCTCGAGGAAGGGCGTCTGACCGACGCCCAGGGCCGGACCGTCGACTTCAAGAACACCGTCATCATCATGACCTCGAACCTGGGGACACGCGACCTGCACAAGAAGGCGGTCGGTTTCCACGCTGGTGACTCGGAGATGGACTACGAGCACATGAAGGAGCGGGTCACCGAGGAACTGAAGAAGAGCTTCCGCCCCGAGTTCATCAACCGGCTCGACGAGATAATCGTGTTCCACGAGCTGACCATGGACGAGCTCAAGCTGATCGTCGATCTGATGTTGGATCGGGTTCGAGAGCAACTCGAGTCGCAGCATCTCGATCTGGTTCTCACCGATGATGCCAAGGTGTTCCTGGGCACCCGCGGCTATGACCCCGAGCTCGGCGCCCGGCCCCTCCGTCGGGCGATCCAACGCCTGCTCGAAGACCCGCTCAGCGAGCGCGTTCTGCTCGGGGAGTTCAAGGCGGGCAGCACGATCCTCGTTGGTCTCGACGACGAGAACGAGGAGCTCACATTCGAGGCAGTCGCTCCACCGGATCCGACCGATGCGACACCACAACCGGAGATGGCCGGCCAGGATTGACCATTAAAGGCTGAAGCCCTTTCGGCCGATGATTCTCGGGCAAACGAACCCTCGGTCGCATGCCCATACTCGCTCTCATATTCACCATCTCCACAGCACTGGCCCCCCTGCCGACAGCCGAGTACGTCCCGGCCAACGACGAGGCCTACACCCTCGACCTCGAAGTCGACGGCTACGTGAACGGATCCATGCCCGATGACCGGTTGATGTCGTTTGACGGTTGCACCCTGGAGCGCGATGCGGCCTACATGTATGCACTCCTGATGGAGGCTGCCGAGGAGGACGGCGTCTCGCTCAGTTACGAAGACTGCTACCGATCCTTCAGCACCCAAGCCGCCTCGTACAACCGACGGTGCCCGGTGGTCGAGACCCCGATATACGGAGTCGACCCGGCCACTGGCTCCAAGGTGCAGACAGGCGTCAAATCGGGCCGTGCGTGCTCAGGGCCACCGACGGCCAGACCCGGCCACTCCAACCATGGATGGGGCCGGGCCGTCGATTACACCGATGGCAATGGCGTGCTGGGCTGTTCGGATGAGACCTTCCGGTGGATGCAGGGAAATGCTCACCGGTTCGGCTGGGTCCACCCGGACTGGGCCCATTGCGGCATGAGCACCCAGGAGCCCTGGCACTGGGAGTTCGCCGGCGTCACCGACTCCATATTCCCCGGCTACGGCCAGCTCGACCCGAAACTGCTCGACGTCGTCCAGTAAGGGGCGTTCCGCCTAACTTGCCCCCGTGAACCGCGGAGTTCGGTCGTTGTTGGTGGTGGGTGGGGCGTATGTGGCGGCGCAGATGATGGCCGACATCGCCAGTCTCCGGATCATCGAAATCGGGGGGCAGGCCGTTGACGCCGGCACCCTCATCTATCCCTTCACCTTCACGCTGCGCGACCTGGTGCACAAGATCGCCGGGAAGTCGGCGGCGAGGACCGTGATCTTCCTCGCTGCCGGGATCAACGTGTTCATGGCGGCCTTCTTCTGGTTGGTGTCTCGTCTCCCCCCGGACCAGGTCACCGGGCCGCAGCTCGAGTTCGGGGTGGTCCTCGCCCCGGTCTGGGGCATCGTCGTCGCCTCGATCATGGCCGAGATCGCCTCGGAGTTGATCGACACCGAGGCCTACTCACGCTGGGTGGCGCGGTTCGGCGAGGACAAGCAGTGGGGCCGGGTCCTGTTCAGCAACGCGATAGCCATACCGGTCGACTCGGCTGTCTTCGTCGGGCTGGCGACCCTGTTCGGGGTCTTCCCACCGGAGGTGGCGTGGTCGATCTTGTGGGTGAATGTGGTTCTCAAGGCCGTGATCACGGTGATCTCGATCCCCTGGATCTACTGGGTCCGCCCCGAGCCGCTGGCGGCGACTTACCCCCAAAATGGTCGTTAATGTGACTCGTCGGGCAGGGGGTTCCCTGCCGTTTCAGATATATACGGAGGACTATCAGCGTGAAACGCTATTTGCGGTATCTCGCCCTGATCTCCGCCCTGGCACTGGTGCTCGCGGCCTGTGGGGGCGAAGAAGGCGGAGACACCACCACTACGGCGGGCGAGGCCACCACGACCGCCGCTGCCGAGCCAACCACGACGGCGGGCGAGGAGCCAACCACATCCGCTGCCGGTGACACGACGACGACAGCAGCGGCAGACCCCGGACGGCACCGGCCGCTCCGTGGGCATGGCCTTCGATGTCGGTGGGCGCGGCGACCTGTCGTTCAACGACCTGGCGGCGCTTGCCTTCGACAACGCCATCGCGACCTACGGCGTCACGGGCGAGGAACTGGCTCCCGATGCCGGTGGCGAGAACCGTGAGGAGAACCTGCGTCTCCTGGCGGAGTCCGGCATGGAGTTGATCATCGCCAACGGCTTTGCGTTCGCCCAGAACGTGTGGCGGGTAGGCACCGAATTCCCGGACACCCTGTTCGCCATCACCGACGACTGCCCGCAGGACGACACCTTCACCGTGGTGGAGATGCCAAACGTCCGCTGCATGCAGTTCTCCGAGGAGCAGGGCGCGTTCCTGATGGGCGTCGCCGCCGCACTGAAGAGCACCACGGGCACCGTGGGGTTCATCGGAGGCGTCGAGGTTCCGCTCATCCTGAAGTTCCAGGCCGGTTTCGAAGCCGGAGCAGCGGCAGCCAACCCGGACATCACGATCCTGCCCGCCGTGTACCTGACTCAGGTGCCCGACTTCACCGGGTTCAACGACCCGGTCAAGGGCAAGGAGGCCGCTCTGGCGCTCTACGGCCAGGGTGCGGATGTCATCTTCCACGCCGCCGGTGGTTCCGGTCTCGGTCTGTTCGAGGCGGCCGCCGAGCAGTCGACCGACGACAGCTTCCTCTGGGCGATCGGCGTCGACTCCGACCAGTACAACGCCGTGAGCGACCCTGCCCTGCAGGAGCACATCCTGACCTCGATGCTGAAGCGGGTCGACGTGGCTGTGGACAAGGCGATCGTCGATTTCCTCAACGACGAGTTCACGCCGGGTTCGGTCCGTCTCGGGCTGGCCGAGGGCGGTATCGGCTACGCGACCTCCGGTGGCTTCGTCGACGACATCGCTGCCGACCTCGATGGATATGCCGAGCAGATCATCTCCGGGGAGATCACAGTTCCCACAGAGCCAGGGGCCTGACAGAAGGCAGTCCTGCTAACTTGCGCCGGGCCCAGATTCCTGGGCCCGGCGTTCTATTTGGACAGGGAGATGGCTCAGGCACCCGCAATACAGCTCGAGGGCGTCACGAAGCGGTATCCGGGGGTAGTTGCCAACAAGGACGTCGAGCTGACGGTGGCCTCGGGTGAGGTCCACGCCATCGTGGGCGAGAACGGGGCCGGCAAGTCGACGTTGATGAAGATCATCTACGGGATGGTCCGCCCCGATGAGGGCACCATCACCATCGACGGCGCACCGGCCAACTTCCGGACCCCCAAAGACGCCATCGACGCCGGAATCGGGATGGTGCACCAGCATTTCATGCTGGCCGACAACCTCACCGTCCTGGAGAACGTCATCCTCGGATCGGAGCCCAGGTCCGGGGTGATGATCGATTTCGAAGGTGCCTCGGACCGAATTCGCATCCTCGGTGAGACTTACGGGCTCAGACTCCAGCCGAACCAGAAGGTGGAGAAGCTGTCGGTCGGAGAGCGTCAGCGGGTGGAGATCATCAAGGTGCTCTACCGCGGTGCTCAGATCCTCATCCTCGACGAGCCCACGGCCGTGCTCGTCCCGCAGGAGGTGAATGAGCTCTTCGACTCGATCAGGGACCTCAGAGAAGAGGGCCACACCATCATCTTCATCTCGCACAAGCTCGACGAGGTGCTGTCCATTGCGGATCGGATAACGGTCATGCGGGACGGGCATACGGTCGGGTCCACCACACCGTCCGAGGTCGACGCCCGCCAATTGGCGGAGATGATGATCGGTTCCGAGCTGCCTTCGCCGGAGACCAAGGAGTCGACCGTCCAGGAAGAGGTGCTCCTCGACGTCGTCGGACCTCGAACTTCTCTCCGATACCGGTCGCCCGGTGCTCGAGGACATCACCTTCGTCGTGCGAAAAGGCGAGATCGTGGGGATCGCCGGCGTCGAGGGCAACGGGCAGGCCCAGCTGGTCGATTCCCTGCTCGGTCTGGCACCGACGTCGACCGGGAGCATCACCCTGGCCGGAAAGTCGATGGTGGATCTGGACGACGAGAGAGCGGAGGGCAGCCGGGATCGGCCTGATCCCCGAGGATCGTCATCGCCAGGGTCTCGCTCCTCCCTTCGCCCCTGTGGGAGAACGCCGCATTGGGCCATCAATACAAGGAGCCCTATGCCAACGGCATCTGGATCGACAAGAAGGGGACACGGGAGCACACCGCCGAGATCGTGCGGCGCTTCGACGTGGCGACTCCCGAACGTCGACGTGCCGGCCACCGCCCTCTCCGGGGGGAATCAGCAGAAGCTCGTGGTCGGTCGGGAGATCATGGCCGGGCCGGTGGTGCTCATCGCAGCGCAGCCCACCCGTGGCATCGACATCGGGGCGCAGGCCGAGGTCTGGGAGGAGCTGAAGACGGCCCGTGCCGCCGGAATGGGAATCCTGCTCATCTCCGCCGATCTCGACGAGCTCATCGGTCTGTCCGACACGATCCATGTTCTCTTCGAGGGCAAGCTGGTGGCCAAGCTGGATCCGTCGGAGATCACCCCGGAGATCCTCGGGTCCTACATGACCGGCGCAGGAGAGAAGAAAGCATCGTGAAGTCCGGGAGGCTCCTGACCTCGGTGGTGGCGCCGGCGATCGCTCTCATCATCGCCTTCGGCTTCGCCGCCATCGCCCTGCTGCTGGTCGGCATCGATCCTCTCACTGCCTACAAGGAGATGTGGGTCTTCGGGACCACCGCCGAGTCGCTGATCATCACGGTCAACAACGCCATCCCTCTGTTCGTTTCCGCTCTCGCTGTGGCGGTCGGCTTCAAGATGGGGCTGTTCAACATCGGCGTCGAGGGCACCTATCTGCTCGCCTCGTTGTTCGCCGCGTACGTCGGGGCGCAGATCTCGACCACGCCGGTCCTTCATGTGACCGCGATCCTCCTGGTGGCGGTCCTGGTCGGCGCCGGCTGGGCATGGATTCCGGCCTATCTCAAGGTCAAGCGCGGTGTCCATGAGGTGATCGCCACGATCATGCTCAACTACATCGCGTTCGCCCTCAGCGCCTATTTGTTCCTCAACGTGTTCCGGGCAGAGACCGCCGGTCTGACCATTGCGACCGATCTGATCCCCGAGACGGGCTGGATACCTTCTCTCACCCCGCTGCTGGCAGCGATCGGGATAGAGGTCAGGGCGGGGGCAAACCTCCAGGGGTTTCTCATCATCGCGATTGCCCTCGGCGTCGGGTACCACTACCTGGTCAACAAGAGCCGTTTCGGATACGACCTCCGAGCGAGCGGGATCAACCCGGCGGCGGCCAACGCAAGCGGGGTCGACCCCAAGAAGATGATCATCAGGACGATGCTCATCTCGGGAGGCTTGGCCGGCCTGGTCGGGATCGCCCCACTCCTCGGCTTCTACCACCAGTACCCGCAGGATTTCCCCCGCAATTACGGGTTCAACGGCATCGCCGTGGCCTTGCTGGGTAGGAACAACGCTGTCGGGATGGCTTTCGGTGCCCTTCTGTTCGGGTTCATGCAGAGGTCGGCGCTGATCCTGGATCTGAGAGATGTGCCGAAGGAGATCGTCACCATCATCCAGGGCATCGTCGTTCTTGCCGTTGTCATCGTCTACGAGGTCGTCTCGAAGTACGTCCAGCGCCGCGTCATCGCCTCGGCGGCGGCGGCGACAGACTTCGACCCGGTCACCTCGGCGGAGGCGGCATGAGCACTTTGGTCGACCGTTATCGGAAGGCCGATCGTGGCGTTCGGGTCGTAGTGATCGCCGTGGCCGCGGTCCTGGTCATGACCCTCGCCGAGCTGGTCACGGGCACATCCGACCTGACCTCACGCAGCACGGCCAGCGCCGCCCTCCGGCTGGCGATACCAATCCTTCTCGCTGGACTGGGTGGTCTCTATTCGGAGCGTTCCGGGGTGGTCAACATCGGACTCGAGGGCATGATGATCAGCGGCACCTGGTTCGCGGCATGGGGTGCCTGGATGTTCGGCCCATGGGAGGGAGTCATCCTCGGCGTGTTGGGTGGCGCCGTCTTCGGCCTCCTCCACGCCCTTGCGACCGTGACTTTCAATGTGGACCACATCGTCTCCGGCGTCGCCATCAACATCCTCGGACTCGGCGCCATGCGATTCCTCTCCTCGATCGTCTACACGCCCGAGACCGGTGGTTCGGTCATCCAGTCGCCCCCGATCGACGGTCTGCCCAACATCGACCTTCCTTTCCTCGCCGGTGGCCAGCTCTTTGGCTGGAACAGCCCGGATTTCTTCGGATGGCTGGAGAACCTGGAGCTGTTCTTCCTCTCCGACGTTGCCGGGATACTCCGTGGTTTCACCGGCGGCATCAATTGGCTCACTCTGCTGGGACTCGCCCTGGTGCCGTTCACCGTCTGGCTGTTGTGGAAGACGCCGTGGGGCCTTCGTCTTCGGTCCTGTGGCGAGGACCCATGGGCGGCCGAGTCTCTTGGTGTTCGGGTGCTGCGGATGAAGTACTACGGAGTGATCATCTCTGGCATGCTTTCCGGGCTGGCCGGCGCCTTCCTTGTCCTGGTCCAGGCCGGGATCTACCGGGAGGGGATGACGGGGGGCCGGGGCTTCATAGGTCTTGGCGCCTTGATCTTCGGCAACTGGATGCCGGTTGGAGTCCTCGGTGGGTCTCTCGTCTTCGGCTTCGGCGACTCGCTTCGATTCCGTGGGCCGGAGGTGGTGAAATCGTTCATCCTGGCCGTAGCGATCGGGCTGATCGCCTTTGGGATCTATTCCGCTGTTCGGTCGAGATTGCGCGCCGCCATCATCCAGATCGTGATCGGCGCAGCGTTCCTCGTCTACTACCTGCAGGTGGTCGAGGTCTCCAATCAGCTCCTCGCTGCTCTGCCCTATGTGATCACGCTCCTCGTTCTGGCCGCGGCCTCCCAACATCTTCGAATGCCGGCGGCCGATGGGGCCCGATACGCCAAGGGCGAGGCCCGATAGGGTCTCGCCCGGAGGCAGATGTTCGACCCGTACTCATCAGAGTTCCTCGACGACCCCTATCCGACATATGCCCGACTCCGTGAGGAGTCACCGGCGTTCTATGACGCGACGTGGGAGCTCACCTTCTTCACCCGCCACGACGACGTCACGGCCATCCTCAAGGATCGGGATCGCTTCGGGCGTGACTTCCGTCACCGGCTCGAGCCCGATGAGGTCGACCAGGATCTGTACCGCCGCATCTACCCGCCACAGTGGCCGACGTGGGCTCGATACATCCGGGAGTCCTTCATCGACCTCGAACCACCCCGGCACACCCGTCTCCGCCGTCTCGTCTCCAAGGCGTTCACACGGCGATCGTCTGAGGCGTTCCGACCCAGACTGGAAGAGGCCGCCGCCAGAATCGTCGACCGAGCCCTGGAGTCGGGCACCCTCGACGTCATCGAGGACTTTGCGACGCCGATTCCGGTGGCGATGATCGCCGAGTTGATGGGGCTGCCGGCCAGGGACCATCAGCAGGTCCTGGATTGGAGCCATGCCATTGTCAAGGTGTTCGACCAGAACGTCTCGGACGCCGACGGGGACGCCGCCGAGTCCGCCACCAGGGATTTCGTCGCCTATCTCGAGGATGTCGTGGATATGAGGCGAAAGAACAGGGGGGAAGACCTGATCTCGTCCATGATCGACGTGGAGGACGCGGGGGACACCCTGACCGACGAGGAGATCGTCGGGACGTCGATCCTCACGCTCAACGCGGGTCACGAAGCGACCGTGCACGCGATCGGCAACGGCCTCTTGGCGTTGGCCCGGGACGACGGTCAATACCGGCGATTGCACCAAGGAGAGGCCAGGGTGGACACCGCTGTGGACGAGCTACTCCGCTACGACTCCCCGCTTCAGATGTTCGAGCGCTGGGTCCTGGTCGACACGGAAGTGGCCGGAGTGCGTCTGGCGAAGGGGTCCAAGGTGGGGCTCCTCTTTGGCTCGGCAAACCACGATCCCGAAGTCTTCGGCGACCCGGGACGTCTCGATCTGGCCCGTCAGCCCAATCCCCATGTGTCATTCGGCGCCGGGCTCCACTATTGCGTCGGTGCCCCGTTGGCCCGGGTGGAACTGGAAGCCGCGTTCGGGAGCTTCGCTTCTCGTGTTGCCGGAGTCGAGTTGAGGGAGGCCTCAGGGCGCATCCACTCGTTGGTGTTCCGCGGGCTGGAGAACCTCAGGGTCGATATCGAAGCCGCCTGAGGCCCCCTGCCGTCTACGAGGCAGCCGTTGTCGGGGGCGCAGTGGTGGGGGGCACGGTGGTCGAGCCCGGCACTGTTGTCGGCGTGGCGCCGTTGGTTCCGTTGGTGATGCTTCCGGGACGGCCGATGACCCTGATCTCTTGAATGGCCATCTCGGTGAACCTCTCCTCGTCGACTACCTCTGCCGGGTAGTCACTCTCGATCGTGATCTCGATCGAAGTGGCGTCGAGGGCGGCGAAAGCAACCGGCTGGCTTCCCGCCAGGTCCTCCAGTTGGTGCAGGAGCGGCTGTAGGGAGTTGTCGGCGGCGATCTGTATGCCTCGGGCCCGGTAGTTCCGCTTGAGACGGGTTGCATCCTCGAGGTTGACCCAATCGATCCTCTGCACAACGGTCGGACGGTCGAAGATGAGCTTGATCGTGATCGCCTCGCCCTCGGGCACGGCCTCGTAGTCGAACTGGTATTCGGTCTCCGTACCATCGATCAGGTTGTCGCAGACGAAAGAGCCCACGCCCTCCTGGTTGCACTCGACGTCGAGGATGTCGATCGGAGCGAGCTCGGCGATGGTGGTGCTGGTGTTCGAGGCGAGCGGTCGTGCTCGTGGCCGTTGCCGCGGGGTCATCACTGAAGATGTTGAAGAGCAGGGCGATGACGACGACACCAAACAGCAAAGCGCTGATGGCGAGGGCGGCGCGCACGCCTGCTGTCGCCTGAACCGCAGGACGTGGGGCGGTGGGGAGCGGGCCCTGGCTGAGCCGGGCGCCACACTCCTGGCAATGACGGTTGTTGGCCGGGTTGTTGGCCCCGCATGACGGGCATGTGACCTGGCCGCGGCCCGTGCTCGAGCGGTCGCCGGCCGGTGGGGGGGTGCTCAGCTCGAATTCCTCGTAGTTGCCGTCGGAGCTGACCGAGATCACATTTTCCCGGCCCTTTGGGGCATCCGGCTCTAACGGATCGAGGAACGAACCGCAGTTCGGGCAGAATTGTTCGTCGGCCGCGACACCCGCGCCGCACTGAGCACATTTGCGAGAGGCCACATCCCTCCTTCGTAGTTATTGTGCCACGGGATGTTTCTGTGGGCGATTAGAAGTCATGAGCCCTGGACGATCGCCTCAATCCTGACCTCGACGATCGTTTTCGCGGCACTGGTGGCTGTCTTGATTTTCGTCGTTCAGCGGCGCAATCGTTAACCAGGATAGGAAAACAATGGCATTTCGATGCGAGATCTGCGGCCACCGATCGGCCAAATGGATGGGCTTTTGCCCCCAATGCGGGTCGAACGAGCCCCTGGCCGAGGTCGCCGGCGAAGCCAAAGCCAAGGGAAAGGTCAGGGCGGCCGAGACCGTGGGTCTCAAGGCTGCCTCGGAGCAGTCGACCGACCGGAGAATGACCGGTTGGGGAGAGATCGACCGCGTGCTCGGTGGTGGGGTGGTGGCAGGCTCGGTCCTTCTCCTTGGCGGTGAGCCCGGTGTGGGCAAGTCGACCCTCCTCCTCCAGTTGGCCGGTTCCTTGGCGGGTCGAGGCGACCCGGTGATGGTGGCCAGCGCCGAAGAATCGGCGGATCAAGTCGCCATGCGAGCCGGCCGCCTCGGGATCGGCCACGAAGCGATAAGCCTTGTCACCGACGACGACGTCGACGCCATCGTGACTCTCGCCGAGCGCGAACGGCCCGCGTTGCTGATCATCGACTCGATCCAGACAGTGGGTGTGCCCGAGATCGGGGCGGCCCCCGGTGGCGTCGCCCAGGTGCGTGAGAGCGCGGCCCGACTGGTCCGACTAGCCAAGACCACAGGCGTGGCCGTGGTGTTGGTCGGCCACGTCACCAAGGAGGGCGGGCTCGCCGGCCCCAAGATGCTCGAGCACATGGTCGATGTCGTGCTGTATCTGGAGGGAGACCCCGATCGTGGGTTCAGGGTGCTCCGCAGCACCAAGAATCGCTTCGGGGCCACCCATGTGTCGGGAATGTTCGACATGAGAAGCGAGGGCCTCACCGAGGTGGAAGACCCGTCCAAGCTCTTTCTCGACGGATGGGAGTCCGAGGTCCCCGGAACGGTCATCTATCCGGCCGTGGAGGGCCGACGATCGATCCTGGTGGAGATCCAGGCCCTGGTCTCACCGACGAAGCAGGCGCAACCACGCCGGTCTATCCGGGGACTCGATCCGACCAGGGTGAACCAGGTGCTCGCGGTCCTCGATCGCCACAGCTCGCTGAGCCTTCACGACAAGGAGGTCTACGTGAATGTGGTTGGGGGCTGGCGCATCGACGAGCCGGGTTGCGACCTGCCCGTCGCCCTCGCCGTCGCGTCGTCCTACTCCGACCGTCCGCTGGGCCGGCTGGCGGCCTGGGGTGAGATCGGGCTGGCCGGGGAGGTGCGGTCGATACCCATGGAGATGAGGCGGATCGAGGAGCTCGATCGGATGGGGCTGGAGCACCGGGTCGCTCCGATCGGAGGCAAGCCCCTGCGTCTCGGTCAGGCTCTGGCGGACGCGGGTCTCTGAGGACTTCCACCGTGGGGTGGCCGAGCCTCCCTCCCCTGCGGGGGTCATCTGAATCGGGTACTCTGAGACCCGTGGGTGGACCGTCGATAACCGAGACACTCGAACGATTGGCTCCGGGGACTCCAATGCGTCGAGCCCTCGAGCGCATCATCCAGCAGGGAAAGGGCGGCCTCGTCGTGCTGGGCGACGGCGCTCAGGTCGATGAGGCCAGCTCAGGTGGCTTCTCCTTGAAGGGCGCCATCTTCAGCCCGGCCCGCCTGGCCGAGCTCTCCAAGATGGACGGAGGGATCGTCCTCGATGACACGTGGTCGAACATCCTCGAGGCAGGAGTGCACTTCATCCCCGACGGCTCGATCCCTACCGACGAGACCGGCGCCCGTCATCGCACTGCGGAGCGCATGGCCGTCCAGACCGGGAAGCCGGTTGTCGCTGTCAGCGAGGGCCGCAAGGTGGCGACGCTTTTCTACGGAGGCCAGAAGATCGAGCTGGCATCGCCGACCGAGGTCGCCGCCCACGTCAACCAGGAGCTCCAGAGCCTCGATCGGCTGCGCGGCCGGCTCGACGACGCTGAGATCAAGCTGACCCGAGTCGAAGTGGCCGGATTGGCCACATATCGATCGGCTGTCACCGTTTTGCAGCGGGCCGAGCTGGTGGAGCGGCTGGGCCGCGTCGTCGAGGCGCGCACCCTCACCCTGGGAGACGAGGGGCGCATCGTCTACCTCCAGCTGAGTGATCTGCTCGCTGGTGTCGATTTCACCAAGAGAGCGGTACTCAGGGACTACATCAAGCCGCTGCGCAACAGCGCCATCCGTCAGGCCATGGAGGACCTGAGTGCGATGACCGCGGCCGATCTGGAGGACCCGAGCCGGGTGGGCAAGGAGTTGGGTTTCCCCGACCTCGATGATCCCGCCGATCCGCGTGGCTATCGCCTGCTCTCCCAGGTAGGCCGTCTCCCTGATCCCGTCCGCGACGACATCATCCGGCACTTCGGCTCTGCGTCGAGCCTTCTCGAGGCCCGGGTCGACGAATTGCTCACCGTGGAAGGGGTGGGCGAGACCAGGGCCGGCCAGCTGCGTGCCTACTTCGACAGGCTCCGGGACAGCGCGGACGAATGGGAGCCGGTGCTCGATTGAGCGAGGGCGCCCCTACACTCCGCTCCCGCTAATGGCTGCGACAGCAACGAAATACTCGGTAGGAGACAAAGTGGTGCACCCCCAACACGGGGCGGCCACCATCCAGAAGAAGGTCAGACAGGAGTTTGGCGGGAAGAAGCAGGACTACTTCGTCCTCGACATCGCCACCGAGCAACTGACCGTCATGGTCCCCCTCGACAAGGTCGACGATCTGATCCGCCCTGTGATCTCCAAGACCAAGTCTCGTGATGTGCTCAAGTCCCTGAAGGGCGAGCCCGAGGAGGCAGGGTCCAACTGGAGCCGGTGGTACAAGGTGCTGAACGAGAAGATGACATCGGGCGACATCTTCCAGGTGGCCGAGGTCGTGCGTGACCTCTCCTTTGCCCAGCAGACCAAGGGGATCAGCCCGGCGCTGAAGCGCATGCTGTCCAAGGCGCGTCTCACCCTCAGCTCCGAACTGGCCTTCAGTCTCGAGATCGACGAGGAGGAGGCGATCAAGAGACTGGACCGTGCCCTGCCCAAGGTCGAAGCGGACGAGGAATAGCTGAGTGCCGGCTGTCGGCACCCGTGTCGGATGGGGATTCGACGCACACCCTCTCGATGGTGAGCCACCTTTGATCGTTGGTGGGGTCAGCGTCTCGGACACGATCGGCGTCAGCGCCACGTCCGATGGGGACGTGCTGGCCCATGCCGTGACTGATGCTGTCCTCGGGGCTTGTGTTCTCTCCGACATCGGGGAGCACTTCCCCTCCGGCGACCCGGCGCTGGCCGGCGCCGACTCCATGGACCTTCTCGGCCAGGCCTCCGTCATGGCTGTCGCCGCCGGGTGGCAGATCGAGCACGTCGACGCCACCGTCGTCGTCGAGGAGTGTCCGCATCGCCCCGCATCGTGCCGAGATCCGGGCCAATCTCGCCCGTGCCCTCGGGATCGTTCCCGATCTCGTCTCGGTGAAAGCGACCACTACCGACGGGTTGGGCATGATCGGCAGGGGTGAAGGGTTGGCCGCTGCCGCTGTGGTCACGGTCAGCGCCCTGTCGTAGGATTTCGACGATGCTCCGTCTGTACAGCACGCTTCACCGCGCCGTCGTCCCCTTCGAGCCCAGGGACGAGGGCAAGGTCGCGATCTATGTCTGCGGTCCGACGGTACAGAGCGAGCCGCACGTCGGCCACGGGCGATCGGCCATCGCCTTCGACGTGATCCGCCGCTATCTGATGTGGAGCGGCCACGAGGTGACATATGTCCGCAATGTCACCGACATCGAGGACAAGATCATCGCAGCGGCTGCGGAGGCCGACGAGAGTGTCGAGGTTCTGGCGGAGCGGATGGCGGCGCGCTTTGCCGGCGGCTACGAGGCGCTCGGAGTCCTCCCTCCCGATCTCGAGCCGAAGGCCACCGAGCACATCCCTGAGATCATCGACATGATCCGGTCCCTCATCGAACGTGGGTTGGCCTACCCATCAGAAGGGGATGTCTATTTCTCGGTCAGGGCCGATGAGAGCTACGGGAAGCTGTCGGGTCGCAACCCAGACGAGCTTCGCTCCGGCGTGCGGATCGAGGTGGAGGAGGCGAAGCACGATCCGCTCGACTTCGCCCTCTGGAAGGCGGCGAAACCAGGTGAGCCGTGGTGGGACTCACCATGGGGCCCGGGCCGCCCGGGATGGCACATCGAGTGCTCGGCGATGGCGGGCAAGTACCTGGGTGACGACTTCGACATCCACGGCGGCGGCACCGACCTCATCTTCCCTCATCACGAGAACGAGATCGCCCAGAGCGAGGGGGCGACAGGCACCAACTTTGTCAGGTATTGGCTGCACAACGGGATGGTGAACCTCGGTGGCGAGAAGATGGCGAAGTCGACCGGCGTCCTCGTCGACCTGGCCTCGATCACCGAGAAGCATGGGGGCCGAGCGCTGCGTCTTCTCCTCCTGCGGGCCCACTACCGGTCCCCGATCGAATACTCCGACGAGCTCCTCGCCGAGTCCGAAGACGCTCTCGACCGGCTCCAGCGCTTCCGCGCAAGGGCCACGCCGGGCGAGCCGGACCCCGAAGCGATCGCCCGCTTCCGGGAGGTGATGGAGGACGATTTCGGAACGCCGCTGGCCGTCTCGCTGCTCTTCGATCTCGTACGCGACGGCAACCGCCTCCTCGACGAGGGCGGCGATGTCGAAGCCATTGCCGGGGCAGTCGAGACAATCGTGGGGGTTCTCGGCCTCGATGACGCCAGCTTGCCCGTCGAGGAGACCCTCGATCTGGGCGACCTCCCCAGCCGATTCGGTCTCGAGGGTGACGGTCACGACGTGGTGGACCGGCTTGTCGAGCTTCGGGCCGTGGCACGTGACGAACGCCGGTTCGATGATGCCGACGCGATCCGGGATGGCCTGGAAAAGGCCGGGGTGACACTGGAGGATGGCCCGGATGGCACCCGCTGGTTACGGAAATAGGGTCGAGGGCATCCATTCGGTTGCCGCCGCCGCTCAGCGCGGCCGAATCCGCAAGCTCTGGGTGGAGGAGAAGCGGCTCGGCCGGTCCGAGATCGCCGAAATCGTCGGTGTTGTAGGCAGCGAGAAGACTGCATTGGTCCGTGATGTGCGGCCGATGGCGGAGAGCGAGGCGCCACAGGGCGTTGTCGCCGACTGTGCCCCGATCATGCCGATTCCCATCGATGAATTGGGAGTCCCGGGGGCCGCCGTCGTCGTTCTCGACCACATCGAGGATCCGCACAATGTCGGCGCTATCGCTCGCAGCGCCCTCGCCTCGGGCATGACAGGCATGGTCGTCTCTTCGAGACGGGCAGCCCCGTTGTCGGCCACTGCGTTCAAGTCGGCGGCCGGCGCCCTGGAGACCCTCCCGGTGGCGGTGGTGGGCTCGATACCTGAGGCGCTGAGCCGTCTCAAAGATGGGGGCGTCTGGATCGTCGGGCTGGAGGCCGGGTCTGCCACGTCGTTGCTCGGGTTGGAGCTGTTGACCGAGCCAGTGGCGGTGGTAGTCGGAGCCGAGGGAACAGGTCTCAGCGTGCTCACTGCGAAACGATGTGACCTGCTGGTCTCGATTCCAATGGCCGCGAGCTTCGAGAGTCTCAACGCCTCGGTGTCGGCGGCCCTGGCCTGTTTCGAGATCATGCGGGTGCGGGCAGAATCCGACCCCTCCCTACAATCCGACCTTCCGCCGGGTTAGCTCAGTTGGTAGAGCAGCTGTCTTGTAAACAGCAGGTCATCGGTTCGATTCCGGTACCCGGCTCTCAAATCCTCAACTAATCACGGGCCCAGAAATACCCTCACCAGCATGCTTAGTGCTGAGGATCGATCCATCCTCGAGTTCGAGCGTGGCTGGTGGCTGGAGCCTGGTCCCAAGGATCAGGCCATCGAGCTGCGTCTCGGTCTGCCCGCCGCCGCCTACTACGAGCATCTGATCAGGATCGTCTCGCTGCCCGGGGCATCCCGGTTCGATCCGCTCACCGTGGCCCGGGTCACCGCCATGATCGAGAGCGATGTTGCTGCTGGGGAGGCCGTGTCATGAACCGCGGTCGTCATGCAGCCGCCGACAGCGGTACGTCCTTCTACAGGCAACTCACCATGATGGTCGTCGGCATCCTCCTGGTCGGGGCCGCGGTCTTCCTCCTTCTCTATCTCTTCGCCGGCGATCCCGATCCCGTCGCCGGAGAGACGACAGTCCCGACGACGACATCCAGCAGCGTCGTCGGCTCCAGTGGTCCATCGACGACGAACACCACTGCGCCCGCAGTCACGACCACCGCCCCGGCCAGTAACACGACAACGGTGCCTGTTCGAACTCCCCAGGAGGTCCGGGTCATCGTCCTGAACTCGATCGGCCTGGATGGCGCCGGAGGTCGGATGACGCAGCAGTTGGCCGATGCCGGGTATCAGACCCAGCAGGCCGACGATCTCGAACCACAACAGGATTCATCGCGCCTCTGGTACAGAGAGGGATTCGCCGCGGAGGCCAACGCCCTTCTGGCGTTCCTGCCCGGGGCGTCGGTGGAGCCCATTCCAGATCCCGAGGTGGGGACGGGTGCGGACGTGGTGCTGGTGCTGGGCACCGGATATTCGGAATGACCCATATCGCCGGTGGCTCACGCCGCGGCGTGCCGAAGGTGTGGATCCTGCCGGTGCTGGCATTGGTCATGATCCTCATCGCCATCTCACTGGGCATCCTCAGCCGTTCCGTGTTGGTCGACCTGATCGCCTGGTGGCCGGTCTGGCTGGTGTTGGTGGTGCTCGCTTTTCTTTCCCGAGGCCGACGATGGGGGCGGGTGCGTGTCTCGGCGTTGGTGGCGATCCTCTCGGTGTTGGTCCTAGGGGCGTTCATCACAGGCCACATCCTGGGATGGGCGGCGATGCCATCCGCCGCGACCGTTCTCAACGGCCCGCAGGCAGGCTCGGTGTCGACCGGGGCCCTATCCGCCCGGATCGACGGTCAGCTCGAGGTCGGGTCGGGCCAATCGGGCTTCCTCTACGCCGTGGAGCCGGTGCGACGTGGCGGGGAAATCGGACCACCGACCGCGAACGAGCAACTCCAGGGGCCCAACATCGCAGTCGCCCTCGAGCCCTCGCCCGACCCGGGCCTGTACACGTTCGCCGGGTGGGAGCTCGATCTCGACGAGGCGCCGATGTGGAGTCTCTCCCTGGCTGGAGAGATCGAAGCGGATCTGACGCGCCTCCGCCTCGCCTCTCTGCAGATCGACGGGGCAGGCTCGGCGGCGCTGGGTGCGGCAGCGGAGAACATCGTGGTGACGGTTTCCGGCGTCTTCGAGATCAGTCTTCCGCCAGGAGTCCCGGCACGGGTGGTGGGTGAGGCGACGGTGCCGCCCGGTTGGGCACCGACGAACGATGGTTACGAGAGCCCTACAGCCGGCGCCGGCTGGGTCATCTCGGTCGGAGAGGGGTCTTCGCTGACGGTCAGCGAGGGCTAGCGGCCCACCCGTCGGACCACTCGTTACACTCGAAACGTGCCCTCAGAACGGCTGAGACGAGTCGCCTTGATCGTTTGGACGGCGGTGGGGTTCGTTGCACTCGGCTATGTCCTCCTCTATGTAGCCGGGTCGATCAGGGTGATATGGCTCCCCATCGCCTTTGGAGCCGGCATCGTCTTCCTCCTCGAGCCATTCGTGCGGCTCCTCGAGCGAAGGATGCCGCGTCCCGTTGCGGTGGTCCTCGCCCTGTTGGCGATGATCGGTCTGGTGATCGCCGTGGGTGCCCTCGTCTTCCCCACCATCAGGGCGCAGGCGGCCGAGTTCGGTCAGAGACTCCCCGATCTCTACCTGGCCGGGATCAACTGGGTCCGAGATGTCGGCGCCAGCATCGGGCTCGACGTCGACGAGTTGCTCAGCCAGGAGGCGATCGAGGCGTGGCTGAACGACCCGGCCAACCAGGAAACGGTCCAAAACCTCCTTCTCGGATTTGGGGCGGGGGCGGGGCAGGTGATACGTGGCTTTGCCGAGGCGGTCGCCGTGCTCGGTCTGGCGCCGATACTCGCCCTGTACCTCCTGATCGACCTGGAGAATTTCAAGGCCAACACCTTGGGAATGACGCCTCCCCGTCATCGCGAGGAATTCGCCTTCGTGTCGGGGGAGGTGGGCACCGCCCTCAGCTCATTCGTCCGGGGCCAGCTCCTGGTGGCGGTCATCGTCGGAGCCGCTTCCAGCCTGGGCATGTGGCTCATCGACCTGCCGTTCTGGCTGCTGATCGGAATCATCGCCGGATTCCTCAATTTGATCCCGTTCATGGGCCCGGTGGTCGGTGGCGCCCTGGCCGTCCTGGTCGCGCTGCTCAACGGCAGCGTGTCCCAGGCGATCTGGGCGGTGCTGATCATGATCGCCATCCAGCAGGTCGACAATCACGTCATCACCCCCCTGGTGCAGCGGACCAGGGTCAATCTCTCTCCGCTCGTCATCGTGCTCGCCCTGATCATCGGTGGGACGGTGGCGGGCTTGCTCGGGGTTCTCGTGGCAGTGCCGATGACCGCCGCGATCAGGATCATCGTGGGCCACTGTGGCGGACTCGGGTCCTGGGCGAGACCTGGGGCGAGGCCAGCAAGCACATGATCGAGTACACCGAGCCGCCGGATCGGATCGCGGGGATAAGGCGCCGCCAGCCCAATCAGAGCCGGCTGTTCGACACCCAGGAGCTTCCATCGCTCGTCGACGACGAGCCGGCGATCCTCGATCCGTCGGATCAGACGTCGCCTAGATAGGCCGCTCTCATCTGAGGGTTGGCCAGCAAGGCCTGTGAGGTGTCGCTGAGCACGATCTTCCCGGTCTGGAGCACGTAACCCCGGTCGGCGATCGAGAGCGCCATGTTTGCGTTCTGCTCGACCACGAACACGGTGACCCCGGCTTTGTTGATCTGCTCGATGATCTCGAAGTTCTGGGCGACCAGCACCGGCGCCAGTCCCATCGAGGGCTCGTCCATCAGCAGGACCTTCGGTTGCGCCATGAGGGCCCTGCCCCATGGCCACCATCTGCTGCTCACCACCGGACAGGGTCCCCGCCTTCTGGGTGAGTCGCTCCTTGACGCGGGGGAACATCTCGAACACCCGCTCGTAGTCCGCATCGAGATCGTCGCTCTGACGGAGGTAGGCGCCGATCTCGAGGTTCTCCCTCACGGTCATCCGCTTGAAGAGACGTCTGTTCTCGGGGACCATGGTCAGCCCGTGTCCCACCCGCTGTGCGGTGCTCCAGGCTGTTCACGTTCTCGCCGTCCATGTAAACCGCCCCCGACGACGGCCTCAGATAACCGAGCATCGTCTTCAAAGTCGTGGTCTTCCCCGATGCGTTGCCCCCGAGCAGACAGACCATCTCGCCGGCGTGGATGTCGATGTCGACGTCTTTCAGGATGTGAGCCGCCCCGTAGTGGGTGTTCACCCCTTTGAGGGAGAGGATCGGTGGCGCGCCGTTGGTGGTCATGCGCCCAGCTCCGCCGGTCGTCCCAGGTAGGCCTCGATCACCTTCTCGTTGGTGGACACCTCGTCATACGAGCCTTCGGTCAGCTTGACCCCATGGTCGAGCACCACCACCCGATCGGACACGTTCCGCACCACCTGCATGTCGTGCTCGATGAGGACGATGGTGTAGCCCCGCTCGCTTCGCAGGCGGCCGATGAGCTCGGTCAACTCGATGGTTTCCCGCGGGTTCATCCCTGCCGTGGGCTCGTCGAGGAGCAGCAGACGCGGGCCGGTGGCCATGGCCCGCGCGATCTCGAGACGACGGCGGTTGGCGTAGGAGAGGACCATGGAGAGCTGGTCGTGGCGGTAGCCGGCCAGCCTGGTGCCGAAGAAGGAGAGCACCTCCTTGGCTCGCTCTTCGATCTCGGCCTCTTCCCGTCGCTGGGACGGCGTCTTGAAAATGGCGCCGAACAGACCGGCCTTGGTGCGGGAGTGCTGGCCGACCATGACGTTCTCGAGGACGGTCATGGCGGGGAAGAGGCGGACGTTCTGGAAGGTCCGTGCCATGCCCAGCTTCAGGATCTGGTTGGGACGGAGTCCCACGACGTCCTGCCCGTCGAAGACGATCGAGCCCTCGTCCGGCGTCTCCATCCCCGTGACCAGGTTGAAGAAGGTTGTCTTCCCGGCCCCATTGGGCCCGATGACACTGACTACCTCGCCCTCGTCGACGTGCAACTCCAAGCCGTTGATGGCGCGTAGACCGCCGAATGCCTTGTTCAGGCCTTGTATCTCGAGCAGGGGCATCAGACCGTTCCCCCCTCCGGCACTTGCTCGGCTTGGCCCTTCTCGCCGTATATCTCGAGCCATGCATCCTGCGACAGCTCCTCGGTGTGCAGCTCCTGCGCCCGCCGTTTGCTGGGGATGAAGCCCTCCGGCCGCTTCAGCATCATCACGATGAGGAGCACGCCGTAGAACAGGAACTGGTATTCGGAGAACTCGCGAAGCAGGTTGGGGAGGACGATGAGGACCAGGGCGCCGAGAGTCACCCCGGGGACACTCCCCATGCCGCCAACGATGATGATCACGAGGACGGTGATCGAGACCACGATGTCGAAGGTATGGGGAAAGACCGAGCCGATCTGAGCAGCAAAGAGTGAGCCGCCGAAGCTGGCCAGGATGGCGCCGACCACGAAGGCCGACAGCTTGGCGGTGACGATGTTCACCCCCATCGCCTCGGCCACCGATTCGTCCTCACGCATCGCCATCCAGGCTCGCCCCCACCGTGATTTCTGCACGGCGAACGTCACGTATGCGGCGAGCACGCACGAACAGGAAGACCGGATAGAAGTAGTCCTGCGGTGTGCTGAAGGTGAGAGGGCCTATCTGGAGATCGGGGATGTTGGTGATCCCCTGGGCGCCGCCGAAGATGGGGGCCAGCCATTCCGAGTTGAGCAGGATGCGGGCGATCTCACCAAAGCCCAGGGTGACGATGGCCAGATAGTCGCCACGCATTCGAATCACCGGGGTGGCGACGAGGATCCCGGCGATGGCCGCCGCCACCATCACGAAGGGGAGGGAGGCGAGCACCGAGATCTCGGGATTGAACGCGGGTGACTGCGGCGAGGTGAGGATTGCAGTGGTGTAGGCGCCAACTGCGAAGAAGGCCACGTAGCCCAGATCGAGCAGCCCGGCGTAGCCAACCACGATGTTCAGGCCCAGGGCCATCAGCAGATAGATGCCCGCAGTGACCAGGATCTGGCTGACGAATGGGCCCATGATCCTGGGCACGAAATACAGGATCACCAGGATGATCAGGGCCGCCCCGATCTGCCAGCGTGATCGTTGGCCCTTGGGCATCGCCTGAACCCGCTGCCGGAGAGTGCTGTCCCGGCCCTCCATCCACCAGAACAGGACGATGAACGCGCCGAAGATGACCACTGACCCGATGATGGTGAGGGCACCACCCCGTCCCGTGTAGAGGAAGTCGATGACAGACTCGAGACTCAGTCCGGCGAAGAGCTGGCCGAACAGGTCGGTGAGCAGGGAGAACACGATCACGGCGGTGAGCGCCCCTATCAGAGTCCGGCGGACCCGTCTGCTGAGGAGATGAACGCCCGCGCCCAGGGCGCCCATAAACGCCGACGCCAGCGCGATCACGAACACTGCGGCAGCCACCGGTAACCCGAAACCGAGGATGTCGGCCAGCTCCGGAGACATGTTGATGAACACGCCTCGCAGGTCGAAGACGGTGATCGCGATCAGGAGCAAACCCAGACTCAGACCCGCCAGGAGCCCGGCCAGTGCGCCGGCGAGGACATTTGGAGCCCCTGCCGTGGCCGGCTCGTAGCCCTCCAGTGTCGCCGGTGGCTGGCCTGCCATCCAACCGAAGCCAAAGGCGAGCAGATAGAGGAACAGGATCCCCAGCGGCACGATCGGGTCGATCACCAGCCGGGGCTGGAAGGTGGCCACGATCCCGGTGGCGGCGACGAGCACCATGGCCGCACCTCCGGCCAACCCCAGCTTCACCGCCCTTCTCATGTCGAGAGGAGGCGCCGGCCGAAGCTCGACTTCGACCGGTGCAGGTGGGTCCATGACCTGGGACATCGACTAGGTCCTCTCCTCGGCGAGACGCTCGCCGAGGATGCCGGTGGGTCGGAAGATGAGGACCAGGACCAGGGCGGCGTAGGCCACCACGTCCTTGAGCTGGCTGAAGGCAGGGATCTCATAGCCGGCGAGGACCAGGCTGGGGCCGACCGACTCGAAGATCCCAAGACTGACGCCACCGAGCATGGCGCCGACGATGTTGCCGATGCCGCCGAGGACGGCCGAGGTGAATGCCTTGATCCCGGGGAGGAACCCGGAGAAGAAGTTGAGGCTGGGGAAGACCAGACCCCAGAGTGCGCCGGCCACGCCGGCCATGGCGCCGCCGATGGCGAACACATTGACGATGGTGCGGTCCACGTTGATGCCCATCAGTGCGGCGGTCTCAGGATCCTCGGACACGGCTCGCATCGACTTGCCGGTCCTTGTCTTCTCCACGAACAGGTAGAGCCCGCCCATCATCACCAGAGCGGCAACGATCACCACCAGCTGGGTCTTGAGGATGACGAATCCACCGAACTCGAAGGTGCCGCGCAACGGCTCCATTCGAGGGAACGACGTTGTGGCGGGGCCTACGAGCCCCCGAACCAGGTACTGGATGGTGAACGAGGCGCCGATGGAGGTGATCAACGGGATGAGGCGGGGGGCGCCCCGCAGCGGCCGATAGGCGATTCGCTCGACGATGACCGCGATCGCGGTCGAGGTGAACATGGCCGCTACCAGGACGATCAAGAGTGAGACGGCAGGGCTGGACGTCCAGAGCGGGGTGACGGCAAGAGCGTTGGCGACATAGAACGCCATCATCGCCCCCACCATGAAGACCTCGCCATGGGCGAAGTTGATGAAGCGAAGGACGCCGTAGACCATGGTGTAGCCCAGCGCGATCAGGGCGTACATCGAGCCGGTGGAGATCCCGAAGACGAAGAGGTCTCGCCACTGTGCGGCGCTGAGCCTTCCCGACGAGATGCTGAGATACGACCCGTAGAGGATTATCGCGAGGATCGCGATCCGAGCAGCCCAGAGAAAGACACCTACAAAGGTGATCCGTGAGGCGCGCCGTGCCGGGCGAGCTTCGACAGTGGCGGCTTCTGTCATCTAGCGGGCGGCCTCCCCGTTTGTTCGAGGCCCGGCGCCGTGTTGGTACACGGCGCCGGGCAATTGGGCGGAGCCCAGGTCAGAGACCCAGGTCCTCCCTCGAGTAGCTGATGAGAACGTTGCCGCGAACCGCCTTCGATGTCAGCGGTCTCGGCGGTGTTCTGGACTATGTCGATGTTCGGGGAGGCACAGTCGCCAAAGTCATCGCAGCTCAGCGAGCCGGTCAGACCCTCGTGGGTCATGCTGCCCAAGGCATCCCGGAACGCCTGCAGGTCGATGGTCAGGTTGCCGCTGCCGTCGTCCGTGGCCGCTTCCTCGATGGCGGTGAACACCATGTTGGTCGCGTCGTAGGAGTGAGCGTGGAACGACTGGATCGGAGCCTCTCCATAGGCCTCGGTGTACTTGGTGACGAACTCGGCATAGGCATCAGTGGTCGGAGTCTGCGGTCCTGAGAAGTACATTTCCTCCGTCTGCGGCAGGATCACGTAGGTGTCCGAGAGCAGACCATCGGCGCCCATCAGGACCGTCTCTTCCAGGCCGGCGACTTCCAGGGCCTGCTCGGCGATGAAGTCGCCCGCGGGCTGGAAGATCGGGAAGAAGATCAGCTCAGCACCTGCGGCTGCGACTTCGGTCAACACCGAACGCATGTCGGTCTGGTCGGCCGTCACCGCGGTGCTGAGGACGATCTCGCCGCCGAGCTCCTCGAAGGGGGCTTCGAAGGCGCCGGTGAGACCCTGGGTGTAGGGGTCACCATCGTTGATGGTCGCAACCTGGGTCAGCCCGAGCTCTTCGAACACGAACTTGGCGGCGGCGGCTCCCTGGATGGCGTCGTTGTGAGCCGTCCGGAAGTAGCCGTCGTGGTACTCAGGGGACGCGGTGCCTGCCAGGTCCGAGGTCAGCACCGGCGAGGTGTTGGACCCTGAGATCAGGACCCTTCCCGCCGAGGTGATGACGTTCGATGCCGGGACGCCTGCGCCCGAGCAGCTGGTGCCGATCACGGCAACCACCTGAGGATCGGCGATGATCCGGGTGGAACCCGTCTGACCACCTTCCGAGCTGCAGCCATCGTCCTCGTTGAAGGCGAGCTCGATGGGATGACCAAGGACCTCGGCCTTGTCGGTGATGGCGATCTCGATCGCCCGCACCTGGTCGGTGCCGAGGCTGGCCGTGTCACCGCTGATCGACTGCAACGACGCGATCTTGATGGGGTCGCCTGCTGCGACCTCGATCGTGCCCAGGCCTTCGGCCGGTGCCGTCGTCGTCTCGCCGGCCGCTGAGGTTGTGGTCTCCTCACCGGCGGCGCTGGTGGTCGTCTCGGCCTCACCGGCCGTCGTGGTGGTGTCTCCACCCTCCCCGCCGCCACAAGCGGCGATGACGAGGGATAGGACACCCACGAGCGCGAGAAGCTTTAGGCCTCTCTTCATTTTCATATTTCTTTCCTCCATGTGGAATGCGCGGCGAGACAGGGAGCCACGCCGCCCAGCGACTTTAGACTCAATTTCGGACTCAGTCACCCGGGAACGGCCCTCAGATATCTGTTTCACGCGTACCGTTGCGATGTGGTGTCGGCACCGAAAGTCGTCGAGGATGACCGC